>NZ_JCAQOT010000025.1:0-926352 GCF_059567845.1 Massilia sp. BGA-UO-ETr-WB1 | reverse complement strand
TAAGCAGACTCGGGGGCGAATTTGCCGCTTTTTATGCCCTTCTTTGAGTTTTCGAGACCACAACTGGAACGCTGAACACGTCCAGTTCTGCCGAAAAGCTCAATTGATCAGCGCCTCCCTAGCTCAGGAGCAAAGTGCTCATCGTCGTAATCACCGATCAACAGCCCAAGCGTATGGACAAGATCAGCCAATGGATGATCCTCGTTTGCCGCACCGGCATCAAGCAAGCCGTTCAGTGCGGTGACGGCTCGGTCGTACTCCGTCGGATTCCGAATAATGTGCAGAGGCACCAATGACGACAAGGCCTTACAGTGCGCGGCAATCTCGGCGACCGCCATATTGGGAAGTGGCTTCTCCATACACTGACTTTAGGTTGTGCAAACAGCCAATGCTATCTCATTTTGAGATGGGCGGCGATCGACTGTCTCGTATCGATGACTTGCACAACTCCGGCGGAGAGAAGGGGGACTTCAGCTCGTCAGCGCGCGCACGTGGGCGGCGACGCCGCCCGTCAGCCCGGCCATACTGTACCCGCCCTCCAGAATGGAAACAATGCGACCTTGGGCGGTGTCCGCAGCCACTTCCATCAGCTCCCTCGTGATCCAGTGGAAATCGGCATCCACGAGCTGTAGGCCCGCCAGCGGATCTTCACGGTGGGCGTCAAAACCAGCGGAGATAACGATCAACTCCGGCGCCCAGTTGCGCAGCGCGGGCAGCAGGTCGTGGCGGATGCGGTCGCGGAACATGGGCGAGTCGCAGCCGGGTGGCAGCGGCACGTTGAGGATGTTATTGCGGCTACCGGTTTCACTGCGTAGGCCCGTGCCGGGATACAGCGGCGACTGGTGGCAGGAGGCGTAGAACAGCCCTGGCAGCGGCGAGAACGCGGCCTGCGTGCCGTTGCCATGATGGACGTCGAAATCCACCACCGCCACCCGTTCCAGCTGATACGTGCGGCTGGCATGCGCGGCGGCGATGGCGGCGTGGTTGAAGATGCAGAAGCCCATGGCGCGGTCCGGCTCGGCGTGGTGGCCGCACGGGCGGGTGGCGCAGAATACGTTGGCGGCTTCGCCCAGCATCACGTCGTCCACAGCGGCGCAGGCGGCGCCGATGCAGCGCATCAGCGCTTGCCAGGAGCCGGCGGAGAGCATGGTGTCGCCGCCGTCCAGCGGCACGGCGCCGCGCTGGGGGACGGCTTCCAATATCGCGTCGTAGTAGTCGGCGTCGTGGATCAGTTCGGCTTGCGCGCGCGTGCCCAGCGGGGCTTCCTTCCAGTCCAGCGCGGCGAACTCGGACGTCTTCAGCGCTTCGAGCACCAGCGCCAGCCGCTGCGGCGATTCGGGGTGCCCCGCTCCGGGCTGGTGATCGTAGCAATCGACATGGGTGTAGACGCGCGTGCGCTGTTTCATGAGTGATCCTGGTTGTTCGGTTAGTCCTGCAGGAAGAGATTGTCGGAGCCGGTGTCGCGGATGATGGCGAGCGCCTGGGCGCTGCCGGTGAGGAAATGGTTTGCCGCGTCGGGCGCGCCGACGGGGCTGGCCATGGCGGCCATGCAGGCGGCGTCCGCCACGCTGTGCGGGGCGATGTACAGGCCAATGCCGTGCGGCTTGAGCGTTGTGGCGGCGTAGCGCAGGTTGGTCACCAGGGTCTGGCGCGCCAGGTCGGGCGCCAGGTCCGGCGGCAACAGGCCGGCCAGGCAGCGCAGCTGGTGCACGCCGAGCGGGCGCGCGTAGCGGATGGCTTCTTCCACGCCGTAGCGGAATTCGCCGGTGCGGTCCGGGAGGCAGGCGATGCCGCGCTCGCCGCCGATCCAGTCGCCGGCGGGCAGGCAGTGGCGCACCAGCTGCAGGCCGTGGCTGCACAGGCGGTGCGCTATCTGCTCCACGGGATAGGAGTATGGGAACAGGAATTCCACGCGGTCGTATCCGGCTTGCGCCGCTGCCTCAAAGCGGTCGAGGAAGGGCAGCTCGCCGAACAGGCGGTTCAGGTGGGCCGCAGGCCGGGGCGCTGCAGCCGTGGCCAGGCTGGCGCCGGCCACGTTGGGTGCGGAGCCGGAGCCCGCGCCGGTGCCGGGGGTGGCGTAATGCATGACGTTAGCGCCGCTGCCGGCCGGTTCAGATAACGCGCTCGTCACGCAGCGCGGTTATCTGCAGGTCGTTGTAGCCCAGTTCGCGCAGCACCTCGTCGGTGTGCTCGCCGAGCAGCGGCGAGCGGGTGATGTCGGTGGGGCTGTCGGAGAGCTTGATCGGGTTCCCCACCGTGAGGTACTTGCCGCGCTCCGGGTGGTCCACCTCCACGATGGTGCCGCTGGCGCGCAGCGACGGTTCTTCGGCGATTTCCTTCATCGACAGGATAGGCCCGCAGGGGATGTCGAACTGGTTGAGGATGTCCATGGCTTCGAACTTGGTGTGCTCGCGGGTCCACTCTTCCACCGTGGCGAAGATGGACATCAGGCGCGGCAGGCGCGCGCGCGGGGTGGCGTAGTCCGGGTCGGTGATCCAGCCTTCGCGGCCGATCACGCGGCAAATCGCGGGCCACACGGGCGCCTGGGCGATGAAGTAGATATAGGCGTTGGGGTCGGTCTCCCAGCCTTTGCATTTGAGGATCCAGCCTGGCTGGCCGCCGCCGGAGGCATTGCCTGCGCGCGGCACGGAGTCGCCGAAGGTGCCTTCGGCGAACTGCGGGTATTCTTCCATGGTGCCGGTGCGCTCCAGGCGCTGCTGGTCGCGCAGCTTCACGCGGCACAGGTTCAGCACGGCGTCCTGCATGGCGGTGTCGACCTTCTGGCCACGGCCGGTGGCGTTGCGCTGGTACAGCGCGGTGACGATGCCCAGCGCCAGGTGCAGGCCGCTGCCACTGTCGCCGATCTGCGCGCCGGTAACCACTGGCGGACCGTCGTCGAAGCCGGTGGTGGCGGCGGCGCCGCCGGCGCATTGGGCCACGTTTTCGTACACCTTGCAGTGCTGGTAGGGGCCGGGGCCGAAGCCTTTAACAGACGCGACGATCATGCGCGGGTTCAGCTCCTGGATGCGCTCCCAGCTGAAGCCCATGCGGTCCAGCGCGCCGGGGGCGAAATTCTCCACCAGCACGTCGCAGTCGCGGATCAGGGTTTCCAGCACCTGTTTGCCCATGGTTTTCTTGGTGTCCAGCGTGATGGAGCGCTTATTGTGGTTCAGCATGGTGAAGTACAGGCTGTCCACGCCGGGGATGTCGCGCAACTGGCCACGGGTGGCGTCGCCCTCCCCGGCCCGCTCCACCTTGATCACGTCGGCGCCGAACCAGGCCAGCAGTTGGGTACAGGTCGGGCCTGACTGCACGTGCGTGAAATCGAGGACGCGCACTCCGTCTAATGCTTTGCTCATAGACTGTCTCCAGGTAGATATAGTTTTTTGATAGATAGTATGGCATGCGGTTCGCACCGCGAGATAGTTGCATGATAGGCAGCGGTCCTGATCAGTTGCATTGACCCCGGTCAAGATTCGCAGGATGGCCATATTCGGGAAAATTGACTGCGGTCATGGGGATTTTTGCGGTCCGCGCCTACCATCGGTTTCCTCTATTTATAGAAGGGGGAACCATGCGCGCTATCGAAATTACCCAGCCCGGCGGGCCGGAAGTGCTGCAGTTGTGCGAGCGTCCGCGCCCGTCGCTGTTGCCGGGGCAGGTGCTGATCAAGGTCCATGCGGCGGGGATTAACCGGCCGGATTTGTTGCAGCGCATCGGGAAATATCCGGTGCCGGAGGGAGCATCGGATTTGCCGGGGCTGGAGGTGGCGGGCGAGATCGTGGCGGGGCACGTGGGGGACAGCGGCTGGCATATCGGGGACCAGGTGTGCGCATTGGTGCAGGGGGGCGGGTATGCGCAGTACTGCCCGGCGCAGATTGAGTTGTGCCTGCCGATTCCGCGCGGCTGGTCGATGCTGGAGGCGGCTTCGCTGCCGGAGACGTTTTTTACGGTGTGGAGCAATGTGTTTGACCGGGCCGCGCTGGCGCCCACGGAGACCTTGCTGGTGCAGGGTGGGACGTCGGGGATTGGGGTGACGGCGATTCAGCTGGCCAAGGCGCTGGGGCACAGGGTGTTCACCACGGCGGGGTCGGATGAGAAGTGCCGCGCTTGCAGGGAGCTGGGGGCGGATCTGGCGATTAATTACCGGACCGGGGATTTTGTGGCGGCGGTGAAGGATGCCACCGGTGGCCGGGGCGTGGATGTGATTCTGGATATGGTGGGCGGGGATTATGTGCCGCGCGAGTTGAATTGCCTGGCGGATGATGGGCGGCTGGTGTTTATTGCGCTATTGGGCGGGGCCAGGGTGGAGGTGCCGCTGGGGCAGATTTTGCTGCGCAGGCTGAGCGTAACGGGGTCGACGTTGCGGCCAAGGCCGGTGGCGTTCAAGGCGGCTATCGCTCGCAAGCTGCGCGAGCGGGTGTGGCCGTTGATTGAGGATGGGTTGATCCGGCCGGTGATTTATCGGAGTTATCCGTTGGAGCAGGCGGGCGAGGCGCACGCGCTGATGGAAACCAGCGCGCATATCGGGAAGGTGATGTTGCAGGTGGCGTAGCCGCACCGGGGCGGCTACGCCCTGTCCCGGGACTAGGCTTCGGCCTGGGCCGGCCCCCTCGCGGGGGCTGGCGTCAGCCGCACGGTGTTGGCTTGGATGGAGGCCAGCACCAGCGGCGCCAGCCCCTCCCCGCCGTGTTCGGCCACGTGTGCCAGCAGCTGGCGCCGCATCGGCGGCGCCCAGTAGCGCTGCAGGTGGTTGGCGATCTCGGTGCGGGCCTCCTCCTGGTCCGGGTAGGACGCGAAGAAGGAGCCGATCTGGTTGGCCATGGTGACCAGGTGGTGGATGTTCATCGTCTCTTCTCCTTACGCCGGCTGCGCCGCCGCGGCTTCCTTGAGTGCCATCTGTTCTTCGTGGAAGCGCGCGAACTCGATCTGCCAGTCGGACTGCTGCTGCACCGGCATCACCTGCACCGCCGTCACCTTGTATTCCGGGCAGTTGGTGGCCCAGTCCGAGTTCTCGGTGGTGATCACGTTCGCTCCCGATTCCGGGAAGTGGAAGGTGGTGTACACCACGCCCGGCTGCATGCGCTCCGTCACCAGCGCGCGCAGCACGGTCTCCCCTGCCCGGCTCTGGATGCCCACCCACTGGTCGTCCTTGATGCCGCGCTCCTGCGCGTCGTGCGGGTGGATCTCCAGCCTGTCCTCGGCGTGCCAGCGCACGTTCTCGGTACGGCGCGTCTGCGCGCCCACGTTGTATTGCGACAGGATGCGGCCCGTGGTCAGGATCAGCGGATACATGCGCGTCACCTTCTCGTCGGTCGGCACGTACTGGGTGATGATGAAGCGCCCCTGGCCACGCACGAAACGGTCGACGTGCATGGTCGGCGTGCCTTCCGGCGCGGCATCGTTGCACGGCCACTGGATGCTGCCCAGCTTGTCCAGCTTGGCGTAGCTCACGCCGCTGAAGGTCGGTGTCAGGCGCGCGATTTCGTCCATGATCTGCGACGGGTGGGAGTAGTTCATCGGGTAGCCCAGGCGGTTGGACAGTTGCACCGTCACTTCCCAGTCGGCGTAGCCGGCTTTCGGCGCCATCACCTTGCGCACGCGCGAGATGCGGCGTTCGGCGTTGGTGAAGGTGCCGTCCTTCTCGAGGAAGGAGGAACCCGGCAGCAGCACGTGTGCATACTTGGCGGTTTCGTTGAGGAAGATGTCCTGCACCACGATGCACTCCATGGCTTCCATGGCGGCGATCACGTGCTGGGTGTTCGGGTCGGACTGCACGATGTCCTCGCCCTGGCAATACAGGCCCTTGAAGCTGCCGTCCAGCGCCGCTTCGAACATGTTGGGGATGCGCAGGCCGGGTTCGGCCTGCAGTTCCACGCCCCACGCGGCTTCGAACTGCATGCGCACGGTGGTGTCGGACACGTGGCGGTAGCCCGGCAGCTCGTGCGGGAAGGAGCCGATGTCGCACGAGCCCTGCACGTTGTTCTGGCCGCGCAGCGGGTTCACGCCCACGCCTTCGCGGCCCACGTTACCGGTGGCCATGGCCAGGTTGGCGATGCCCATCACGGTGGTGGAGCCTTGCGCATGCTCGGTCACGCCCAGGCCGTAGAAGATGGCGCCGTTGCCGCCGGTGGCGAACAGGCGTGCCGCAGCGCGCACCTGCTCGGCCGGCACGCCGGTCACCGCTTCCATCGCTTCCGGCGAGTTGGATTCCTGCGCCACGAATTCGCGCCACTGGTTGAAGGCGCGCTCTTCGCAACGCTCGGCAATGAAGTCTTCCGCCAGCAGGCCTTCGGTCACGATCACGTGGGCCAGCGAGCTGACCATGGCCACGTTGGTGCCGGGCCGCAGCTGCAGGTGGTACTGCGCGCGGATGTGCGGCGACTTCACCAGGTCGATGCGGCGCGGGTCGATGACGATCAGCTTGGCGCCCTGGCGCAGCCGGCGCTTCATGCGCGAGGCGAACACCGGGTGGCCGTCGGTTGGATTGGCGCCGATCACCATGATGACGTCGGACTTGGCGACGGACGCGAAGGTCTGCGTGCCGGCCGATTCGCCCAGCGTCTGCTTCAGGCCATAGCCGGTGGGCGAATGGCAAACACGGGCGCAAGTGTCCACGTTGTTGTTGCCGAACGCCGCGCGTACCAGCTTCTGCACCAGGTAGCCTTCCTCATTGGTGCAACGCGAGGAGACGATGCCGCCGATCGAGTCCTGGCCGTGCTTGGCCTGGATGCGCTTGAATTCGGAGGCCGCGTAGTCCAGCGCCTCGTCCCACGACACTTCCTTCCACGGGTCGGTGATCTTGGACCGGATCATCGGCTTCAGGATGCGGTCCTTATGGGTGGCGTAGCCCCACGCGAAGCGGCCCTTCACGCACGCGTGGCCTTCGTTGGCCTTGCCGTCCTTGGTGGGCACCATGCGCACCACTTCGCTGCCCTTCATCTCCGCGTCCAGCGAGCAACCCACGCCGCAATAGGCGCAAGTGGTGGTCACCTTGTGCTCGGCCTGGCCCAGCCAGATCACGGTCTTTTCCTGCAGGGTGGCGGTGGGGCATGCTTCCACGCATGCGCCGCAGGACACGCACTCCGATTCCATGAAGCTCTCGTTCTGCCCGGCCGACACGCGCGACTCGAAGCCGCGTCCGGAAATGGTGAGAGCAAAGGTGCCCTGGGTTTCCTCGCAGGCGCGCACGCAGCGGTTGCAGACGATGCACTTGGACGAGTCGAACGTGAAGTAGGGATTGGATTCGTCCTTCTTCAATTTCAGGTGGTTGGCGCCTTCATAGCCGTAGCGCACCTCGCGCAGGCCGGTCACGCCGGCCATGTCCTGCAGCTCGCAGTTGCCGTTGGCCGGGCAGGTCAGGCAGTCCAGCGGGTGGTCGGAAATGTATAGCTCCATCACGCCCTTGCGCAGTTCCTGCAGCTTGGCGGTCTGGGTGCGCACCACCATGCCCTCCTCCACCGGCGTGGTGCAGGAGGCGGGATAGCCGCGCCGGCCCTCGATCTCCACCAGGCACAAGCGGCAGGAGCCGAACGGCTCCAGGCTGTCGGTGGCGCACAGCTTGGGGATGTTGGTGCCGCTTTCGGCGGCGGCGCGCATCACCGAGGTGCCGGCGGCTACCGTTACGCGCTGGCCGTCGATGGTCAGCGTAACGAAGTCGGTGGCCAGGCTGGGCGGGGTGCCGAAGTCGCGGCTGATAATGGTCTCGATCATCTATATCTCCTAGGCGGCGCGCTGGTCTGCGGAGACCTGGCCGAAATCTTGCGGGAAGTGGTTCAGGGCCGACAGCACGGGGTACGGCGTCATGCCGCCCATCGCGCACAGCGAGCCATGCAGCATGGTGTCGCACAGCTCGCGCAGCAGGATCACTTGCTTGGGCCGCTCGCTGCCTTCGCGGATCTTGTCGATGACTTCCACGCCACGGGTGGAGCCGATGCGGCACGGCGTGCACTTGCCGCACGATTCCACGGCGCAGAATTCCATCGCGTAGCGCGCCAGCTTGGCCATGTCGGCGCTGTCGTCATGCACCACGATGCCGCCGTGGCCCAGCACCGCCCACAGCGAAGCAAAGGCTTCGTAGTCCAGCGGCGTGTCCCACTGCGACTCGGGCAGGTAGGCGCCCAGCGGACCGCCCACCTGCACCGCCTTGATCTGCCGGCCGGACGCGCTGCCGCCGCCGTATTCAAACAGGATGTCGCGCAGCGTGACGCCGAAGGCCAGTTCAATCAGGCCGCCGTGCTTGATGTTCCCGGCCAGTTGCACCGGCAAGGTGCCGCGCGAACGGCCCATGCCGTAGTTCTGGTAGTAGGCCGCGCCCTTGTCCAGGATCAGCGGCACGGCCGCCAGCGACAGCACGTTGTTGATGACGGTGGGCAGGCCGAACAGGCCGGACAGGGCAGGCAGCGGCGGCTTGGCGCGCACCACGCCGCGCTTGCCCTCGATGCTTTCCAGCAGTGCGGTTTCTTCGCCGCAGATGTAGGCGCCGGCGCCCTTGCGCACTTCCAGCTCGAACGCGCGGCCCGAGCCCAGGATGTTGGAGCCCAGGTAGCCCGCCTGCACCGCGCTGGCAATGGCGTGGTTCAGATTGGCGATGGCGTGCGGGTATTCGCTGCGCACGTAGATGTAGCCCTTGTTCGCGCCCACGGCCAGCCCGGCGATGGTCATGCCCTCGATGAGCATGAAGGGATCGCCCTCCATCACGATGCGGTCGGCGAAGGTGCCGGAGTCGCCCTCGTCGGCGTTGCAGACGATGTATTTCTGCGGACCGGCCGCCTTCAGCACCGTGTTCCACTTGATCCCGGTGGGGAAAGCGGCACCGCCACGGCCGCGCAGGCCGGAAGCCGTCACGGCGGAGACGATGGCGGCCGGCTCCATCGCCAGCGCATTGCGCAGGCCCTTGTAGCCGTCATGCGCTTCGTAGTCGGCCAGCGACAGCGGATCGGTAACGCCGGCGCGCGCGAAGGTCAGCCGGCTTTGCTTGGCCAGGTAGGGGATCTGCTCGACCAGGCCGAGCGCCAGCGGATGCACGCCCTGGCCGAGATGGAAGCCCGCGTCGAACAGCGCGCCCACGTCGGCCGCGTCCACCGGGCCGAAGCCGATGCGGCCGTCCGCCGTGGCCACTTCCACCAGCGGCTCCAGCCACAGCAGGCCGCGCGTGCCGTTGCGGACGATGTTCAGGTCCACGCCGCGCCGCGCCGCTTCGGCGGCAATGGCGGCCGCCACGTCGTCGGCGCCCAGCGCCAGCGCGGTGGAATCGCAAGGGATGTAGATGCGGATGCTCATGCTGCTTCCTTCACTTTGGCCAGCAGCGCGTCGAAACGGGCCGGCGTGACGCGCGCATGCAGCGCTTCGTTGATCATCATGGACGGCGCGGTGGCGCACTGTCCCAGGCAGTACACCGGCTCCAGCGCGAACTCGCCGTCCGTGCTGTGCGCATGCAGCTTGCAGCCCAGCGCCTGCTCGGCATGCGCCAGCAGCGCGTCGCCGCCCATGCTCTGGCACGCCTCGGCGCGGCAGATCTGCACCACCTGGCGCGCCGGCGGCTGCGTGCGGAAGTAATGGTAGAAGGTGATCACGCCATGCACTTCGGCGCGCGACAGGTTGAAGGTGGAGGCGATTTCTTCCACCTGCTCGGGCGAGATATAACCGATTGCATCCTGGATCGCGTGCAGGACCGGCAATAACTGGTCCTGCGCGCCGCTGCTGGCGGCAAGGATGGCGCTTGCCTGGGAAATACGCTGCTGCATAATGCCTCCGTTGTCTTTATCATCTGCTTTGGACCGGGCAAGTTATGTTCCTTAAAACATATATTCCGGTTAATATCCAAACATGAACCTAGGCTAGCACTGTAAAAACACCAACGCAATATGAAGGATTTTGCATATGTTCAAAGTTGAGATCCGCCCGGACTGGGTACTGCGCCACCCGAACGGCCAGGCGGTGCCGCTGCCGGTGCTGCTGGACCTGCTTGCGGCGGTGCGCAGTTCCGGCAGCATCAGCCAGGCGGCCAAGGCCTGCGGCATCTCCTACCGCCACGCGTGGGGACTTCTGAACGAGTTCAACCAGCAATTCGGAGCCGAACTGGTGCACAAATCACGCGGCTCGGGCACGGTGCTGTCGCCGCTGGCAGACAAATTGATCTGGGCCGACAAGCGCATCGCCGCCCGCCTCAGCCCCATGCTGGACAGCCTGGCCTCCGAGCTGCAGCAGGAGCTGGCCAGCCTGCTCGACGAGCGCCCGCCCGCCTTGCGCCTGACCGCCTCGCACGGCTTCGCAGTGGCGGCGCTGGTGAGCCGGCTGGAACAGCAAGGCGTGCTGGTGGACCTGCAATACCGCAGCAGCACCGAAGCGGTGGCCGCCCTGGCGCGCGGCGAGTGCGATCTGGCAGGCTTCCACCTGCCGGTGGGCGAATTCGAAGGCGCGGCGGCGGCTAAGTACCGGCCGCTGCTTGATCCCGGCCGCCAGATGCTGATCCACCTGGCCTACCGCATGCAGGGCATCTTCACCGCCAAGGGCAACCCGAAAGACATCCGCACGCTGGACGACCTGGCGCGGCCGGACGTGCGCTTCGTGAACCGGCAGCGCGGCTCGGGCACGCGGCTATTGCTGGAACTGCTGCTGGACGGCCACGGCATCGCGCCGGACCGCATCAACGGCTTCGAGAGCGCCGAATTCACGCACGCGGCGGTAGCCGCCTACGTCGCCAGCAACATGGCCGACGCCAGCTTCGGCGTGGAAACCGCCGCCCGCCGCTTCGACCTGGATTTCGTGCCGGTGGTGCGCGAGCGCTACTTCTTCGCCTGCGCCCGCGAAGCGCCCGCCGCCCCGCTGGTGGCCGCCGCGCTGGCGGTGATGGAGAGCGACGAGTTCAAAACCACGCTGGCCGCCCTGCCCGGCTACGACGGCGCCCTGAGCGGCCAGCGCCTGTCGCTGCAGTCGCTGTTCTGATCCCGTTTCAAGCAAGCTGCGATGAATTGAGCTAGTGCCGCGCTGCCGGACCTGACCCCGCCGGAGAAACGGCTGCACCTGGCCGAAAAATGATTGCGCTATCTATTTTATGTTATAAGATGATACAAATATTTCTAACGACAAAAGGTCCGCCGATGAAATTGCTGTGCTCCTTCGTTTCAAGCTTTGCAATCGCCGCCTGCCTGTCCGCGTCGCCGAATGCGATGGCGATCGGTCAGAAGCCGTTCGTGGATTCCGGCACCGCCGCAGGTGTCGAACTGATCTCGCGCGGAAAGACGGCGTCTATCCATCTGGATGGCGACGACTACCCCGGCGTGCTGCGTGCGGCGCGCGATCTGCAAAGCGACATCGAAAAGGTGGGCAGCCAGCGCCCTGCCTTGAGCCTGCAAAACACGCCCGGCGCGGTTAGCGGTGAGGACGTGATCCTGATCGGCACCATAGGCCACAGCCGCCTGATCGATCAACTGATCGCACAGAAGAAGCTCAATACCAGCGCAATCAAGGACCAATGGGAAGGCTACGTGGTGCAGGCTGTGAAAGCGCCAATGCCAGGCGTGGCGCGCGCCCTCGTGATCGCCGGCAGCGACAAACGCGGCACCATCTTTGGCATCTACACGCTGGCCGAGCAACTGGGCGTGTCGCCTTGGTACTGGTGGGCGGACGTGCCGGTGCCCCGCAAGGACCACGCTGTCGTCCCATTCGGCACGCTGGTGAGCGACCGGCCGGCCGTGAAGTACCGCGGCATCTTCCTGAACGACGAGGCCCCGGCGCTGACCAACTGGGCCAAGGATAAATTCGGCGGCTTCAACCACCGGTTCTATGAAAAGCTGTTCGAACTGATGCTGCGGATGCGCGCCAATTACCTGTGGCCGGCCATGTGGTACTCGGCGTTCAACGACGACGACAAGGAAAACGCCCGGCTGGCCAACGAGATGGGCATCGTCATGGGCACCTCGCATCACGAGCCGATGATGCGCTCGCAGCAGGAATGGCACCGTTACGGCAAAGGACCGTGGGACTACGAGAAGAACGGCGATGCGTTGCGCAAGTTCTGGGCCGAGGGTCTGCGCAACAGCCATGACTACGAGCAGGTGATCACGATGGCGATGCGGGGCGATGGCGATGAGCCCATGTCCGAGCAGGCCAACGTATCGCTGCTGCAAGGCATCGTGAACGACCAGCGCAAGCTGATTGCAGCCGAATGGAACAAGGATCCGGCCAAGGTGCCGCAGCTGTGGGCGCTGTACAAGGAAGTGCAGGAATATTACGACAAAGGCATGCGCGTGCCCGACGACGTGCTACTGCTGATGTCCGACGACAACTGGGGCAACATCCGGCGCCTGCCGACGGCGGAAGAGCGCAAGCGCAGCGGCGGCGCCGGCATCTACTACCATTTCGACTATGTGGGCGTACCTCGCTCCTACAAGTGGCTTAACGTGACCCAGATCTCCAAGGTGTGGGAACAGATGAACCTGGCCAGCGAGTTCGGAGCGGACCGCATGTGGGTGGTGAATGTCGGCGACCTGAAGCCGATGGAAATACCGACCGAATTCTTCCTCACCTATGCCTGGGACCCGAAGGCCTGGCCGGCCGAGCGCCTGGGCGACTACCTGAACCAGTGGGCCGCGCGCGAGTTCGGCGCTGTTCACGCGGGCGAGATTGCCGATATCGTCAACCAGTACACGCGCTTCAACGCGCGGCGCCGCCCGGAGCAGCTCGATCCGGCGACCTACAGCCTGGTGAACTATCGGGAGGCGGAACGCGTGGTGAGCGCCTACAACGGCCTGGCTGAGCGTTCGCGGCGCCTCGCCGCAGCCCTGCCGGCACAGCAACGCGACGCGTTCTTCCAGCTGGTGGAGTACCCGGTGCGCGCTTCGGCCAACGCGCTGGACATGTATGTCAGCGCCGGCATGAACCGCCTTTATGCGAACCAAGGCAGGATTACCGCCAACGACATGGCCGCCAGGGTGCGCGCGCTGTTTGCCAACGACGCGGAACTGGCGCGCAAGTACCAGCAGGACATCAGCGGCGGGAAGTGGAAGCATATGATGTCGCAAACCCGTTTCGGCTATACCAACTGGGACCAGCCCTACCGCGACGTGATGCCGGCAGTAAGCGAATTGCGCGTTCCCGTCAATGGCGAGCTGGCTGCCCCCAACGGCATCCACCCCAGCGACCAGATGGGGATAGCCGTCGAAGGCAATGCCGTATCATGGCCGGTATTCCCGATCAAACCGCTGGTGCTGCCACAGCTGGACGTGTTCCAGAAGCAGGCAGGACGCATCGAACTGTTCAACCGTTCAAGCGCGCCATTCTCGTTCAGCATTTCCGCCAACCAGCCATGGGTACGCCTGAGCACGAGCGGTGGAACCGTCGAGAAAACGCAGCTGGTGGAAGTCGACGTTCAGTGGGACAAGGTGCCGCTGGGCGACAGCCGCGCGGAATTAACGGTGACAGGGCCGGACAAGGCCAGCGTGAAGGTGGCCGTCCCCGTCCACAACCCTGCCGCGCTGCGGCCGGAACAGGCCACCGGGCATGTGGAAGCGCGCGGCGTGATCGCCATCGAAGCGGAGCATTACACCGCGGCGGCGGGCGCGTCTGGCCGGCGCTGGCTGAAGATTCCGGACTATGGCCATACCTTGTCCGGCATGACCGTGTCGCCCGCGCATGCGGGGGCACTCGATCTGCGCGACGGCATGCAGCTGCAATATACCGTGAATATCTTTAACCCCGGCAAGCTCCAGGTTGAAGCGGTATTGGCCCCGACGCTGAAATTCTCCCCGGGAGGCGGCTTCCGCTACGGGATTTCCTTCGACGATGAAGCGCCTCAGGTGATCAATATCCACGCGGATGAATCGGAAGAACACTGGCGTAAGATCGTGTCCGACGGTGTGGCCAGGTTCTCCAGCACGCACACGGTAAGGTCCGCTGGCAAACACACGTTGAAGTTCTGGGCCTTGGACCCGGGGGTCGTGCTGCAGCGGCTGGTGGTCAACACGGGCGGCCTCAAGCCAAGCTATCTGGGACCGCCGGAAAGCCCCTACTTCCCGGCGCGCGGCACGGCCCGTTGACCAATCAGGCTCGCCGCTTCAGCTCCACGGATTGCGGTGCCAAAATACCGGCTGAAGCTGCTGCCAGGCTGCGTCCATCTGGTCCATCGCGGCCAGTTTGACGCGCGGGACGGGGTCACAGGGACGGGGTCAAGGGACGGGGTCAGGTCCGGCATTGCGACACGAGCTCAAGTGGAGTAAGGATCAGCTCATGGCGTGATGCCGGAACTGACCCCGCTTCAGGATCAGCTCATCACGGGGACGGGGTCATGTCCGGCATTGCGACACGAGCTCAAGCGGGACGCGCGGGACGGGGTCAGGTCCGGCATTGCGACACGAGCTCAAGTGGAGTAAGGATCAGCTCATGGCGTGATGCCGGAACTGACCCCGCTTCTCTGGCGTGATGCCGGAACTGACCCCGCTTCTGGAACTGACCCCGCTTCTGGTGCGGTTCAGGCTTGCCGCTTCAGCTCGAAGGTGGCCGGGGTTCGGAACTCCGTCATGCGCGCTTGCCAGGCCGCGTCCATCTGGTCCATCGAGGCCAGTTTGACGTGGCCGTAGCCTCGCACTTGTTCCGGCAGTTGCGCCAGCTTCAGCGCGGCGGCCTTGTTGTGCGGCTTGAGGCTAGCCGACAGGTCGCGAGCGAAGGCCAGGTAGCGGTCGCGCAGGGCGCGCTCGCGGCGGCGTTCGTGCGTGTAGCCGAATACGTCCAGCGGCGTGCCGCGCAGGCCTTTCAGGCGCGCTAGGCCGCCGAAGCCCTTCATCATCCAGCCGCCGAATGCCATCTTGACCGGCACGTCCGAACCCGGCTTCTTGCGCGCCAGGAGCGGCGGCGCGAGGTGGAAGCCGAGCTTGTAGTCGCCTTCGAATTGCGCGGCGATCTGCTCGCGGAAAGCGGGGTCGGCGTGCAGGCGCGCTACTTCGTATTCGTCCTTGTAGGCCATCAGCTTGAACAGGTTGCGCGCCACGGCTTTGCTCAGCGCGCGCTTCGAGTCCGCACCTTCCAGGGCGATTTCGCGGTGCTCGACTGCCGCCACGGCGTCGGCGTACACGCGCGCATAGGCGGCGTTCTGGTACTTGGTCAGCCAGTCCACGCGGAAGGCCACCAGCTCGGGCAGCGACTTGGGCGCGGCGAACTGGATCACCTTCTGCTGCGGCTGCGCCAGGCGCGCCAGCGCGTCGCTGTCGGCTGCGGCCAGGCGGCCCAGCATGAAGGCGCGCTTGTTCATGTCGATGGCGACGCCGTTCAGCTCAATGGCGCGCATCAGCGCTTCCAGGCCGGCGGGCACCAGCCCTTTTTGCCACGCGTAGCCCATCAGCAGGATGTTGCCGCCGATCGGATCGCCGAGGAATCGCGCGGCGATTTCCTGCGCGTCCAGCTGCAGCACACGGTCGGCACCCGCCGCCGACGCCAGCTTTTCCAGCAGGCCTTCCTTGTTGATGGATGCATCGCGGTCGCGGGTAAATTCCGCCGTCGGGATCTCGCGCTCGTTGGCCACCACTTGCGTGTGGCCGCGCCGCATCACGGACAGGCTGTCCGGCATGGCCGCCACCACCAGGTCGCAGGCGAACACCGCGTCCGCCTGTTGCAGGTCGATGCGCACCTGGTTCAAGGCCGACGGCGACGCGGCAACGCGCACGTGCGACAGCACCGCGCCGCCCTTCTGCGCAAAGCCCATGAAGTCCAGCGTGGAGGCGCCCTTGCCTTCCAGGTGCGCGGCCATGGTGATCAGCGCGCCAACCGTCACGATGCCGGTGCCGCCCACACCCGCCACCAGAATCTCGAACGGCTTGTCCAGCGCGTGCGGCGCGGGCGCGGGGTAGCGGCCCAGCGCCTGTTCCAGGTCCGCCAGTGTGAGCGCCACGCTGGCCGGCTTGCGCAGCGTGCCGCCCAGTACCGATACGAAGCTCGGGCAGAAGCCTTCCACGCAGGAGTAGTCCTTGTTGCAGGATGACTGCTCGATCTGGCGCTTGCGGCCCAGTTCCGTTTCCAGCGGCAGGATGGACAGGCAGTTGGACTGCACGCCGCAGTCGCCGCAGCCTTCGCACACCGCCGGGTTGATCACCATGCGGCGTGCGGGGTCGGGGAATACGATTTTTTCCGGCTTGTTCTTCTTGCGGCGGCGGCGCTTCTCGGCCGCGCAGGTCTGGTCGTACACCAGCACCGTCACGCCCGCGATCTCGCGCAGCATGCGTTGCATGGCATCCAGCTCGCTGCGGTGGTGCACCGTCACGCCCGCAGGCAGCGCTACGCCGTGGTAGTTCTCCGGCTGGTCGGTCACCACCACCACCTTCTTCGCGCCCTCGCTCACCACCTGCTGCACGATCTGCGGCACGGACAGCGTGCCGTCCACCGGCTGGCCGCCGGTCATGGCCACCGCGTCGTTGTACAGGATCTTGTAGGTGATGTTGGTGCGCGCGGCAATCGCCTGGCGGATCGCCAGCGAACCCGAATGGTAGTAGGTGCCGTCGCCCAGGTTCTGGAACACGTGCTTCTCGCCCACGAAGCGCGAGGAACCCACCCAGCTGATGCCCTCGCCGCCCATCTGCGCCAGGTAGTTGGTGTCGCGCTTCATCCACGTGGCCATGAAGTGGCAGCCGATGCCGGCCATGGCGCGGCTGCCTTCCGGCACGCGGGTGGAGGTGTTGTGCGGGCAGCCGGAGCAGAAGTACGGCGTGCGCTTGATGCTGTCCGCACTGTTGGATAGCAGCTCGGCGGCGCAGAAGTCCGGCAGCATGCGCTGCAGGTCCAGCGCCGGATAGCGCGGCGCCAGCCATTGCACCAGCGCCGGCGCAATGCGCGACGGCCGCAGCTCGCCCAGCGCGGACAGCAGCGCGTGGCCGTGTTGGTCGGTCTTGCCGATGACGGCGGGACGCTCGGACTGCGGCAGGTTGTAGAACAGGTTCTTCACCTGCTGCTCGATCACCGCGCCCTTCTCTTCCACCACCAGGATTTCCTGCAGGCCCTCCGCGAACGCCGCCAGGCGGGTGCGCTCCAGCGGATAGGTCAGGCCCGGCTTGTACAGACGCACGCCCATTTCTTCCAGGCGGCTCAAAGGCAGCCCAAGGCGCTCCAGCGCTTCCAGCAAATCGAGATAGGCCTTGCCGGCGCTGATGATGCCGATGCTGGCGCCCGGCGCGGGCACCACCATGCGGTCGATGGAATTGGCGCGGGCGAAGGCCTGCACCGCTTCCAGCTTCTCCGCCATGCGCACTTCCAGCGCCAGGCCCGGCAAGTCCGGCCAGCGGTTGTGCAGGCCGTCCGGCGGCGCGGTGTAGTCGGTGGGCGTAACGTACTGCGGCAACGGCGGCAGCTCCACCACGGCGCCGCCTTCCACGGTTTCGGAAATGGCTTTGAAGCCGGACCAGGCGCCCGAATAGCGCGACAGCGCCCAGCCGTACAGGCCGAACTCCAGGTACTCCTGGATGTTGGCCGGGTTAATCACCGGCATGCCCCACGCGATCAGTGCCTGCTCGCTCTGGTGCGGCATCGAAGAGGACACGCAGCCGTGGTCGTCGCCCAGGATCACCAGCACGCCGCCGCGCGGCGAGGAGCCGTACACGTGGCCGTGTTTGAGCGCGTCGCCCGCGCGGTCCACGCCCGGGCCTTTGCCGTACCACATGGCGAACACGCCATCGACCTTGCGGGTGGGGTCGGCTTCCACCTGCTGCGAGCCCAGTACCGCCGTGGCCCCTAGTTCCTCGTTAATCGCGGGCAGGAATTCAACGTTGTGCTTTGCCAGCAGCTTGGACGCGCGCCACAGCTCCTGGTCCACCGCGCCCAGCGGCGAGCCGCGGTAGCCGCTGACGAAGCCGCCCGTGCTCAGGCCTTGCGCGTCGTCGCAGATCTTCTGCATGCACAGCAGGCGCACCAGCGCTTGGGTGCCGGTCAGGAACACGCGGCCCTGGGTGCGGGTCAGGTTGTCGGAAAGAGCGTAGTCGGGGTCCGCAAGCGCGGGCTGGATGGAGGCCGGCAAGGTCATTGAATTCATTGTTCTGTCTCGCATTAAGGACTTATAGTGCGAGAAATGATATGGCGCACAGACCGAAATATTACTCCTATTCTCACGCCCGGAAGCATTAGAATAGGTTTTTTCTTTCTCAAAACCGCTGAAAAATGAAAAACGATTCCCTGGACGCGGCCTCGCTCAAGATCTTATCTGAACTACAAAAGAACGCCCGCATCTCGTCCAACGAACTGGCCGAGAAGATCGGCATGTCGGCCAGCCCGTGCTGGCGCCGCCAGAAGGAGCTGGAGGACAACGGCTACATCATCCGCTACACGGCGCTGGTGGACCGGCGCAAGCTGGGGCTGTCGGTGGTGTGCATGGCCAACATCACGCTGGCGCGGCACGAGGAAGGCGCGGTGAAGAATTTCGAGGAAGCGATGCGCCTGCGGCCGGAGGTGGTGGAGTGCTACGAGACCACCGGCAATGCGGACTACCTGGTGAAGATCGTGGTGGCGGACATGGACGGCTACCATGACTTCCTGCACAACGTGCTGGTGAAGCTGAACGGCGTTTCGCAGGTCAACACCAGCGTGGCGCTGCGCGAAGTGAAGTACGAGACCGCCCTGCCGCTGTAGTCAGCACTTTTCGACTAGGACATTTTGTCCCGATGTATGGAAATTGCTTTTGTGTAGTATCGAGGTAGTGCTCCTCACGATAGATAGCGTCAAGTATTAACCTGGAAATACGCAAAATGATGGAATGGATCCCCGTAGTCTTAGTTACTTTCAAGGTTCTCGTGCTCGGCATAGGCATGTACTTCGCTATCAAGTGGCATTACGACCAAGGGACGAAGGAGAAGGGCAAGGAGATGGAGAAGCGCGCGGTGCTACGCGCGGGCGGCAAGGTGGCCGCAGCCTTCCTGCTATTGCTCCTGGGCCTGGGGGTCGTCACCTTCGCTCTTGGCAGGATGATCGGTCTGGACTTGAGCTTCCCATAATGGCAAAGATCAGTCGGCCGATTGCTGCTCTTAGGACTGCGGGTCGAACCCGAAGACACGCAGTTCTTGATCGCAGCGACAGGCCTTGGCGAGGCGCGCCGCCCACGCGATGGCGTCGTCGCGCGTAGGCAGTTCCAACACGGCGAAGCCGCCGTCCAGCGTGGGCGCCCAAGGGTAGCCGCCCTTTGCAACCGCGCCGTCAGCAGAAACGAGTAGGGGCGGTACGCCCTCGTCGATTCCGCCGGCGAAGACGTAAACGCCGGCGGCTTTCGCCTCATCAATCACTGCGTGTGCGGCGCGGCCCACCGCTTCCATTTCATCATCAGGCACAACCATCGCTGCGCTTGGGAAAGAGATCAGGTACTTGGCCATGGTGCTCCTTTTGGAGAATTGATAGCGGTCGTGAATCGGGTCGGAATAACTCAGTGTACGAGATTGTTATTCCCAGGACAACAACGGGTCCGGGCGATGCGGAAACCAAGATCGTCGATGGCAAAGGTCGGATGGCTGCGGCGCCGGTTGGCGGCAAGGCAGCCGCGCTCCTTGTCGGCCCAGCCGCCGCCGCGAAACACGCGGTAGTCGCCATAGACCTCGGGGTCGTACGGGTCGGCGCACCATTCCCACACTTTGCCCAGCATATCGTGCAAGCCCCATGGGTTGGGCAGCTTCAGATGGCGCTCCGTCCGCACCGGCGAAGGCTACGCGGCGGCCGGTCCTGTCGTCCTTCATGGCGATGGTGCCGGAAGGGATGGCGATGAGATCGGGCTGCACTACTGCGCGCCAGCTGGATCCACCATGGCGGACAAGTAGATGGCGCTGAACTCGGGCGGGAAGCGGCGCGCGCGGCCGGCGCTGATGTCCACGCAGATCAGTTCCCAGCGGCCACGCAGCACGGTGGCCTGGTCGCTGTTGCGGATCAGCTGGAAGCGCCGCTCCATGGTCATTTTGCCGTCGCTGGCGGTGAGCCAGGTGCCCAGCGTGAGCGGCTCGCCGAGGCGCGTGGCTTGCAGGTAGTCGTAGGAGGCGCTGCGGATGGCCATGGCGCGGTCGAGGCGGTGGTAGTCGGCCAGCGCCAGCCCCAGCGCTTCGGAATGGGACCAGCCTATCGCCTCGCACCAGCGCACGTAGACGGCGTTATTGGTGTGCTGCAGGCCGTCGATGTCTTGCGCTTGCGGCTGTAACGGCAGGGTGTAGGCTTGCGGGTAGTCCCAGGGCATGGCGTCTCAGTGTGGTCTGTGAGCCGCCATTATAGGGGGCATTCGCGGGATCGCCCCGCCCTGCCCCGCTTAAGCCGGCACGGGGCGCGCGTAGACATGCTGCGCCGCCAGCTTGACGATCCGGCCCAGCGGGAGCTCCACCCAGCGGTGGAAGGCGGCGCCGGCGACCAGGCTGGCGCCCCAGGCGATGGCCATGCCCGCCGCCTGCCAGTACGGTTCCGCCGGAACGAAGCGCGTAAAGGCTGCGTTCACGATCAGGCTGACCGGGAAGTGAATCAGGAACACGGCGTACGAGGTCTTGGCCAGGTAATTGACCAGCTGCCAGGCGCGCCCGGCGTCGGCGGCCAGCCTGGCGCGGCCGAACGCGAACAGCGCGCAGGCCACCGCCAGCGCCACGGCGATGCGGACGCGGAACTCCAGCACCAGCGCGGCCAGCGTCGGCAGCACCAGCATCGCCAGCAGCAGCGCCACCGCGCCCGGCTTGCGCTTCGCGTCGCTGGCCCACCATGCGAGCACACCGAGGCCGTAGCTGCCGAAGAAGTACGGCGCCCAGTTGTCCCAGTCGCTGTCCAGGTTGAAGTACAGCAGCGAGCTGCTGACGGCGGCCAGCATCACGGCCGGCATCAGCCAGGTGCTCAGGCCATCGCCGCCCAGGCGGCCGGACAGCCAAAGCAGCAGCACCATGCCCGCGTACAGCTGGAAGTCGATGGCGACGTACCAGGCGCCGGCCGACAGCGATTCGTAACCGAGCACGCTGTGCAGCAGCAGCGCGTGCGCGCTCAGTTGGCCGAGACTGGCCGGTGCGGAGATGGAGCCGTGCGTCATCCAGGCGCTGGCCAGCGCGTTGGCGCCCGCGGCCAGCAGTGCGGCGGCCAGGAACGGCGGGGCCAGCTTGGCGTAGCGGCGCCAGACGGCATGCAGCGGCGCGGCCATGCCGGGCCGGCCGGACGGGGACAGGGACTTGGCCGCCAGGAAGCCGCCCACCACCAGGAACACCTGCACGGCGATGCGGGCGTGCTCGTCGAGCCAGCCGATCAGCTCGGGCATCAGAGCCCGCGCGTGGTCGGCCATGGGGCCGTAAAAGGCCAGGTGGTGCAGCACGATCAGCTGCGCGGCGCCGGCCTTCAACAGGTTAATCAGGCCAAATTGTGCCGGGGCCGCTGCGGCCGGACCCGTGCGTACTGCTACATTCATCGCCATCCCTTGCTTGCGTTTACATTCCAACAATACTTCTACACGCAAGACAGGCTGGCGGTGATATTGCGGACCGGGCGGTATGATAGCCGAAGTGGCCACAGCCCGCCCACACGGCCCGCCGCCTACTCTTCCACGGGAATGGCCAGGGGCTTGGGCGGGTAGCTGGCCAGCACGATGGAGGTTGTCACCGCGCCCAGGCTGGCCAGTTCGTCGATGGCGCTTTCCAGCGCGCTCATTTCCGCCACCGTCACGCGCACGATGAAGCAGTCTTCGCCGGTGATCCTGTCGGCGCCGACGATGGCGGGCATGGCCTGGAATTTGGCGAGGCAGTCGGCTATCCGGCTGTGGGTGGTTTTCAGCCGGACCAGCGCGCTGATGCCGAGGCCGGCGCGGCGCGCGTCGATGCGGGCGCCGTAGCCTTCTATCACGCCGGATTCCTCCAGCCGCTGGATGCGCGCCGTCACCGCCGGCTGCGACAGGCCGATCCGCTTGCCGATCTCGGTATTGCTCATGCGCGCGTTGGTTTGCAGCAGCCCGAGGATGCGGCTGTCGAGGCGGTCCACCGCCGGCTTTGTTTTCATTTGCGAATATCCTTGAATTCCTTTGGAATCCTGCTGGATGGTGATGAATTCAATGGTTTTCCCCTGTAGCCACCGCAGCATAGTTGGCATACTGGAGCTCGTCAACCACTCTCACTGGCCGCCATGCATACTCCCGTCCTGATCGTCCCCGGCATTAACAACTCCGGTGAAAACCACTGGCAAACTCTTTGGCAGCGCCGCAATCCGGGCTTTGAAAGGCTGGAGGTCGAGGATTGGGATCATCCCGAATGCGGCCACTGGAGCGACGCGATCGACCGCGCAGTGCGGCGGCTCGGTCCGCGCACGGTTATCGTGGCGCACAGCCTGGGGTGCCTGGCTGTGGCGCATTGGGCTGCGCGGTCCGGTAATCCGGCTGCCGGCGCGGCCGGCGCGGCGCTGCTGGTGGCGCTGCCGGACCCGCACGGGCCGGCCTTCCCGTCCGAGGCGCGGGGTTTCGCGCCGCTGCCGGAGATCCGCTTGCCCTTCCCCAGCATCATCGTCACCAGCGGCGATGATCCGTATGCGAACGCCGGGCTCACTGACCGTTGCGCGAACGCCTGGGGAAGCCGGGTCCACCATGCGGGAAACCACGGGCATCTGAACGCGGCCAGCGGGCTGGGGGAATGGGCAGCCGGCTGGGATTTGCTTGAATCGTTGCGGAGGTAGTTATTACGGGCGCCGGACAGCCGTCATCGCCGCGCCGTGGGCAGCAGCAGCGTTGGCCGCCAAGTCAACGTGAACGCGATCGCCATGGCGGCGGCCGCTCCAAGAACCACCCACAGCAAGGTGCCGAAACCCGCGCCGTCCCGCCAGAAGCAGAGCAGATAGGCGACGGCCAGCAGGCCGAATCCGAAGGGGCGCAAGCGGCGCCGGTGCGGCGACACGCCGCATTCCTGTCCGCTGGCCCGCGCCCAGTGTTCCGGCATGGCCAATGCCAGGCAGGCGAAGCCGCAGTAGGCCGCCAGGCAGGCTGCGGCCAACAGCAGCGCGGCCATCATGGTTGCGCCCCTATCGCAGGTGCGCCGGACTGCACGTCTGGCCCCTGCTCCGCCTTGGCGTTTGCGTTGATCTTGCCCGCCAGCCGCCTTGCCGTCCATGCAGCAAGCAGCGCCAGCGCCAGCAGCAAGCCGTCCATCCCGGCCACGCCCCACTTGCCAGACCACAGCGCATGCGGCAAATGGTCCCCCGTGGTGGCGGCGTTCAGCAGCACGCAGGCCAGCGCCAGCGCGCAGATCGCCCGGACCTGTTCGCGCCACGCGGCGGCGGGCCGCCACCAGCCGTGCGCGAAGCTTCCCAGCCATACGAGGTAGAACACCCACTGCTCGAGCGCAGCGCGCTCCTGGCCGGCGAAAGTGGCCCCCAGCGGGAGCAGCCGGTTGGCCGCAAAAAAGGCCAGCGTTGCGATCACGATGCCGGTAATGCTGCCGATGGCGAGACCTTCCACCACGCGCACGCCGGCCAGCCCCTGCTTCGCGTGCCTGCTGCGCCGCGCTTCCAGCCAGAACAGGAAGCCGGTGGCGATCAGCACGCAGCCGGAGAGTCCGGCGAGGAAGTACAGCCAGCGCAGCGGCCAGTGCTGAAACTGGATGAAATGCATACCCGAAATAAAGCGCTGAACCGTCCTGACAGGCGCCGCCTCGAAGCGGTGCAGCACGTCGCCGCTGGCGGCGTCGAAATAGATCTGGTCGAGATTCATGGTGATGTCGCGCGCATAGGAACGGCGCAGTTCGACATAGCTGTTGGCGTCGCCCGGATGCCACACGCGCACGAAATACGGGCGCCCGCCGCCCCACTCGCGCTCGGCGCGCAGCGCCATGGCGTCCAGCGACGCGAGCTGTCCGGGCGCGTTGGCCTTGGGCCGGCTGTAACGGCCCAGGTCCTCGGCGGTGTACGCGGCCTTGCCCTGCTTGCCGGCGCCGTAGACGCCCCAGTGCGCCTGCGGGAAGTAGATGCCGATGAAGATGATCAGGCCCGAGAGCGTCATCACGAAATGGAACGGCAGCCCGATCACGCCGGTGAGGTTGTGCAGATCCAGGCTGCTGCGCTGCAGGCGCTTGTGCGGCCGGAAGGTGAAAAACTGCGAGAAGATTTTCTTGTGGATGATGACGCCGGAAACCAGCAGCGCCAGCATCGCCATCGCGGCCAGCCCCACCAGCCACTCGCCCAGGTCCATCCACTTCAGGTGCAGGCTGAAATGGAAGGGGAAGATGAAGCCGCTGCCGGCCTTGGTGCCCTGGTCGGGCAGGAAGGCGTTGCGCGCCGGGTCGATCTGCCGCACCGTGCTGTCGCCCGCGCCGGTCCGGTAGGAGAAGCGCAGCACCGGCACCCGTTCGGTCGGCAAGTCCACGCGCCACTGGCTCGCTTTCGCCGGCACCACGCTACCGGCCAGGCCTGCGATGCGGTCGAGCGAGTAAGCGCCGTGCGGCTGCGCCGCCAGCCGCGTGTCCGGCATCATCCAGCGGTCGATCTCGCGGTCGAACACGCTCAGGCTCCCCATCCAGAAGATGGCGAACAGCAGGCTGCCGATCACCACGCCGGCCCAGGTGTGCAGCCAGGCCATGGACTTTGTGAAGTTCTTTTCCACTTACCCTCCTCTAACGCGCGAGCTGCAGCACAGCCGCCATCACGGCCGCAGCGCCCACCAGCGCCAGCCAAAGCCGCGCCGTGCTTTTCACGCTGAAGGCCCACAGCAGCAGCACCAGGTAGCCAATGAAACCAAGCATGGCGGCCAGCACCACCGCTTCCGACCTCACCATGCCCAGGCGCGCCAGCACCGCAGCGGCCGTGGCCACCGTCAGCGCGGTCAGCGCGTAGCCGCCGCCGATGGCGCCCAGCACGCGCAGCACCAGATCGATACGCGGTCTTTGACTCATGGCGTGCTTAGAAGCCGAGCGAGTAGCCCAGCGTCACGCTGCGCCCCCGTCCTGCGAAATAACGGCTCGGTTCAACCAGCGCGCTTTGCGAGTAGTACGTGATGTAGTCGCGGTCGAACAGGTTGGCCACGCCCAGGCGCACCTCGCCCCGTGGCAGCTTGTAGTTCAGGCTGGCGTCCACCAGCGTGTAGCCGGAGAACTCCTTGGCCGGATCGTCGAAACTCTGCTGGAAAGCGTGCTGCGCCTGCACGAAGGACGCCAGCTTGCCGTTCCAGCTTGCGGTCCAGGAGGCGATCAGCCGGTTCGGCGCCACGTTCAGGCCGTCCAGCTTCGCTTCCAGGCTGCCGTTGTTGTCGCTGTCGTAGCGGCCCCTGGTGTAGGCGTAGGCCAGCTTGGCGCGGTGCGCGGCATTGATGCGGTAGCCGATGCTGGCGTCCACGCCGCGCAGGCGGGTCTTTTCGCGCGACATCACGAATACGCCGTTGACCGGCGCCACGCGGGCGCCGAAGTCGGAGTCGGACTGGAAGTAGCTGGCCTCGAGGTCCCATGCGCCGCGCCGGGCGCGCGCGCCAGCTTCCACGCCTTCGGTGAGGATAGCTTCGAGGTTGCGCATGCTGCCGATGCTCTGGCCCGGCGTGTTGATCGAGCGCAGCGCGCGCCCGATGTCCGGCAGCCCCATGCCCTCGGAGTAGTTGGCGAACAGGCTTACGTCCTGCACCGGCGTATAAACGGCGCCCGCGTTGAACAGGGTTTCCTTGAACTTGATGGCGCCGCCTTGCACCAGCACGCTGCGGTAGGCCGCCAGCGTGGTGTAGCTGTCCACCTTCAGGTCGGCGTCTTCCCTGCGCACGCCGCCGTGCAGAGTGAGCTGGTCGAGCAGTTTGAATTCGCCCTGCGCGAACAGCGACAGGTTGCGGTACTTCGATTCCGGCACAAAGGTCCGTCCGGTGCCGTACAGGTCCTGCTTGCCCTCGTCGGTGAGGGTGTCGAAGCCGGCCGTCACTTTCAGGCGCTTGTCCAGCAGGTCCGCTTTGCTCAGGCCTACCTTGCTGCCGAACTTGGACGCCACGGAACGCGACTGGTCGAACAGCGTGCCCCTCGGCGCGATCGCCACGTCCTGGAAGGTGGCGGAGTTGTCGGCGCCGAACAGGCCGACGAATTCCTGGTTGAACAGCAGCGCGGACAGCTCCATGCCGGCCAGGTCGTCGTGGGTGTAGGTGACGCTGGAGGTCCATACGTCGTTCCAGGCCGGCGTTCCCGGCGGCGTGCCTTCGACCGAGGTGGAGGGAATGCCCAGCTGCCGGTTGCCGGCCACGCCGACATAGCTGGCCTTCGATTTGATCTTGTAGCGGTTGACGGCGAGCTGCAGGCGCTGTTTGTCGTCGAGCTGGTAGCCGAGTTTGCCGATCACGTCGTAGCTGCGCGAGTCCATCAGGTCGCCCTGCGTCACGTCCACGCCGATGGCCCGGCCCGCGCCGTCGCCGTGCAGGCCCTGGTCTTCGTAGGCGAGCGCGAACAGGTAGTCGAGTTTGTCGGTGCGGCCGCTGGCGCGGTAGCTGGTCTTGTAGCCCATCACGTCCGAGCCGAGGCCGGACGTCGGGGTGGTGGCCTGCACGTCGATGTGCTGGTTGAAGCTGCCCTTCTCCGGCCGCCGCGTGATGATGTTGATGGTGCCGCCGGTGGCGCCCAGGCCGTTGACGGCGTTCGGTCCGTGGATGACTTCAATCCGCTCGACCATGGAGAAATCGATGGTGTGCGCCTCGCGGCCGGTGGGCCGCACGGGGTTCGATTGCGGCACGCCGTCGATCAGGATCAGCGGCGTGCGCCCGCGCAGGGTTTCGCCTGAGCCGTTCATCTTGCCGCGGCTCGGTGTGTAGGACGGCAGCACGCTGCTCAGCACATCCGACGAGTTGGTCGACAGCGCCAGTTGCCGTTCGATTTCTTCTTTCCTAATGACGACGATGGTCTGCGGCGCCCTGGCCGCTTCCATGTTGGAGCGGGACGCGGAGACGATGACGGCTTGCGGGGCCGGCTCGCCGGGGACTGCTTCCTGCGCTTGCGCTTGTGCTTGCGACAATGCTGCTGCCGCCATCAACGGCATGACCTTGGACGACTTCACTGATACCTCTCGCTGGGTGTGGGCAACGATGGCTGGCTGGCACGGTGTCGATGAAGGTGCGTGGCTGGCTAGATGAAAATGGTTCTCATTATCATTCTGATAGCGACAGATGTCAATCTTCCCAGGCTGTCCCGCCCTGAAGGCGGCGGCTTTCCAGCGCCGGCGCGGGCGGCAGGCCGGTCACCGCCAGGATGTCCTGTTCGTCCAGGGTTTCGCGCTCGAGCAAGGCGTGCACCAGCGCGTCGAGCTCCTTGCGGTGCCGGCTCAACAGCTGCAACGCCTCGTCATGGCACTCGCCGATGATGCGCTGCACGTTGACGTCGATCAGGCGCGCGGTTTCCTCGCTGAACGGCTTGGGGCCGGCGTAGGCCGCGCCGCCCAGGTAGGGATTCTGGCGCGGCGCCAGCTGGACCAGTCCGAGCTCCTCGCTCATGCCCCAGCGCGTCACCATATTCCTGGCGATCTCGGTGGCCTGCTCGATGTCGTTCTCGGCGCCGGTGGTCTTGCTGCCGTAGGCGATGGTCTCGGCCACGCGCCCGCCCAGCATGCCGATGATCCGGGCCCGCAGGTACGCTTCCGGGTAGTTGTAGCGGTCGGTCTGCGGCCGCTGGTAGGTCACGCCCAGGGCCTGGCCGCGCGGCACGATGGTGACGCGGTGCACCGGGTCGGAGCCGGGCACCAGCAGGCCCAGGATGGCGTGGCCGCTCTCGTGGTAGGCGATGCGTTCGCGGTCGGCCGCGCTCAGCAGGATGGGCCGTTCCGGACCCAGCACGATTTTCTCCAGCGCGTCCATGAAATCCTTCTGGTGCACCGCGTTCCGGTTGCGGCGCGCGGCCAGCAGCGCCGCTTCGTTGACGAGGTTTTTCAGGTCGGCGCCGGCCAGCCCGGGCGTGGCGCCGGCCAGGTCGGCCAGGCTGGCGTCCGGCGCCAGCGGCACCTTGCGCGTGTGCACCGCCAGGATGGCTTCGCGCCCGGCCTTGTCGGGCAGGTTGACCACCACGCGGCGGTCGAAGCGGCCCGGCCTCAGCAGGGCCTTGTCCAGCACGTCGGGCTGGTTGGTGGCGGCCAGCACGATGATGCCTTCGCGGCTGGAAAAGCCGTCCATCTCGGTCAGGATCTGGTTCAGCGTCTGCTCCTGCTCGCTCGCTCCGCCGATGGCGAACTGGCCGCGCGCGCGGCCGATGGAATCGAGTTCGTCGATGAAGATGATGGCGGGGGGTGCTCGCGCGCCTGGCGGAACAGGTCGCGCACGCGGGCCGCGCCCACGCCGACGATCATTTCCACGAATTCGGCCGCGCTCATGGAGAAGAACGGCACCCCGGCCTCGCCCGCCACGGCTTTGGCCAGCAGGGTCTTGCCGGTGCCGGGGGCGCCCACCAGCAGCACGCCCTTGGGCGCGGCGCCGCCCAGGCGGGTGTATTTTTCGGGGTCTTTGAGGAAGTCGACGATTTCGACCAGCTCGTTTTCGGCCTCGTCGATGCCGGCCACGTCGTCAAAGGTGGTGCGGGCGCCTTGCTGCTGGTCGTAGCGGCGCGCCTTACTCTGGCCGATGCCGAACAACGCGCCCATGCCGCCGCCCTGCTGCGCGGCACGGCGGTAGAGCCAGACGTAGAAGGCGATGATGAGCAGCGCGGGGCCGAAGCCGTACAGCAGCGTGGCGAGCGCGCTGTCGCTGCGCAGCGGCACGGCGCTGATTTCGACTTTGTTGGCGATGAGGAATTGCTCGAGGCCGGGGTCGACGAAGGCTGGCAGCGTGGTGGTGAAGGTTTTGGCCGCGCGGCGGGGGGACTCGGCCTGGGCGCTGCCGCCCCTGGGCCAGGCGACCGGCGCGGCGAAGCTGCCTTCGATGCTGACGTCTTTGCTGTAGATGGCGGTGACGTTGCCTTTGGCGACTTCTTGTTTGAAGACGGTGTAGGGGATGTTCACCGGCGCGTCGGTGCCGGGGAAGTACCATTTCATGATGAGGTAGTTGATGAACAGGACGATGGCGAATAGCATCCAGGTCTTGCTGGGCGGGAGCTCGACCTGGGGGGCGGGGGTGCCGGCGGACTTCGCTGGCGGTTTGGGGCGGTCGTCGCGCTTCATCTGCGTTAGGCAACGGATTGGCGGGTTGGTTGCAGGTATTTTAGCAGCCGCAGCGGATCCGCAGTAGATGACGCGAGCGTCGCGCGCCCACGGCGCGCGGGGCTGCGCGCATAGCGCGCAGCAGATGGGCGATTCGGAGAGGGTTTGCGCGGCACGCGCAAACCCTTCGAATCCCACCGGCTCCGTCCGAACAAATAAAAAAGGGCTCCCGCAGGGGAGCCCGTTTTTATTTGTTCTGGCGGAGACGGTGGGATTCGAACCCACGATACAGGTATAAGCCGTATGCATCCTTAGCAGGGATGTGCCTTCGGCCACTCGGCCACGTCTCCTAGCTGATTACTCAACTATTGCCTCTCCGTTACGTTGCCGTACCGGTGAGGACGAGCGCTATAGTAATGGCACCTTCCCGATTGGTCAAGGGATCGTACTCGCCTTTAGTGCTTGCGCGTTTGCTTGGCGCCGCCGTACGGTACGCTCAACTCGCCGCGAAAACAACGCCGTACTGTTCGCCTACGCGCCCAGCTCGTGCATCGGGGTCCGGTAGGTCTCCTTGGCCGTGGCGACCGAGACCGCCGAGATCGCACTGGTGATGCTGACGAACACCGCCACCGGCAGCCAGCCCATCTCGCCCTGCCCCAGGATGGCGGCGCTGATGGTGGGGGCGAAGCCGCCCAGCGCGAAGCCGATCTGCGTGCCGATGGCCATGCCGGACAGGCGCACCCGGGTGTCGAACATTTCGCCGTACATGGCCGGCCAGACGCCGTTGGCGGCCGAGTACACCACGCCGGAGAGCAGCAGGCCGAAGGCGAAAATCAGCGGCACGTTGGCGGTGGCGATGGCCCACAGGTAGGGCCACATCAGCACCGCGGAGCCGAGCGCGCCGAAGATGAACACCGGCTTGCGCCCGATGCGGTCGGCCAGCGCGGCGAACAGCGGGATGGCGCCGAGCGCGATCAGGTTGGCCAGGATCAGCACGGTGAGCATGGTGGCGCGCGGGATGTGCATGGTGTTGACCGCGTACGACAGCGTGAACACGCTGAAGATGGTGCTGACGACGGACACCAGCGCGGCGAAGACCACCCGCGCCAGGTTGGCCTTGTGGGTGCTGAACAGCTCCACGATGGGCATGCGCGCGGCTTTGCCCGGCGCGGCCGCCTCTTCCTTGAAGGCGGGCGTTTCAGGCAGGGTGCGGCGCACCCAGAAGCCCACCGCCACCACCACGGCGCTCAGCAGGAAGGGAATGCGCCAGCCCCAGGACAGCATGTCTTCTTCCGGCAGCGCGGAAATCGGCAGGAATACCAGCGTGGCCAGGATCAGGCCGGCCTGCGTGCCGCTCAGGGTGAAGCTGGTGAAGAAGGCGCGCCGGTGCGGCGGCGCGTGTTCCAGCGTCATGGAGTTGGCGCCGGCCTGCTCGCCGGCCGCCGACACGCCTTGCAGCATGCGCAATATCACCAGCATCACCGGCGCGGCCATGCCGATCTGGCTGTAGGTGGGCAGCAGGCCCACCGCGAAGGTGGAGACGCCCATCAGCAGCAGCGTGAAGGTGAGCACTTTCTTGCGGCCGTATTTGTCGCCGATGTGGCCCAGCACGATGGCGCCCAGCGGCCGCGTGATGTAGGCCACGCCGAAGGTGGCGAAGGCCGCCACCGTCGCCGCCACGGGATTGAAGGCGGGGAAGAAGATTTTGCCGAACACCAGCGCCGCCGCCGTGCCGTAGATGAAGAAGTCGTAGTATTCGACGGCGCTGCCGATCCAGCTGGCGAAGGCGGCCTTGCGCGGCGAGCGCTTCGGGGCGGCCGGCGTTGCGGCCATCGACTCTGCGTCATGCGGTCCGGCCGGGGTCTTGCGCTCCGCCTCTGCGGGCGTTGCTTGCGCTGCGATTGCTGTGTTCATGTCTTCCTCCAATTTGATAGTGTAGTCTGGTGCGGGATCAGAAGCGGTGCAGGATGCCCAGCTGCAGCCCGGTCAGGCGCCTGCCGTTGACGTCGCCGTTGGCCAGGTTGGCGGACGGCGCGGCCGAGCTGCTGAAGCGGAAGCCGGCGCTGGGGTCGTTCTTCATCACGGTGGCGAAGCCGTACAGCAGCGTGCGGCGCGACAGGTCGTAGTAGCCGCCCACGTTGGCCGAGCGCGCGCCGGCCCCGCCGCCGCTGGTGTCGTGCGCGCCGCCCAGCATGGCGCCCACCCGCAGCGCGGGACTGATGCGGTAGTCGGCCGACAGCTCCCACAGGTTGTAGTAGCGCCGCGCGTTGGCGTCGGTGCCGGCGAAGGCGTTGTTCGGGCTGCCCACCAGGCTCAAAATCGCGCCGGTGTTGCGGCCGCTGCCGTTGGCGGTGTTGTTGTTGCTGCGCGCCGCCGCCAGGTAGATCTTCCCTGCCCCGTACTGGTAATTCAGGTAGAGGTTGTGGTACTCGATGCGCTCCTGCACGGTGGCGGTGGCGCGGTTCGGACTGGCCAGCACGCCGGCGTAGCCGGTGCGCCAGGGGCCGTTCTGATAGTCCAGCGCCAGCTGCCATACGCCCTTGCTGTTGGCGCCGGCGGCGTTCTCGGGCAGCGCGTAGTGCAGGTCCAGCTGCAGGCCGGCCATGCGCGGCGATTTGTAGGACAGGTCGTTGTCGTAGCGCGAGGGCACGCCGAAGGTGTTGAAGATGGAGCCGAAGGTGGTGCGCTCGGTGTAGTCGATGGCGCCGCCGATGTAGAAGGCCTGGGTGTTCTGCCGCCCGGCGCGGAATTCGCCCGCCGGGGTGGCGATGCCGACCCAGGCCTGGCGGTCGAACAGGCGGCTGCTGTCGGCCGCCGCGCCGCTGTCGGCGCCGATGCCCTGCTCCAGCGTGTAGTTCACGCGGTAGCCGCCGCCGAGGTCTTCGCCGCCCTTGACGCCGAGGCGGCTGCGCAGGATGGCGCCGTCGTTCAGGCCCGTGATGTGGGCGCCGCTGCTGCTGCGGATGTAGCCGATGTATTGGTCCAGCGTGCCGTACAGGGTGACGCCGCTTTGCGCCAGCGCAGGGACAGCCGTCCCCGCCAGCAGGCAGGCTGCTGTAATCGTGTGTCTCATATTGTCTCGTTTTATGGTTATAGGTTTGGATACGTGCTACGAAATACGTGCTACGAAAGCTGGGCCAGGCCCGCGATGGCCAGGCCGTAGCCGGCCACGCCGAAGCCGTACAGCACGCCGGCCGCCACCGGCGAGATATACGAGTGATGGCGGAATGCTTCCCGCGCATGCACGTTCGAGATGTGCAGCTCCACCACGCGCAGCTGCGCGCCCTTGATGGCGTCGTGCAGCGCCGCCGAGGTGTGGGTGTAGGCGCCGGCGTTGATCACCGCGCCGGCCAGCGTGCCCGCCGCCTGCGCGGCGCCCGCTTCATGGATGGCGTCGATCAGCACGCCCTCGTGGTTGGACTGGCGGAAGTCCAGCGTGCAGCCGTGCGCCTCGCAGGCCGCGCGGCACAGGCGTTCCACGTCGGCCAGCGTGTGGGCGCCGTACACGCCGGGCTCGCGGCTGCCCAGCAAGTTCAGGTTGGGGCCGTTCAGCACCAGGATGGTTGGTCGCGCCATGGCTGCTCCTCAGGCCATGGCCGGGTGGCCGGCGGTTGCCTGCAGCACCGCCAGGCTGCGGCGCAGCACCTGGTCGGTCACCCACTTGGCGGAGCGGTAGGCGCGCTGCGCCACCACGTCCGGCGGGAACTGCAGGTAGTCGTCGTTGAAGACTTCAAAGCTGTAGTCGCCCCGGTAGCCGTTGCGGTCCAGCTGGCGCAGCATGGCCGCCAGTTCCCTGGCGTGGCTGCCTTCGCCCGGGAACACGCGCAGGTGGCGCGCCGTTTCCAGCCGCTCCTCGGCGCTGCGCAGCTCGCGCCACATGTAGTCGGACAACTGCACCAGCGCGATCTTGTGCGCGGGGATGTCGTCCAGCTCCGTGCAGTCGGCGCCGTTGGCCAGCATGTGGAAGGAGTCCAGCACCACGCCCAGGTTGGCGTGGCCGGCGCGCTCCACCGCTTCCCACGACTGCTGGTACTGGTTCACGTGGCGGCCCCAGGACAGCGCCTCGTAGCCCACCCGCACGCCCAGCGGCACCGCCAGCGTGGCCAGCTTGGCCAGGTCGCGCGCAATCCCGGCCATGTCGCCGCTGGCGTGGATGGAGGTGCTGGAGCACACCATCAGCAGCGGCGCCCCCACGGCCCGGCATACCAGCAGCATCTGTTTGGCGATATCGAGCTTGTAGTCGTGCAGCGCTCCGTCCAGGCCTTCGTAGTCGCGCATCACCTGGATGCCGGTCACGCGCACGCCGCTGGCGCGCACCACGCGCACCGCTTCGTCCAGCCCGCCGGGGTGGCCGGCCAGGTCCTTCGCCCACAGCATCAGCTGCGAGAAGCCGGCCGCCTTCGAGGCGCGCAGCTTGGCTTCGAGCGGGCCGGCCAGCGTGATGCTATCCATGCCGAAATTGGCCAGGTTCATAATGCCTCCAGTTCGCGGAATGCGTCCGAGTTCACGCCGGGCCAGCCGAACAGCGCCAGGTACAGCGGCGCCTGTTCGATCAGCATCTCCTTGCCCTTCTGGATGCGGCAGCCGCGCGCCTGCGCCTCCACCAGCAGCTTGCTCATCTCAATCTTCATGCCGCAGTCGGCCACCACGCAGGACGGCGACACGCCGCGCAGGTCGATCGGCATGGGGTCGTCCGCATGCATGCCCAACGGCGTGCAATTGACCACCACGTCGTAGCCTTCCGCCTGCGGCTGGCCCGCCGCCACGCGGCAGGCAGGGAAGGCCTGCTGCAGGCGGGCGCGCAGCGCGGCGGCCTGCTCGCCGCGCGTGTCGAAGATGGCCACTTCGCCCATGCCGCGCACGGCCAGCGCTTCGGCCACCGCGCAGCCCACGCCGCCGCTGCCCACCACCAGGGCGCGCGATCCGGCCCAGTCGAACGGGGCCCCGGCCAGGGTGCGGTCGAAAGCGCGCACGAAGCCTTCGCCGTCTATCAGGTCGCCCAGGATGGTGCGGCCGTCGGCGCCCTTGTAGATGGCGTTGCAGGAGCCGGCCAGTTGGGCGCGGCTGCTGGCCGCGTCCACCGCGTCCACGCTCATGGGCTTGTGCGGGATGGAGACGAAGATGCCGCCCACGTTCTCAATGCCCATCAGCAGGCGCACGGCGGCGATGTAGCGCTCCGGCGGCACTTTCAGCGGCACCACGCGGGCGTCGATGCCATGACGCTGGAAGTAGGCGTTGAACAGCGTGGGCGCTTTGACCTGCTCGACCGGCCAGCCGATCACGGGGAAGATGCGCGTGGCGCCGGTAATCTCAAGCATGCCGGCCTCCGTCGCGGCTGGCCACCAGTTCGAAGCTCACGCCGCCCCGGTACAGCTGCGTGATGGCGCCCTTCTCGCTCGGCCCGGCCGGCGCGCGGTCGACGAAGACGATGCCGCGCTGCTGCAGTTCGCGCACGGCGCCCAGCACGTCCGGCGCGCCCATGCCGACGCGGATCAACTGCTCTTCCCATTGCAGGCCGCCGGCGCCGCCCGGCGGTTCCACCAGCTGCAGGTAGAAGCTGTGGCACGGGCTTTCCAGCAGCGTGCCCTTCTGCACCACGCCGAAATAGCGGCCTTCGGGCAGCGGACGGAAGTCCATCAGCTGCTGGTAGAAGTCCACCCACTCCGCGCTGCGGCCCTGGCCGATGGCTTGCACCACGCCGAAGAAATGCAGGCCGGCGATGGCCGGCGGCTGCGCCGGCGCGTGGACGATGGGCTTGAAGTCCACGTCGTAGATGGAGAAGTCGGTATAGCGGTCCACGAAGTAGAGGATGGAGTCGCCCGCGCCGTGCACGCCGGGGATGTTCAGTTCCATGGCGCCGGCGCGGGTCTGGATGGCCCAGGCGCCCATGGCGATGGCGTGGCGGTAGGCGGCGTCCGCGTCGCGCACCCGCAGCGCGATGGCGCTGATGACGGTGGACTGCACCGCTTCCTCGCCCTGCGGCAGCGCGCGCGGATCGGCGTTCACGATCACGTTCATGCCGCCCTGGCGGTACAGCGTCACTTCGCGCGAGCGGTGCCGCGCGGTGGCGGAAAAGCCCATCTGCTCCAGCAGCGCGCCCAGCGCCAGCGGCTGCGAGGTGGCGTATTCGATGAATTCTATGCCGGCGATGCCGAGCGGGTTATGCGGTTCCGGCAACTGCTCTTTGACGATCATGGTGGTCTCCTGCGTTCACTTGTGGAGGCAAGTATAGGAAGCGCACGGATGCAAAAATAGCCGTCAAAACCGGCTATACTGCGCCAATCGCCCCACTTGCGCGATTAGCGCACAAAACATGAAAAAGCCGCAGTTGCTGGATGTAAAGGTTGCCGAACGGGATTTGATTGACGGCCTGGTAACGGGAATCAACGTGATCACCGCCTTTAACGACGATACGGCGCGCCTGACCGCGACCGAGCTGGCCGAGAAGGTGGGCATCAGCCGCAGCGCCGCGCGGCGCTACCTGCTGACCCTGGTGCACACGGGCATGGCGGCCACCGACGGCCGGGTGTTCTGGCTCACGGCCAAGGTGCTGACGCTGGGGCGCTCCTACCTGGATTCTGCGCGGCTGCCGCGCGCCATCGTGCCGTACCTGCAGAAGCTGACGGCGGACTTGCAGGAGTCGACCAATTACTCGGTGCTGGAGGGGGACGATGTGGTCTACGTGAGCCGCGTGAACGCGCCGCGCCAGCTCACCACCGGCTTCGAGCCGGGCACGCGGCTGCCGGCTTATGCTTCAACGGCGGGACGGGTGCTGCTGTCGGCCATGCCGGACGAGGCGCTGCACGCCTACCTGGAGCGGGTGCAGCTGGTGGCCTATACCCACCTGACCGTGACGGACAAGCAGCAGCTGTTCCAGGAGCTGCTGGCGATCCGCGAGTCCGGCTTTGCGCTCACGGAGAACCAGTACGAGATCGGCTTCCGGGGGATTTCCGTGCCGGTGAAGAGCCGGCGCGGAAACCTGATCGGCGCGCTGAGCGTGTCGATGATGACGGCCAGCTCTTCGCGCGCCGAGGCCAGCGCGAAGTGCGTGCCGGCGCTGCAGGCTACTGCGAATACGCTGATGCTGTGGGTTTGACCTCGCCGCCGGCCATGATATCCAGCGGCACGCCGCCGCGCGCGGTGCGCAGGTTGACCAGCTTGACCGGCTCCAGCGCGTTACCTGCCTTGCCGTCCGTGGTGACCGCCAGCGCGATGGTGTTGTGGCCGTTCGGATTCAGGATGCCGGGCGGGATGACGAAGGTGCGCTGCGGGCCGACGTTGGCCGCGAACTGCCCCATGTTCCAGCCGTTGACGAAGATCAGCGCGCGGTTGCTGCGCTCCGAGCGCGGCTTGCCGGTGTCGCCGAAGGCCAGGCCCAGTTGCACGTCGTGGCCCTTGGGCAGGTCCAGCGCGAAGCCGGTGCGCAGCCAGTAGGTGCCGGCGGCCGGCGGCGCGTCGGTGGGCTTGGCGGTTTGCCAGCCTTCCTGCTTGCCCTCCTGCTTGCCGGGCAGGTGCCAGCCCTGGCGTTCGCCGTACAGGCCGCCGTTGTTCAGCGGGCCGCGCACCACGTCGGCGATCGCTTCGCCGCCCTGGTTGCCCTGGATGCGCCATTCGATCGGCACGGCAAAGCGGTTGCCGCCGCGCGAGGTGAGCGAGGCCGAGATCAGGCCGCGCGCTTCGCGGTGGTAGTCGTCCGCCATCAGGTTCCAGTTGTGCGAGTTGTTGCGCACCATGACGGAGATGACGTGCTCGCCCGCCTTCAGGCTGCCGAGGGAGAATTTCACGCTGTCGGTGGTTTCGGGGAAGGAGCGGCCGGTGTCCATTTCATCCTGGCCGAGGAATTTTCCATCCACCCAGGCCTGGATCATGCCGGCCCCGCCGCCGCCGTAGAACAGCTCCAGCTGATTGGTCTTCGGGTCGCTGATCTTGACGCGGCCGCGGTACCACACGTCGCCGTGGTGGAAGCCGTAGTCGCTCATGCTCAAGGTGGGCTGGCCGCGTTCCGGCATAGTCCAGGTTTGCGCGGCGGAGGCGCGGCTGTCGGCCTTGATCCACTGGCTGTCGTCGAAGCCGGGCTGCGCTTCGGGGCTGTCCATGCGGCGCGTCCATGGCTGCTTGGCCAGGTCCGGCAAGGCGATGCTGGCCGGCCCCTTGACGGTGCCGGTCTTGACGCTGCCGTCCGGCTGCGCGGTCAGCGTCAGCGCTTCGCCGTTGAAGGTGACGGCCGCCGCTGGCGGGCCCCAGATTTCCAGCGCCGCGTCCCGGCTGGTGTCGCCGGTGAGCGCCAGCTTGCCGCCGTCGAATCTGGCCGAGCGCACCAGCGCCGGGGTCAGTTCCAGCATCGCGCCATTTGCCGTGTCCTGGCGCCACATGTTGAAGCTGGTTTTCTCGTCGGCCAGCAACAGCAGCATGGGCGCGCGGCCGCCGCCGCTGATGCGCACACGCGCCAGGCCGTCGTGCACGTAGCTCAGCTTGAGGTCGCCCCTGGCGGCGTCGAAGGCCGATGCAACCGAGCCGGACAGGACTTCGACCTTGGGCGCGGACGCATAGCGCAGCACGGTTTCGCCCTCTTCCTTGTCGCGCCCGTGCAGCAGCACGATGTCGCGCTCGCCGTTGCGGAAGTGGGTCTGGATTTCCGAGTTCGAATACACCAGGTGCTGGCGTTCCATGGCGTAGGAGGCCAGCAGCAGCTTGCCGTCCTGGCCGTTGACGCGCACCGGCACCTGGTAGCTGCCGTCCCTGGTGGCCAGCGCGAAGGTGGCGCGGTCATCCGTCAGCGCATCGGACGGGTTGTGCACGGCGAACAGGATGTGGGTGCCGGACTTGGGGTTGATGTTGTGATAGACCTTGATCTTGCCGTTGCTGGGCTTGAGCTCCGGCCCTTTGTCCATCTCGGCCAGCGCCTGCTCGGCCGCCTGCACGAACATGCCCTGCTGCTTGAGCGCATAGGCTTTTTCGCGCAGGCCGCGGTCTTCGGAGATGGCGGCGCCGTAGTCGTAGGAGGTGTACACCACCGGCCCGGCCAGCCAGCCCCACGAGGTGCCGCCAAAGGTCATGTAGATGTTGTGGATGGTGATGCGGTTGATCAGGTTGGTGCCGTAGAACACGCGCTGGTAGCCCTTGCCCTGGCGCTGCGCGGTGCAGTCGTAGGTGCCGTTCGAGCCCCAGTAGTCGAACCAGCCGCCGCCCAGTTCGGCCGCGAAGCCGGGCGTCTTCGGCGACGTGAGCGCGCCGGATTTCGGGCCGGGCTTGCCGTGCATGCCCCAGTCGGGCGCCTTGTTGGGGCCGGACGGGTCGGCGAACACGTTGCAGGTGCCGCCGGGGTAGCCGTCGAAGGCGTACATGTCGGTGGGGCCGGAGTTGGCCCACGGCGCGCTGGAACCTTTCGGCGCCCAGTCCGGCAGGCGGCCGGCCGCGTTGTGGAAGAACGGCACGGTGATGCCGTCGGCGCGCGCCTTGGCGGCCAGGTGCTCCATATGCCGCACGTGCTTGGGCTCGACCTTGCCCAGTTCGTTTTCCAGCTGGTAGGCGATGACGTTGCCGCCGCCGGTGGTGGCCTGGTGGCGGGCGATGATGGCGTTAATCTGCGTCATCCATTCGTCGGTGGCGGCGGTGTAGACCGGGTCGTCGGTGCGGGCTTCGGCGCGGTTGCGGAACATCCAGCCGGGGTAGCCGCCGCCGGTCAGTTCGGCGTTCACGTAGGGGCCGGTGCGGGCGATGATGTACATGCCCTCTTCCTCGACGATCTGCAGCGCGCGCTCCACGTTGCGCACGCCGGAGAAGTCGTACACGCCCGGCGCGGACGAGTGGTAGCCCCAATCGAAGTAGAAGGCCACGCCGTTGAAGCCGGTCGCTTTCATCTTCTGGATCACGTCGCGCCACAGCGATGGATTGGGCAGGCGGAAGGGATGCACTTCGCCGGACCAGACCACCACGCGCTTGCCGTCCACCGTCAGCGAGTGTTCGTCCCAGGCGATATTTTTCGGCTGGCCCTTGGGCCTGGTGGCCTGGGCGTAGGCTTGCGGGTCCTCGGCCAGCACGGTGAAGTGGCGCGCCACGCTGGAGACGCCGCCGACTTCCTTCTTCGGCGTCCACTGGCTGAAAGTGCTGTCGCCGTCCGAGTACCAGGCGCGCTTGCCCTGCTCGTCGAAGTAGATGCGCCAGCCGCCGCCGGGCAGTTTGACCAGCGCCGGGCCTTCGCCGCCCGCGCCCCAGCCGGCCCAGTCGCCCTTCCGCTCCACCGTCCAGGGGCCGGACAGCTCTGCCGCGGTGGCCAGTTCGATGTAGCCGGTTTGCTGGTTTTTGACGAAGGCGGCGTAGCCTTTGCCCGCCGCCAGCACGAAGGTGTCGAGATAGCCTTGCAGGCCGGCCAGCGGCCTGGGCGCGGACCACTGGCTGAAGTCGGCGTTCGGTTCCAGGATGTGCGGGGCGAATTTGGCGCCGTCCTGCGACAGTGACACCACCACCTTCAGGCTGCCGTCCTGGCCGCGCAGCCATTCGGGCGCGCGGGTGGCGGCCACGCCGGGCAGGCTGATGGCCGCTTCAGGCAGGGGCTGCCAGGTCTTCAGGTCCTTCGAGCGGGTGACGCCGAAGCGCGCGCCGTTCGCGCTGCTGGTGTGGACCACGTAGTAATAGCCGTCGCTGTGGCGGATGATGGACGGGTCGCGCAGCAAGGGCTGAGGCGCGGTATAGGTTTCTGAGGCGAGCGTGGTGAAGGTGGCGCCGTCGGCGGAGGTGAACAGGCTGAGCGCATTCGGCGCGCTGGCCGTGAAGCTGGACATCAGGTACACCGGCGTGGATAGGTTCGCGGGCTGGCTCGAACCTGCCTTGGCCTGGGCGGCCTGCCGCGCGCTGTCGGACGCCTGGGGGATGCCCAGTTCCTGCGCCAGGGCCGCGCCGGCCAGCGTGCCACAGGCAACGGCGACGGCGGCGGCAAGCTTGCCGAGGTATGGGGCACGCGACCGGGCGGCACGGCGGTGGGCATTATTCGTCTGGACCAAGGTCTACTCCTACGCTTATTATCGGAATGTTCGCCCGCCATCCTAATGCGAGCCGCCGCGCGGGATTCGTCAAAAAGGTGATTGTTTGCAAAACGCAGCAGGCGCTGGTGCTGGCTGTCGAGCCACCGGCGTGTAACACTATGCGAAGTTTTATCTGCTATGATTTGATATCACGTCGTGACTGACGAATTGGACTAAGGAGTAGACCTTATGATGATCAAAGAACCAGGCTGCTAATCCGGTGCAATGGGGCGTGCAAGTGCGCGCCCCGTACATGCTACTACCCTGCTATCCGCTGTGCTTCATTGCTTCGATATCAACCTTGATTGATAGGAAGTCCTGGTCCTCCAGTGCCTGCGCGATGCCATCCTTGGCGCCGCTTGCTCTTCCCTGCTCAATATACTGCGTCAACAGTTTGACGGCCTGCTGCTTGTCGGCCGGGTTATTCCGCTTCTGGAATCTGATGGCGTAGATCCGTGCCACGTCGTACGCTTTGCCGTACTCCAGCGCCATCGTTTCGATGTCATCTTTGATGGGGCGCAACTCGGTATCGTCCAGGGCGTCGCTGATATCGCCGGCCGCGACCGATGCCTTTCCGTCCTTTTCGAAGTACTGCCTGATGAGAGCGGTGGCTTCCTGTTTGTCCGCTTCGTTATGCATTTTGTCGAATTTAACAGCATAAATGCAGGCCAAATTGTAGACGCGGTCGTCCCAGTTTCTGGGGTTGCAGGTCAGCGCGATTTTGCCGTACGTGCTGGCCTCTTCCCATAGCTCTGCGTACATGTAGATCAGCGAGAGCGAAGCCGCCAGGTAGGACTTCACCCGCTCATTCTTGTGCTTCTCGGCAATGCCATACAGGGCCTTGGTTTCGTCCAGTACGGCATGTGCTTCTTTGATCTTTTGGTCGCTGGCGCGCAGGGTGTCCAGGATGAGCTTTTGCGAGTGCATGCCCGTGAAGAGTTCTTCGATTTCGCTCAGCTTTTCGGCGAATGCATCGGCGGCCTGGTCGGCCTTTTCTATCTTGGCAGTCAAGGCGCTTTCCTTGATCTGAAAATCCTTGACGGCCGTTTCCACCAACTTGGCGTCGCGCTCTACTTTTTTCGCATTTTTTATCATCTCTTCGCTGCTTTCGCGCGCTTTCTTATTCAGGGCTTCGATTTCTTTCAGCCACTTGCTTACTTCGGCGTACTTGGTGATGCCGAAGTAGGTGAGAATCGCCGCGACGATGGAGAAGATGATGCCGATGGTTTGGATCAGTCTCACCATCCATTCTTCTTTGTCTTTGGCTGCGGTGATGGCGGCTTGCGATGTCGCGGCGACGGCTTCCAGGGTGGCCTTTTGCGCGGAGACCATGTTTTCCAGGTAGGTGGTTTGGACTACGACGAAACCTGCGGGGGGTGCTGGGGTGCCGGGCGGGGCTGGGGTGACGATGCCTGTGGGGTTTGCTGGGGGCGCAGTGGCGCCGGCTTGTGCGGCGGCGGGTGCTTGCAGGCAGGCTGTTATGAGGGCAAGTGCGAAGGCAATCCGGTGGAGGGGCATGGCGTCTCCCGTTGTGTAATATGCAATGATCGTATCATATTGGGGGACTCGGGGATTCATGCGTCGCGCGCCCTCGGCGCGCGGGGGCCGGCGCATGCGCCGGCGCGTAGCGCGCAGCAGATGGGCGATTCGGATAGCCTCGCCCCCGCCAGGGGGCTCCGTCTTCGAATCCCACCGTCTCCGTCCGAACAAATAAAAACGGGCTCCCGCAGGGGAGCCCGTTTTTATTTGTTCTGGCGGAGACGGTGGGATTCGAACCCACGATACAGGTATAAGCCGTATGCATCCTTAGCAGGGATGTGCCTTCGGCCACTCGGCCACGTCTCCTAGCTGATTACTCAACTATTTGCCTTTTCCTCCACGTTTCCGCTTCGGATCAGACGAGCGCTATCTTACTGGCCCACCCCTCGTTTGGTCAAGGAAACGGGCCATCTTTTTTTCACTCTTTTTCCAGCTCGAATGCCTTGTGCAGTGCGCGTACGGCCAGTTCCATGTACTTTTCGTCGATCAGTACCGAAATCTTGATCTCGGAGGTCGAAATCATCATGATGTTGATGTTTTCTTCGCTCAGGGTGCGGAACATTTGCGACGCTACGCCAACGTGCGAGCGCATGCCCACGCCGACCACGGAGATCTTCGATACCTTGGCGTCGCCCACCAGGGTGCTGTAGCCGATCTCGGCTTTCTGCCCTTCCAGTACGTCGATCGCCTTTTGGTAGTCGTTGCGCGACACGGTGAAGGTGAAGTCGGTTTTACCGTCCACGGACTGATTCTGTATGATCATGTCCACTTCGATATTGGCGTCGGCTACCGGGCCGAGGATGTGGTAGGCCACGCCCGGACGGTCCGGCACGCCCAGCACGGTGATTTTGGCTTCGTCGCGGTTGAAGGCGATGCCGGAGATGACTGCTTGTTCCATGTTGGTGTCTTCCTCAAACGAAATCAGGGTGCCGGAGTTGGCTTCGGTGGCGAGATCCATCAGCGGATCGGTCAGCGACGACAGGACGCGCGTCGGTACGCGGTAGTTGCCCGCGAATTCGACCGAACGCGTCTGCAGCACTTTCGAGCCCAGCGAGGCCAGTTCCAGCATTTCTTCGAACGTGATCGCCTTCAGGCGGCGCGCTTCCGATACCACGCGCGGGTCGGTCGTGTACACGCCGTCGACGTCGGTGTAGATCAGGCATTCGGCGGCCTTCAGCGCGGCGGCGATCGCCACGGCCGAGGTGTCCGAACCGCCGCGGCCCAGGGTGGCGATGTTGTCGTTGTCGTCCACGCCCTGGAAGCCGGTGATGATGACGATCTTGCCGGCGTCGAGGTCTTTGCGCACGCGCTCGTCGTCGATCGATTGAATGCGGGCTTTGGTGAAGGCGGAGTCGGTTTTAATCGCCACTTGCCAGCCGGCGTAGGAGACCGCTGCCTTGCCAATGGCTTGCAGCGCCATCGACAGCAGACCCACGGAGACTTGCTCGCCGGTGGAGGCGATCATGTCCAGTTCACGCGGGTCGGGCGGGTTTTGAATTTCCTTTGCCAGCGCGATCAGACGGTTGGTCTCGCCGGACATGGCCGACGGTACAACGACGATCTGGTGTCCTGCGTCGTGCCATTTGGCGACGCGGCGCGCGACGTTCTTGATGCGGTCGGTCGATCCCATCGACGTTCCGCCATATTTGTGAACGATTAAAGCCATAACAGTGATGTTTCCGCTCGAAGATTGAAAAAAGGGAGGGCTTGTAACTCTACATGTTGCAGTGCGAAACGACAAGCCAAAAAAGTTATGACGTCATACAGTATTGGCATATGGACATACTAAATCGCCGCAGTACCGAATTTTATTTTGATTCCCAGCGAAAAACCACACGTTCGCCGCCGCCCTGCCCCACTTGCTGGCAGTCCATGCCTATTCCGGCGGCAAAAAGCAATTGCGCCTGGGTTTTGAGCACCGGCAGGCGGCCGCGCTCCCAGGCCGGGATGCCCAGCGCCTGGTAGTGGTATTTGAGGGCGCGCGTGGGGCGGTTCCCGGCCGGCTTGAGCCGCTCGCCGCCGCGCCGGAACTCGATGGTGAGGTATTGGCTGCGCAGCCAGGCGGCGTCGATGCCCTGCTCGGCCGGCTCGATGTGCAGCACGCCGCCGTAGTCGGGGAATTCCAGGGAACTTTCTCCGTTCCAGCGGAAGTCCTGGCCGGGCGAGTCGTCGAACTGGTCTTCGCGGGTGCCGGCGATTTCCGGCAGCTTGGGGATCAGGTGCAGGCGGTCGCGGTGGCGGCGCACGTCCACTTCGGGGTGCACCACCAGCATTTGCGTGTCGTGCCGCGCTTCGAGCAGCTGCGCCAGCATTTCGGACAGCCAGGCGGTGGACGGCATGCTCAGGCCGCGCAGCGCGAACCAGTGGCGCAGCAGGTTGTAGGCGCGGTCGGTGCTCATGCCGCGCAGGGCGGCCACTTGCAGGCAGTCGCCGTCCAGCGCAGCGGCCAGGTCCTGCTCGGCCAGTTCGGTCAGCAGGCGCTGGGCGGACTGGGCGTGCTGGGCGCTGCGGGCGAAGCGTTCCTGGAAGCCGGGGAAGTATTGCGCCAGCGCGGGCATGACGGTGTGGCGCAGCGCGTTGCGGGCGTAGCGCGGGTCGTCGTTGGATTCGTCGTCGATGTGGGCGATGCCATGTTCGGCCACGTAGGCTTCGAGCTGCTTGCGCGAGACCGGCAGCAGGGGGCGCATCATGACCAGGCCGGGGTTGAGCAGCAGTTCCGGGGCGGTGTTGGCGGCGTCCATGCCGGACAGGCCGGCGGTGCCGGAGCCGCGCAGCAGCTGCAGCAGCACGGTTTCAGCCTGGTCGTCCTGGTGGTGGGCCGTCAGCAGCAGGTTCGCGCCGTGTTCGGCGCACATGGCGCCCAGCGCGGCGTAGCGGGCCTTGCGGGCAGCCGCTTCGGTGCCGCTCTTGCGCGCGTTTTCCAGCGTGATGCGGCGCGCTTCGAAAGTGACGCCGAGGGCCGCGCATTGCTGTTCGCAGTGCGCCAGCCAGGCGCCGGCGTTGGGGCTGATGCCGTGGTGGACGTGGAAGGCGTACAGGGCGATGCCCTGCTCTTTCGCGTGCGCGTGCGCCAGGTGCAGCAGCGCGGAGGAATCGAGGCCGCCGCTCAAGGCGATGGCGATGCGGCCGCCGTGCTGCGCCGTGGCCAGGGCCTGGGCGTAGGTGCTGGCAAGGGTGGCGGTTTGCTGCTTTTTCATGGGAACTCCGGATGACAAACGGGGACAGGCGCTGGCGCGGCTGTCCCCGGGGTGCGGCGCTGTTGCAGCGCGCTGAATTACTCTTGCGGCGTGGTTTCTTTGAACTTGCCGTAGCTCATCAGTTTTTCGTGGCGGGCGTTGATCAGGTCCTTGGTTTTCATGCCGTGGAACTGGCGCAGCGAGTCGGCCAGCGCGCGCTTGAGCATGGTGGCCATGGCTTTCGGGTCGCGGTGGGCGCCGCCCAGCGGCTCGGAGACGATCTTGTCGATCAGGCCGATGGCTTTCAGGCGGTGCGCGGTCAGGCCCAGGGCTTCGGCGGCGTCGGCCGCGCGTTCGCTGGTCTTCCACAGGATCGATGCGCAGCCTTCCGGCGAGATCACCGAGTAGGTGGCGTATTGCAGCATCAGCACCTGGTCGCCCACGGCGATCGCCAGCGCGCCGCCGGAGCCGCCTTCGCCGATGATAGTGGCGATCAGCGGCACTTTCAGTTCCGCCATCACGTACAGGTTGTGGCCGATGGCTTCGGACTGGCCGCGCTCTTCGGCGTCGATGCCGGGGAATGCGCCCGGGGTGTCGACGAAGGTGAAGATCGGCAGGTTGAATTTCTCGGCCAGCTTCATCAGGCGCATGGCCTTGCGGTAGCCTTCCGGCTTGGGCATGCCGAAGTTGCGCATGGCGCGTTCTTTGGTATCGCGGCCCTTCTGGTGGCCGATCACCATGCAAGCCTGGCCGTTGAAGCGCGCCAGGCCGCCGACGATGGACTGGTCGTCCGCATAGGTGCGGTCGCCGTGCAGTTCATGGAAGTCGGTGAAGATCTCGTTCACATAGTCCATGGTGTATGGACGCTGCGGGTGGCGCGCGATCTGCGCCACTTGCCAGGGGGTCAGCTTGGCGTAGATGTCTTTGGTCAGCTGCTGGCTCTTCTTGGCCAGACGGTCGATCTCCTCGGAGATGTCGACGGCCGAGTCGTCCTGCACGAAACGCAGTTCTTCAATTTTGGAATCGAGTTCCGCAATCGGTTGCTCAAAATTGAGGAAAGTTGTCTTGGTCATTGTACCTCCGTGTTATGGCCCGGATGGCGGGCGGCCCGGGGGCCAGCCTCGCGCTGGGCGAATTTTTCGCTATTCTACCGGAACCGGGTCCAGACTACGCCATAAATACCAGGTGGCGACGGTCCGATAGGGCTCCCAGTTGGCCGACACTTCGCGCGCATCGCTGCGGGAAACGGGCTCGCCGGAGAAATAGTTTTGGCTGATGCCCTGGATCAGACCGGGGTCGTCCAGCGGCAGAACATTGGGACGGAGCAGATTAAATATCAAAAACATCTCCGCTGTCCAGCGCGTGATACCACGTATCTGCACCAGTTCGGCGATGACGGCTTCGTCATCCATCTGGTCCCATTGGTTGGCGTGGACTTTCTTGGCCTTGAAGTTGTCGGCCAGGTCCAGGATGTATTCGGTCTTGCGCTTGGACAGGCCGCAGGCGGCCAGTTCCTCGGCGCCGGCCTTGAGCACGGCGGCCGGGGTGAATTTCGGGCAGGCCGCCAGCAGCTTCTGCCAGGCGGCAGCGGCGGCTTTCGGCGTGACCTGCTGCTTGACGATGGATCGGGCCAGGGTGGTGAACGGGTCGTCGTGGCCGACCAGGTGCAGGTCGCCAAACTGCGGGATGAGCTTTTTCATGATGCGGTCGCGCTTCATGAGCTCCTGCTTGGCTTCTTCCCAGTACGGCGGCACTGCTACCGCTGGGGACTGCGCCCCCATCATGTCCGTGGCCTTCACCATTATGCGCGGCGCCAGTTGGTGGTGCCGTCAGGCTTGTCTTCGAGGACGATGCCGGCCGCCAGCAGCTCGGCGCGGATCTTGTCCGACAGCGCGAAGTCGCGCGCCTTCTTGGCGGCGGCGCGGGCGGCGATCTGCTGCTCGATGGCGGCGGCGTCGTCGCCCGAGGCGCCCACGCCGGCTTGCAGGAAGGCCTGCGGCGCGCGTTCCAGCAGGCCGAGTACGGCGGCCAGTTGTTTCAGCTGGCGCGCCACGGCCGGCGATTTGGATTTGTTCAGCTCGGTGGCCAGGTCGAACAGCACCGACACCGCCATCGGCGTGTTGAAGTCGTCGTCCATGGCCTCGGCGAAGCGCTGGGCGTTGGCTTCGGTCCAGTCCAGCGGCTGGCCGTCGTCCTGCACGCCGTCCAGCGCCGTGTACAGGCGCGTCAGGGCGCCCTTGGCGTCGTCCAGGTGGGCGTCCGAGTAGTTCAGCGGGCTGCGGTAGTGGGCGCGCAGGATGAAGAAGCGCACCACTTCGGCGTCGTACTTCTTCAGCACGTCGCGGATGGTGAAGAAGTTGCCCAGCGATTTGGACATCTTTTCGTTATCCACGCGCACGAAGCCGTTGTGGATCCAGTAGTTGGCCAGCGCGTGGCCGGTGGCGCCTTCCGATTGCGCGATTTCGTTCTCGTGGTGCGGGAACTGCAGGTCCGCGCCGCCGCCGTGGATGTCGAACTGGTCGCCCAGCAGCGAGGCGCACATGGCGGAGCACTCGATGTGCCAGCCCGGGCGGCCCTTGCCCCACTTGGAGTCCCATTTCACTTCTTCCGGTTCGGACTCCTTGGAGGCCTTCCACAGCACGAAGTCGAGCGGATCGCGCTTGCCGGTGTTGACGTCCACGCGCTCGCCGGCGCGCAGGTCGTCCAGCGACTTGCCGGACAGCTTGCCGTAGCCTTCGAAGTTGCGCACGGCGTAGTTCACGTCGCCGTCTTCGCCCTGGTAGGCCAGGTCTTTCGCTTCCAGTTTTTCGATCAGCGCCAGCATCTGCGGCACGTATTCGGTGGCGCGCGGCACCAGCGTCGGCGGCTGGATGCCCAGCGCGGCGGTGTCCTCGTCCATGTACTTGGTGAAGCGCGAAGTGAGCTGGCCGATGGTTTCGCCGTTTTCAACCGCGCGCTTGATGATCTTGTCGTCGATGTCCGTGATGTTGCGGGCGTAGGTCACGTCGTAGCCGGATGCCTTGAGCCAGCGGTAGACCACGTCGAACGCCATCATCATGCGGCCGTGGCCGATATGGCAGTAATCGTAGATCGTCATGCCGCAGACATACATGCGGACTTTGCCCGCTTCCATCGGTACGAATGTTTGCTTCTCGCGCGCCAGCGTGTTGTAAATCTTTAAATTGCTCATCGGACTCTTGCGTTTTTGTTAAGTGCAAGCCAGCCGGACAATACGAGAACCGGGCGCGGGCACTTCTGGTGCCGCACCGGGCTCTCAAGCATTTGCCGTGGAGACTGACAGACCCTCGGTATCTTGTTGTTCTAGTTTGCTAGAATGAAACGTCAACGCTTAGTATAGCATTGATAAAAACCGGACTGCCCCGATCTTGGTACGGTTTTATCAGACCATACATAAAAAAGGATGACCATATGCAAGACACGAAGACCCTGCTGGCCAAATTCATGAGCCTGTTCGCCGGCGTGGCCCTGTCCGGCGCCGTGGCTGCCGCACCGGCCGCCCCCGCCGTTCCCAACCCTACCCCGCAGGTGTCGCTGAAGACCACCGAGGGCGAGATCGTGCTGGAACTGAACCAGGAAAAAGCGCCCAAATCCGTGGCCAACTTCCTGTCCTACGTGAAGAGCGGCCACTACAAGGGCACCATTTTCCACCGCGTGATCGACGGCTTCATGATCCAGGCCGGCGGCTACACCGTGGACCTGAAGGGCAAGCCGACCAAGCCGCCGGTGGTGAGCGAGTCGCAGAACGGGCTGAAGAATGAAACCTACAGCGTGGCCATGGCCCGCACCGGCAATCCGAACTCGGCCACCGCCCAGTTCTTCATCAACGTGGTGGACAACACCGGCCTCGACTATCCGGGCCAGGACGGCTTCGGCTACACCGTGTTCGGCAAGGTGGTGAAGGGCCACGAGGTGGTGGACAAGATCAAGGGCGTGCTGGTGGACGACAAGGGCATCTTCCAGAACATCCCCGTGAAACCCATCGTCATCACGTCCGCTACGGTATTGAAAACGCCGGTCGCCGTGACGCAGTAAAATAGCGCTTTGGCCGCGCCTGCTGTATAGTCGCGGCCCTGTGCAGAACATCATAACTACCTCAAGGAACATCATGACCACCATCGTCATCACCACCAACATGGGCAAGATCACCGCTGAGCTGGACGCTGAAAAAGCGCCGAAAACGGTTGAGAACTTCCTGGCCTACATGAACGCCGGCCACTACAGCAACACCATCTTCCACCGCGTGATCGACGGCTTCATGATCCAGGGCGGCGGTTTCGAGCCAGGCATGAAGCAGAAGCCGGCCGACACCACCGTGGAAAACGAAGCCAAGAACGGCCTGAAAAACGAGCCGTACACCCTGGCCATGGCCCGCACCTCGGCGCCGCACTCGGCATCGGCCCAGTTCTTCATCAACGTGAAGAACAACTCCTTCCTGGACTACCCAGGCCAGGACGGCTGGGGCTACGCCGTGTTCGGTAAAGTCACCGAAGGCCAGGAAATCGTGGACGCGATGAAAAAAGTGAAAACCACCCGCAGCGGCATGTTCGCCGACGTGCCGGTGGAAGACATCATCATCGAGAAAGTCGAAGCGGTTTAATTACGCAAAGCAGCATCCGATGCAGGCCGACGGCACCAAGCGCATCAGCGCCCTCTTCATCTCCGACCTGCATCTGCAGCCGGCCCAGCCCGCCATCACGGCGGCGTTCCATGCCTTCATGGAGCAGCAGGCGCCGGCCGCCGCATCGCTTTACCTGCTCGGCGACCTGTTCGAGTACTGGGCGGGCGACGACGACCTGGCCGAACCGTTCCACCAGGAGATCACCTCCGCCATCCGCCGCGTGAGCGATGCCGGTGTGGCGGTGTTCTGGATTGCCGGCAACCGCGACTTCCTGGCCGGCGACGGCTTTGCTGCCGCTTCCGGCGCCACCATCCTGCCCGAGACCTGGGTGGCAGATATCGGCGGCCACCGCGTGGTGCTGCTGCACGGCGACGCGCAGTGCACCGGCGACGTGAAATATATGGAGTTCCGCGCCCAGGTGCGCCAGCCCGCGTGGCAGCAGCAATTCCTGGCCATGCCGCTGGCCCAGCGCAAGGCCATCATCGCCGGCCTGCGCGACAACAGCCGCAAGGCCCACACGGAGAAGTCCTACGAGATCATGGACGTGACGCCGCAGGCGATTGCCGATATCTTCGAGCAGACCGGCGCCAGCGTCATGATCCACGGCCACACCCACCGCCCCGCCCTGCACGAGGTGAACGGCAAGCGCCGCTACGTGCTGCCGGACTGGGAGCCGCACTCCGCGCCGCCGCGCGGCGGCTGGATCGCCATCGCCGCGGACGGCGCCATCACGCGCCACCAGCTGGACGGCTCCGTCATCGCCTGAATTCCTGTGGCCGTGTTACACATCGGTACATTATCCGTGTGGAAGTATTGGCAAGTCCCCGCGTATAATCGTTTCATCAATGTGAAATGTGCGGTCCGATGAATCCAGGCTTACTATTGGCTGCGCCCCTGCTTTTGGCTGCATCATTGGCTATCCCCTTGGCCTCCGCGCAGCCCCTCACGGTAGCCTGGCGCGACAAGGCGCCTTATTATTATCTGGAAGACGGCCTGGAAAAAGGCTTCATTCTGGCCTATACGAAGCAATTGTTCGCCAGTGCCGGCGTGCAGGTGAAGTTCGTGCGCGAACCGCATAAGCGCATCTGGAGCCGCTTCGCCGACGGCACCCGCAACTACTGTTCGATAGCGTGGTACCGCTTGCCGGAACGCGAACAGATCGCCCAGTATTCCCTGCCCATTTATACCGATCCCCCGCAGACCATCCTGGTCGCGCCGGCAGCCCTGGAGCGCGTGCGCAAGCATCCCACCCTGGCGTCGATGATGGCCGACCCCGTGCTGACGCTGGCCGTCATGGACGGCGTTTCCTACGGCGCCGAACTGGACGCGCGCATCAAGCGGAGCGCCAACCAGATCATGCGCCGCACCGTGCCTGCCTCGAACATGATGCAAATGCTGGCGGCCGGCCGCGCTTCATACCTGCTGACGGACCGCAACGACTGGAACTATATGAGGCCGCGCCACATGCAGCTGGCCGGCCTGGTCCAGTACGAAGTGCCCGACCTGCCGCCGGGCCTGAAACGCTACATCCTGTGCAGCCGCGACGTGCCGGCCGCCACCATGGACAAATTGAACCAGGCCATCCGCGCGACGCCGAAGCCCGCCCCGGCGGAAAAATAGATCAGCGCACGAAGCTCGGGCGTTTGTTGTCGAACTTCCAGCCGGGGAAATAGAACTGCATCGCCACCGCGTCGTCGCGCGCGCCCAGGCCCATGCCCAGATACACCCGGTGCGCCGCTTCGACGGCGTCCATGTCCACTTCCACGCCCAGGCCTGGCTTGGCGGGCACGGCGATCCGGCCGCCTTCGATCTGCAGCGGCGCCTTGGTGAGGCGCTGGCCGTCCTGCCAGATCCAGTGCGTGTCGATGGCGGTGATGTTGCCCGGCGCGGCGGCGGCGACGTGCGTGAACATGGCCAGCGAAATGTCGAAATGGTTGTTCGAGTGCGAACCCCAGGTCAGGCCCCACTCCTTGCACATCTGCGCCACGCGCACCGAACCTTCCATGGTCCAGAAGTGCGGGTCGGCCAGCGGGATGTCCACCGACTGCAGCTGGATGGCGTGGCCCATTTCGCGCCAGTCGGTGGCGATCATGTTGGTGGCGGTGCGCAGGCCGGTGGCGCGGCGGAATTCGGCCATCACTTCGCGGCCGGAGTAGCCGTTCTCGGCGCCGCACGGGTCTTCGGCGTAGGCCAGCACGTGGTGCTGGTCGCGGCACAGGCGGATCGCGTCCTTCAGCGACCAGGCGCCGTTCGGATCGAGCGTGATGCGCGCGTCCGGGAAACGCCCGGCCAGCGCCGTCACCGCTTCGATTTCCTCTTCGCCGCGCAGCACGCCGCCTTTCAGCTTGAAGTCCTTGAAGCCGTAGCGTTCGTAGGCCGCTTCGGCCAGGGCCACCACCGCTTCCGGCGTCATGGCTTTTTCGTGGCGCAGGCGCGACCAGGCGTCCGGCGCATCCGGCTCGCTGTTGTACGGCAGGTCGGTCACGCCGCGGTCGCCGATGTAGAACAGGTAGCCCAGCACCGGCACTTCGCTGCGCTGCTGGCCGTCGCCCAGCAAGGCGCACACCGGCACGTTCAGGAACTGGCCCAGCAGGTCGAGCAGCGCCGACTCCAGCGCGGTGACGGCGTGGATGGCAATGCGCAGGTCGAAGGTCTGCAAGCCGCGCCCGCCCGAGTCGCGCTCGGCGAAGGCGGTGCGCGCGGCGTTCAGGATGGCCTTGTAGTTGCCGATGGACTGGCCCACCACCATGGCTTGCGCGTCTTCCAGCGTCTTGCGGATCGCCTCGCCGCCCGGCACTTCGCCCACGCCGGTGTGGCCGGCGCTGTCCGTGATGAGCACGATGTTGCGCGTGAAGTAAGGGCCGTGGGCGCCGCTCAGGTTGAGCAGCATGCTGTCGCGGCCAGCCACGGGGATGACGCGCATCGCGGTAATCAGCGGGGTCGAGTTCTGCATCTTGCACTCCAAATGATTGAAAATGATATATAGTTCAGGCTCTATGCATCAAATCCTATCATATTTAGGCAGTCGTCGTACAACATGAAGAAAAACAAACCGGAACTCCGCCTGCTCACCACGCCCACCGCGCAAATGCAGGTGAGCGGCGCCACGCTGGTGGATGTGGCCAGGGTGGCGGGCGTGTCGCCCATCACGGTGTCGCGCGCGCTGAACCAGCCGCAGCTGGTGCGCCCGAACACGCTGGCCAAGGTGCAGGCGGCGGTGCAGGAAACCGGCTACGTGAAGAACATGCTGTCGGGCGGGCTGGCGTCCAGCCGCAGCAAGCTGGTGGCGCTGGTGCTGCCGACCATTTCCAACCAGATTTTCGCCGACATGATCCAGGGCACCAGCGACGCGCTGACGCAGGCCGGCTACCAGCTGCTGCTGGGCTTTTCCGGTTACGAGGCGTGGCGCGAGGAGGTCCTGGTCGAGACCATCATGAGCCGGCGCCCGGACGGCATCATCCTGACCGGCACGCTGCACACCGACAACACGCGGCGCCGCCTGCAGCAGTCCGGCACGCCGGTGGTGGAAACCTGGGACATGACGGCCTCGCCGATCGACATGGTGATCGGCTTTTCGCACGAGGAAGTGGGCCACGCGACGGCAACGCATTTGCTGCAGCAGGGCTGCCGCCGCTTCGCCATTCTCACTGCCGGCGACCCGCGCGCCGCGCGCCGCAACCAGGGCTTGCAGGCGGCGCTGGCCAAACAGGGCGTAAGCGTGGTGGCCACCCACACCGTGCCGGTGCCGGGCACCCTGCCCCTCGGCCGCGAGGGCCTGGCGCAGCTGCTGCAGGCGCATCCGAACCTGGACGCCATCGTGTGCAGTTCGGACACGCTGGCGCACGGCGCGCTGATCGAAGCGGCCGCACGCGGCGTGCAGGTGCCCGGGCAGCTGAAGGTAATGGGCTTCGGCGACCTGAATTTTGCCAGCCACACCGTGCCGCCGCTGTCCACCATCCGCGTGGACGGCGCCCGCATCGGCGCCCTCGCCGCGCAAGCCATCCTGGCGCGCATGGACGGCGCGGGAACGCCGCCCGCCAAGTCCATCAACACCGGCTTCGAGCTGGTGCAGCGCGGCAGCAGCTAGCGGGCGGTCAAGCCGGCAGCTTGGCGACGACCTTGATTTCGAACTGAAAACCGTACAGCCACGTTACGCCGACGGCGGTGACCGTGGGATGGGGCGCGCCGCCCCAGAACTCCTGCACCACGCCCCAGATGCGCTCGAACTTCGATTCGGGGTCGACGATGAAGACTGTCACGTCCAGCACGTCGTCGAAGGTGCAGTGCGCGGCGGCCAGGATGGCGTTCAGGTTCTTGAAAGCGAGCCGCACCTGGGCTTCCAGTTCCGGCTCCGGCGAGCCGTCTTCACGGCTGCCGACCTGGCCGGACACAAACAGCAAGCCATCGGCCCGCACGGCGGGCGAATAGCGGTTCTTTTCATACAGCGCCTGGCGGCCGGGCGGGAAAACGACGTCGCGTACTGTCATGGGAATCTCCTGGAGGTTAAGTGTGGAGAACACTTTACCTGCATGCGGATTGCGGATAAACACGCAATCTTCGCCATAACTGTTTGTATAATCCAAACAATCAACAGGAGACGGGCATGGACAGGTTTGATGCGATGAAGGCCTTCGTGCGGGTGGTGGAGGCAGGCAGTTTCACGAAGGCGGCGCAAACGCTGCACATGAGCCGGACTACGGTGACACAGCTGGTGCAGCAGCTGGAGGCGCGCCTGCGCCTGAAGCTGCTGAACCGCACCACCCGCAAGGTGAATGTCACCGAAGACGGCGCGGTCTATTACGAGCGCATCGTGCGCGTGCTGGCCGAGCTGGACGACGTGGAAACCAGCCTGCCCGGCGCATCGGCGGCGCCCGGCGGCCTGCTGCGGGTGGACGTGCCCAGTCCGATCGCCACCATGATACTGGTGCCGGCGCTGCCGTCATTCCACGCACGGTACCCGGACATCCAGTTCGACCTGGGCGCCAGCGACCGCAAGGTGGACCTGATCGGCGAGAACGTGGACTGCGTGGTGCGCGGCGGTGCGATGACCGACCTGTCGCTGGCGGCGCGGCACGTGGGCGATTTGCAGCTGGGCGTGTATGCGTCGCCGGCCTACCTGGAGCGCGCCGGCACGCCCCGCCACCCGGCCGAGCTGCAGGAGGCGGGGCACCGCATCGTGAAGTACCGCTGGTCCGGCAGCGGCGACGGTTTTCCGTACGCCATGCACAAGGACGGCGAGCGCATGAAAATGCAGGGCCGCCACATCCTGACCATCGACGACGGCAACGCCTACCTGGCGGCGGGCCTGGCCGGGCTGGGCGTGCTGTGGCTGCCGGCCTACATGGCGCAAGCGCACGCAGCGACAGGCGCGCTGGTGCCGCTGTTCGAGGACTGGCGCACCGAGCCGATGCCGCTGTACGTGGCGTATCCGCCCAACCGCCATGTCAGCAAGAAGCTGCGCGTCTTTATCGACTGGGTGGCCGAGCTGATGGCGCAACATGCGCCGCTTGCCGCTTATGGCGCCGCATCGCGCTGAGATGCGCGCCAGTCTTCCAGCTGGGCCTCGAAAGCGCGCTGGTAGGCGGGCCGCGCTTCGCCGCGCGCCACGTAGGCGGCCAGGTTCGGATCGGTGTCCAGCACCCCCGACGGTTTCAGGCGCAGCAGCACCGACACCATCATCAGGTCGGCCGCGCTGAACGGGCCATCGAGCCATTCGGCGTCGCCAAGGCGCGTGGACAGCTGCCCCATGCGGCTGCGCACGCGCTTTTCCACCAGCGGCATGCGCTCCCGGGCCCACGGCTTGTCGCGCTCCAGCAGCCTGGCGTTGGCGAATTCCAGGATGGGCGGCTCCACCGTGTTGAACGCGGCGAACAGCCAGGTGATTGCGCGCGCCCGGGGATTCGCCTCGTCCGGCAGCAGGCCAGCATGGTGCTGGGCGATGTGGAACACGATGGCCCCGGTCTCGAAGATGGCGAGATCGCCCTCCTCGTACGTTGGAATCTGGCCGAAGGGATGCAGCGCGAGATGCGCAGGCTCTTTCATCTCCTTGAACGAAACGTGGCGCACCGTGTAGGGCACGCCTACTTCTTCCAGCGCCCAGCGGACGCGCGTGTCGCGCGCCAGCCCCAGGCCCCGGTCGGGAGAGCAGTCAAAAGCGGTAATGGTCACGGTCATTGCATGGCTCCTCGGGGCTCAGCCCCAGATCATCTTCTCTGTCCAGCCCAGTTCCTTGAAATCCTGTTCGCGCAAGTCCGCCTCGCCGGCGCTGAAGAACTCATCCAGCTGCGGCGGCTCCACGCCGGTGCCGGACAGCATGGCGTGCACCTGGCCGCGATGGTGGATCTGGTGGCCGAACACATGCGCCAGCAGGCGGTAGCGCTTGTCGCGCTGCACGGAGCCGGTGCGCAGGATGGTCACCACGCGGCCCAGTTCATCGTCCTTCAGCTGCTGGCAGTATTCGATCAGGCGCCGGTCGGCGTCCTTCTGCGCCGCGCGCAGCTCGGCGCAGGTGCCGCACGGCTCGTCGCGCTCGAAAAAGCTCAGGTAGTTGGGATGCGGCTCCGCGCCGCGCATCTCGCGCTCCAGCGCATCGATGTAGAACCAGTCCACGGTCAGGATGTGGTTCAGCGTGGCCTTGATGGTGGGGAAAAAGCTGGTGCGGCGCGCCTCGAATTCTTGCTGGCTCAACTGCGCGCAGGCTTTCAGCAGGCGGTGGTTGGCCCAGGCGTTGTTGTACGCCTCGGTCAGCAGGTGGTGCGAAAGTGTCGTCATGTTGTCTCCTTGTCCAAAGCGCGCTGCCATTTCTCCGACCAGTGCAGCAACGGCCCCATGGACTCCAGCAGTCCGGCGCCCAGCGCGCTCAGCGCATAGCCGCCCGGCTCCGCCGAGTCGATGATAGCGGCGTCGCGCAAATCGTGTAGCCGCTGATTCAGCACCGTGGGCGACATGTCGTCGCAACGCGCCCGCAGCGCGCGGAAAGTCAGCGGTTCCGCACGCAATTCCCAGATGATGCGCATCACCCAGCGCCTGCCCAGCAGGTCCAGCAAAGCCATGATGGGGCGCCCGCTGCGCGAGCCCCGCACCGGCATGCCCGGTTTCGGCGTGGCCATGTACTTCCTCCTGAAATATGCTACATTGATATGCTACGTTATCCGTAGCACAAAGTTTATCACTCAACCAGGAGACTGTCATGCATACACCGAGAATTGCACCGCTGGACGCGCCTTACGCTCCCGCCATCCAGCAAGCTTTCGACCGCATCATGCCGCCGGGGATGGCGCCGCTGGGGCTGTTCCGCACGCTGGCGCACAGCCCGCGCGTGCTGCAGCGCCTGTTCGCCGGCAACCTGCTCGATGCCGGCGCCATCACGCTGCGCGAGCGCGAACTGGTGATCCTGCGCACCTGCGCGCGCTGCGGCTGCGACTACGAATGGGGCGTGCACAAAGCGCTGTTCGCGCGCGCCGCCGGGTTGAGCGCCGAAGACATCGCCGCCACGCAGGCGGCGTCCGGCGCGGAGCTGCTGCTGCGCACCGTCGACGAACTGCACGACAGCGCCGGCATCTCGGACGCGACGTGGCGGGAGCTGGCGGCGGCCTACCAGCCGGAGCAGATCCTGGAAATCATCGCCCTGACCGGCTATTACCACACCATCTCCTTCATCGCCAACGCCCTGCGCGTTGCGCCGGAGCCGTTCACTCAAGCGGCGTAAGCAGCGTTCAGGCGGCGGATCAGGTCGGCGTTGAGGTCGCGGGTGTTGCGGTTCCAGCGCTGCATCGCGCGCTCCAGTTCGGGGCGCTGGGCAGCGGCCAGCTGGGTCTCGCCGACGGCGGCGGCCCAGATGGCGAATTCGGCGCGCACGGTGAAGCTGCCGAAGCGGGCCAGCGCCTCTTCAAAGGCGGCGCGCGCTTCGTCTTTGCGGCCGCCGGCGCCCAGCGACAGCGCGCGCAGCAGGGCGATTTCCTCGGCGCGGAAGGCCGGGTCGGACTGAATGATGAAGTCGAGGTGGGCGATGGCTTCCGCGATTCGGCCGCACTCCAGGTTGGCGCGCGCGGCGCCACGGCGGATTTCCAGATCGGCGCCGAACACGCCGTTCAGGCAGGCGTCGTAAGTGGCGGCGGCTTCCGCTGCGGCGCCGGCTTCGAGCTGGGCCTGCGCCAGGCGCATCTGGTTCTGGGCGGTGGGCGTGTAGTCGAAGGCGGCGCGCGCTTCGCGCAGCTCGCGGCCCGGGTCCAGCGTGCGCGCCGCCGCCGTGACGACCTTGCGCGCGCCGTGCTCGAGCCGCGAATTGGGCAGGTAGATCGCCAGGAAGTAGACGATGCTGCCCAGCAGCGGGAAAGAGAACAGGATGAACAGCCAGTAGGTCTGCTGCCGCGACCGCACGGCGTGCACGGCGAAGAACAGCGCGATGGCAATGTGAAGTCCGGCACCGATGTACGGCATAACTACCCCTATCAGCAAAAAGAGGAATTATCGCCGCTCGCAGCCCCGGAAATGTACGCGCTTTGTCACGATTATGACGCGCGTATCGCTCCCCTAAGGCTGCATGGTCTGCGCGGTCTGGGTAACCTGCCTGGCCTGGGTGGCCGGCTCCAGCATGATCACCAGCGCGCTCGGCGTGGTGCGGATGCCGGTGGCGACGAATTGCACGCCCGCATAGCGCAGGTCTTCCGGCTTGAAGCTGTACAGCGGCACGTCGCGTATCAGCTTGTCGGCCAGGATGTTGGCGGCGCCCGCAATCTGGCGCTGCTGCGACTCGCCTATGCCGTCAATGGCGAAACGGTCCACCTGCGCGTCGCTGAGGAAGACGGCGTTGCGCGCGTTGTCCACCACCAGGCGCCCGGACAACGCCAGGCTGCCGCGCCACGACTGCCGCACCAGCATGGGCGACACGGTCAGCTCGGCCGACAGCGCCACTCGGTCGTTCTGGCCGACGGTAAGCAGTTGGGGGTTGCTCAGCTGGACGTCGAACACGCCCAGCACGCGGTGGTTGACGGGGAAGCGCTGGCCCAGGTTCTTCTGCAGGCGCTCCAGCGGCACCTCGAACTGGCGCGGGCCGATCAGGCCGGCGCAGGAGGCCAGCAGGCCTGCGCCGGCGGCAGCCGTGGCGATGGCGGCCACGGCAAAGAGGCGGCGGCGATGCGGAGTGAAGGTCATCTTGATTCCTGTTAAGCGGGCGACATACTGCGCCCGGGTGCCGTAGAGTGTATTTCATCTACGACGGAGGCGCCATGGCGGTAGTGCGAATCGGATGTGCGGGCTGGTCCATCCCGCGGGCGGCCAGCGGCGGCTTTCCCGCCGAAGGCAGCCACTTGCAGCGCTATGCCGCCGTCTTCAACGCCGCTGAAATCAACTCCTCGTTTTACCGTCCGCACCAGCCGCAAATCTACGAGCGCTGGGCCGCCAGCGTGCCGGACAATTTCCGTTTCGCCGTCAAGGCGCCCAAGCGCATGACGCATGAGCAGCGCCTGCAGGACTGCGGCGAAGCCATGCAGCGCTTCGCCGCCGAAGCGGCAGGCCTGGGCGCCAAATTGGGCTGCGTGCTGGTGCAGCTGCCGCCCAGCCTGCAGTTCGACCCGGCCGTTGCCGCAGCCTTCTTCGCGCTGGCCCGGCAGCACTTCGGCTGCATGCTCGCCTGCGAAGCGCGCCACCCCAGCTGGTTCGGCGACGCCGCCACCGCCCTGCTGAGCGATGCAGCCGTCACCCGCGTGATTGCCGATCCGCCCGCCGGCCAGCCCGGGCCGCACGTGGCCACCACCGCCACCACCTACGCCCGCCTGCACGGCAGCCCGCGCGTCTATTTCTCCTCCTACGGCGACGAGTTCCTGGACCAGGCCGCCGTCAGCCTGGCCGGGCGCGCCGGCGACGGCCACGACGCGTGGTGCATCTTCGACAATACCGCCTCCGGCGCCGCCACCGCCAACGCCGTCGCCCTGCTGCAACGCCTGTCCTGACGGCATGCAAAAAAAACACTTGCAGCGCTTAAATCTAGTGTTATAGTTCACTACAACACCACTTCATCACATCACTAGGAGGACGCATGTATGTGGAATGACAACGCGCCGATTTACCGCCAGCTCAAGGAGCGGGTGCTCGGCATGATGCTGGACGGCTTGCTCAAGCCGGGCGACGCCCTGCCCTCGGTGCGGCAGATCGCCGCCGACTACCAATTGAATCCGATTACCGTATCCAAGGCCTACCAGGAACTGGTGGACGAAAGCCTGGTTGAAAAACGAAGGGGGTTAGGCATGTACGTTACCGAAGGCGCTCACGAAAAACTGCTGGCCACCGAACGCGAACGCTTTGTGCGCGAGGAGTGGCCGGCCATGGTGGAACGCATCCGCCGCCTGGGGCTGGACCTGGAGCAGCTGCTGCGCGCATCCCAGCCTGGCCTGCAGCCTGGCACGCAGCCGGGAGCGCCGGCATGAGCGCCCTGATCACCGCCCGCAACCTCACCAAGCGCTATGGCAAAAAACTGGCGCTGGACCAGGCCAGTTTCGAGATCCAGCCCGGCCGCGTGGTGGGCCTGATCGGCCCCAACGGCTCGGGCAAGACCACCACGCTGAAAGCCATCCTCGGCCTGACCCGGTTCGAGGGCGAGCTGTCGGTGCTGGGCATGGACCCGAGCAGGCAGCGCGACGAGTTGATGAACGAGGTGTGCTTCATCGCCGACGTGGCCGTGCTGCCGCGCTGGCTGAAGGTGAAGGACGCCATCGATTTCGTGGAAGGCGTGCACCCGCGCTTCAACCGCGAGAAGGCCGAGCGCTACATCGCCCACACCAAGCTGGAACCGGACATGAAGGTCAAGGCCATGTCCAAGGGCATGATCGTGCAACTGCACCTGGCGCTGGTGATGGCGATCGACGCCAAGCTGCTGGTGCTGGACGAACCCACGCTGGGCCTGGACATCCTGTACCGCAAGCAGTTCTACCACAACCTGCTGGAAGACTACTTCGACGAGAACAAGACCATCATCATCACCACCCACCAGATCGAGGAAGTGGAGAACATCCTGACCGACCTGATGTTCATCCGCGACGGCAAGATCACGCTGGCGGCGTCGATGGAGGAAATCGGCGACCGCTACACCGAGGTGATGGTGGAGCCGCAGTACATCCACGCGGCCACCGCGCTGGCGCCGATGACGCAGCGCAGCGTGTTCGGCAAGGCGGTGATGCTGTTCGACGGCGCCTCGCGCGCGCAGCTTGAAAAATTCGGCGAGATCCGCACCCCGAGCGTCGCGGACCTGTTTGTCGCCACCATGAAAGGGAGCTACGAATGAAAACGATGAAATGGCTGATCAAGCGCGAATTCTGGGAGCACAAGGGCATGGTGGTTTGGGCGCCGGCGGTGGTGGCGGGCCTGATCACCCTGCTGACGCTGGGCGGCGTGCTGCTGGGCCGCCATGTGGCTTTCGAAGGCGGCACCAGCAAACTCAGCGTGGAACTGGGCGGCGAGGCGCGCGATACGACCATCGCCATGCTGGCGGACGTCTACATGGCCTTCTCGGTGCCGATCCTGGTGATACTGGGCTTCCTGGTGTTCTTCTACTGCCTCGGCGCGCTGCATGACGACCGCCGCGACCGCAGCCTGCTGTTCTGGAAGTCGCTGCCGGTGTCGGACCGGATGACGGTGCTGTCCAAGGTGGCCCTGGCGCTGGTGGCGATACCGCTGGTCAGTGTACTGATCGGCATCGCGCTGTCGCTGGTGATCACGCTGCTGCTCGGCGTGAGCATGGCGGTGCACGGCCTGAACATCATCGGCCCGGTATTGTCCTCGCCCTCCTTCTACCTGTCGCCGCTGCGGCTTCTGGGCCTGCTGCCGGTGTACATGCTGTGGGCGCTGCCCACCGTGGGCTGGCTGCTGCTGGTGTCGAGCTGGGCGCGTTCCAAGGTGTTCCTGTGGGCCGTGGGGGCGCCGCTGGTGACGGCGGTATTGATCGCCTGGGCCAACAAGATCTTCGGGCTCGGCATGCCGCCGGGCTGGTTCATGGAAAACATTGTCAGCCGCCTGCTGCTTGGCGTGGCGCCCGGGAACTGGTTCATGCACAGCCGGATCGATCCGAACCAGCTGGTGCAGGAAGGCGCGGAGCATGTGCGCAACGCCGACTTGTTCAGCGCGTCCTGGAGCACACTGGGTACACCGTCGCTGTGGATAGGCGTGGCGGCCGGCGTGGCCATGATCGCCGGCGCCGTGTGGATGCGCCGCTGGCGCGAGGAAGGCTGACGGGAACATGGCGCCCGGGCTGCCCGCAGGCGGCTCAGGCGCCAGCCGTAATACGCCGGTACTGCGTCGGCGTCACCCCGACGGTGGCGCGGAACTGGCGGGTGAAGGCACTGTGGTCGCCATAACCGCAAGCCATGGCAATCTCCGCCACGCTGGCCTGCCCGGCCAGCATGCGCGAGGCGGCGTCGAGCCGGGTCTTGATGATGACCTGGCGCGGCGTGAGCTGGTAAATGCGCAGGAAATAACGCTCCAGCTGCGCCACCGACATGTTCGCCGTGCGCGCCAGCTCGGGCAGCGGCAAGGGCTGGTCGTAGCGCTCCTGTATCAGCCGCGCCGCCGCAGCCACCTTGTGGTACGCCGAATTCTTCCGGTCCTCCATCGCCAGGTCGCGCGAAATGCCGGTCAGCCCCACGATGGTTCCCGACGCGTCGCGCAGGGCAGTCTTGCGGGTCAGGCACCAGCCGGGGTCGCGATTCGGGTACAGGTGCAGTTCCAGCTGGTCCGCAATCTCCGCGCCGCCCGCCAGCACCGCTTCGTCCTGCGCCAGGTAGTTCTGGCCGAACGGCCGCGCGAACACCTCCGCAGAAGTCCGGCCCAATAGCGCGTCCTTGTGCTTCAAGCCGCAGCGCTTGACCAGCGTCTGGTTCACCACCACGTAGCGGCCCTGCGCGTCCTTGACGAAAAACACCACGTCCGGCAGCGCGTCGAACAGCGGCTCGGCAAAGAACACGTCCGCGATGTTTGCGCCCAGTGCCAGGCGGGCGCCTCCCTTTTTTGCGGTATCCATGGCCGCATTCTCGCACGGCCCGCAGCCGCCTGCACCGATTGTGCCGATTTCGTCATCTTTGATGCGCAGCGCCTGCAAGACGGCGGGCCGTGGAAGGCATATGATTTCAGCATGAAAACCATCTCCATTATCGATTCCCATACCGGCGGCGAACCGACCCGCCTGGTCACCGCCGGCGGGCCGGAACTCGGCAGCGGGCCGTTGCATGAGCGCCTTGAGCTGCTGCGCCGCGAGCACGACAACTTCCGCTCCGCCGTAGTGTGCGAGCCGCGCGGTTCGGACGTGCTGGTGGGCGCCCTGCTGTGCGAGCCGCACGCGGCCGATTGTGCAGCAGGCGTCATCTTCTTCAACAACGTCGGCTATCTCGGCATGTGCGGGCACGGCACCATCGGGCTGGTGGCTTCGCTGGCCTATATGGGCCGCATCGGCGTGGGCGTGCACCGCATCGATACGCCGGTGGGCGTGGTGGAAGCCGAGCTGCACGCGGACGGCAGCGTGACCGTGGAAAACGTGGCGGCTTACCGCGCGCTGCAAGCGGTGACGGTGCAGGTGCCCGGCCATGGCGGCGTGACGGGCGACGTGGCCTGGGGCGGCAACTGGTTCTTCCTGGTGGCCGACCATGGGCAGGATCTGCATGTATCGAATGCGGGCGCACTGACGGCGTTCACATCCGCCGTGCGCAAGGCGCTGGTCGCGGCGGGCATCACCGGCGCGGACGGCGCGGAGATCGACCATATCGAACTGTTTGCGCCTTCGTCCAGCGGCGCGGACAGCCGGAACTTTGTGCTCTGCCCCGGCAACGCCTACGACCGCTCGCCCTGCGGCACCGGCACCAGCGCGAAGCTGGCCTGCCTGGCGGCGGACGGCAAGCTGGCCGAAGGCGCCGTGTGGCGTCAGGAAAGCATCGTCGGCAGCGTGTTCGAGGGTTCCTACCGCTACGACGGCGGCAAGCTGATTCCGAGCATACGCGGCCAGGCCTGGGTGAACTCGCAGGCCACGCTGATACTCGATCCGTCCGACCCGCTGGTGTGGGGCATACGGTGAGCTTGGCGGACGTGCTGATCGTCGGCGCAGGCATTATCGGCGCGGCTTGCGCGGATGCGCTGTCGGCGCGCGGTCTGCGCGTGACGGTGGTCGAGCAGGAAGTGGTCGGCGCCGGCGCGACGGCGGCCGGCATGGGGCACCTGGTGGTGATGGACGACAACGCGGCCGAGCTGGCGCTGTCGGCGTGGTCGCTGGAGCTGTGGCGTGATTTTGTCGCCGGGCAGCCGGGCCGGCACGAGTACAGCCGGTGCGGCACCATCTGGGTGGCCGCCGACGATGAGGAAATGGCCGCAGCGCACGTCAAAGCGCAAACCATGGCAGCGCATGGCCTGCCGTGCCGGATGCTCGATGCGAAAGAACTGTACGAGCGCGAGCCGCAGCTGCGCCCCGGCCTGGCCGGCGGCCTGCTGGTCGATGGCGACGGCCTGGTCTACCCGCCCAAGAGCGCGCGCATCCTGATGGACCGCGCCATTGCGCGCGGCGCGCGGCTGCTCAGCGGCACGGTCCAGCATATCGAGGGCGGCAGCAACGGCGTCATCCTGGCGGACGGCACGCGCCTGCAGGCCGGACGCATCGTGCTGGCTGCCGGTTCCCGCTCGTCGGCGCTGCTGGCCGATCTGCCGGTACAGCCGAAGAAGGGCCACGTCGCCATTACCGACCGCTACCCCGGCTTCATCCGCCACCAGCTGGTGGAACTGGGCTACATCAAGAGCGCCCACGCCGCCAGCGGCGATTCGGTGGCGTTCAATTTGCAGCCCCGCCCCACCGGCCAGATCCTGATCGGCTCCTCGCGCCAGTTCGGCGCCACCGACCTCGCCGTGGACCACGCCATGATGGCCCGCATGCTGCGCCACGCCGCCGCCTTCACGCCCGCGCTGGCCGGCATGAACGTGCTGCGCTGCTGGACCGGCCTGCGCGCCGCCAGCCCGGACGGCCTGCCCATCATCGGCCCCCACCCTGCCCGCCCCGGCCTGTGGCTGGCCACCGGCCATGAAGGCCTCGGCATCACCACGTCGCTCGCCACCGCGCAGCTGCTGGCCGCGCAGATGCTGGACGAAAGCGCCGCCATTCCGGCGCTGCCCTATCTGCCGGCCCGCTTTTCGCAAATGAGGAGCGCACATGCCTGAGCTGATCAGCCTCGATATAGACGGCCAGACCGTCACCGTCCCGGCCGGCAGCACGGTGGTGGCCGCCATCGCCGCGCACGCGGCAGGCGCCGCCGTCACGCGGCGCTCGGTCAGCGGCATGCTGCGCGGCCCCCTGTGCGGCATGGGCGTGTGCCACGAATGCCGCGTGGCGATTGACGGCCGCGCCCACCAGCTGGCCTGCCAGACGCCGTGCGCGCCGGGCATGCAGGTTCGTACCGCGCTCGCGGAGGACGCGGCATGACGCAGCTGTTCGACATCCTCGTCGTCGGCGCCGGACCGGCCGGGCTGGCTGCGGCGCACGCGGCAGCGGCGGCAGCGCCGAACGCACGCATCGGCATCGTGGACGACAATCCGCTGGCCGGCGGCCAGATCTGGCGCGGCGGCGTGCATCAACAGCAGGACGAGCGCGCCGCCGCGCTGTGGAGCGAACTGCAGGCCGCGCCCAACGTCACCTTCATGCAGCAGCACCGCGTGCTGTATGCGCCCGCCGACGGCCAGCTCCTGGTGCAGTCGCCCGGCGCCGCCGCCCTGCTGCACTACCAACGCCTGGTCATCGCCACCGGCGCGCGCGAACTGCTGCTGCCCTTCCCAGGCTGGACGCTGCCCGGCGTCACCGGCGCCGGCGGCCTGCAGGCGCTCGCCAAGGGCGGCTATCCGGTGGCGGGCAAGCGCGTCGTGGTTGCCGGCTCCGGACCGCTGCTGCTGGCCGTCGCAGCCACGCTGATGGAACGCGGCGCGCAGGTTGTCGCCATCGCCGAGCAGGCGGCCACGCCACAGCTGGCGCGCTTCGCCCTCGGCCTGCTGGCCACGCCATCCAAGATCGCCCAGGCGCTGAAGCTCTGGCGCAGCCTGCGCGGCATTCCGTACTACCGCGACAGCTACGTGACCGCCGCCAGCGGCCCGGACTTTGTGCGCAGCGTGCAGCTGCAAAGCGGCGGCGGCATGCACATCATCGCCTGCGACTACCTGGCCTGCGGCTACGGCCTGGCGCCCAATCCCGAGCTGGCGATGGCGCTCGGCTGCGCCATCGCTCCCGCCACGCATCCAGCCCCACAAGCGGTGCAGACCGACACCTGGCAGCAGACCACCGTCCCCGGCATTTACTGCGCCGGCGAAGGCACCGGCGTGGGCGGGGTGGACAAGGCGCTGGCCGAGGGCCGCATCGCCGGCCTGGCCGCAGCCGGGCGGCAGGACCTCGCTCTCCCCTTCATCAGCACCCGCAGCCGCTGGCAGGGATTCGCGCGGCGGCTCGCGCGCGCCTTTGCCCTGCGGCCCGAAATTCGCGCACTGGCGGACGACAGCACCATCGTCTGCCGCTGCGAAGACGTTTGCCATGGCGAGCTGCGCCAGCACGACAGCTGGCGCAGTGCCAAGCTACACACGCGCTGCGGCATGGGCCCTTGCCAGGGCCGCATCTGCGGCAGCGCCACCGCCACGCTGTACGGCTGGCGCCCCGATTCGGTTCGCGTTCCGATTACACCGGCACGCGTCGATAGCATCATCATCCACCCATAACCACCCAGGAGATCAGCATGAGCGCAGCAAAATGGCAGGGCATATTCCCGGCAGTGACCACCAAGTTCCACCCCAACGAGGAACTCGACCACGCCGAGATGGAAAAGCACTTTGAGTTCCAGATCCAGAACGGCGTGCACGGCCTGGTGACCTGCGGCTCGCTGGGCGAGGCCAGCACCTTGTCCTTCGACGAGAAACTGGCTGTCACCAAGACCGCCATCAAGGTCGCCAACGGCCGCGTGCCGGTGCTGGCCAACGTGAGCGAAACCCGCACCGCCAACGCCATCCGCTTCGTCGAACAGGCGCGCGAACTGGGGGTGGACGGCTTCATGGTGATGCCGTCCGTGCTGTACGCGGCGGACGCGCGCGAAGCCAAGGACAACCTGCGCACCATCGCGGCGGCGGCCAAGCTGCCCATCATGGTGTACAACAACCCGGTCACCTACAAGGTGGACCTGACGCCGGAAGACTTCCAGGAACTGGCGGACTGCGAATACATCGTCGCCATCAAGGAATCGACCGACAATATCCGCCGCATCACCGACCTGCGCAACGCCGTGGGCACGCGCTACCAGCTGTTCATGGGCGTGGACGACCTGTCCTTTGAAGGCCTGGCGGTGGGCGCGGACGGCCTGCTGGCCGGCCTGGTGGTGGCCTTCCCGGCCGAAACCGTGGCGCTGTACAAACTGATGAAAGCCAAGCGCTACGACGAAGCGCTGAAGCTGTACCAGTGGTTCATGCCGCTGCTGCACCTGGACGTGTCGACCAAGCTGGTACAGAACCTGAAGCTGGTGGAAGCGCTGGCCGGCGTGGGCAACGAGAACGTGCGCCGTCCGCGCCAGCCGCTGCAGGGCGCCGAGCGCGAAAAGGTCACCGCCATCGTCAAGCAGGCGCTGGCTACCCGTCCGGACCTGAGCAAGCTGTTCTAAAAACTGCGGCAAGAATCTTGTCAACTTTGGTTGACAATCCCACATGCGTCAACTAAAGTTGACGCATGCCTGATCTCCACACACTCACTCTTCCCGAAGAACCATCCGATGCGCTGGCCGCAGTCGTAGCCCTGCGCGCGATGGCCGATCAACTCGAGCGCAAGGCGGTCAGGCAAGCCATCGAGGATGGCTGGACATGGGCCCAGGTTGCGGAGGCGCTCGGCGTCACCAAGCAAGCCGCGCACAAGAAGCACGCGGGCAGCCTGGCGCGGGATTGACTGACTTTAGGAGGCTATCGATGTTTTCCAAGTTTAAGCAGCACCTGCAGGATATGCGTACGATTAAAACCCTGTGCGAAGGCGCGGAAGACCAGGCGCGCAAGGCGGGCCAGGAGCATCCCGGCGCGGAGCATTATGTGCTGTCCGCACTGGCGCTCGATGATGGGTCGGCACGGCGGGTGTTCGAGCGGCTGGGCAAGGATCCGGACGCGTACCGCAAGGCGCTGGCGGGGCAGCATGTGGATGCGCTGAAGAAGCTGGGCATCGATGCCGGCGGGGTTGGCGCGCCGCCGCCTGTTGCGGGCAAGCCGGCGGCCCTGTTCGATTCGCAGCCGTCCGGGCAGGCGCTGATGCAGGCCTTGCCCGAACTGGCGAAACGCTCTCCGGTTGCGCTGTGCGGCGCGCACGTGCTGCTGGCGGCGGCGGGCATGCAGCACAGCCTCGCTGCGCGCGCCTTGCGCGCAATGGATGTGGAGCCGCAGGCGCTGGCGCGGGCGGCGGAAGAGGAGCTGGGCGCCGCGCACGCATAATGCCCGTGGCGGCGCGGGAAAAGCTTTAGCGCAGCGCCAGCGAGGTGCGGGGGCTTTGGCTCTGGCTGGCGCCGGCTTCGTCGAGCTTGAAGATGCCGACCACCTGGTCCAGCCGCGCGGCCTGCTCTTGCAGCGATTGCGCGGCGGCGGCGGCTTGTTCCACCAGCGCGGCGTTCTGCTGCGTGGCGTCGTCCATCTGGATGATGGACTGGTTGACCTGGCCGATGCCGTCGCTCTGCTCGTGGCTGGCCGAGGCAATCTCCACCATCAGCGTGGCCACGTGCTGCACCGACGCGACGATCTCGGACATGGCGGCGCCCGCCGTGTCGGCCAGCTTGCCGCCCGCTTCCACCTTGCCGACCGAATCGACGATCAGCTCCTTGATCTCCTTGGCTGCTGCCGCCGACCGCTGCGCCAGATTGCGCACTTCGGACGCCACCACCGCAAAGCCCCGTCCCTGCTCGCCCGCCCGCGCCGCTTCCACCGCCGCATTCAGCGCCAGGATATTGGTCTGGAAGGCGATGCCGTCGATAACGCCGATAATGTCAGACATCTTGCGCGAGCTTTCCGTGATCTCGCCCATCATGTCCACCACCTGCGTGACCACCGTGCCGCCCTTCACTGCGGCCGACGTGGTGGCCGCCACCAGCTTGTTGGCCTCTTCCGCATTGGCCGTGTTCTGCTTGACGGTGGAGGTCAGCTCCTCCATCGCGGCGGCGGTCTCCTCCAGGTTGGAGGCCTGGTGTTCGGTGCGCGCCGACAGATCGAAATTGCCGGTGGCGATTTCGCTCGACGCGGTGGCGATCAGGTGGGTGCTGTCGCGCACCTTGAGGATGGTGCCGTTCAGCGACGACACGAAACGGTTGAACGCGGACGCCAGTGCGCCGATTTCGTCCTCCGACTCCACTGGCATGCGGCGGCTCAAATCGCCGTCGCCGCTGGCGATATCACCCAGCATTTCGGCGGCACGCATCACCGGCGCGGCAATCGCGCGGGCGATCAGGTAGATGGCGAACAGGCCGATGCCGCCGCCCACCAGCGCCGCGATCAGCGAGGAGATGGTGGCCGAGCGCACGATATTGCCCAGCACTTCGGTCTCCGGCACTTCCGCCACCACGTACAGGTTCAGCTCGGGGATGAAGGACGAGGCCACGAACTGCGTGCCCTCGGCGCCCTTGTAGGTGCCGTGCGCGAACTTCTCGCCGCTCAGCAGGGACTTGCTCAATTCAGGCGAAAAGCCCGGCAGGTCCTTCAACTGGTGCTTGCCGTCCGCCAGCGCCGGATCGCGGTGCACCACCAGCGTGCCGTTGGCGCGCACCAGGTAGACGAAGCCGGACTTGCCCAGCTTGTAGGCGCGAATGGTCTGCGCCAGCGAGTTCACGCTCAGGCCCAGGCCCGCCACGCCCAGCTTGCCGCCGCCGGTCTGCACGCGGGTGTTAATGAACAGCATATAGCTGTCTGCGCTGACGTCCTTGTCCAGGTCCAGCGTGTACGGTTTGCCGCCGTTGAGGAAATCGTAAAACCACTGGTCGCTGGCTTTGTCCTTGCTCAGGGTGCGGTCGTAGCCCTTGTCGGTGAAGTACTTGCCGGTGCCGTGCGAGACCCAGAACACGGTGGCCGCCTGGTTCCTGGCCTTGAGCTGCTGCGCGTACTTCTGCCACGCCGCCAGGCCCTCGTCCGGCACGCCGGCTTCTTCCCAGTCGTGCAGGAAGGTGTTGCTGGCCAGCGTCAGCGACACCGACAGCGGCTGCGCAATCTGGCGCAGGATGTCGTTGCGGATCTCGCCGATCTGCGCCGGCAGCTCCTGGTCCACCACGCGCTCGCGGCTGTTCTTGCTGCTCATGACAATGCTGAGCGTAGAGGAGATGATGATAAACAGAAGCAGGCAAAGCCCCATGCTCAGCATGAGCTTGTTTTTGATCGACAGCCGGCGCAGCAATGGCATATGAACTCCCAGCGGATATGAATGGATGCCGTCTTGCGCGGCACTCTTAGACCAGTTTCAGTGTACCTATAACCGTTTCCCGGTCAAAACCATTTTCCACTATCTGTTGCGTGTCCAGTACCCCGGTTGCGCGTATACCGCTTTTAACTCATCTATAAAGAAACGTATCTTGGCAGGCAGGTGTCTTTGCTGTAGATAGACAGCCATGATGTCATAGTCCGGCAGTGCGAAGTCGTCCAGTACGGTGATCAGGCTGCCCTCGGCCAGCTGCGCCTGGATCTCCCACGTGGAGCGCCACGCCAGGCCCAGCCCTTCGCACGCCCAGCGGTGCAGCAGCTCGCCGTCGTTGCAATCCAGATTCCCCTGCACCTTGATGGTCACCGGCTTGCCACCCTGCTGGAAATACCAGCCGCGCTGCTGCCCGCCCTGCAGGTTGAAAGCCAGGCAGTTGTGGTGCGCCAGGTCGTCCAGCGTGCGCGGAATGCCATGGCGGTCGAAGTAATCCGGTGTGCCGCAAACAACACGGCGGTTCCTGGCCAGCTTCACCGCCACGAAGCTCGGGTCGATCACGCCGCCGATGCGGATGCCGAGATCGTAGCCTTCGCGCACCAGGTCGATCACCTGGTCGGTCAGGTTGAACGACACCTGCACATCCGGATTGGCGGCCAGGAAGGCCGGCGCGTGCGGCGCAACATGCTGGCGCCCGAACGAGGCCGGCGCGGACACGATCAGGTGCCCGGTGGCCTTGTGCCGCCCCTCCGAGATATTGCGCTCGGCCACCTCGAAATCCGACAGCAGCTTGCGGCAGTCGTCCAGGAAGACATTGCCCTGTTCGGTGAGCGTCAGGTGGCGCGTGGTGCGGTGCATCAGTTTCACGCCCAGGCGCTTCTCCAGCGCGTCGATGCGGCGCCCCAGCATCACCGGCGTGATGTTCTGCACCAGCGCCGCGCGCGCCAGGCTGCCCTTTTCCACCACGGCCACGAAGGCTTCAATTTGTTTGAGTTTATCCATGCGGAGATTATTCCATACTCAGAGTATCGAATAAACGGATATTTTGTTGTCTTATCAAGCGGGGAGATCGCCTATAGCATACAAAACATCAACAACGGTATTTGCACATCACTCGAGGAGAACACCATGGCAAAGATGACGGCAGCCGAAGCGGCGGTCCATGTACTGCAAAAAGAAGGCATTTCGGTCGCATTCGGCGTCCCGGGCGCGGCCATCAACCCGCTGTACGCGGCGCTGAAAAAGAACGGCAGCATCAAGCACATCCTGGGCCGCCACGTGGAAGGCGCCTCGCACATGGCTGAAGGATACACCCGCGCCGCCGCCGGCAACATTGGCGTCTGCATCGGCACCTCCGGTCCCGCCGGCACCGACATGATCACCGGCCTGTACTCGGCCCAGGCGGACTCGATTCCCATCCTGTGCATTACCGGCCAGGCGCCGCGCGCCCGCATGCACAAGGAAGACTTCCAGGCGGTCGACATTTCGTCCATCGCCAAACCGGTCACCAAGTGGGCCACCACCGTGCTGGAACCGGCCCAGGTGCCGCGCGCCTTCCAGCAAGCCTTCCACCTGATGCGCTCCGGCCGTCCGGGCCCGGTGCTGATCGACCTGCCGTTCGACGTGATGATGGCGCAGATCGAGTTCGATCCTGAAACCTACGAGCCGATGGAAGTGTACAAGCCGCGCGCCACCCGCGCCCAGGTTGAAAAAGCGCTGGGCATGCTGAACGATGCCGACAAGCCGCTGATCACCGCCGGCGGCGGCATCATCAACGCCAACGCTTCCGCGCTGCTGCAGGAATTCGCCGAGATCGTCAACGTGCCGGTGATCCCGACCCTGATGGGCTGGGGCACCATCCCCGACGACCACCCGCTGATGGCAGGCATGGCCGGCCTGCAGACCTCGCACCGCTACGGCAACGCCACCGTGCTGGCGTCCGACTTCATGATCGGCATCGGCAACCGCTGGGCCAACCGCCACACCGGCTCGGTGGACGTGTTCACCGCCGACCGCAGCTTCGTCCACATCGACATCGAGCCGACCCAGATCGGCCGCGTGTTCGGCCCGGACCTGGGCATCGTATCGGACGCCGGCTACGCGCTGGAACTGCTGGTGGAAGTGGCCAAGGAATGGAAAGCGGCCGGCAAGCTGAAGGACCGCACCGGCTGGGTACACCAGTGCCAGGAACGCAAGCGCACCATGCTGCGCAAGACCCACTACGACGAGGTGCCGGTCAAGCCGCTGCGTGTGTACGAAGAGATGAACAACTACTTCGGCCGCAACACCCGCTACGTATCCGCCATCGGCCTGTCGCAGATCGCCGCCGCGCAGTTCCTGCACGTGTACCAGCCGCGCAACTGGATCAACTGCGGCCAGGCCGGCCCGCTGGGCTGGACCATCCCTGCCGCGCTAGGTGTGCGGGCCGCCGACCCGACCACCGACATCGTGGCGATTTCAGGCGACTACGACTTCCAGTTCCTGATCGAAGAACTGGCCGTGGGCGCGCAATTCAAGCTGCCCTACATCCACGTGCTGGTGAATAACAGCTACCTGGGTCTGATCCGCCAGTCGCAGCGCGGCTTCGACATGGACTACTGCGTGCAGCTGGCCTTCGAGAACGTCAATGCGCCGGAACTGAACGGCTACGGCGTGGACCACGTGGCCGTGGTCGAAGGCCTGGGCTGCAAGGCGATCCGCGTGCACAAGCCGGACGACATCATTCCTGCGTTCGAGAAGGCCCGCGAACTGATGGCGCAATTCAGCGTGCCGGTGGTGGTCGAGATCATCCTGGAGCGCGTGACCAACATCGCCATGGGTACCGAGATCAACGCCATCAATGAATTCAACGACGTCCTCGATGTCGCGTAAGGAGTAGAACATGCCAAAATTCGCCGCCAACCTCACCATGCTGTTCAACGAACTGCACTTCCTGGACCGCTTCGGCGCCGCCTCGCGCGCCGGCTTCAAGGGCGTGGAGTTCCTGTTCCCGTACGACTTCGAGCCGGAACAGCTGTCCGAGAAACTGCACCAGTTCCAGCTGGAGATGGTGCTGCACAACCTGCCGGCCGGCCAGTGGGCCAGCGGCGAACGCGGCATCGCCTGCCTGCCGGACCGGGTAGCCGAGTTCGAGCAAGGCGTTGAGAACGCGCTGCGCTACGCCAAGGCGCTGGGCACGCAGCGCGTCAACTGCCTGGTCGGCATCCTGCCGCCCAGCGTGGAGCGCGCCAAGGCGCAGGACACGCTGGTGCGCAACCTGAAGTTCGCGGCAGCCGCGCTGAAGAAAGCCGGCATCCCGCTGCTGATCGAGCCGATCAACACCTTCGATATCCCCGGCTTCTTCCTGTCGGGCACCCGCCAGGGCCTGGAACTGATCGAAGCGGTGGGTTCGGACAACCTGTTCCTGCAATACGACATCTATCACATGCAGCGCATGGAAGGCGAACTGGCCAACACCATCAAGGCCAACCAGTCCGTCATCAAGCACATCCAGCTGGCCGACAATCCGGGCCGCTTCGAGCCGGGCACGGGCGAAATCAACTACCGCTACCTGCTGAACTACCTGGACCAGATCGGCTACGACGGCTGGATCGGCTGCGAGTACAAGCCGCAAAACGGCACCGAAGAAGGCCTGGGCTGGATTACCAGGCTGGCCGCATAACGTTAAAAACCACTAGGAGAAAATATCATGGCAAACCTCGGATTCATCGGACTGGGCATCATGGGCGCCCCTATGGCCGGCCACCTGCAAGCCGGCGGCCACAAACTGTACCTGCACGACATCAAGAACCCGCCGGCCAACCTGATCGACGGCGGCGCCACCGTGTGCACCTCGGCCGCCGAAGTGGCCAAGCGCGCCGACATCATCTTCCTGATGGTGCCGGACACCCCGCACGTTGAAGAAGCGCTGTTCGCCGAAAACGGCGTGGCGGCAGGCCTCACGGCCGGCAAGATCGTGGTCGACATGAGCTCCATCTCGCCCATCGCCACCAAGGAATTCGCCAAGAAGATCAACAAGAAAAGCTGCGCCTACCTGGACGCGCCGGTCTCCGGCGGCGAAGTTGGCGCCAAGGCGGCCTCGCTGACCATCATGGTGGGCGGCCCGGCCGAAGCGTTCGACACCGTCAAGCCGCTGTTCGACCTGATGGGCAAGAACATCACGCTGGTCGGCGGCAACGGCGACGGCCAGACCACCAAGGTGGCCAACCAGATCATCGTGGCGCTGAACATCCAGGCCGTGGCAGAAGCGCTGCTGTTCGCCTCCAAGGCCGGCGCCGACCCGGCCAAGGTGCGCGAAGCGCTGATGGGCGGCTTCGCCTCCTCGCGCATCCTGGAAGTGCACGGCGAGCGCATGGTCAAGCGTTCATTCAACCCGGGCTTCCGCATCCAGCTGCACCAGAAGGATTTGAACCTGGCCCTGCAAGGCGCCAAGCAGCTGGGCGTATCGCTGCCCAACACCGCCAACACCCAGGAACTGATGAACGCCTGCGCCGCCAACGGCCTGTCGGGCCTCGACCACTCCGCGCTGTGCCAGGCCATCGAACTGATGTCCAACCATAAGATCGCGCAGGGTTAAACCGCGCAACGGCGGGCCCCGCACGCGCGAGGGTCCGCCCGTCCCAGAATCAACGAAGAAAGAAACCCCATCATGTCCGTTCCAGACCCTCGCCAGTTCTTGCTCGACCTGTACAACACGGCCATCAACGCCGTGCATCCGCGCACGCTGCTACCGGAATTCCTGCCGCAGCCCCCCGTCAACGGCAGAACCCTCGTCATCGGCGCAGGCAAAGGCGCGGCGGCGATGGCGGAAGCGGTTGAGCGCAACTGGAACGGCCCCTTGTCCGGCCTGGTCGTCACCCGCTACGGCCACGGCGCCAGGACCGAACAGATCGAAGTGGTCGAAGCCTCGCACCCCGTGCCCGACGAAGCCGGCCAGAAAGCCGCCGCGCGCATGCTGGACATGGTGCAAGGCCTGACCGAGAACGACCTGGTGCTGTGCCTGATCTCCGGCGGCGGCTCCGCCCTGCTCGCCCTGCCCGCCGAAGGCATCACACTGGCAGAAAAACAGGCACTGAACAAAGCCCTGCTGCGCAGCGGCGCCGCCATCGGCGAAATGAACTGCGTGCGCAAGCACCTGTCCGCCATCAAAGGCGGCCGCCTGGCGCTGGCCTGCGGCAAAGCGCGCGTGGTCACGCTGCTGATCTCCGACGTGCCCGGCGACGACCCGCGCGTGATCGCCAGCGGCCCCACGCTGCAGGACGCAACCACCAGCGCCGAAGCCCTCGCCATCCTGCGCAAGTACAAAATCGACATCCCGCAAAGCGTGCACGCCCACCTCGAATCGCCCGCCAGCGAAACGCCGAAACCGGGCGACCCGCGCTTCGAGCGCAACAGCCACCACGTCATCGCCACCGCGCAGGACGCGCTGGAAGCGGCGGCCGAGAAGGCGCGCGACGCCGGCATCACCCCTTACATCCTGTCCGACGGCATCGAAGGCGAAGCGCGCGACATCGGCCTGATGCACGCCGCCCTGGCGCGCCAGGTCATCGCGCGCGGCCAGCCGTTCCAGCGGCCCTGCGTGATCCTGTCCGGCGGCGAAACCACGGTGACAGTGCGCGGCAACGGCCGCGGCGGGCGCAACGTCGAGTTCCTGCTCAGCCTCGCGCTGGCTCTGGACTCGGCGCCCGGCGTGCACGCCATCGCCTGCGACACCGACGGCATCGACGGCTCCGAAGACAACGCCGGCGCCCTGTACGCGCCCGGCACGCTGGCGCGCGCCGAAGCCATGGGCATCAGCGGCAAAGCCCTGCTGGCCAACAACGACGCCTACAGCTTCTTCGGCGCGCTGGACGACCTGGTGGTGAGCGGCCCCACCCGCACCAACGTCAACGACTTCCGCGCCATCCTCATCCTGTAGCACCCACACAATAGGAGACCAACCATGCGCCGTGAACGTAAAGCCAAAATAGTGGCCACCCTGGGCCCAGCCAGCTCCGAACGCAGCACCATCAAGGCGCTGTTCGAAGCGGGCGCCGACGTATTCCGCTTCAACTTCAGCCACGGCAGCCACGCCGACCACAAGCTGCGCTACGACATCGTGCGCGATATCGAACAGGAACTGGGCCGCCCGATCGCCATCCTGGCCGACCTGCAAGGCCCCAAGCTGCGCATCGGCCAGTTCAGCGGCGGCAAGGTCAGCGTCAGCGCCGGCGCCGAATTCGTGCTGGACCAGAATCCGGACCAGGGCGACGCCACGCGCGTGTGCCTGCCGCACCCCGAACTGTTCGCCGCAGTCACCGCAGGCCAATCGCTGCTGCTGGACGACGGCAAGATCCGCCTCGAAGTGCTGGCCAGCGACGACAGCATCATCCGCACCCGCGTGGTCAACAGCGGCGTGCTGTCCGACCGCAAAGGCGTGAACGTGCCGGACGCCGTGCTGCCGATTCCCGCGCTGACCCTCAAAGACCGCCAGGACCTGGACTTCGCGCTCGACCTGGGCGTGGACTGGATCGCGCTGTCGTTCGTGCAGCGCCCGGAAGACGTGAAGGAAGCGCAAGCCATCGTCAAGGGCCGCGCCGGCGTGCTGTCCAAGCTGGAAAAGCCGGCCGCGCTGGACCGGCTGGAAGAAATCGTCACCGCGTCGGACGCCGTGATGGTCGCCCGCGGCGACCTGGGCGTGGAACTGCCGCCCGAGCGCGTGCCCGGCGTGCAGAAACGCATCGTGCGCATGTGCCGCAAGCACGGCAAGCCGGTGGTGGTGGCCACGCAGATGCTCGAATCGATGATCAGCGCCCCGGTGCCGACCCGCGCCGAAGCGTCCGACGTCGCCAACGCCGTGTACGAAGGCGCGGACGCGGTGATGCTGTCGGCCGAATCGGCCAGCGGCGCGTATCCGGTGCAGGCGGTCGCCATCATGAACCGCATCATCTCCGAAGTGGAGCGCGACCCATATTACCAGGCGCTGATCGACGCCCAGCACGAAGCGCCGCTGCCGACCAAGGGCGACGCCATCTGCGCCGCGCTGCGCGACGTCACGCAGATCATCGGCGTAGTGGCCACGGTAACCTACACCACCTCCGGCCACAGCAGCCTGCGCGCCGCGCGCGAGCGGCCTGCCGCGCCGATCGTCAGCATCACCCCCAACCGCGACACCGCGCGCCGCCTGGCGCTGGCCTGGGGCGTGCACAGCACCGTGAGCGCGGACGTGCACAGCGTGGACGAGATGGTGGCGGCAGCCTGCCGCACGGCGCTGCGCGAAGGCTTCGTCAAGACCGGCGACCAGATCGCCATCGCCGCCGGCACCCCGTTCGGCCAGGCCGGCACCACCAACCTCCTGCGCCTCGCCGAAATCTGGCCGCAATAATGCCGCAAACCAAAATGGGGTCAGGGTTAATTATTTTTGCAATATTAACCCTGACCCCATTTTGACGAACTGCAACAGATTCGAAAAAAGCCGGCGTTTGCCGGCTTTCTTTTTTCTATTCTCCGCGCTGGTGGACTTGCTTGCCGGCGGCGTAGGTGGCGCTGATGGCTCGGTCGTCGCCCAGCAGGGCCAGCGCGAACAGCAGCTCTTCCAGGCTGTTGGTGCGCGTGGTGCGGCGTTCGAGCAGCGGCGTGGCTTTCGGGTCGACCACGATGAAGTCGGCTTCGGCGCCGGCCACGAAATTACCGATCGTGCCTTCCAGCCGCATGCTGCGCGCGCCGCCCAGCGTGGCCAGGTAGAACATGCGCAACGCAGGCATGTAGGTGCCGCCCATGCGCGCCACTTTGTAGGTCTCGTTCATCGTTTGCAGCATGGAGAAGGACGTGCCGCCGCCGACGTCGGTCGCCAGCGACAAGGCCACCTTGGCCTTGTCGGCGCCGGCGAAGTCGAACAGGCCGCTGCCGAGGAACAAGTTGGAGGTGGCGCACATCGACACGGCGGCGCCGGTGGCGGCCATGCGCGCGCGGTCTTCGTTGTCGAGCCAGATGCAGTGCGCGTACATGGAACGCGGGCGCAGCATGCCGTACTGGTCGTACACGTCCAGGTAGCTGCGCGCTTTCGGGAACAAGGACTGCACCCAGGCCACTTCGTCGGTGTTCTCGGCCACGTGGGTCTGCACGAAGGTGTCCGGGTAGGCTTGCGCCAGTTCGCCCGCCAGTTGCAGTTGCGCTTCGGTGGAGGTTGGCGCGAAGCGCGGCGTGAGCGCGTACATATTGCGGCCCTTGTTGTGCCAGCGCTTGATCAGCTCTTCGCTGTCGCGCGCGCCGCTCTCTGCGGTGTCCTGCAGGAAGTCGGGGCAGTTCCGGTCCATCATCACCTTGCCGGCCGCCATGCGCAGGTTGCGCTGCCCGCTGGCGCCGAAGAAGGCGTCCACCGACTCGGGATGCACGGTGCAGTAGACCATGGCGGTGGTGGTGCCGCAGCGCAGCAGCTCGTCGAGGAAGAAATCGGCCACGCCGCGCGCATGTCCGGGGTCCTTGAACTGGCTCTCGGTCGGGAAGGTGTAGGTGTCCAGCCATGGCAGCAGGCCCGGCGCCGGCGAGGCGATCATGTCGGTCTGCGGGTAGTGGATGTGGGTGTCGATGAAGCCGGGCATGATGATCTTGCCGCGGTAATCGCGCACCAGGGCGCCGGCCGGCAGCGTGTTCTTGAGCTGCTCGTAGTCGCCCGCCGCTTGCACGCGGCCGTCTTCAATGACCAGCAGGCCGTCTTCATGCCAGCGGTGGGCCTGGTCGTTGAGCGCAGGGTCAGCAGTGAAGTGCAGAATGCTGGCGCGGAAGGCCTTCACGTTTGTCTCGTTTGGTATTGTATTCATGATTGCATCGGTAGTTGGATGGAGGGCGGCAGGGTTAGACGAACTCTGACCACATGCCATGAGAGGCTATCACCCGGTATGCGCGGATTCATATCGCTGCCGTTATGGGCGCTATGCATGCGGCGCCCGCCTGCCCTGCGGCGTTGCGCGGTACTGTCTCGCTTGTAATTTCGAGGAGTCCGACCATGTGTGGCATCGTCGGCGTGGTTACGCACGCCCCTGCAAATCAAACCATTTACGATACGCTGCTGTTGCTGCAGCATCGCGGCCAGCAGGCCGCAGGCATCGCTACCGATAACGACAGCGTGTTCGCCATGCATAAGGCGAACGGACTGGTGACGGACGTTTTCCGCACCCGCAATATGCGTTCGCTGCGCGGCAACGCGGGCATCGGCCATTGCAGTTGCGCGGCTTACGGTCCGTCGTGCGACGAGGAGGCGCAGCCCTTCTATGTGAACGCGCCTTTCGGCATCACGCTGGCGCAGAACGGCTGGCTGAGCAACGGCGACGCCTTGCGCGCGGAGCTGTCGGTGGCGGGCCGCCGCCATATGAACACCGCGTCCGACGCCGAGGTGCTGCTGAACGTGCTGGCGCATGAGCTGCATGCGGCCAGCAAAGGCGCCAGCTTCTCCGCGAATGCGCTGTTCGCGGCCGTGGCGGCGCTGCAGCCACGCGTGCAGGGTTCGTATGCTGCGGTGGCGCAGATCGCCGGCCAGGGCTTGCTGGCGTTCCGAGATCCGCTGGGCGTGCGGCCGCTGTGCCTGGGCGTGCGGGAGTCCGCAGGGGGCACCGAGTATATGCTGGCCAGCGAGTCGGTGGCATTGGAAGGCATGGGCTTCCGCTTCCTGCGCGACGTGGCGCCGGGCGAGGCGGTCTTCATCGGCACGGCCGGCACGCTGTCGGCACGCCAGCTGGTGGCCGGCGCGCAGGCGCCCCGCCCCGCTGCCCGCCCCAGCGCGTTCGAATTCGTCAGCCTGGCGCGGCCCGATTCGGTGATCGACGGCGCCTCGGTCTATGCGGCGCGCCTGAAGCTGGGCGAACTGCTGGCAGAACAGGTGCGCAGCGAACTTGATACGGCAGCCATCGACGTGGTGATGCCGGTGGACGATATCTCGCGCCCCGCCGCCATCCAGCTCGCGCTCAAGCTGGGCATCGACTACCGGGAGGGCTTTATCCAGAACCGCTACCCGGGCCGCAGCTTCGAGCTGCCCGCCGGCGCAGCCAGGCGCGCGGTGAGCCAGCGGCTGAACGCCATCGCGGCTGAGTTCAAGGGCAAGCGCATGCTGCTGGTGGAAGACGCCATCGTGGACGGCGCGAGCAGCCGCGAGGTGGTGCAGCTGGCGCGCAACGCGGGCGCGAGCTATGTGGCGCTAGCGTCAACCGCGCCGCCGGTGCTGCATCCCAACGTGTACGGCGTGGACTGGCCCGCGCGCCGCAAGCCCGCCGCCATGGGCGGCACGCGCGAAGAGATGCGCCGCACGGTGACGGCGGACGCGCTGGTATTCCAGACCTTGCCGGCGCTGAAGGCCGCCATCGCCAGCGCGTCTCCAGCCTTGCAGCAGCTAGAGACGTCCTGCTTCGACGCTGCTTAGCTGCCGGCGATTAGCTCCCGTGATTAGCTGCCGCGATACGTCGAGTAGGCCCAGGGCGACACCACGATAGGCACGTGGTAGTTCTGGCCCGCGTCCGCGATGCCGAAGGCGATCACCACTTCATCGATGAAGCGCGGCGTCGGCACGGTCACGCCTTGCGCGGCGAAGTAGTCGCCGGCGCCGAACACCAGTTCGTATTTGCCGATCTGGACTTCATCGCCGAACAGCAAGGGCTGTTCGCAGCGGCCGTCCTGGTTGGTCGTGTCTGCCTTTAACAACACTTTCTCGCCGCCGTCCACGCGGTACAGCTTCACCTGTACGCCTGCGCCAGGCTTGCCCTGCGTGATGTCCAAAACGTGTGTACTCAGCTTGCCCATAGTGTCTCGCTTTCTTTATAGGGTTGAAACAGGAACTCCTGTATGAAAATCATATACGGCACAGTACTGGCGGATATACGCGGCAACGGATAACAACCATGACCCCGGCGGACATAATCGGGCCTCCAATACAATAAAAGAGGGAGACGCAATATGAACGCATTTCGAGTAGGCGCCGCCGGCGCAGTGGCCGTACTGGCTTTCGCCACGGGCATGCAGCAGGCCAGCGCGGCCGACTGGAGCGACACCTCCATCGGCTACCGCTACGGCACCCGCTTCGCCGAGCCGTACAACACCAAGGATCTGGAAAAACACATCCTGAACGTGACGCACGCCAGCGGCTACAAGTACGGCAGCAATTACTTCAACGTGGACTTCCTGAACTCGGACGGCGACGACGCCAACGCGCAGGAAGCCTATGTGCTGTATCGCCACACGCTGGACCTGGGGAAAGTGAGCGGCAAGGAATTCAAATACGGTCCGGTGCGCGGCCTGGGCTTCACCGCCGGCTTCGACTGGAACACCAAGAACGACAACAGCTACGACTCCAAGAAGCACATGCTGGTGGCCGGTCCTACGCTGATGCTGGACGTGCCTGGCTTCCTGAACCTGAGCCTGCTGGCGGTCTGGGAAAGCAACCATCCGCTGGGCGTGGCCAGCCGTTACAGCTACGACACGCACGCGATGCTGAACGCCTCGTGGGGCATCCCGCTGGGCAAATCGGGCTGGTCGTTCGAAGGCTACACCAACTGGATCGGCCACAAGGGCAAGAACGAATTCGGCGGCCCGACCGCGCCTGAAATCAACTTCGACGCGCAAATCATGTATGACCTGAGCGGCGCCGCAGGCCTGAAACCGAACACGCTGCGCGTGGGCCTGGAGTACCAATACTGGCGCAACAAATTCGGCAACCCGCACAACGTGCCGGGCGCCACGGCCAAGACCCCGATGGTCCGCGCCGAGTACCACTTCTAAGCTTATCGGCAGCAATCCAGCCAGCCCTGCGGGGCTGGCTCGGCCAAAGGCGCCCCGGGACTGGACTGGCGGCACACGCTTGGTTATATTGCTCCTACCGAAAGTCACCGAGAGCCGCCATGCCTACCCTGGACCCGCGCATAGACGCGTATATCGCCAAGTCCGCTGAATTCGCCCAGCCCATCCTGGAGCACCTGCGCGCCGTGGTGCATGCGGCTTGCCCGGACGTGGAAGAGACCATGAAGTGGAGCTTCCCGCACTTCCAGTACAACGGCATGTTGTGCAGCATGGCGTCGTTCAAGGCGCATTGCACTTTCGGCTTCTGGAAGGGCGAGCTGCTGGTGGCCGAGGCGGATGCGAAGACGCAGGAAGCCATGGGCCAGTTCGGCCGCATCACGTCGGTCAAGGATCTGCCGCCGAAGAGGACGCTGGAGTCTTACGTCAGGAAAGCGATGAAGCTCAACGACGACGGCGTGAAAGCGCCCGCGCGCGCCAAGCTTGCCGCGCCGCGCGAGCTGGTGGTGCCGGAGTATCTGACGGCAGCGCTGGCGCTGCAGCAGCCGGCACTCGACAATTTCAACGCCTTCAGCAACAGCAAGAAACGCGACTACGTGGATTGGATGGAGGAGGCCAGGACCGAGGCTACCCGTCTGCGCCGGCTGGAACAAGCGGTCGAATGGATCGCAGAGGGCAAGTCCCGCAACTGGAAATACGAAAAATGCTGACTTGAGTAGCCCAAGCAGTGGCCGAAGCGCTGGCCGAGCCTCCGCGTAATATCTGTCGATCGCGGGCATGAGCCAGGAAGCTTGCCCGCCAACGGTGTGCGCGACGATGGGCTGTCTGCCGTCCGTGCAGCCGATGATCGGCGCCGAATTACCGCACTGCCATCACCCGCCGCGATAACGGTTTATCCCGAAGCGGCCGCCTTCGCCCTCCCCTTGCAGTTGAAAGAAGTCTGGACGCCGCCAGATTGAACACGGCCTGCTCCATAAAATTCATTCAAATTTATCAAGGAAACATCATGAAATCCATCGCAATCAAAACCGCTGCAGCCGCAGCCCTGCTGGCCACTTCCGCCGTCGCATTCGCTTCCAATATGGACTGCTGCGCGAGCATCGAATGCTGCCTGAAGATGCTGGCCTGCTGCCTGTAAGCCGCTAACGCAATAGAAAAACGGCAATAAGGAACGGGCCGGTACTGCAAAGTGCCGGCCCGGTTTGCGTTGGTGGCTTGTCAGTCTGGTCTTACATGGCGGCAGGGGGTGCGCCGATGTGGCTTGCATCTTGGTGTTTGCATAATGTGGCCTGCTTCAGTTATCAAGGTTTATGCATGAAAATCATCGATCAACGCTTTATCTCCGGTCAAAACCGCTACTCCAACCGCCCTTGCCTGCTCAGCATACTTGAACTGGACGACGCCGCCGCGTCGCCGGCCGACGTGCGTTCTACCGCAGCGAAGCTGAAAAGGGTGCTGGGCAATTTGCCGCGCCTGGAGCGGCTGATCAACGTCATCGGGCCGATGGATGCCGCTGCGGCGCCCGCCGGACAGTTCCAGCTGGCGCGCCTGTTCCAGGCTGTCACGCTTGAGCTGCAGCGGCTGTCGGGCAGCGATGTGATGGTGGGCTTCGTCGGCGCGCTGCCGCGCATGCCGGGCCGCTATCGCCTGGTGCTGCCGTACAAAATGGAGAAGGTGGCTGCGGCCGCTGTGAATGCGGCGCTGGATTTGGTGAACTCGGTCCGCGCGGGCCGGATGGTCGATCTGGCGGCGGTGATGGCGCAGTTGCGGGCTGCGGGGGAACGGCGGGTTACGGCAAGGGCTGCCGCCCCTGCCTGACCCGCTCCACCCGCCCTACGATACGACGTCTTACCGGCGTTAAACGAACTCGCCGATCTTGCCTGCTACCGCGTCGCGCACCGAACCGCTGGTGACGAAGGAGTGGGCCACCTGGATGTCGTTGTGGAACCAGCGGTCACCATCCAGGCATGCCGGGATCTGCTTGCGGATCTCGTCATACGCGGCCTGCGTGCCTTCGCCCAGCTTGAAGCCCGGCAGCAGGTCTTCGGTCATGGTCAGCGCCTGCGCGGCCAGCAGCATTTCCACGCCGATGATGTACTGGGTGTTCTGCACCACCGTTGCGGCCTTGCGCGCGCACCACGTCGAGTTGGAGATGTGGTCTTCGCTGTTGCCCTTGGACGGAATGCTGTCCACGCTGCCCGGCATGCTCAGGGTGCGGTTTTCCATCACCAGTGAACTCAGCGAACATTGCACCACCGGGTAGCCGGTGTTCACGCCGCGGATGCCGCTCATCAGGTTGCGCGGCAGGCCCCACGACAGGGTCGGGTCGATCAGGCGAGCCACGCGGCGCTCGCAGATGCTGCCCAGATCCGTGATGGCCATGGCCAGCAAGTCCATCGCCTGCGCCAGGTACTGGCCGTGGAAGTTACCGCCCGAGATGATCTCGAAACCGCCGCCGTCCTTGCCGAAGATCAGCGGGTTGTCGGTGGCCGAGTTGATCTCGTTTTTCACGATGGTGTCGATGTAGTCCAGCGCGTCGAACACGGGACCGTACACTTGCGGCGTGCAGCGCAGCGAGTACACGTCCTGGATGCGGGCGGTGTACGGGATGTCGGTGCGGCGCAGCTCGTCCGGGAACTGCACGGCGCGTGCTTCGTGCGTGGTGCGGGTGGAACCCTTGAGCAGCTTGCGCACCACCTTGGCGGTCTTGATCTGACCAGGGTGCGGGCGCGCCTGCTGGATGCGCGGGTCGAACGCGGCCATCTCGGCGCGCATCGCTTCCAGCGTCAGGCCCAGCGACAGGCAGGCGTCGGTCAGCAGGTTGCGCGCGTCATCGGTGGCCAGCACGGCCACGGCCAGCGAGGCGGTGCAGCCGTTGATCAGGGCCGATGCGTCCTTCGCTTTCAGGTCGAACTTCACCGGGCCGATTTCGGACCTGGTGATGGCTTCCGGCGCGGACATGCGTTTGCCGTCGTACATCACTTCGGCTTCGTCGAAGCCGGCGATGGCGGCTGCCAGGTAGGCCAGCGGCGCCAGGTCGCCGGACGCGCCGACGGAACCCTTTTGCGGCATGATCGGATGGATGCCGGCGTTGATGAAGGCCAGCAGGCGGTCCACCACTTCCACGCGCGGCGCGGAGTAGTTGGAGGCGAAGGCGTTCGCGCGCAGCAGCATGGTGGCGCGGCTCACCTCTTCCGGGAACGGCTCGCCGATGCCGCCGCTGTGGGCCATGATCAGCTGGGTCTGGAACAGTTCGATGTGCTCGACCTTGATGCGGGTGTCCTTCAGCAGGCCGACGCCGGTGTTAAAGCTGTACATCATCGGCGCTTCGTCGTGCATCCAGGTCGATTCGATGTAGTCGCGGCTTTCCTTCAGCGCAGCGCGCGAGGACGCGGCCAGCTCCACTTTGGCGTGCGGCGCGCGCGCCACGGCGATCACCTGCTCCGCTGTCAGGTTGAAGCCATCAATGATGACGGTAGTTTCGGTAGTCATAGTCATTCCTTCATGTGTGCGGGTCAGTTCGCGCCGGACTCGAACCAGGCGCCGATCATCTGGCGTTCGGCGTCGGTCATCTGCGTCATGTTCGCCAGCGGCATGTCCTTGTTCTGCACGGCGCGCTGGTAGATCTTGGCGGCGTGCTGCCTGGTCTGCTCAGGCGTGTCGAGCATCACGCCGCCCGGAGGCGAGGCGAAGCCGGCTTGCGTGGGCTGGGCCGAGTGGCACGATGCGCAGCGGGCGATCATCACTTGCTGCACGGTGTTGATGTCGTGGCTGGAGCGGGCAATGTCGGCGGCGCCCGGTGCTGCACCTGCCGCACCTTCGGCGCCATGGCCGTGGCCATCGGCAGCGGTGGCGGCAGCCGGCTGCGCTGCCATCGCCTTGCGCGGTGCGGGAGCAATGGCGATTGCCACGGCCACCAGCAGGATCACGCCGGCAACCGGGTAGCCCAGCGAGACGCGGCCGGCATGGCGCAGGTTGAAGAAGTGGCGGATCAGCACACCGGCAGCCATGATGGCGCCCAGGATCAGCCAGCTGTAGGCGTGGCTGTAGGTCATCGCGTAGTGGTTGCTGATCATGATCAGCAGCACAGGCAGCGTGAAGTAGTTGTTGTGCACCGAACGCACCTTGGCGCGCTTGCCGAAGATCGGGTCGGGCGACTGGCCCTTCTCCATCGCTTCCACCAGCTTGCGCTGGCCGGGGATGATCACGAACAGCACGTTACCCACCATCATGGTGCCGATCATGGCGCCAACGTGGATGTAGGCGGCGCGGCCGCTCAGGGTGTGCGTCAGCACGTAGGCCGAAGCGACGATCAGCACGAACAGCACAGTGCCGAGAACGGCGGGCTTTTCGCCCAGCGGCGATTTGCACAGCAGGTCGTAGACGATCCAGCCGCCGGCCAGCGTGCCCAGGCCCACGGCCACGGCTTGCATGGACGACAGGTCGGCCACGTTTTTATCGATCATCATCGCCGAGGCGTTGAAGTAGTAGACGATGAACAGCATCGCGAAGCCGCTCAGCCAGGTCGCATACGCTTCCCATTTGAACCAGTGCAGGTCGGACGGCAGTTCGGCCGGGGCCACCAGGTATTTTTGCGGGTTGTAGAAACCGCCGCCGTGCACGGCCCACAGTTCACCCGAGACGCCGGCCTTGGCCAGCGGGCTGCCGGGCTTGGGCGGCCGGATCGAGTTGTCCAGCCAGACAAAGTAAAACGAAGCGCCGATCCACGCTATGCCGGTGATCAAATGCAGCCAGCGTACCAGCAGATTGAGCCACTCCACCCCATACGATCCGAATAAAGCTTCCATGAATTTTCCAATTAGTCTGTTCATCTGCCTCTGGCGGGCACTTCAGATGAGCGAGGTTGTCACCTCCGGAACGATCGTTATCCTGCCGCCGCTACGATCGTGATGGCCTGTGGCCATCAACCTGCCCCCGGCCATGGAAAGTGTCTCCTCTCTTGCCGGGATGGTGGAACGATAGCGGTCCTGGAGGCGCGAGTCCTGCACTTGCACATATAACTTGCATACGTTTCCCGTTATAGCTGTTACGGGCCCGGATATGCGACTCTGTTATGCATAAGTTTAAATATCCAACCTTGGGAGACCGATATGTCACGCTTGCCAGAACACCTGGACATCCACCTGATCCGCATTCTTTACCTGCTGCTGTGCGAGAAAAACGTCTCGCGCGTGGCGCTGAAACTGAACCAGCCGCAGCCATCCATCTCGGCCTCGCTGCGCAAGCTGCGCGAGCTCACGGGCGACCCGCTGCTGGTGCGCGGCGGGCGCGGCATGGTGCCGACGCAACACGGCGAGAGCCTGCTCAAGCCGGCCAAGCGCATCCTCGACGAGACCGAAAGCCTGTTCAGCCCCAAGACGGCCTTCGTGCCGCAGGAGGAAGCGCGCACCTTCCACATCGCCGCGCCGGACTACATGAACACGCAGTTCTTCACCGAGGTGATCGCCCGGGTGCGGCGCGAGTCGCCCAAGAGCCGCCTGGTGATCCACGCGCTGGGACCGGACGCCGACTATGTGCGCCTGCTGTCGGACGGCGAGCTCGATCTGGTGGTGGCCAACTGGGACGAGCCGCCGCACCACCTGCACATCTCCAAGCTGTTCGACGACCCCATCGTGTGCCTGATGCGCGCCAACAGCGCCTATGCGCGCCGCACGCCGAAAGACGGCATGACCATCGAGGACTACCTGACCTTGCCGCACGCGGCGCCGGCGCTGATCCTGCCCGGCTACCACGGCAACATCGACGCCTTCCTGGAGCAGCAGAACATGGAGCGCAACATCGTGGTGGAGTCGGCGCACTTCCGCATGCTGCCCTACATCGTGGCGCAGACCGACCTGGTGCTGACGGCCGGCCAGCAGTTCGCCAGCTTCTACGAAAACACGCTGGGCCTGAAGTCGTACAAGGTGCCGGTGAAGTTCCCGCCGCTGCGCTTCTACCAGCTGTGGCACGAGCGCGCCCACCACGCCACCGAGCACAAATGGCTGCGCGCGCAGGTCAGCACGGCCGCGCGCCTGCTGGTGAAGTAGCTTATAGCCGGTACGCACAGTCGTTATCGGCAGCGCGATATAAGTCCCGGCATCCGGGCATCTATTATCAAATCGCCACCTCCCCGGATCACCCAACATGGAGCGGGCCGCCTTCGAACGCGGCCCGATTGCACGATGACGACTCTGAAGCAACTGAACACCTGCGACGTGCTGGATTTCAGCGCCACGCTGCACGGACTGTACGAACATTCGCCGTGGATACCGCAACGCGCCGCAGCGCTGCGCCCTTTCCGCACCATAGACGCCTTGAAGCTGGGCTTGCAGAAGGTGGTGGCCGACGCCACGCGCGACGAGCAGCTGGGCCTGATCCGCGCCCACCCGGAATTGGCGGGCAAGGCGGCCGTGGCCGGCGAACTGACGCCCGAGTCCACCGGCGAGCAGGCCAAGGCCGGCCTGCACCTGTGCAGCCCGGAGGAATTCGCGGCGCTGCAGGAGCTGAACGAAGCCTACAACAGCAAGTTCACCTTCCCCTTCATCATCGCCGTGAAAGGCGCCGACGGCCAGGGGCTGACGCGCCAGGCCATCATCTCCGCCTTCCGCCGCCGGCTGCGCAACCAGGTGGAGGACGAAACCCGCGAAGCGCTGCGCCAGATCAACCGCATCGCCGAGATGCGCCTGAACGCGCTGCTGCAGCATGAACCGGCAATGGGGCAGGCCATCATGGCCTGGGCCGAGCAGATCGGCGCGCTGAGCGAGGACACGCAAGGCCTGACCTGCACCTACATGACGCAAACCCACCGCAGCACGGCGGTGCAGCTGGCGCAGTGGATGCGCGAAGCGGGCATGCACGCGCATATCGACGCGGTGGGCAACGTGGTGGGCCGTTACCTTTCCACCGACCCGCAGGCGCGCACCCTGCTCACAGGCTCGCATTACGACACGGTGCGCAACGGCGGCAAGTACGACGGCCGCCAGGGCATCCTGACCGCCATCGCCGTGGTCAAGCAACTGCACGAGCGCGGCGAAACGCTGCCCTTCCATTTCGAGGTGATCGCCTTCTCGGAAGAGGAAGGGGTGCGTTTCAAGAGCACCTTCCTGGGCAGCAGCGCCGTTATCGGCCAGTTCGACCCGGCCCTGCTGAACCTGCGCGACCGCGACGGCATCCTGTTGCGCGACGTGCTGGCCGAGGCGGGACAGGACGTGAACACCATCGCCGCCATCGCGCGCGACCCGGCCGACCTGCTGGGGTATGTGGAAGTGCATATAGAACAAGGCCCGGTGCTGCTCGACCGCGGCCTGCCGGTGGGCGTGGTGACGTCGATAGCGGGCAGCCGCCGCTTCCTGGTCGAGCTGAAGGGCGTGGCCAGCCACGCCGGCACCACCCCCATGGGCATGCGCAAGGACGCCGCAGCAGCGGCCGCCGAGATCGTGCTGTATGTGGAAGACCGCTGCGGCGCGCACCAGCCGGGCGCCCTGGAATCGGCCCTGGTGGGCACCGTCGGCCAGCTGCAGGTACCGGGCGGATCGACCAATGTGATCCCCGGCGCCTGCAGCTTTTCGCTCGACATCCGCGCCGCCAGCGACGCCGCGCGCGATGCGGCGGTGGCCGACATCCTGGCGCGCATCGACAAAGTGTGTCAACGGCGCCACATTGATGTCAAGGTTGAACAAACAGTTTCTGCCAGTTCGGCGCCCTGCGCGCCCTGGCTCATGCAGCAGATTGCGGCCGCCACCGAACGGGCCGGCGTCCCCGCATTCCAGCTCGCGTCCGGCGCAGGCCACGACGCCATGCTGATGGCCCGCATTACCGATGTGGCCATGCTGTTCACCCGCTGCGGCAATGGCGGCATCTCCCACAACCCGCTGGAGACGATGACCGCCGACGATGCCGACGTGGCCGCCCGCATCCTGCTCGACTTCCTGCGCCATTTCAAGGCCAGGCCCAAGGCGGCAGCCAGGAACAATGCGGACTATACCGAGAAACAGATAACCAATATTCCCCAGCAAATAAGCTGACAAGGAGCGTATAGACGACGATACAAGAAAGCAGCGCAAAAAACAGAGCGCGGGACGTCATATTTTTCCACTCGCAAGAAGTGGAATTTCGGACGTATAAAAACTAAACACGAGACAAACATCATGAACTTCCTGGATAACTACTTCAAGCTCAGTGAGAACGGCAGCAATGTCCGCACCGAGGTACTGGCCGGCATCACCACCTTCCTGACGATGGCTTACATCATCTTCGTCAACCCTTCCATCCTCGGCGACGCGGGCATGCCCAAGGACGCCGTCTTTGTGGCCACCTGCGTGGCGGCGGCGGTCGGCACCCTGATCATGGGCCTGTACGCCAACTTCCCTATCGGCCTGGCGCCGGGCATGGGCCTGAACGCCTACTTCGCCTACGGCGTGGTGCAAGGCATGGGCTTCCCCTGGGAAGCGGCGCTGGGCGCAGTGTTCATTTCCGGCTGCTGCTTCCTGCTCGTGAGCCTGCTGCGCGTGCGCGAGAAGATCATGAACGCCATCCCGGCTTCGCTGCGCACCGCCATTCCGGCCGGTGTGGGCTTGTTCCTGGCGCTGATCTCGCTGAAGAACTCGGGCATCGTGGTCTCCAGCCCGGCCACCTTCGTCACCATGGGCAACCTGCACGAACCGGCGCCCATCCTGGCCATCGTCGGCTTCCTGATCATCGTCGCGCTGGACCGCCTGAAAGTGACCGGCGCCCTGCTGATCGGCATCATGAGCGTGACGGTGCTGAGCTTCTTCTTCGCCGGGAACACCTTCAACGGCGTGGTCTCCATGCCGCCGTCGATCGAACCGACCGTGTTCAAGCTGGACATCATCGGCGCCATTTCGCACGGCCTGCTGAACGTGGTGCTGGTGTTCTTCCTGGTTGAACTGTTCGACGCCACCGGAACCCTGATGGGCGTTGCGCAGCGCGCCGGCCTGATGAAAGACGGCAAACTGCCGCCGACCATGAACAAGGCCCTGCTGGCCGACTCCGGCGCCATCATCGCCGGCTCCGTGATGGGCACTTCGAGCACCACCGCCTTCATCGAAAGCGCCGCCGGCGTGCAAGCGGGCGGCCGCACCGGCCTCACCGCCGTCACCGTGGCCGTGCTGTTCCTGCTTGCCTTGTTCATTGCGCCGCTGGCCGGGGTGGTGCCGGCATACGCCACCGCTCCCGCCCTGTTCTTCGTGGCCTGCCTGATGCTGCGCGAACTGGCCGAAATCAACTGGAGCGAAACCACGGAGAGCATTCCCGCCGTGATCACCGCGCTGGTGATGCCATTCACCTATTCGATCGCCAACGGCCTGGCGCTGGGCTTCATCAGCTACGCCGCGTTGAAACTGCTGACCGGTAAGCACAAGGAAGTCAGCGGCATGATCTGGGGTATCGCCGGCGTATTCCTGTTCAAGACTATCTATATCGCAGGTTGAAGGAGTAGTTCATGTCTCACCCGATTCGTTTTTACTATCAGGGGCGCGTGCAGGAAGTCGCGTCCGCATCGCCCACCCGCACGCTGCTTCAGCATCTGCGCGAAGACCAGCATTGCACCGGCACCAAGGAAGGCTGCGCCGAAGGCGACTGCGGCGCCTGCACCGTCGTCATCGGCTCGCTGGTGAACGGTGAACTGGAAATGCGCAACGTGAACTCGTGCATCCAGTTCCTGCCTACGCTGGACGGCAAGGCCGTGTTCTCGGTGGAAGACCTGAAGCAGAAAGACGGCGCCCTGCACCCGGTGCAGGAAGCGCTGGTCGAGTGCCACGGTTCGCAATGCGGCTTCTGTACACCGGGCTTCGCCATGTCCTTGTGGAGCCTGTACCTGAAACAGGAAACGCAAACAGAACCCCTGTGCCGAAAACAAATCGACGAGACCCTGTCCGGTAACCTGTGCCGCTGCACGGGTTACCGCCCGATTATCGATGCCGCGCACCGCATGGGCGAACTGCCGCCGGTGCGCTTCGACCGGGATGCCCTGGTGGCCGCCCTGCAAGACCTGCAACGAAACACCATGTTCAGCTATACCCACGACGGCCAGACCTTCCACGCGCCGCGCACCCTGGCCGAACTGGCCGAACTGCGCGCCGCCAAACCCACTGCCACCATCCTGGCCGGCTCCACCGACGTGGGCCTGTGGGTGACCAAGCAAATGCGCAACCTGGGCGACGTGATCTACGTGCGCCAGGTGCAGGAGCTGCACCAGCTGGGCATGGTGGACGGCATGCTGGAAATCGGCGCCGCCGTGTCGCTGGACGACGCCTACCGCTCGGTGGGCGACCTGTACAAGAACGCCTCGCTGCACGAGCTGTGGCAGCGCTTCGCCTCGCAGCCGATCCGCAGCACCGGCACCCTGGGCGGCAGCGTCGCCAACGGTTCGCCCATCGGCGACTCCGCGCCGTGGCTGATCGTGCTGGGCGCCGAGATCGTGCTGAACGGCTCGCAGGGCCGCCGCAGCATGCTGCTGCAGGACTTCTACCTGGACTACATGAAGAAGAACTGGCAGCCGGGCGAATTCGTGGAAGCGGTGCGCATTCCGCTGCCGAAGGCAAACCAGCAGTTCCGCACCTACAAGCTGGCCAAGCGCTACGACCAGGACATTTCCGCCGTCGCAGCCGCCTACTGCATCACGCTGGAGGACGGCATCGTGCGCAATGCGCATATCGCCTACGGCGGCATGGCCGCCACGTCCAGGCGCGCGCCGCTGGCCGAAGCCGCCGTCAACGGCAAGCCGTGGAATGAAGAGACGCTGAAGGCCGGCATGGCCGCGCTGGCGCAGGACTACACGCCGCTGACCGATATGCGCGCCACCGCCAGCTACCGCATGAAGACCGCGCAGAACCTGCTGCGCCGCTTCTGGCTGGAGTCGCGCCCCGACGGCGCGCTGCCGGTCACTTCGATCAACGCCTTTGCATTCAAGGAAAAGGACGCAGCATGAACAGTAAATCCGAAGCGTTCATGACCATCGGCGCAGCCCAGGGATGGGCCGAAGTCGGCCAGAACCACCCGCACGAATCGGCCATCCTGCACGTGCTGGGCGAAGCCACCTACACCGACGACATCCCCGAGGCGCAAGGCACGCTGCATGCCGCGCTGGGCCTGTCGCCGAAAGCGCACGCGCGCATTTTGTCCATCAACCTGGAGCCGGTGAAAGCCATGCCGGGCGTGGTGGCCGTTTATACCTACAAAGACATCCCCGGCACCAATGACTGCGGCCCGATTATCCACGACGATCCGATCCTGGCAGAGGAAAAGGTTGAGTACGTGGGCCAGCCCATCTTCATCGTGGTGGCGCAGACCCACGACCAGGCGCGCCACGCCGCGCGCAAGGCCGACATCCAGTACGAGGAACTGCCAGCCATCCTGACGCCGGAAGCGGCGCGCGACGCCGAGTCCTTCGTGGTGCCGCCGATGCGCCTGACGCGCGGCGACGCAAAGGCCGCCTTCGAGCGCTCGAAGAACATCCTGAAAGGCACGCTGCACGTCGGCGGCCAGGAGCAGTTCTACCTGGAAGGCCAGATCTCGTACGCGCTGCCGAAGGAAGCGGGCGGCATGCACGTCTACTGCTCCACCCAGCACCCGACCGAAATGCAGCACGTGGTGGCGCATGCGCTGCACGTCGCTTCGCATGCCGTGGTGATCGAGTGCCGCCGCATGGGCGGCGCCTTCGGCGGCAAGGAATCGCAGTCCGCGCTGTGGGCCGCCTGCGCGGCCGTGTGCGCCAATGCGCTCAAGCGCCCGGTCAAGCTGCGTGCCGACCGCGACGACGACATGATGGTGACCGGCAAGCGCCACTGCTTCTACTACGAGTACGAGATGGGCTATGACGACAATGGCCGGATCACCGCAGCCAAGGTGGAAATGGTGACGCGCGCGGGCTTCTCGGCCGACCTGTCCGCGCCGGTGGCCACGCGCGCCATCTGCCACTTCGACAACACCTACTACCTGAGCGACTGCGACATCCGCGCCATGGCGGGCAAGACCAACACGCAGTCCAACACCGCCTTCCGCGGCTTCGGCGGCCCGCAGGGCGCCATCGCCATCGAATACATCGTCGACGAGATCGCGCGCAACCTGGGCAAGGACGCGCTGGACATCCGCAAGATCAACTTCTACGGCCGCAACGACGAGGAAGGCCGCAACACCACCCAGTACGGCCAGAAGGTGGTCGACAACGTGATCCACGAGCTGGTGGACCAACTGGAAAACGACAGCGCCTACCGCGCCCGCCGCGAAGCGGTCCGCGAGTTCAACGCCACCAGCCCGGTGCTGAAAAAAGGCCTGGCGCTGACGCCGGTGAAGTTCGGCATCGCCTTCAACGTCACCCACTTCAACCAGGCCGGCGCGCTGGTGCACATCTACACCGACGGCTCGGTGCTGGTGAACCACGGCGGCACCGAAATGGGCCAGGGCATCAACACCAAGGTGTGCCAGGTGGTGGCGCATGAACTGGGCATTCCGCTGGCCCGCGTGCGCGCCAGCGCCACCGACACCAGCAAGGTCGCCAACACGTCGGCCACGGCCGCCTCCACGGGCGCCGACTTGAACGGCAAGGCCGCGCAGGACGCCGCCGCCACGCTGAACCGCCGCCTGCGCGAGTTCGCCGCCAAAACGTACGCCTGCGAAGCGGCCGCCGTGGTGTTCGCCAACGGCATGGTGCACGCCGGGAACGCCACGGTCAGCTTCGCGGACCTGGTGCAGAAAGCCTACCTGGCCCGCGTGCAACTGTGGTCCGACGGTTTCTACGCCACGCCGGGCCTGAGCTGGGACCGCGAGTCGATGACCGGCAACCCGTTCGGCTACTACGCTTACGGCGCCTCGGTGTCCGAAGTGGTGGTGGACACACTCACCGGCGAATGGAAGCTGCTGAAAGTGAACGCCCTGTACGACGCGGGCAATTCGCTGAACCCGGCCATCGACGTGGGCCAGGTGGAAGGCGCCTTCATCCAGGGCATGGGCTGGCTGACGACGGAAGAGCTGTGGTGGAACAAGGCCGGCAAGCTGATGACGCACGCGCCGTCGACCTACAAGATTCCCGGCGTGTCCGACTGCCCGGAGGACTTCGACGTGCAGCTGTTCAAGAACCGTAACGCGTTCGACAGCATCCACCGTTCGAAGGCGGTGGGCGAGCCGCCGCTGCTGCTGCCCTTCTCGGTGTTCCTGGCGATCCGCGACGCGGTAGCCTCGGTGGGCGGCTATCGCATCAACCCGCCGCTGCGCGCCCCCGCCACCAGCGAAGCCATCCTCGACGCGGTGGAGGCCGTGCGCGAGCAGGCCGAAGCGGCGTGAGAGCGTAACCGACCGAACTGAAAGAGCCGCTGCGTGACCCCGCAGCGGCTTTTTTTTGCCGGATCCACCAATTGAAGAACGCCATTTATCTCTCCCTGCTCCTGCTGCAAGCGGCTCCCGCCTTCGGCGCCGATGCGATCCTGCGCGTGTGCAGCCTGAGCCTGGCGCCGCAAACCATGCAGGCCGCGGACGGCTCGCCCACCGGCTATGCGGTGGAACTTCTCCAGCATGTCGCCCGCAAGCTGCGCTGGAGCGTACACCTGCCGGAAGCCAGCGTCGTTGAGTAGACCCGCGTCAGTCGTGGGCGGCGAAAACTTCCTTGGCCGCGAACACGCCATTCAGCGCGGCCGGGAAGCCGGCGTATAAACTCATCTGCAGCATGGTCTCGATAATCTCGCTGCGCGACAGGCCGACGTTCAGCGCGGCCGCGATATGGACTTTGAGTTGCGGCTGCGCCGTTCCCATGGCGGTCAGGGCGGCGACGGTGGCCAGCTCGCGTTGCTGCAGCGTCAGGCCCGGGCGCGAATAGATGTCGCCGAAGCCGAATTCGATGATGTATTTGCCCAGGTCCGGGCTGATATCGGCCAGCGATGCGATCACCTTGTCGCCGGCGGCGCCATCGACTTCCCTCAGGCGTTCCAGTCCCCGTTCATAGCGCGTGCTTTCCATGCTGTTTCTCCTGTGATTGCAGTTCGTTTTCCAAGGTGGAGTACAGCGCAATTTTCTGGTGGAGATAGGCCAGCGTTTCCTGCATCACCTTCACTTCCGCCTCGACGGCGGCGGTGTGCTGGACCAGCATGGCTTTACGTTCGGCCACGCTGGCCGGCAGCTCGCCCTGCTCCCGCAATTGCGCATAACGCTGCATCTCGCCGATAGACATGCCGGTGGCGCGCAGCCGCAACAGGAAATCGATCCAGTTGAGGTCTTCCGCCCGGTAGAGCCGGTGGCCGTTGCTACGGCGCGGAATCGGCTTGATCAAGCCGATCCGCTCGTAGTAGCGCAGCGTGTGGACGCTCAGTCCGCACGCTTCAGCCGTCTGTTGTATCGTGAGTGAAGCTGTCATGGAGGCATGGTAGAAGTTCGAGTGCACTCAAAGTCAAGCCTATTTGGCGGGTCTTGGGATTGATCCTGAGCCTTGGCGATGGCTTCCACATTGCAAACATCGCCATCGGGCAAGTTCACGGTGATTTGCGCTATCTTGCACCTCCTGCCAATGGACATACTCAGTGTATATCGTTGACACGGAGGAGCAGCCTCGAGATAGGTTAAAACAGCATTATTCGAACTGTTTCTTGAACTCTTCGAACTGGGCGGCCAGGTCGGCGAAGTCCTGGCGCAGCTGGGCGACTTCGGCTTCGAGCTGGGCGACGCGGCCGCCCTGGGCCGGGGTGCTGGTGCTGCCGCCGTAGCTGGCGGCCGTTTCTTCGCGCGCCAGCGCTTCTTCGCCTTGCAGCAGGTGGCCGTAGCGCGGCTCCTTGGTGCCGGGGGCCAGCGGCAGCTTGGCGGCCAGCGGCGGGTATTTGTCGATCAGGAATTGCAGCGCCTGTTCGACGTCGGGCACGGATTTGAAGTCGTGCAGGCGGCCGGTGCGGGTGCGGATTTCGCCGGCGGTCTGCAGGCCGCGCAGCATCAGCACCGTCAGCACGGCCACCTTGTCCTGCTCCAGCGACCATTTGATGCGCATGCGGTGCTCGTACTTGGTGACGCGCGCACCGGCTTGCGTGATGCCGTTGACGAACTTGCGCTGCATCAGCCGCTGCAGCACGTCGGCCACGGTTTCTTCGGACAGCGACATCACCGGGTCGCGGCTGGAGAGCTGGTTACAGCCGTTGGTGATGGCGTTCAGCGACATCGGGTAGTTGTCGGGCGTGAGGGCTTCTTTTTCTGCCAGGACGGCGAGCACGCGGGTTTCAAACGGGTCCAGCAGGTTGGGGTTGTCCGCTTCGTTGGTCATGCGTTTTCCTTCATTCGACAAGTTGCATAGCCGAATTTACCATATTCCAGGTCAGGCAATAAGGATGGCGCGGAAGTCGTTGACGTTGGTGAGCGTGGGGCCGGTGACGACGGAGTCTCCCAGGGCCTGGAAAAAGCCGTGGCCGTCGTTGTCGTCGAGGCTCAGCCTGGGACGCAGGCCCAGCGCCGCCGCGCGCGCCAGCGTGTCCGGCACAAGAATGGCGCCGGCGATTTCCTCCACCCCGTCCACGCCGTCGGTGTCGCCCGCCAGCGCGTACACGCCCTGCTGACCTCCCAGCGCCACGCCCAGCGCCAGCAGGAACTCGACGTTGCGCCCGCCCCGGCCCTTGCCGCGCAGCGTCACCGTGGTTTCGCCGCCGGACAGCAGGATGCAGGGCTTTTCGAAGGGCTCGCCGTGCCTGGCCGTGCTGCGCGCGATTCCCGCCATGACCTTGCCGACGTCGCGCGCTTCGCCTTCCAGGCCGTCGCCGAGCAGGTGGCAGCGCATGCCGGCCTGGCGGGCAACCCGCGCCGCCGCCTGCAGCGCCATTCGGGGCGTGACGGCCATGCGCAGCTCGGAGGCGGCCAGGCGCGGGTCGCCAGGCTTGACGGTTTCGCCTACGCCGCTGCGCAGCAGCGCCAGCACGCTGTCCGGCGCGGCGATGCCGTAGCGCGACAGGATGGCCAGCGCGTCCGCGCAGGTGGTGGCGTCCGGCGCGGTGGGGCCGGAGGCGATGTCGATCGGGTCGTCGCCGGGCACGTCGGAGATCAGCAGGGTCACCACGCGGGCCGGGGCGCAGGCCGCCGCCAGCCGGCCGCCCTTGATGGCCGAGATGTGGCGGCGCACGCAGTTCATCTCGGAGATGGTGGCGCCGCTGGCCAGCAAGGCCTGGTTGACGGTCTGCTTTTCCGCCATGCTGATGCCGGGCGCGGGCAGCGGCAGCAGCGCCGAGCCGCCGCCGGAGATCAGGCAGATCACCAGGTCATCCGGGCTCAGGCCCTGCACCAGGTCCAGCATGCGCTGGGCAGCTCGGTGGCCTGCTTCGTCCGGCACCGGGTGGGCGGCCTCGGCGATTTCGATGCCCTCGCATGGCACGGCGTAGCCGTAGCGCGTGACCACCAGGCCTTGCAGCCGGCCGGGCCAGTTGCGCTCGACCGCCTGCGCCATCGCCGCGCTGGCCTTGCCCGCGCCGATGACGATGGTGCGGCCCTTCGGCGCCGGAGGCAGATTCGCCGGCACGCAAAGCGCCGGCTGCGCGGCGGCGATGGCCGCGTCGAACATGTCACGCAGCAGGCGGCGCTCCCGCTCGCCGTGCGCCGCGTCGATCAGCTTAGCCATGGCGCACAGCTCCTTCCATGGCCATGCGCACCACCGGCTGCGGCGCTTCTTCCGGCTCCCTGGCTGCGGGCTCGCCGTACAGCACGTCCATGTCCGCTGTGCCGTTCAGCACCGCGTCCGCCCGCGCCCGGTCCAGGCCACCCACCCAGCGCGCTATCGCCATGGTGCCGACCGCGTTGCCGATGGTGTTGGTGATGGCGCGCGCTTCGGACATGAAGCGGTCCACGCCCAGCAGCAGCACCATGCCCTCCACCGGTATCTTGCCCATCGACGCCAAGGTGGCGGCCAGCGTGATGAAGCCGGAGCCGGTCACGCCCGCCGAGCCTTTGGAAGTCAGCATCAGCACGCCCAGCACCAGCAGCTGGTCCATCAGCGTAAGGTGCGTGTTGGTGGCTTGCGCAATGAAGATGGCGGCCATGGTGTAGTAGATGCACTGTCCGTCCGGATTGAAGGTCAGCCCGGACGGCACCACCAGCCCCACCACCGGTTTGGAGCAGCCCACCTGCTCCAGCTTGTGCATCAGCTGCGGCACCACGGACTCGGACGAGCTGGTGCCCAGCACCGTGAAGATCTCTTCCTTCAGGTACTTGAGGAACTTCCACAGGCTGAAGCCGGAGAGGCGCGCCACCAGGCCCAGCACCACGAACACGAACAGGAAGCAGGTGAGGTACATGGTGCCCATCAGCTGCGCCAGTTTGGCGATGGACGAGAAGCCGTATTTGCCGACCGTGAAGGAGATGGCGCCAAACGCCGCAATCGGCGCAACCCGCATCACCATGCCAACGATGTAGAACATGGCGTTCGAGAAGCTCTCCAGGAAACTCACCACCGGCTTGGCGCGGCTGCCCAGGTGCGCCAGCGCCACGCCGAACATGATGGAGAACACCAGGATCTGCAGGATCTCGTTCTTGGCGAAGGCGTCCACCACGCTGCCCGGTATCATGCCCAGCACGAAGTCCATGAAGCTGGCCGGCTTGGCGGCCGCCGCCGTGTAGGTGGAAATGCTCTTGGTGTCCAGCGTGTGCGGATCGATGTTCATGCCCACGCCCGGCCCCACCAGGTTCACCGCCAGCAGGCCGAGGCCCAGCGCGAAGGTGGACATCACCTCGAAGTAGATCAGCGCGCGGCCGCCGACGCGGCCCAGGTCCTTCATGCTTTCCATCTTCGCGATGCCCAGCACCACGGTGGCGAAGATCACCGGCGCGAACACCATCTTGATCAGTTTGATGAAGGCGTCGCCCAGCGGCTTGAGCTTGGTGCCCAGTTCGGGATCGAGCACGCCGAGCACGATGCCTGCAGCCACGGCGATGAGGACTTGCACATATAGCGTCCCCAGGAACTTGCGGGTTCTTTTCATGATCAGTCTCCAGTTGTGAGTGAGCGTGCGGCGGCTCTCGGGCCGCCTTGGCACGCGGGTGGCTTGCTTTATTGGCCGGCGCGGATGTAGTCGCACACGGCGCGGGTGACGTCGGCCGTGGTGGCCTTGCCGCCCAGGTCCGGCGTGTGGACTTTGTCCGCCGTCACGGCTTCAATCGCCTTCATCAGCCGCTTGGCGGCGCCCTCCTCGCCCAGGTGCTCCAGCATCATGGCGGCGGTCCAGAAGGTCGCCACCGGGTTGGCGATGCCCTTGCCGGTGATGTCGAAGGCGGAGCCGTGGATAGGCTCGAACATCGACGGGAAGGCGCGCTCCGGGTTCAGGTTGGCCGTCGGGCCGATGCCCAGGCTGCCCGACAGCGCGGCGGCCAGGTCGGACAGGATGTCCGCGTGCAGGTTGGTGGCGACGATGACGTCCAGCGTTTTCGGTTTCAGCACCATGCGGGTGGTGACGGCGTCCACCAGTTCGCGGTCCACTTTAACATCCGGGAAACCGGCCGCCACTTCGTAGAAGATCTCGTCCCACATCACCATGCCGAAGCGCTGCGCGTTGGACTTGGTGACCAGCGTCAGGTGCTTGGCGGGCCGCTTCTGCGCCAGCTCGAACGCGAAGCGGTGGATGCGCTCCACGCCGGCGCGGGTGAACACGGCGGTCTCGGTGGCGGTTTCAATCGGCAGGCCGCGGTGCGTGCGGCCGCCATTGCCGGCGTACTCGCCTTCCGAGTTCTCGCGCACGATCACCCAGTCGATATCCTCGCCGCCTTTCAGGGGGCTGGTCACGCCCGGCAGCACGCGCGCCGGACGCACGTTGGCGTACTGGTCGAAGCCCTGCGCGATGGGCAGGCGCAGGCCCCACAGCGAAACGTGGTCCGGCACCTGCAGGCTGCCCACCGCGCCAAAGAAGATGGCGTCGAAGGCCTTCAGCTGTTCCAGGCCGCCTTCCGGGATGTAGTAGCCGTGCTCCAGGTAGTAGTCCGAGCTCCACGGGAAGTGTTCGATGTCGAACTTGAAGCCGCCGTCGTGGCTGGCGAGCGCGTTCAGCACCTCCAGTCCGGCTGCGATGACTTCGGGACCGATGCCATCGGCTGGAATGGCGGCAATTTTATGGATGCGCATGGATATCTCCTCAAGATTTGTATGGGATGCAACAGCACCGTGAACACAGTGTAGTGCTGCGCCAAACCCATGGAATGCATGTAAAGTTACGCTACTTGTTCCCTGGAGTTAAAGATGATCGATCCATCCGAGCTGGCGTTTTTCGTCCAGATCGTCAAGGAAGGCAGCCTGTCGGGCGCGGCGCGCGAGCTGGGCGTCACGCCCGCGTCGGTGAGCAAGCGGCTGACGAAACTGGAGGAGGAACTGGGCGTGCTGCTGCTGAACCGCACCACGCGGCGCCTGAGCGTGACCGACGCGGGCGAGCTGTATTACGCCAACGCGGTGCGCATCCTGGGCGAGCTGGAAGAGCTGGAGCGGCAGCTGTCGCAGGACCGCGCCGCGCCCAAGGGGCTGCTGCGGGTGAATGCGCCGCTGGGCTTCGGCCGCACCTACATCACGCCCATCGTCTCCAACTTCGTCAAGCGCTACCCGGAGGTGGAGGTGCAGCTGCAATTGAGCGACCATCCGCTGAGCCTGGTGGACGAGTCATTCGATATCGGCATCCGCTTCGGCGAAGTGCCGGACGCGCGCGTGGTGGCGACCAGGATCGCGGCCAACCGGCGGCTGGTGTGCGCGGCGCCTTCCTACCTGAAGCAGCACGGCGTACCAAAGGTGCCGAACGACCTGGCCAAATTCAATTGCATCGTGCTGCGCCAGAACGACGCGGCTTACGGCACCTGGCGCTTTACCAAGGGACGGCAGACGGAGACGGTGAAGGTGCGCGGTACCTTGAGCAGCAACGACGGCGAGGTGGCGCTGAACTGGGCGCTGGACGGGCACGGCCTGCTGCTGCGGGCGGAATGGGATATCGCGAAGTATCTGCGCTCGGGGCGCTTGCAGATTGTGCTGGAGGACTATGCCACGCCGCCGGCGGACATCCACGCCATCTACCCGGAGAAGCACAAGCTGTCGCCCAAGGTGAAGGTGTTCGTGGAATTCCTGGCGGCGAGCTTCCAGGGGCCGGCGGGGACGAAGCCGGCTTCCACCTGGTAAGGCTTGGTAATTACTCCACCAGCTTGTTCAGCTGGGCGGAGTCGAATTTATCGCATTCCGGCACGGATGGACAATCCAGCCCCGCCGCCTTCATGGTGGCGGCCATGCGCTCGATCTGCTGCTCCTGCGCCGCCGCCTGGTCGATCAGCGCGCGCAGCGCCTTGATGAGCGGGTCGTCGCCGTTGGCGGTGATGCCGTAGGCGGAGAACAGCTTGGCGGACGGGCTGACGCTGACCGCTTCCTTGTCGATCACGTGCGCAGGGTTGCCCACCGCCGTGGCGCCCGCAGGCACGGGTTTGAGCAGCACCGCATTGGAGCCGACCTTGGCGTAGTCGCCCACCGTGAACGCGCCCAGCACCTTGGCGCCGGCGCCGATGATGACGCCGCGCCCCAGCGTGGGGTGGCGCTTGCTGCCGGTGTGCAGCGAGGTGCCGCCCAGCGTGACGCCCTGGTAGATGGTGCAGTCGTCGCCCACCACGGCGGTTTCGCCGATGACCACGCCGAAGCCATGGTCGATGAACACGCGGCGGCCGATCTCGGCGCCGGGGTGGATCTCGATGCCGGTGATGATGCGGGCCAGGTAGGAAATGAAGCGGCCCAGCCATTTCAGGCCGCGCGTCCAGCACCAGTGCGCCCAGCGGTGCAGCACAATCGCCTGCAAGCCCGGATAACAGGTCAGCACCTCCCAACCGTTGCGGGCGGCAGGGTCGCGTTCGATGATGCTGTTGATGTCTTGGCGCAGGTTGTGGAACATGGCGGCGAAGGATTGGGACCGTTAACGCATGGTAGCGTATTCGGTTGCGGGTTGCTCGAAGCTGAAAAAACGGGGAGTGTTTTGCCGGGGCGCTGCGGCGCCCCGGCGGACGGCTGGAATCAGCCTTCTTTGACGAGGCGCTGGCGGCGCGCTTCGTACAGACAGACGCCTGAGGCGACCGATACGTTCAGGCTCTCGACGGTGCCGAACATGGGGATGCTGACCAGCATGTCGCAGGTCTCGCGGGTCAGGCGGCGCATGCCCTCGCCTTCCGAACCCATCACCAGCGCGGTCGGGCCGGTGAAGTCGGACTGGTACAGGTTCTTCTCGCCGTCGTCGGAGGTGCCGATCAGCCAGATATCGCGGTCTTTCAGGTCGCGCAGGGTGCGCGCCAGGTTGGTCACGGTGATGTAAGGCACGTTCTCGGCCGCGCCGGACGCCACTTTGGCGGCGGTGGCGTTCAGGCCTACCGCGCGGTCCTTCGGCACGATGACCGCGTGCGCGCCGGCGCCGTCGGCCACGCGCAGGCAGGCGCCCAGGTTGTGCGGGTCGGTAATGCCGTCCAGCACCAGCAGCAGCGGCGGGCCTTCGATGGCGTCCAGCAGCTCATCCAGGTTGCGCGCCAGCGAAATCTGCTGCGCAAAGGCGATCACGCCCTGGTGGCGGTGGGTGCCGACGATCTTGTCGAGGCGGGTGGAATCCACAGGCATCACGCGCACGCCGAGCGACTTGGCGTTGGCCACCAGGTCGGTCATGCGGCGGTCGTTGCGGCCGACGTCGACGAAGATTTCCTCTACCGAGGAAGCTTCGTGGCGCAGACGCGAGGTGACGGCGTGGAAGCCGAAAATCATTTTATTCTTGGACATGCTTATCTTCTTGTGACGCCGCCCCACTGGAGCGGGGGGCGGCTGGTTCAGTACTTAACTGCGGTGCTTAGCGTTTCTTCTTGCTCTTGGCGGCTGGCCTGGCTGCCGGGGCTGCGGACTTGCTGCGCTTCGGATTTGCGGCGGCCTTGGGCTGGCTGCCTTTCGACTTCGCTGCGGCCGGGGTACGCGACTGCACGCTCGGACCGGGCTTGACGTTGGTGCGCGTATCCGGTTTGGACGGCTGCTTGCGGTTACGGCCGCTGCCTGGCTCGTCGCCGGAGCCGGAACCCGGGCGAATGCCGGCAGCATCCTGCTCGGCTTGCGCCAGGCGCAGGTCGATCTTGCGGGTTTCCAGGTCCACGCGCACCACCTGCACGTTCACCTTGTCGGTCAGCTGGTAGCGCTTGCCGCTGCGTTCGCCTTTCAACTCATGGCGCGCTTCGTCGAACTGGAAGTAGTCCGCGCCCAGGTCGGTGATGTGCACCAGGCCTTCCACGAACAGTTCCTGCAGCTGCACGAAGATGCCGAAGGTGGTCACGCCGGTGATCATGCCGGTGAATTCCTCGCCCAGCTTGTCCTGCATGAAGTAGCACTTCAGCCAGGATTCCACGTCGCGCGAGGCTTCGTCGGCGCGGCGCTCGTTGGCCGAGCAGTGCACGCCCAGCGCGTCCCACACGGTCAGGTCGCCGGCCGCTTTCGGCTGCTTGCCTTCCGCCTTGTCCTTGGCCTGCTGGCGGCGCGTGGCGTTCGACACGGCCGTGTTCAGCACGCTGGTATCGGCCACTTTCGGGTCGTACTTCTTGCCCAGCAGGATGGCCTTGATGGCGCGGTGCGTCAGCAAGTCCGGATAGCGGCGGATCGGGCTGGTGAAGTGGGCATAAGCCTCGTACGCCAGGCCGAAGTGGCCGATGTTGTCCGGGCTGTAGACCGCCTGCTGCATCGAACGCAGCAGCATGGTTTGCAGCAGCGACGCGTCCGGACGCTCCTTGATCTTGCGCATCAGCTCGGCGTAATCGCCGGCGGCCGGCGTGTCGCCGCCCGCCAGGCTCAGGCCGACCTGCTTCAGGAAGTCGCGCACCTGCTTAAGCTTTTCCTTGGTCGGGCCGGCGTGGATGCGGTAGGTGCCGGGATGCTTGTGGCGCAGCAACAGGTCGGCGGCGCACACGTTGGCCGCCAGCATGCACTCTTCGATCAGCTTGTGCGCATCGTTGCGGGTGCGCGGGATGATCTTCTCGATCTTGCCGGCGGCGTTGCAGACGATATAGGTTTCGGTGGTTTCGAAGTCGATCGCGCCGCGCTCGTTGCGGGCTTTCACCAGCGCGTGGTACACGTCGTACAGGTTCTGCAGGTGCGGCACGATGCCGGGGCGGCGCGCCGCTTCCGGACCCTTGGTGTTGCCCAGGATGGCAGCCACTTCGTTGTACGTCATGCGCGCGGCCGAGTGGATCACGGCCGGATAGAACTGGTAAGCCTTGATCTCGCCCTTGGCGGTGATGACGGCGTCGCACACCAGCGTCAAGCGGTCGACCGCCGGGTTCAGCGAGCACAGGCCGTTGGACAGCTTTTCCGGCAGCATCGGGATCACGCGGCGCGGGAAATACACCGAGGTGCTGCGCTCGAGCGCATCCGCGTCCAGCGCGTCGTTCGGCTTGACGTAGTGGCTCACGTCGGCAATCGCGACGATCAGGCGGAAGGCGTTGGCGCGGCCGACCTTCACCGGCTCGCAATACACGGCATCGTCGAAGTCGCGCGCGTCTTCGCCGTCGATGGTGATCATCGGCACGTCGCGCAGGTCCACGCGGTCGGCCAGGTCGGCGTCGCGCACGTGGTCCGGCAGCTTGTTGGCCTGCTTCAGCGCGGCGTCCGAGAAGATGTGCGGCACGCCGAATTTGCGCACCGCGATTTCGATTTCCATGCCGGGGTCGTCCAGCGCGCCCAGCACTTCGGTGATGCGGCCCTGCGGCTGCTTGAAGCGGCCCGGCTGCTCGGTCAGCTCGACGGTGACGATCTGGTCCACCTTGGCTTTGCCCACCGGGCCTTCAACGATGATGTCCTGGGCGATGCGCTTGTCTTCCGGCGCCACCAGCCACATGCCGTTTTCCTTCAGCAGGCGGCCGATGATGTGGGTGTTGGCGCGCTGCACCACTTCAACAATGGTGCCTTCCGGACGGCCGCGGCGGTCCAGGCCGACCACTTTGGCCAGCACCTTGTCGCCGTGCAGCACTTTGGCCATTTCACGCTCGGACAGGAACAGGTCTTCGCCCGGCTCGTCCGGGATCACGAAACCGAAGCCGTCGCGGTGGCTTTGCACGCGCCCGGCCACGAAGCCGGAGTGGTCCGCCAGGGCGAAGAAGCCGTTGTGGTCTGAAACGATCTGGCCGTCGCGCTCCATGGCGTTCAGACGGCGCGTCAATACGGCGTGGGACTCGGCCTTGACATCGAGCGACAGCGCGAGTGCGCGCAGATCGAGCGGCGCCTTGGCGCTGCGGAAGATGCCGAGAATTTCCTCACGGCTAGGAATGATATGGGTAGATTGGTTCAAAAGTATTTCTATGGTTTTATTATTGATGGAGAAAAAATCGTGTACCGCCCTGACCAGCCACGTTGACATGGAACAGGGCGTAGTGTACCGGAGGTCGCGCCATTTGCCTAACGCGGGCCCGTGGCGTACGTATCGGCGGGGCCTGAAAAAAGTTACTCCAGGCTATTTGACTTCTCAAAAGAATCCTCTATAATTCTGGTCTTCCGCAGCGGCAACGTTGAGGAAACGGCGAGTTGATGTGCAGTATGGAACGGCAACGTTCATCTGGCGCGAAACTCTCCAAGTCGTTATAATAGCAGAAGTTGTTATGCAGTATCTGTTAGTAGCATCAGTGCCCACGTGGCGGAATTGGTAGACGCGCATGGTTCAGGTCCATGTGCCGCAAGGTGTGGGGGTTCGAGTCCCTCCGTGGGCACCACAGAATTCCGCAAAAAAGCCTCCTTCGGGAGGCTTTTTTCATTGTCGACCGCATTTGTCGGACTTGCTGACACTCAGCAACGGCCAGCCGTCAAACCGCGTGCAAGCTTGATCCCACAGCGCCGCATGGTTCTTGCATCAGTCCAGGCATTCCAATCGCGCTGGCTTGGGCGGGCCGCAGGAAATATTTTCACGGAAACATCAATTGACGCTTGACCAAGACCGCCGCGGCCTTTAAGATTCGGGCCTCTGTTGCAGAACAACGCTACGGAAGACGCAGTAACAGTGCCCACGTGGCGGAATTGGTAGACGCGCATGGTTCAGGTCCATGTGCCGCAAGGTGTGGGGGTTCGAGTCCCTCCGTGGGCACCACAGAATTCCGCAAAAAACGCCTCCTTCGGGAGGCGTTTTGCATTTACGCGCCACTTTGCGCGCCGGCCGCGCGCACAACCGAGAAATCTTGCTTCCGCTCTTGACGGCATGGCTCGCAGCCCTTACTATGCGTGCCTCTGTTGCAGAACAACGCAGCAAGGACAAAGAAGACAGAGCCCACGTGGCGGAATTGGTAGACGCGCATGGTTCAGGTCCATGTGCCGCAAGGTGTGGGGGTTCGAGTCCCTCCGTGGGCACCACAGTTCTGTTTTCGATGTTTGTAGTAGCGCAGTAAGTAGCACAATTGCCCACGTGGCGGAATTGGTAGACGCGCATGGTTCAGGTCCATGTGCCGCAAGGTGTGGGGGTTCGAGTCCCTCCGTGGGCACCAAGAATTCCGCAGAAAAAGCCTCCTTCGGGAGGCTTTTTCTCATTGTGCGCCCGGTTTGTTGACTCCCGCATATTTACGTCATAGCATCCTTATTCATTTAACAATAAGGATGCCCATGCTGCCGCTCCCTGTCCGCGCCTGCTGCGCCGCCCTGCTGCTCACCCTGTCCGCCGCTGCTGCGGGCGCCGCCGAGAAAACCGCCGCAGACTGGCAGGCCGCCGCCAAGGCCGACATCGAGGCAGTCCACAAGCTCATCCTCACCGCGCACCCCGGCAGCATCGACGAACGCAATCCCGGCTTCAAGGCCTGGGCCGAGCAAGGCTACCGGGAAGCGCTGCAGCTGCTGCCGCGCGTGAACAGCTACGATTCCATGATGTCGGCGGTGCGCTACTACGTCACCGGTTTCCGCGACGGCCACCTGGTGTACTCGGACAATGCGCGGCGCGGCTACCCCATGCTGGTCAACGGCTGGCGGCTGCGCAAGCAGGGCAGCGCCTACGTGGTGGATGCGCAGCTGAGGGAATGGCCGGCGCCCTTGCCGCCGCTGGGCGCCCAACTGCTGCAATGCGACGGGCGCAAGGTGGACGCCATCCTCGCCGAAGACGTGGCGCCCTATATCGACCGGCGCACCACCGGCAAGATGCAAGAGTACCTGGCCGGCGCGCTGACCGTGCCCGCCCTGCCCGATCTCAAGCTCAAGCGCTGCCAGTTCCGCACCGCCGAGGGCGCCGTGATGGACATGCCCATCACCTACCAGGGCATCCCCATGCAGCGCTACTTCCAGCCGTGGGAAAAGGCGCCGCAGCAGGGCCCGCAGCAGCAGCGCCGCAGCAACAAGTTCAGCTTCGAGGACGGCGTGCTGTGGATCAGCGCGGCCAGTTTCAACTCGCTGCCGTCCAAAGAGCAGATCGCCGAATTCGACGCCATGCTGGCCGCGCTGGGCAAACTCGAAGGCGTGCGCCTGATGGTGTTCGATACGCGCGGCAACGGCGGCGGCAGCAGCGCCATCGGCGACAAGATCTTCACCGCAGCCACCGGCGGACTCGACTACGACAAGCAGGATCTCGACAAGCTGCCGCGCACTTACGCCCAATGGCGCGTGTCCGATGTGCTGCTGGAGACGGCGGACAAGTTCAGCAAGGGCTTCAGCACGCGTTACGGCGCCGACAGCCCGGAGACCCGGCGCGCCGAAGCCTTTGTCAAGCAGGTGCAGGAAGCGAGAGCAAGAGGCGAAACCTGGCTGGAGCAGCCCGGCGGCCGCCTGCTCACCCGCGCCGAGATCGCCAGGCGCGGCGGCAAGCTGCGGCGCTACAGCGGCCCCGTGGCGCTGCTGACCGACGCCTCCTGCGCCAGCGCCTGCCTGGACTTCGCCGACCAGGTGCTCAGCGTGCCCGGCGCCATCCACATCGGCCGCACCACCGGCGCCGACACGCTGTACATCGACACCGGCCGCGCCCAGCTCCCGAGCGGCAATGTGCTGGTGCTGCCGCAGAAAGTGTGGCGCAACCGCCTGCGCGGCAACGACGAGGCGCTGGTGCCCGGCATCGTATTGAAGGCGGACCTGGACGACGACGCGGCGGTGCGCACCGAGACGCTGGCCGCGCTGAAGCCGCACTGAAGCCACCCCGGCAAGCCGGCCCTTGACGGCGGCTCATCCATCCCTTACTATGCGTGCCTTCTGTTGCAGAACAACGCTACGGAAGACGCAGTAACAGTGCCCACGTGGCGGAATTGGTAGACGCGCATGGTTCAGGTCCATGTGCCGCAAGGTGTGGGGGTTCGAGTCCCTCCGTGGGCACCACAGAATTCCGCAGAAAAGCCTCCTTCGGGAGGCTTTTTTCATTCCGCGTTCATTCCGCGAAGCGTACACTCATAAAGTCCACGAAGCTGCGCAGCTTGGGCGAGCGGTAGCGGTCCTGCAGATACACCAGATGCATCGGACGGCTGGGCAGCGCATGTCCGGGAAACAGCCGCACCAGGCGCCCTGCGCGCACATCCTCCTCCAGCAGGATCGCCGGCTGCAGCACGATGCCCATGCCATGCACCGCCGCCACCCGCAAGGCCTGCCCGTTTTTGACCTGCACGCGGCCGGACACCGGCACGCACAGGTCACCGCCTTCACCGCCCTCCCCCGTCAAACGCCAATGCGCCAGCGCGGCCGTCGAAAACGCCAGGCACTCATGCCCGCTCAATTCCTCCGGACTGGCCGGCGTGCCCCGCCGCGCCAGGTAGCCGGGCGACGCGCAAATCATCAGCTGGTAAGGCGCCAGCCGCCTGGCAACCAGCGCGGAGTCCGGCAAGTTGCCGATACGGATGGCCGCCTCGCAACCCTCTTCCACCAGGTCCACCACGCGGTCGCTCAGCACGACGTCCACATCCACCTGCGGATAGCGCTCAAGGTAGCCGGACAAGGCCGGCATCAGCGCTTCGGCGCCGAACGTGACGGGCGCTGTAACGCGCAATTTGCCTGCCGGCGCCAGTTGCAGGTTCTGCGCCTGCGCATCGGTTTCGGCCACCAGCCGCAGGATCTCCTTGCAGCGCTGGTAGTAGTCCTCGCCGAAGGCGGTCAGGTACTGGCGCCGCGTGGTGCGGTTCAGCAGGCGCATGCCGAGGCGCTGCTCCAGCATGCGCAGATGGTTCCCCGCCATCGTCGCCGAGATGCCGCTGGCCGCCGCAGCAGCACTGAGGCTGCCCTTGTCCACCGCCAGGACGTAAACCTTCATGCTCTCCAGCAGGTCCATTTAAAAGCTCCGGTTGAAAATGCATCAATATGAATGCAGTTTATCTCAGCCGGATTTTAAATAAAACTGAGGCTTTCCAGCACTCCAAGAAGGACCATTATGAAAGCCATCCAACTGACCGCCCCCGCCCTCAACGCTTTCCGCCAGGCCGAGCTGCCCGATCCCACGCCGGGCGCCGGCGAGGTGCTGGTGCGCATGCGCGCCGCGACGCTGAATTATCTGGACGTGGCCATCGCCAGCGGCAAGTTCCCCGCACCGGCCTTTCCGCTGGTGCCGGTGGCGGACGGCGCCGGCGAGATTGCCGCACTGGGCGCCGGCGTCAGCGGCTGGTCGGTGGGCGAGCGCGTGATTCCGCACTTCATGCCGAACTGGCAAGGCGGCGGCATCACGCCGCACAATGTGGCAGCCATGCGCGGCCTGACCTTGCCGGGATCGCTGGCCGAGTACGTCGCCGTGCCGGCCAGCAGCCTGGTCGCCCTGCCCGCGCACCTCGATTTCATCCACGGCGCGGCGCTGCCGATTGCCGCCACCACGGCATGGAATGCGGTGCGCTCGGCGCAGCTGCGGCCGGGTTCCGTGGTACTGCTGCTGGGGACGGGCGGCGTGAGCATTTTCGCCTTGCAGTTCGCCAAGGCGTCCGGCGCCACGGTCATCCTGGCGTCGTCGTCGGACGCCAAGCTGGAGCGCGCGCGGCAGGCGGGCGCGGACCATTTGATCAACTACCGCGCCACGCCGGGCTGGGACGGGGAAGTACTGAAGCTGACCGGCGGGCGCGGCGCCGACTTGGTGGTGGAAACCGCCGGCGCCGCCACCTTCTCCCGCTCGCTGAATGCAGCGGCCATGGGCGGCACCGTGTTCACGGTGGGCTTTGTGGCCGGCACGGCAGCGTCGATCGACCTGCTTCCCATCATCGTGAAGGCCTTGCGCGTGACAGGCAACAACACCGGATCGGTGGCCGACCTGGCCGAGGCCGCGCGCGCCATCGCCGCGCACAACATCGTGCCGGCCATCGACCGCGTGTACGGCATCGGCGACACCGCCGCAGCGTACGGGGAGCTTGCCGCGGGCGGACACCACTTCGGCAAGCTCGCCATCGCCCATTGAGCCTGTGCCCGCTGCACCCGCCGTACTGTTACTTCGCCAGCGCGGCGCGCACGGCGTCGGACAGCGGCGTGGTCGGATGGCCGGTCAGGCGCGACAGGGTGCCGCTGTTGTCTTCCAGCGCGCCCTTCGCCACGCCCGCATCCGATTCGGACAGCAGCGACGCCAGCCACTCCGGCAAGCCCGCGCCCAGCAGCGCGGCCTTGTATTCGGCTTCCGGCAAATCCTTGTACGGCACTTCCTTGCCCGCCTGGCGCGACAGTTCAGCCGCCAGTTCCGGCAGCGAGAAGCTGCTGTCGCCCGCCAGTTCGTACAGCGGCTCGGGCGCGGCACTGTTCAGCACCGCCACTGCGGCGGCCGCGTAATCGCCCCGCGTGGCGGCCGAGACACGGCCGGCCTGCGCGCTGCCCAGCAGCACGCCATGCGCCAGCGCGCCGCCCAGGCCGGCCGTGTAGTTTTCGTAGTACCAGCCGTTGCGCAGGATGCTGTAGCGCAGGCCCGAGGCGCGCAGCAACTCCTCGGTCGCCTTGTGTTCGCCCGCCAGCGCCAGCGGCGAGGTGTCCGCGTGCAGCACGCTGGTGTAGGCCAGCAGGCCCACATTGGCGCGCTTGGCCGCCTCGATCACATTGCGGTGCTGCGGCAGGCGCTGCCCGATCTCGCTCGACGAAATCAGCAGGATCTTCTCCGCGCCCGCGAAGGCGGCGTCCAGCGTGGCAGGGTCGTTGTAGTCCGCCTTGCGCACCTGCACGCCCAGCGCGGCCAGGCCGGCGGCCTTGGCCGGGTCGCGCACGGCGGCCACGATGGAGGCGGCCGGCGTGGTTTTCAGCAGTTCGCTAACAATCAGCTGGCCCAGTTGGCCGTTGGCGCCGGTAATGACGATCATGGTGTTTCCTTTCAATTCGCAGTTGGAGTAATTCATCTTAGCGCCTATACTTACCATTTGTAAGTACGCACATTTTAGTAAGTACCCCCCCCACCGCTGCCGGAGGCCCTGATGTCCCAACCGAAAACCCTGCGCGCCGCCTTGAGCGCGCACAACGAAGCCGGCCGTGGCCAGCTGATGGTGGCCGCGTGCCCGTCGCGCGCGGTGCTCAGCCACGTCACCAGCCGCTGGGGCGTGCTGGTGCTGGTGGTGCTGCTGGACGGCATGCACCGCTTCAGCGAACTGCGCCGCGAGGTGGGCGGGGTCAGCGAAAAGATGCTGGCGCAGACCCTGGAAGCGCTGGTGGCGGACGGCTTCGTGCTGCGCTACGCCCATCCGGTGATCCCGCCGCGCGTGGAATACAGCCTCACGCCCATGGGCCGGGAACTGGCGCAGCGGCTGGAATCGCTGGTCGACTGGATCGAAGAAAACTATCCGAGGATCGCCGAAGCCCGCGCGGCAGCGGGCAGCGATGAGGCCGAAGCCGCCTGACCTGCCACCTGAGCGCCGGCGAGCAGCTGGCATCTTGCCAGCATCATTTGCTTACCAATTGCATCGCCAAGGCGCGGCATCCTGTACTACACTTGGTCCTTGAACCCGCATCACGGACCGGGCAATGACGTCGATACCGCCTATCAAATTGCAAACCATACTGATCGTTACCGGCGCCAGCCTTGACCTGGCTGCGCTGGAAGGTGCGCTGGCGACGTCCGGGCTCGGCCTGCTCTCGGTCAGCCGCGCCGACAGCGCCCTCAACGCGGTGCGCGCCGGCGGCGTGGCCATGGTGCTGCTCGATGCGGCCCAGGCCGGCAGTTCCAGCTACGAGCTGTGCGGCTACCTGCAGGCCGCCAGCGCCACGCCGGCCCTGCCCATCATCCTGCTGACGCCGGCAGGCGGCGGCGATGCGGCCGAACTCCTCGAGGAAGAACAGCGCGCGCTGGCCGCCGGCGCCAGCGCCAGCCTGCGCCTGCCGTTCAGCACCGGCGCGGTGCTGGAACAGATCCTGACCCTGCTGCCCGCGCCGCGCTCGGCAGAGGAGCTGAGCGCCAGCATTGCACAATTGCGCCAGCTGCGCCTGGCGGACGCGGCCAGCCACCAGCACGCCGAAGCGCTGCGCGAAGGCCAGAACCAGCTGCTGGAACTGGTGGCGCGCGGTGCCCCGCTGAAAACCACGCTGGACAAGCTGATGCTGCTGATCGAGGCGCAATCGCCCGGCGTGCTGTGCTCCATCCTGCTGCTCGACCTGGACGGCCGCACGGTGCGCAGCGCCTCCGGCCCCAGCCTGCCCGCCGCCTATATGGACGCCATCGACGGCCTGCCGATCGGTCCGGTGGCCGGCTCCTGCGGCACCGCCATGTACCGCAAAGAAGCGGTGATCGTGAGCGACATCCAGACCGATCCGCTGTGGGCGCCGTACGCCGCCATTGCCGCCCAATACGATTTGCGCGCCTGCTGGTCCGTGCCGGTGCTGCTCGACAGCGACACCGTGCTCGGCACCTTCGCCATGTACTACCGCGACGTGCGCAGCCCCAGCGCGGGCGACATGCGCCTGATCGGCGTGGCCACCCACCTGGCCGGCATCGCCATCGCCCGCACCCGCCACGAGGACGAACTGCGGCGCCACCGCACGCAGCTGGAGGCGCTGGTGGCCGACCGCACCACGGAGCTGCGCAAGGCCAAGGAGCGCGCCGAGCAGGTGAACGACGAGCTGGCCACGGCGCTGGACAACCTCAGCATGACGCAGGACGAACTGGTGCGGCGCGAAAAACTGGCCGCGCTGGGCGCGCTGGTGGCCGGCGTGGCGCACGAACTGAACACGCCTATCGGCAACAGCCTGATGGCGGCGGGCACCATGGCCGACCGCACCCAGGCGCTGCGCACCGCCATCGCCGGCGGCGCCGGCCAGGCCGAGCTGGACGCCTATCTGGACCAGGCCGAGCAGGCCGACGACATCGTGGTGCGCAACCTGAAGCGCGCGGCGGCACTGCTGCACAGCTTCCGCGCCATCGCGGTCGATCACGACAATGGCCAGCGCAGCCGCTTCAAGCTGGCGCCGCTGGTGGCCGGCCTGATGCCCGCGCTGCAAGCGTCCGCCAAGAAGGTGGCGGTGCAGGTGGAGCTGGACATCCCCGGGCATTTGGAACTGGACAGCTACCCCGGCCCGCTGAGCCAGGTGCTGCAGACGCTGTTCGAGAACAGCCTGGCGCACGGCTTCGAAGGGCGCGGCAAGGGCCACGTGCGCATCAGCGCCAGCCTGAACGCCAAGGGCGAGGTGGTGCTGGTGTACGCCGACGACGGCAACGGCATCGCGCCCGAACACCTGGGCCGCGTGTACGACCCGTTCTTCACCACGCGGCGCGGCACCGGGGGCTCCGGCCTGGGTCTGTACATCGCGCATAACATCGTCAGCAGCGTGCTGGGCGGCCGCATCAAGCTGGCCAGCGAGCCCGGCAATGGCGCCGCGTTCACCCTGCTGCTGCCGCCGGCCGCGCCGCTTTAAGCTTTTTAGGACCGTCATGAAAACACTGCTCGCCTCCATCCTGCTCTTGTCCTGCACCGCCCTGGGCGCCGCGCCGGCCCCGTTCTACTGGTGGGTGAGCAAACTGGACGGCTCGCGCGTGTGCGCGCAAGGCCCGCTCGGCGAGGGCTGGGAAAGGGTGGAGCGTCCGTATAAAGATAGCCGTTGCGAAAAATTAGCATATGCCAAATAATGGGGCCATAACAATACGCCCTGATGCAGGCCGGTAAGTAGTAGTTCTATTCCAATAACCGAGGAGAACGAATGTTTACGAGTCCAGAGCAGTTCGCAGCCACCACCAAGGCGCTGTTTGAATTCCAGTTAGAAACCTTCAACACGCTGACCAACAAAGCCGTCCAGGGCGTGGAGCAGGTGGTTGCGCTGAACATGGCGACCGCCAAGACCAGCGTGCAAGAGCAACTGGCCGCCGGCAAGGAAATCAGCGTGGCGCGCGACCCGAAAGCCGTGATGGCCGTGGCCGCCGCCAAAGTCCAGCCCGGCATCGCCAACGCCGCCGCCTACAACGAGCAGCTGGGCGGCATCATCGCCGAGATCCGCGAAGAATTCACCCGCGCCGCCGACGCCCACATGACGGAAGCGAAAAGCACGCTCAGCGCGCTGATCTGCGACGTGACCAAGAATGTGCGCCCGGGTTCCGAAAACGCGGTGCAGATCGTCAAGCAAGCCATCGACAACGCCTTCGCCGGCTATGAGCAGGTGACCAACGCCACCCGCCAGGCCGTGGCCAACGTGGAGGCGCAAATCGCCAAAGCCGCCGCCACGGTGACGCCGACCGAAAAGTAAGCCCACCCGCGGGACGGCCGGCGCCGCCGGTTGCTCCCGGCCCGCTAACGCGCTACACTGTATGCACATACAGTCCGTAGCGCGTAGCAATGATCAGAGTTCTGGAAAACGAGTTTTATTACCTGGACAACTTCCACCGGGTACTGCAGTGGATCGGCGAGCGCTACGACGACCTGCTCACTGCCGAGGAACGCGCTTTTCTCACCCAATTCCCCACCCTGCCACGCGCGTCGCGGGCGCTGTTCGTGCGCATGGTGATGCGCAAGGGCGAGCTGTTCCGCGCCAGCAAGCTGGTGTACGCCGAGATCGGCTGCGCCCACGAGGCCGCCCGTCCGCTGGCCGGGCTGGGCTGGATAGACGCCGACCCGGTGCTGACCCTGGACCAATTGTTCGCGCTGCTGCAAAAGCCCGAAATCGTGCGCGTGTTCCAGCTGGGCGGGCATGAAAAGAGCGCGCGCAAGCCCGAGCAGCTGGCCGCGCTGCGCGAGCGCCACGACGGCGCGCACCGCTTTTCGGCCTGGTGCGGCGAGGCCTTCGACCACGTCTACCAGGTGCTGGCGCAGCAGCTGTGCGACCGGCTGCGGCTTATCTTCTTCGGCAACTACCACCAGGACTGGTCCGAGTTCGTGCTGTCCAACCTGGGCGTGTACAAATACGAGAAGGTGGAATTTTCGCCGTCCGCGCGCGGTTTCCGCAGCCGGCGCGACATCGACGACTACCTGGCCCTGCACCAGTGTCGCGAACGGTTTGCCGAGGGCGAAGCGCCGCAGGACGTGCTGCGCAGCCTGCCGCCCGCCATCACCGGCAACGAATGGCTCAACAGCCGGCGCGACAAGCTGCTGTTCCAGATGGCGCAGCACCTCGAAAGGCAGCAGGACTGGGACGGCGCGCACGCCATCTACGCCGCCAGCGCCTATCCGGGTGCGCGGGCGCGCGCCATCCGCGTGCTGGAAAAAAGCGAACGCTGCGGCGCCGCGCACGCGCTGCTGCTGGAAGCCATGGCGCAGCCGGAGAGCGAACACGAACGCCAGCAGCTGCTGCGCATGCTGCCGCGCCTGAAGCGCAAGCTGGGCCATCCCAAGCCGCCCGCCGCGCAGCCCGCGCCCGTGGTTCGGCTGGACCTGTCGCTGCCGATGCCGGCCGGAGACTGGTGGGTGGAAGGCGTGGTGCGCGACCACCTGGCGCGCGAGGACGCGCCGGTCTACTACGTCGAGAACGCGCTGATCAACTCCCTGTTCGGACTGCTGTGCTGGGACGCCATCTTCACCAGCATACCGGGCGCCTTCTTCCATCCCTTCCACCACGGCCCGGCCGACCTGCACAGCGCCGACTTCCAGCGCCGCCGCGCGCCGCAGTTCGCGGCCTGCCTGGGCCAGCTGGACGACGGCAGCTACCTGGACACGATACGCCGCAATCTGGCGGCCAAGGACGGCATCCAGTCGCCCTTCGTGTTCTGGGGCGCGCTGGACGCCGAACTGGTGGAACTGGCGCTGGCCTGCATCCCGGCCGCGCACCTGAAGAAATGGTTCGAGCGCATCCTGCTCGACATCAAGACCAACCGCAGCGGCTTCCCCGACCTGATCCAGTTCTGGCCCGCCGAACGGCGCTACCACATGATCGAAGTGAAAGGCCCGGGCGACCGCCTGCAGGACAACCAGCTGCGCTGGATCAGCTACTGCGCCGAACACCAGATGCCGATCACGGTCTGCTACCTGCAATGGGCGCAGGCATGAGCACCGGCATGAGCGCCGACCACCCCGTCTACACCGTGGCCGTGCGCGCGCTGTGCGAGTTCACCGCCAAGACGGGCGACCTCGACCTGCGCTTCACGCCCACGCCCACGGCGCAGGAAGGCATCGCCGGCCACGCGCTGGTAGCCTCGCGGCGCGGCGACAGCTACGAGAAGGAAGTGAGCCTGTCCGGCACCTTCGGCCCGTTGCGCGTGCGCGGCCGCGCCGATGGCTACGATCCGCAGCAAAACCAGCTGGAGGAAATCAAGACCTTCCGCGGCGACCTGGCGCGCATGCCGGACAACCACCGCCAGCTGCACTGGGCCCAGCTGAAGATCTACGGCCACCTGCTGTGCCTCGCGCGCGGGCTGGACAAGCTGCGCCTGGCGCTGGTGTATTTCGACGTCGGCAGCCAGAAGGAAACGCTGATCACCGAGCAGGCCGGTGCGGAAAGCCTGCGCGCCTTCTTCGAGCTGCATTGCGGCCGCTTCCTGGCATGGGCCGAGCAGGAGATGGCGCACCGCGCGCAGCGCGACGCGGAACTGAAAGCCATGCGTTTTCCGCACGCGGATTTCCGCCCCGGCCAGCGGCAACTGGCGGAAGCCATGTACAAGGCCAGCACCCGCGCCTGCTCGCTGCTGGCGCAGGCGCCCACCGGTATCGGCAAGACCGTCGGCAGCCTGTTCCCGCTGCTGAAGGCGAGCGCGGAGCACAAGCTGGACAAGGTGTTCTTCCTGGCCGCGAAAACGTCCGGCAGGCGCATGGCGCTGGACGCTGTCGAAACCATCCGTTCGTCCGCGCCGCTGCTGCCGCTGCGCGCGCTGGAGCTGGTGGCGCGCAACACGGCATGTGAGCACCCCGACAAGGCCTGCCACGGCGAATCGTGCCCGCTGGCGCAAGGCTTTTACGACCGCCTGCCCGCCGCCCGCAGCGCCGCCCTTGCCGCCTGCGCCGGCGCGGCCCCCGCCGGCGCCAGCGCCGCCACGCCGGTGCTCGACAAGGCCGCCGTGCGCGACATCGCACTGGCGCACCATGTATGTCCTTACTATCTGGGCACCGAACTGGCGCGCTGGGCCGACGTGGTGGTGGGCGACTACAACTACTACTTCGACATCAGCGCCATGCTGTACAGCCTGACGCTGCAAAACGACTGGAAGATCAGCGTGCTGGCCGACGAAGCGCACAACATGGTGTCGCGCGCGCGCAAGATGTACTCGGCGGAGCTGGAACACGCCGGCCTGCGCATGCTGCGCAAGACCGCGCCGGAAGCGCTGAAGAAGCCGCTGGACCGCGTGCACCGCCAGTGGTCCGCGCTGGAGAAGGAACAGGACGGTGAGTACCAGGTCCACGCCGAGCTGCCCGAAAAGTTCATGAACGCGCTGCAAACGGCGGTCACCGCCATCGGCGAATACTACGCCGAGCATCCCGCCTACGTGGACGAAGACCTGCAGCGCTTCTATTTCGACGCCATGGGCTTCGCGCGCCTGGCCGAAAGCTTCGGCCAGCATTCGCTGTTCGACATCACCGTCAGCGGCGCCGGCACCAGGATCAACTCCGTGCTCTGCCTGCGCAACATCGTCCCGGCGCCGTTCCTGAAGCCGCGCTTCGAGGCCGCGCACTCCACGGCGCTGTTCTCGGCCACGCTCAGCCCGTGGAACTACTACTGCGACACCTTGGGAATGCCGGACAACACCGCCTGGATCGACGTCGAATCGCCCTTCATCGCCGAGCAGCTGTCGGTGCGCGTGGCGGGCCACATCTCCACGCGCTACCAGCACCGCGACCGTTCGCTGGCGCCGATAGCGGAGCTGATGGGCGGGCAGTACCAGCGCCAGCCCGGCAACTACCTGGCCTTCTTCAGCAGTTTCGACTACATGGAAAAAGCCGCCGCGCTGTTCGCCGAGCGCCATCCCGGCGTGCCGGTGTGGCTGCAAACCCGGCGCATGGACGAAGCGGGCCGCGAACAGTTCCTGGCGCGCTTCAGCGCCGAAAGCAGCGGCATCGGCTTTGCGGTGCTGGGCGGCTCCTTCGGCGAAGGCATCGACCTGCCCGGCGCGCGCCTGATCGGCGCCTTCATCGCCACGCTGGGCCTGCCGCAGCTCAATCCGGTGAACGAGCAGATCCGCCAGCGCATGGACGCGATCTTCGGTTCAGGCTACGACTACACCTACACCTACCCCGGCATGCAGAAGATCGTGCAGGCGGCCGGCCGCGTGATCCGCACGGAGACCGACCGGGGCACCGTGCACCTGATCGACGACCGCTTTGCGCGCCCGGAAATCCAGGCGCTGCTGCCGTCCTGGTGGCGCATCGGCTGATATGGCCGGGGCGATGCCTCTCAGCAGCGCGCGGCCCAGGCCGTGAGTTCGCGGGCGCGCTTGCGCACGGTGACCACGGCGCTGCCGCCCCGGTCGCTCACATAGGTGAGCTGGTAGAACCGGTCCGGCGTGACGTCGATCGCGGCCAGTTCGAACTTGTGGGCGCGCTGCGGGGCGCAGCGCGTGTTGCCCGCGAATAGCAGGCGCGCGCTTTGCAGCAGCGGGCCTTGCTGCTCCAGCACCGTGACGATATCGCGCTCGCCGAGCGGCTGCTTGAGGTGCACGCGCTGCGGCGACACGCCGCAGTCTGACGAGCGGTCCAGCCACACGTATTGGCGCTGCCGGCCGCTCGCGCTCCAGCGCTGCGCTTTGGCTTCGTAGGTGTAGCCATCGCTACGCGCCAGGCACAAGCGCCACGCCGCGCGCTGCGGCGGCTGTTCGGCCCAGGCCGTCACGGTCCAGTCGCGCGCGCCCTCGCCGCGCTGGATGTCGTAGCTGGCTTTGAGCGCGCCGCCGCCGGGGTGCTGGCTGTACCAGCTTTCAAAGGATTTGATTTCAGCCTCGCTGGGCGGACGGGTTTCCGCACGCGCCCCCTCTGCGCCCGGCCATGCCAGCGCCAGGACCAGCGCGGCCAACGTAGCCGCCGGGGCCGCCGGCAGGATATGGGTCAGTTTTCTCATTGGATCACGCTGCGCACTTTCTGGTAGCCGCTGCGGCTGATCGGCAGCCGGGTGCCGTCCTTCAGCACCGCCACGTGGCTATCCTTGCCGGCCTGCTCGATGCGGCTCATACATTCGATATTGAGCAGGTAAGAACGGTGGATGCGCAGGAACTTGCCCGCTTCCAGCTGGCTCTCCAGGTCGGACAGGCGCTGGTTCTTCAGGTAGGACTTGCCCTCGCTGCGGATCTGCACATAGTCGTCCTGCGCTTCGATATAGTCGATCTTCCCGGCGGCGATCACATGCACCCTGGCGCCGTCGCGTATCAGCACACGGCCCAGCGGCCCCTTGCGCGCCGCCGCGTCCCGCACCACATCCGCCAGGCCTTCCTGCGCCGGCAACGCGCTATCGGGCTTGTCGGCCTTGCCGATGCTGGCGCGCACATGCGCCAGCGCCTGGTCGAAGCGGTGCTGGCTGAAAGGTTTGAGCAGATAGTCGAGCGCGTGGTACTCGAAGGCCTTGATGGCGTACTGGTCGAAGGCGGTGGCGAACATGAAACGGCACTTGCCGGCCGCCAGTTCGGCCACTTCGAAGCCGTCCAGCTTGGGCATCTGGATGTCCAGTATCGCCAGGTCCGGCTCCAGTTCCGTGATCGCCTTCACGGCCTCGAAGCCGTTGGCGCATTCGGCCACCACTTCCACGTCCGGATGCGCCGCCAGGTATTCACGCACGACGCCGCGCGCCAGTGCTTCGTCGTCCACGATGATGATGCGCATGTCTCTATCCTTCCTTGGTCTCTGCCGGCATGGCAATCGCCACAGTGAATATACTTCCTTCGCGCGCCCAGTGGATGGCCGCTTCGCGCCCGTAGGCGCAGGCCAGCCGCTGGCGCACGTTGGCCAGGCCGATGCCGTTGCCATCTTTTGCTGCGCCGGCAGATGCGTCCTGGTCCACCGCGTTGCGCACGCTGATGTGCAGCAGCGAGCCGCTGCGCCGCGCCGCCACCTCGACCCACCCTCCTTCCGGCAGCTGCGCGATGCCGTGCTTGATGGCGTTTTCCACCAGCGGCTGGATGATCATCGGCGGCACCAGGCAGGCGCCAGCCCCCTCCTGTATCGCCTCCCTCGCCTCCAGGCGCTCGCCGAAGCGTACTTTCTCAATCGCCAGGAAGTGCCGCAGCAGCGCCATCTCCTGGTCCAGCGCGACCTTCTTGTGCGCCTCCATGCTCAGGCTCTGGCGGAAAAAGCCGGCCAGCTGCAAGGTCATCTCGCGCGCGCCTTTCGGATTCTGCGACGTGAGCGCGCTGATGGAGTTCAGGCTGTTGAACAGGAAGTGGGGATCGATCTGGGTGCGCAGCATGCGCAGTTCGGCGTCCTGCGCCATCAGGCGCGATTCCAGTTCGCGGCGTTCGGCGCCGGACGCCCGCTCGAACTCGGTCACCAGGTAGTTGATGGCGGCCAGCAGGCCGTACAGCAGCACGCCCAGCCCGGAGATCAGGATCGCCAGCTGCGGCTTGAAGTCGATGCCCGCCCACGGCACGTCCGGCAGCAGGCAGGCCTCGTTCCAGCCGCGCACCACGGCGTTCCACAGCAGCGTGGAAACGATGGCGGCGGCGCCCAGCGCCAGCAGCACGCTGGCCGCGCCGCGTTCGGCCAGCGGATACGCACGGCACAAGTAGTAGGCGGAGAAGCCGGCGCTGACCGCGTACACCAGCATCACCGGGATGGCGAAGATCATCGCATTGACCCAGGCGGCATCCTCCACCGCCACCGTCACGCCGCCCAGCGCCGTGCCCAGGAACAGCCAGGCCAGCAAGTAGAGCGCGGCGCCGCGGCGGCTGGAGATCAGGCCTTGCATCGGTGCGGCAAGCGCTTAGTTGCGCACTTCGAGGCCGCCCATGATGGCGACGCCACGGATGATCAGGCGCTTGCTGGCATCCTTGTTGGGGAAGGTCTTTTCGCTGAAGCCGCCCAGCAGCGGCGTGCCCTGCAGGCTGACGGTCCAGTCGTCGGGCACCTTGATCTCGATGCCGCCGCACAGGGCGAACACGTTCAGCACCGCCTCGCTCTGCATCGACGCGTGACGCAAGTCCAGCTGGCAGCCGCCCATGATGGAGGTCACTTCGCCGCCACGGAAATCGCTGGTGGTGATGCGGCGCTCCATGCCGCCCAGGATGGCCGTCACGTTGATCACGCTGTCGTCGTCGGCCGGTCCATCCAGCTTGCCCAGCTTGTCGAACATCTGCGGCGGCTTGCGCCCCTGCTGGGCCTTGAAGATGACCACCAGGCCCAGCCCGATCAGCAACAGCGGCGCCAGTGTGCGCCAGCTGATATACAGCAGGCCGGTGCTCTTCAGGATCATCGCGGCGCCAAAGGCGATCAGCATACCGCCGATGGCCTTGCCGCCCTTGTCGCTGCTTTGCGCCAGCTTCAGCGCGCCAGCCAGTATCAGCAGCACCGGCCAGAACTGCAGCGTGTAGTCGAAATCGAGGATGCCGAGATTTTCAAGCAGGAACACGCAGCCGATGGCGATCACCGCCACGCCGATCAGGACCTGGCCCAGGCCATGTTGCGGACGCTTATTTTCCATCGTAATGCTCCTTGTTCGACTCGAAGTAATGATGCAGAACGGGCTTCAGCACCAGCGTCACGCCCCACATGATCAGCAGCAGCGGCCAGCTGTTGCCAAAGGTCAGCCCCCATACATGCTCGAACGAGCAGTAGAACCAGGCGCCGAAGAACATGTGCGACAGTCCGTCCAGCACCAGCTTGACATTGGTCGGAGGCACCAGGTTGCTGATGCCGGCCAGTACCAGCAGCGCTGGCCAGTAGCGCCACGCGGTGCCCCAGTGCAGTGCGCCCGACCGGTCGAGCAGGAAGGCCACGCCCACGCCGGTGAGGATAATGCCCCAGGTTAGCTGTTTGCGCCAGTGCTGCTCGTTTTCCTTGCCCATTACCGCCTCCGTGTGAATGTGTGGTGTAACAATACGGGGCAAGCGCGGCATGCGATAGCGCTATTCGGCGAACGGCGTGCCGGCGTCGGTGAATGACGCCGTTTTCAGCGAATGGCGCGGCGGGAGGGCAAAGAAAAGGGCCCGGACCTTGCGGTGCGGACCCTTGCGTAGCGGTGCGGGCAGTGCTGCGGCGAACTGTCAGACGCGGTCGCCGGTGCTCATTTTCTGGTCATACATCATCAAGCCCCAGCCTAGCTGGCGGCGGATTTCCTCCGGCGTTGGAGGAGGCTGAACTTCCTGCGAACGGCGTTCGAGATACTCGCGGACCACGTACTTCGATGGATGGTTTGCCTGCGTCATGATGGCCTCCGTATGTCTGCCTGCTATTCGGTTCGGCGCTGCCGTAACCGGCTCACTTCTTTGGAATTGGTGCCGGTACTCGAGGCGGCCGGCAAACCTGCGGAGGAGCTTCTGCGCTGCGCTTTTCGCGGCGCCCTGCATCAATCACGCAAGTCCATAGTATTCCCGTAGCGGGCCAAGCACCGTACGTTAACGCACACTTTGCGCACCGATTCATTGAGATAGGTCAAAACCCTGTAGGACTAAGCGCTGTAAGGGCTAGTGCGAATTCTTACATCCAATATTTACAGCTTTTTTTGCAGGAATTCGAGGAAGCAGCTGATACGCTGCGAGAGCTGCGTGTTGCGGTAATAGACCGCGTGAATCTGCTGGCGGAAGCCGGTGGAATACGCTTCGAGCACCTTCACCAGGCGGCCGGCGGCGATGTCGGCGCGCGTCATGAAGTCGGACAGGCAGACGATGCCCTGGCCGGCCAGCGCAAGCTGGCGCAGGGTCTCGCCGCTGGATGCGGCCAGCGCCGGTGTGATCTGCAGGCTGTTGCCGGCGGCGTGGCGCAGCGGCCATACGTTGCCCAACTCGTACTGCGCGAAGCCGAGCAATTCGTGCTGCGCCAGCGCCTCCGGCGTGGCCGGGGCGCCATGCCGCGCCAGGTATGCCGGACTGGCCAGCACATGCAGCGGACTGGAGCTGAGGGCGCGCGCGTGCAGGGTCGAATCGCTCAGCGTGCCGATGCGGATGGCGATGTCGGTGCGGTGCTCGATCAGGTCGGCGATCTGGTCGTTGCTGGTCAGTTCCAGGCGGATGTCCGGATACATGGCGCGGAATTCGGCCACGTGCGGCACCACGCAATGCAGCATGAAGGGCGAGGCGGCGTCCACGCACAGGCGGCCGGCCGGCTTCTGGCGGCGGATGCGGATGGTTTCCTCGGCCTCTTCCATGGCGGCCAGGATGGCGCGCGCCTGCGCCAGGAACAAATGGCCCTCCTCGGTCAGCTCCATGCGGCGCGTGGTGCGCGTCAGCAAGGTGGTGGCCAGCTTTTCCTCCAGCCGGGACAGCGCGCGGCTCACGCCCGAGGTGGTCTGGCCCAGGTGCACCGAGGCGGCGCTGAGGGTGCCGCTGTCGATCACCGCCACGAAAATCTTCAGATCGTCCGAATTGATATCCATGCCGGATTATAGACCGCGCACATTACATTGTTGAATTAACCCGGCAAGGCGGACTGATACATTCGACAAGTTATCAAATTGAAAAACTTGGTAACTTTCCCACCCTCACAAGGAGAGTCCTATGAACAATACTTTATGCAGCAAAGCGGTCATCGCCGCGCTGCTTTCGGCCGGCCTGCTGGCCGCCCCCGCCGTCCAGGCCGATGCCCTGGTGTTCGACGACCAGGGCAACGCCGTGTTCGGCGTCACCCACGACACGGCCGGCACCTATGAGGATGAGTTCGTCTTCTCGGTGGACGGCGAGGACCACCATTACGCCTCCGGCAGCCTGGTGCCCGGCTATTCCTTCTTCAACAACGCCCTCTCGGCCAATTACGAGATCATGGAGGTGCAGATTTTCAGCCAGAACTCGAACAGCAGCCGCACCTATCTGCCTACCCAGTTCCCCTGGGCCGACTCGCCCTTGCTGTTTTATCCTGTCAATCGCCTCACGCCGGGCAACTACGGCTTCATCATCACCGGCCGCACCACCAATCCGGGCGCGGGCGGCTCCTTCGCCGGCAATTTCAACATTACGCCAGTGCCCGAGCCAGCTACTTACGGTATGTTGCTAGCCGGCATGGTCTTATTGGGAGTTGCATCACGCACACGAAAGACCTGAAAAACTGACAACTTGCGGCGAGATTTGTTACCATCGCCGCTCGTCAGCTTTAACAGGAGAGAGAAATGCTGCATCAAAAGACGGCCCAATTCATGGCCGCTGTAGTTGGTATGTTCATCATCGCCACCGCCCAGGTTCACGCCCAGGACGCGGCCAAGGCGCCCAAGCTTGCCAATGTGACCATCCTGGCCACCGGCGGCACCATCGCCGGCAGCGGCGCCACGTCCACCACCACCGTCGGCTACACCGCCGCCACGGTTGGCGTGCAACAACTGATCAAAGCCGTGCCGGAACTGGCCAAAGTGGCCAACGTCAATGGCGAACAGGTGTTCCAGATCGCCAGCGAAAGCATGACCAACGACCACTGGCTGACCCTGGCCAAACGCGTCAACGTGCTGCTGGCCCAGAACAGCGTGGACGGCATCGTCATCACCCACGGCACCGACACCCTGGAAGAAACCGCCTACTTCCTGAACCTGGTCGTCAAGAGCCGCAAGCCGGTCGTGCTGGTAGGCGCGATGCGCCCATCGACCGCCCTGTCGGCCGACGGTCCGATCAACCTGTACAACGCCGTGCTGCTGGCCGCCGACCCGTCGGCCGCCAACAAGGGCGTGCTGGTGGCCATGGGCGACCAGATCCACAGCGCGCGCGACGTGAGCAAGACCAACACCTCCACCCCGGACGCATTCAAGACTTCCGAGCTGGGCATGCTGGGCTACATCCAGGGCAGCAAGCCCTTCTTCTACCGCGCCTCGACCCGCAAGCACACCGCCGACACCGAGTTCGACATCGCCAACCTTGCTGCACTGCCGCAAGTGGACATCGTGTACGGCTACGCCAACATGAACACCGTGGCGCTGGACGCGTTCGTGGCCGCAGGCGCCAAGGGCATCATCCACGCCGGCACCGGCGACGGCAGTGTCGCCGCCAAGGTAAAACCGGGCCTGGTCGCGGCACGCAAGGGCGGCACCATCATCGTGCGCTCCAGCCGCGTCGGCCAGGGCATCCTGGCCCGCAACGGCGAAGCCAATGACGACGAGCTGGACTTCGTCGTATCGGACACGCTGAGCCCGCAGAAAGCGCGTATCCTGCTGATGTTGGCCCTGACCAAGACCAATAACACCAAAGAACTGCAGCGCATGTTCTACAATTACTAAAAGCAGCCTGCTTTAAAGACACAAGGCCTTCCTTGCGGAAGGCCTTTTTCTTAATGAAACGCTTATCCACATTCATTATCGGCGCCCTGCTGGCCCAGCCCTGCCTGGCCGACGACATCGTATTCGGGGTGTCCACCGGCAGCGCCATGCCCATGACGGAATTCCGCGATGGAGCGCTGGTGGGCGGCCTGTTAAAGGACTTCGGCGATGCGCTCGCGCGCGAATTGCAGGCCGCGCCGCGCTATCTCACCTTTCCGCGCAAGCGCGTGGAATCGGCATTAATCGGCAAGCAGGTGGATTTGATATGCGATTTGCGCCCGGAATGGCTGGACCGCAAGGAATGGAATTGGACCGATACGGTTTTCACCAATAATATGACGGTGGCAAGCCGAAAAGACACGCCGCCGATAGCGCAATTGAAAGCCCTCGCCAATCTGCGGACCGGGACCTTGCTGGGATACCGGTATCAGGAAATAGAAAACGTCCTAGGCAAAAGCTTTCTGCGCGACGAGGCATTAACCGACGATATCAACCTCAGCAAGCTGCTGACGCACCGCTTCGATTATATGCTGACCAATTCGCTGTATTTCGAATATCAGCGCAAAGTCCACGCGGAACGCCTGCAGTTGAACCCGGTCTCCTTCAAAATTACTTCCTTCGATACTTACTGCGCCTTGCCGCCGCAAGGCAAATGGCAAGCAGCCAGGGTGAACCGCGCTATCCAGGCGCTGAAAAGCCGGGGCGAGATCCAGGCCATCCTGTCGCACTACCGTCCCGCCGGTAACTAAGCAAGCCATTCAGCCACGACCCAGCCGTCCCGCGCCAGGGCGGCTTTGGCACGCCTGAAGCATGCCAGATGTTGGCTTAATCACACCAAATCCGGGCATGAGCGTGCCTACCCTGCACCCGCAAGCAACAGGCGGCGGCACGCAAGCCTGCGTTCCTTGACACTGGCGGCCCTGGTGATACCATGAGGCAACACCCTCTCGAGTCCCGCCATGCATACCCAGACCCAAACGGATTTCCATTCGCCAGTCCAGTACCGCGCTTTATTCACGCCATGGACGGACGTTTTATTGCTGGGCGGCGGTTCGGTGATCGCATTATTGATCTTTAAAGCGCTGCGCCTCGATTCCGAAAGCGTGGCGCAATTGGCCATTGCCATGCTGGTCATTGCCAATTTCGTTAATCATCCGCACTTCGCCTATTCCTACCAACTGTTTTATGGATCGTGGAATGATGTAAGGAATGGCGCCATGCCGCCTGATTTAACGCGCCGCTGGTGGCTGGCGGGCGTTATTGCCCCTGCCGCACTGGCCTTGACACTGGTGCTGGGCGCATTGTTATGGCTGAATGGCCATCCCCTGGTATTGGGCATCGGTTTGAACCTGATGGGATTACTGGTGGGCTGGCATTATGTAAAGCAAGGCTTCGGCATGGCAATGATGGATGCGGCTTTTAAAAAGCGCTATTGGCCGGCTGCGACGCGTAAAGCCTTGCTGATGAATGCCTACGCCTGCTGGGTTGCTGCATGGACTTTAGGCAACAGCACGCAGATTGCGCGCGATTTGTGGGGCGTATTCGGCATTGCGGTCAATGTTCCCGGCCTTATTGTGATTGCCGCCTGCACCGTAGCGGCAGGCACGACTGCTTGGTGCGGACTGGAAATATATCGCGCCATTAGCCAATGGCATGCGCAGCAATTGAATTGGAAACAGTTGCCGCTGGCGGGATTAACCGGCTATCTCGTCACGCTCTATGTCTGGATGGGCCTGATCAGCCTGGATGCGGCATTCGTGCTGACCATCCCCTTCTTCCATTCGCTGCAATATCTGACCGTGATCGGCCGCTACAAGGCCAACGAAGCCAAATCCGGCGGCTGGACCCGGGCCCGCATAGCGGGCTTCGTGCTGACCGGCGCCGTGCTGGGCGCCATCGGCTTCTGGCTGCTGCCCGGCGCGCTGGACTATGCACGCACCGGCAAGATCCCCGAAATCGGCAGCCCCGCGCTGGCCGTGGCCTGCTGCTGGATTTTCATCAATGTGCACCACTACCTGATCGACAACGTGCTGTGGCGCCAGGGTAACCCCAAGGTCAAACAGCATTTGTTCGACGCCTGAACGGCCGCTTCCGCACTGCCGGTTTCACTCCACGCTGCATCGCAGCAAAAACGTGTGCTCGCGCGAACATGGAAGACCACGGCAACGGCATCGCGCCGGGCGACCTGCAGCAAGCCGCGCTCCTTCGGCCCGCTGGGCATGCGTGACCGGGTATGGGCATTGGACGGCAACATCGAGAGCGATTCAGATCGCACTATTTCACTTAGAAACTTTAATAGAAAATCAACTCCAGGCGCGGAATTGCAGATTGGCCTGCCCAGCTGGGTTCGAACCAGCGACCCTCAGCTTAGAAGGCTGATGCTCTATCCAACTGAGCTATGGGCAGTCAGGGTTGATATTTTTTGCCGGCAGAGAAGCTCTGCGGAAATGAAAAACGGGCTGTCTTTCGACAGCCCGTCTTAAAAGTTCTTGGTCGGAGTACAAGGATTCGAACCTTGGACCCCCTGGTCCCAAACCAGGTGCGCTACCGGGCTGCGCTACACTCCGATGAACGTATTATAGGTGCTAGGCCCCTATGGCGTCAATGCGGCGGCGGAAAAGTTTCGTCTGCTCAAGAGTCAGGCAGCCAGCTTGGCATCGACCTTGTCGGCGATGCGGCGGGCGCAGCTTTCGGCGGCGGCCGCGTCGCGCGCTTCCACCATCACGCGGATCAGCGGCTCGGTGCCGGAGGCGCGGATCAGCACGCGGCCGCTGTCGCCCAGCTCGCGCTCGACGGCATCCTTCTCGGCCACCATGGCGGGATTCTTCTGCCAGTCGAAACCGGCCGGCACGCGCACATTGATCAGGGTTTGCGGGAACAGCACCAGCTCGGCCGCGCATTGCTCCAGCGACTTGCCGCTGCGCTTCAGCGCGGACAGTACTTGCAGCGCCGACACGATGCCGTCGCCGGTGGTGTGCTTGTCCAGCGCCAGCAGGTGGCCGGAGCCCTCGCCGCCCAGCAGCCAGCCGCGCTCCTGCATCACTTCCAGCACGTAGCGGTCGCCCACCTTGGCGCGCGCGAACGGGATGTTCTTTTCCTTGAACGCCACTTCCAGCGCCATATTCGTCATCAGCGTGCCGACCGCGCCGTCCACCTTGCCGGTGGCGCAGCGGTCCATCACCATCACGTACAGCAGCTCGTCGCCGTTATACAGGCGGCCCTTGGCGTCGCACATGATGAGGCGGTCGGCATCGCCGTCCAGCGCGATGCCGAGGTCGGCGCCGTGCTCGACCACGGCGGCGGCCATGGCGGCCGGCGCGGTGGCGCCGACGCCGTCATTGATGTTGTAGCCGGACGGCTTGTTGCCGATGGCGATCACTTCCGCGCCCAGTTCATGGAACACGTGCGGCGCGATGTTGTAGGCGGCGCCGTGCGCGCAGTCGACCACGATCTTCAAGCCGCGCAGGTCCAGCGCGTTGGGGAAGGTGCTCTTGCAGAACTCGATGTAGCGGCCCTGCGCGTCGTCCAGGCGCTTGGCGCGGCCCAGCTTGTCCGGCGCCACGCATTCCATCGGCAGGTCCAGCTGCGCTTCAATGTCCAGTTCCACCGCGTCGGGCAGCTTGGCGCCCTGGTCGGAGAAGAACTTGATGCCGTTGTCCTGGTAAGGGTTGTGCGAGGCGGAAATGACCACGCCGGCCTGCAGGCGCAGCGCGCGCGTCAGGTAGGCGATGGCCGGGGTCGGCATCGGGCCGGCCAGCATCACGTCCACGCCGGCGGCCGCGAAGCCCGCTTCCAGCGCCGCTTCCAGCATATAGCCGGAAATGCGGGTGTCTTTGCCGATCAGCACGGTCGAACGCGCCGAGCCGCTCATGTTCTTGACCAGCACCTTGCCTGCGGCATAGCCCAGGCGCATGACGAAGTCCGGGGTGATCGGCGCGACGCCAACCAGGCCGCGTACGCCATCGGTTCCAAAATATTTACGTGCCATGTCAGTTCTCTTTATCGTTAGTTTGCCGCTTGCCATACTTTCAGCGCATCGACGGTCTCTGCCACGTCGTGCACCCTGACTATTTGCGCGCCATGCGCCACTGCCGCCAGCGCGCCGCCCAGGCTGCCGGCCATGCGCTGCTCGACCGGTTTGCCGGTTACCGCCCCTATCATGGACTTGCGCGACAGGCCCGCCAGCAGCGGTACGCCCAGCTCTTGCACCAGCTGGCGGCCCGCCTTGATCAAAGCATAATTATGCTCGACAGTCTTACCAAAGCCAAACCCCGGATCGATCCAGATTCGACGCCGCTCTATACCGGCTTCCGTCAGCGCGGCGATGCGCGCGCGCAGGAAGTCCGCCACCTCGCGCACCACGTCGCCGTATTCGGGCGCTTGCTGCATGGTAGCCGGGTCCCCGCGCATGTGCATAATACACAACGCGCAGTCGCTGTCGCGCACGGCAGCGATGGCGCCCGGCGCCTGGAAGGCGTTGATGTCGTTGATCATGTCCACCCCGGCCAGTACGGCTTCGCGCATCACGGCGGGCTTGTAGGTGTCCACCGAGATGGCTTTGCCGCAGTCGCGCAGCGCGTAGACCACCGGCATCACGCGGCGCAGCTCGTCTTCCAGCGGGACCGCCGGCGCGCCCGGGCGGGTCGATTCGCCGCCGATGTCGATGATGTCCACGCCCTGCTCGATCATTTCTTCGGCGTGGGCGATGGCGAACTCCAGCGAGGCGTGCTGGCCGCCGTCGGAGAAGGAATCGGGGGTGACGTTGAGGATGCCCATCACGAGGGCGCCCGCCGGGTGCAGCGGGAGGTTGAAACGGCCGAACGGTATGGTCTGTCGCATAAAACTGGTAAAGGCGTCTGAAAAGGAAAAAGGGGGATCGCGCCGCAGTGCGGTACGATCCGAGCCCCGTAGTAAAAAGCAAAAAGGGCGAGGATTGCTCCTCACCCTTTCTGTCTGGCGCGCGGCGTTTAAGCCGGTGCGGTGGCGCTGTTCGGCGTGGCGCCCGGACCGTCGCCGCTCGGCTGCTTGCGCAGCGTGACGCCGGCTTTCGGCGGGCGCGGCTCGATGCCGGCCATGATATCGTTGATCTGGTCGGCGTCGATGGTTTCCCATTCCAGCAGCGACTTCGTCATCACTTCCACCTTGTCGCGGTTTTCTTCCAGCAGCTTGCGGGCCAGCGCGTATTGCGTGTCCAGGATGTTGCGGATTTCCGCGTCCACCTTTTGCTGCGTGGCTTCCGAGATGGTCTTGTTGGTGCCGCCCATGAAGCCTTCGTTCTGGCTGTCCTCGTACACCATGACGCCCAGCGCGTCGGACATGCCGAAGCGGGTCACCATGGAACGGGCCAGCTTGGTGGCGCGCGAGAAGTCGTTGGAGGCGCCGGTGGACATCTGGCCGACGAAGATTTCCTCGGCGATGCGGCCGCCGAACAGGATGGAAATCTCTTCCAGCATCTTGTCCTTGTAGCCGGAGATGTTGTCGTGCTCAGGCAGCTGCCAGGTCAGGCCCAGGGCCCAGCCGCGCGGCATGATGGTCACTTTGTGCACCGGATCGGCCTTCGGCAGCAGCTTGGCGACGACGGCGTGGCCGCTCTCGTGGTAAGCCGTGTTGCGGCGCTCTTCCTCGCGGATCACCATGGACTTGCGTTCCGGGCCCATGAAGATCTTGTCTTTCGCGTCCTCGAAGTCCTGCATGTCGACCAGGCGCTTGTTGCGGCGCGCGGCGAACAGGGCAGCTTCGTTGACCAGGTTGGCCAGGTCGGCGCCCGAGAAACCGGGGGTGCCGCGGGCCAGGATGTCGGCTTTCACGTCGGTGCCGATAGGCACTTTGCGCATGTGCACGTTCAGGATCTGCTCGCGGCCGCGGATGTCCGGCAGGCCGACCGATACTTGACGGTCGAAACGGCCCGGGCGCAGCAGCGCCTTGTCCAGCACGTCCGCACGGTTGGTGGCGGCGATCACGATCACGCCGGACGAGGCTTCGAAGCCGTCCATTTCCACCAGCAGCTGGTTCAGCGTCTGTTCGCGCTCGTCGTTGCCGCCGCCCATGCCGGCGCCGCGATGGCGGCCGACGGCGTCGATCTCGTCGATGAAGATGATGCAAGGCGAGTGCTTCTTGGCGTTCTCGAACATGTCGCGCACGCGGCTTGCGCCCACGCCGACGAACATTTCCACGAAGTCCGAACCGGAAATCGAGAAGAACGGCACCTTGGCTTCACCCGCGATGGCGCGCGCCAGCAGGGTTTTACCGGTACCCGGAGGGCCGACCATCAGCACGCCGCGTGGAATGCGGCCGCCCAGTTTCTGGAATTTGGTAGGGTCTTTCAGGAAGTCGACGATCTCGGTCACTTCCTCTTTCGCTTCGTCGCAGCCGGCCACGTCGCCGAAGGTGACGGTGTTGTTGGTTTCATCCAGCATGCGCGCCTTCGACTTGCCGAAGGAGAACGCGCCGCCCTTGCCGCCGCCCTGCATCTGGCGCATGAAGAATATCCATACGCCGATCAGCAGCAGCATCGGGAACCAGGACACGAACACCTGCTGCAGGAACGATGGCTCCTCGGGCGGTTTCACGTCGAAGCGGACGTTGTTGTCGCGCAGGTCGCCGATCAGGCCACGGTCCAGGTAGGTGGAGGTGGTGCGGACCTTGCTGCCGTCGTCCTTGGTGGCGGTGATGGTATTGCCTTCAATCACCACATCTTTGACGCGCCGGGCTTTGACTTCATCCAGCAAATCGGAATAAGCGATCGTCTTCGAACCAGCGGCCGTGCCATGATTCTCGAATTGCTTAAACAGCATGAATAATAGCAGGGCAACGACGACCCAAATGGCTGATTTGGAAAACATGTTATTCACGAAAACTCCTTGGATGCGGGACGCATCTTTGACCGATAGCAGAAATCCGATTTTACTCGCAATACCGCTGCCCGTGCCATAAACCTGCCCCGTACGGTGCACAAATCCGGCGCACACCTGCCGCGAGGAGACGCAAATCCGCTCCCCATCGCAGGATTTGCGGCCGGGACGGCAAATATCAAGGTCTTTACACTATGGGATTGGACTTATTTTCCACCGGATTCTTCAATCCGCGCCCCAGCAGGAAGATTTCGGACGATTTGTCGCGGCTGGCCTTGGGCTTTTTCTGCGTCACGGTCTTGAACTCGGCGCGGAATTTCTCGTACACCGAGTTGAAACCCATGTCTTTAAAGCATTTGACCAGCAGCGCGCCGCCCGGTTTCAGGTGCAATTGCGAAAATTCGATGGCCAGATCGATCAGATCCTCCATGCGCGCCGCGTCCGCCGAGGAGATCCCGGACAGGTTGGGCGCCATGTCGGACAGCACCAGGTCGCATTTGCGGCCCTGCAACACCGCGCCGAGCTGCTCCAGCGTTTCGATTTCGCGGAAGTCGCCTTGTATAAAATGCACGTCGGCGATCGGTTCCATCGGCAGCATGTCGAGCCCGATCATGGTGCCGTTGATGCCGCCGCCCTCCTTGCCGGCCAGCTTGCGCCGCACGTACTGGCCCCAGCTGCCGGGGGTGCAGCCCAGGTCGACGATCACCTGCCCTGGTTTGACCAGATGTTCGTCTTCGTCGATCTCCTTGAGCTTGTAAGCGGCCCGGGCGCGGTAGCCGTCTTTCTGCGCCGCTTTCACGTAAGGATCGTTAATATGGTCGTGCAACCAGTTTTTGTTTAATTTCTTCTTTGCCATTCGCGTAGAATACTGCCTTTAGAGAACTACCGAAAAAAATATTATGATCAAACTCACACCCGTTGAACGCGCTGCCCTGCGCGCCGAGGCCCATGGCCTGAAACCTGTCGTCATGATAGGCGAAGCGGGCTTGACGCCTGCCGTCATCAAGGAAATCGAACTGGGCCTCGACGCCCACGGCCTGATCAAGGTGCGCGTGTTCGGCGACGACCGCGAAGCCCGCGCCGGCATGTACGACACCATCTGCGAGCAGCTGGAAGCCGCTCCGGTGCAGCACATCGGCAAGCTGCTGGTCCTGTACCGTCCGAAAAAGGAAGTGGAAAAGGAACGCAGCGCCAAGACCGGCAAAGGCATGCGCATGGTCACCATCGTGAAACCGAGCGCCAGCGGCACCAAAAAGCCGTCGGTCAACAAGGTTCTGCTGAAGGGGAATGAGCGTGTGACCGAGGGCGGCACCATCAAGCGTGCCAAGGTCCGCCAGAAAAGCACCAAGAAGTCCTCGCTGGGCTGATCTGCGAACCGGGGTTTCAACCCCGGTTTTTTTTTACTGCTTCAACACCAGCCAGCCCGCCAGCAGGCTCTGAATCAGGTAAATGCCGCTCGCCGCGCCGTGCAGCATGCCAAAGCGGCTTTTCATGGCCGACTCCATCACGCCCGCCGGTCCCGCCGCCGCGCGCAGTTCGGCCATCATCGGCTGCAGGCCGAAGTGGCTGACCACCGTGCACATCACCATCAGCACGATAATCGCCAGCACGGTGCGGCGGCGCTTGGCGTCCCAGTCCGGGGTGGCGCGCCACAACAGCAGCATCATGGCCAGGCCGCAGCCCAGCGACAGCAGCGCCATGGCATGGAACATGCTGCCGGCGATGGTGCCGGCCAGCACGCGGTCGCTCAAGGTGGCGAACAGGGTCGGCGCCACCAGGTAGCCCACCGCCCACAGGCTGCCGGCCCACAGGGCGGCCACCAGCAGGCGGACTTTCACCATGTAAGCGCGCATCAGATGTAGCGCACTTCCAGGATCTCGTACTCGCGCGGGCCGGACGGCGCCTGCACTTCCACCACGTCGCCGGCCGACTTGCCGATCAGCGCGCGGGCGATCGGCGAGGTCACCGATACCTTGCTCAGTTTCAGGTCGGCTTCATCCAGGCCGACGATCTGGTAGGTCACCTTCTGGCCCGATTCCAGGTCTTCCAGGTCCACCGTGGAGGCGAACACCACGCGGCCTTCGGCGTCCAGTTGGGTTGGATCGATGATTTGCGCTGCGCTCAGCTTGCCTTCCAGTTCCGCGATGCGGCCTTCCACGAAGGCCTGGCGCTCCTTGGCGGCATCGTACTCGGCGTTTTCCGACAGGTCGCCATGCGAACGCGCTTCGGCGATCGCGTCGATCACGATGCGGCGCTCCTTGGTCTTCAACTGGTGCAGCTCCTCCTTCAGGAGTTCTGCGCCGAATTTGGTCAATGGAACTGAAGTCATAATTGTCTCTCTAGGTTACGAAAAGCACAGAGCCCGCGCCATGCATCGGCGCGGGCTCTGTGTCAGCGATCTGGATTGCGTATCGCTTAAAGGAGCTTAGTGTAAGGTTTTATGCAGACCTTGTAAATCGTACACGCGCAACTCGTCCAAATGGCGGATACCGGCCACGGCCGCTTCCGCGCCGGCAATGGTGGTGTAGGTGGTGACGCGGGCCGCCAGCGACGAGGTACGGATGGCGCGCGAGTCCGTGATGGCGCTGCGCTTCTCTTCCACCGTATTGATCACCAGCTTGATCTCATGGTTCTTGATCATGTCGACCACGTGCGGACGGCCTTCGGCCACCTTGTTGACCGCGGTGACCGGCACGCCGGCCGCCGAGATCACCGCCGCGGTGCCCTTGGTGGCCACCAGCGTGAAGCCCATGTCGACCAGGTCTTTCGCCACTTTCACGGCGCGCGGTTTGTCCGAGGCCTTCACCGACAGGAACACCTTGCCCGACTTCGGCAGGTTCACGCCGGCGCCCAGCTGCGACTTGACGAAGGCTTCGCCGAAGGTCATGCCCACGCCCATCACTTCGCCGGTCGATTTCATCTCAGGGCCGAGAATGGTGTCCACGCCCGGGAATTTCACGAACGGGAACACGGCTTCCTTGACGCTGTAGTAAGGCGGCACCACTTCCTTGGTGATGCCCTGCGATTCCAGGCTCTGGCCGACCATGCAGCGCGCGGCGATCTTGGCCAGCTGCAGGCCGGTCGCTTTCGACACGTATGGCACGGTGCGCGAGGCGCGCGGGTTCACTTCCAGCACGAACACCACGTCCTGGCCATCCTGCTTCTGGATCGCGAACTGCACGTTCATCAGGCCGACCACGTTCAGGCCCTTGGCCATCAGCGAGGTCTGGCGCTTCAGTTCGTCGATGGTTTCCTGCGACAGCGAGTAAGGCGGCAGCGAGCAGGCCGAGTCGCCCGAGTGCACGCCGGCTTGTTCGATGTGCTCCATCACACCGCCGATGAAGGTGGTGGTGCCGTCGGAGATGCAGTCCACGTCGCACTCGATGGCGTCGTTCAGGAAGCGGTCCAGCAGCACCGGCGAGTCGTTCGATACTTTCACGGCTTCGCGCATGTAGCGTTCCAGGTCGCGCTGCTCGTGCACGATTTCCATCGCGCGGCCGCCCAGCACGTAGGAAGGGCGCACCACCAGCGGGTAGCCGATTTCCTGCGCCAGGGTCAGCGCCTCGGCTTCGGTGCGCGCGGTGCGATTAGGCGGCTGGCGCAGGCCCAGGTCCTGCAGCAGCTTCTGGAAACGCTCGCGGTCTTCCGCGGCGTCGATCATGTCCGGCGAGGTGCCGATGATGGGCACGCCGTTGGCTTCCAGGTCCAGCGCCAGTTTCAGCGGGGTCTGGCCGCCGTACTGCACGATCACGCCCACCGGTTTTTCCAGCGCCACGATTTCCAGCACGTCTTCCAGCGTCAGCGATTCGAAGTACAGGCGGTCCGAGGTGTCGTAGTCGGTCGACACGGTTTCAGGGTTGCAGTTGACCATGATGGTCTCGTAGCCGTCTTCGCGCATGGCCAGCGCCGCGTGCACGCAGCAGTAGTCGAATTCGATACCCTGGCCGATGCGGTTCGGGCCACCGCCCAGCACCATGATCTTTTTCTTGTCCGACGGGTTGGACTCGCATTCCTCGTCGTAGGTCGAGTACATGTAAGCGGTGTCGGTCGAGAACTCGGCGGCGCAGGTGTCCACGCGCTTGTACACCGGACGGATATTCAGCTCGTGGCGCTTGTTGCGCACGGCGGTGTCGGTGGTCTGCAGCAGGAAGCCCAGGCGGCGGTCCGAGAAGCCCTTCTGTTTCAGCTTGTACAGCGTGGTCTTGTCGATGTTTTCCAGCTTCTGCGTGTCCAGCCACAGTTCCAAGTCCACGATCTCCTTGATCTGGATCAGGAACCATGGATCGATCTTGGTCAGGTTGTGCACTTCTTCCAGCGTGAAGCCCTGGGCGAAAGCGTCGCCCACGTACCAGATGCGCTCAGGACCAGGCTCGCCCAGTTCCTCTTCGATCTTCTCGCGGTCGCGGGTTTTTTCGTTCATGCCGTCCACGCCCACTTCCAGGCCGCGCAGGGCTTTCTGGAACGATTCCTGGAAGTTGCGGCCGATGGCCATCACTTCACCGACCGATTTCATCTGGGTGGTCAGGTGGTGGTCGGCGGTCGGGAACTTCTCGAACGTGAAGCGCGGCACCTTGGTGACCACGTAGTCGATCGAAGGCTCGAACGAGGCAGGGGTGGCGCCGCCGGTGATCTCGTTGCGCAGCTCGTCGAGCGTGAAGCCGACGGCCAGCTTGGCCGCCACTTTGGCGATCGGGAAGCCGGTCGCCTTGGATGCCAGCGCCGACGAACGCGACACGCGCGGGTTCATCTCGATGACGATCATGCGGCCGTCTTTCGGATTGATCGAGAACTGCACGTTGGAGCCGCCGGTGTCCACGCCGATCTCGCGCAGCACCGCCAGCGAGGCGTTGCGCATGATCTGGTATTCCTTGTCGGTCAGCGTTTGCGCAGGAGCGACGGTGATGGAGTCGCCGGTGTGCACGCCCATCGGGTCCAGGTTTTCGATCGAGCAGATGATGATGCAGTTGTCCGCCTTGTCGCGCACCACTTCCATCTCGTACTCTTTCCAGCCCAGCAGCGATTCTTCGATCAGCAGCTCGTTGGTTGGCGAGGCTTCCAGGCCGCGTTTGCAGATGGCTTCGAACTCTTCCTCGTTGTAGGCGATGCCGCCGCCGCTGCCGCCCATGGTGAAGGACGGGCGGATGATGGTCGGGAAGCCGACTTCCTTCTGCACCGCCCACGATTCTTCCAGCGAGTGGGCAACGCCGGAACGGGCCGAACCCAGGCCGATCTTGGTCATCGCATCCTTGAACTTGGAGCGGTCTTCGGCCTTGTCGATGGCTTCCGGAGTGGCGCCGATCAGCTCGACCTTGTACTTGTCCAGCACGCCGTGCCGGTGCAGGTCCAGCGCGCAGTTCAGCGCGGTCTGGCCGCCCATGGTCGGCAGGATCGCGTCCGGCTTTTCCTTGGCGATGATTTTCTCAACGACTTGCCAGGTGATCGGCTCGATGTAGGTCACATCGGCCATTTCCGGGTCGGTCATGATGGTGGCGGGATTGCTGTTCACCAGGATGACTTTGTAGCCCTCTTCGCGCAGGGCCTTGCAGGCCTGGGCGCCGGAATAGTCGAACTCGCAGGCCTGGCCGATGATGATGGGGCCGGCGCCGATGATCAGAATACTTTTAATGTCTGTACGTTTTGGCATCTTATTATTTCTCCGCCGCTGCCATCATCGAGATGAAGCGGTCAAACAGGTAGGCGACGTCGGTAGGACCAGGCGATGCTTCAGGGTGGCCCTGGAAGCAGAAGGCCGGGGTGTCGGTGCGGGCGAAGCCCTGCAGCGAACCGTCGAACAGCGATTTGTGGGTGACGCGGCAGTTGGCCGGCAGCGTGTCCGCATCGACCGCGAAACCGTGGTTCTGCGACGTGATCAGCACTTGTTTGCTGTCCAGGTCCTGCACCGGGTGGTTGGCGCCGTGGTGACCGAACTTCATCTTCAGCGTCTTGGCGCCGGAAGCCAGCGCCATGATCTGGTGGCCCAGGCAGATGCCGAACACCGGCAGCTTTTTGTCCATGAAGACTTTGGTGGCGGCGATCGCGTAATCGCACGGCTCAGGGTCGCCGGGGCCGTTCGACAGGAACACGCCGTCCGGGTTCATGGCCAGCACCTCTTCGGCGCTGGTCTGGGCCGGCACCACGGTCACTTTGCAGCCGCGCGACGTCAGCATGCGCAGGATGTTGCGCTTGACGCCGAAGTCGTAGGCGACCACATGGAATTTCGGATCTTCCAGCTTGGCGTAGCCTTCGCCCAGGGTCCATTCGGCTTCGGTCCACTCGTAGGCGGCCTTCACCGTCACCACCTTGGCCAGGTCCATGCCGGACAGGCCGGGGAAGGAGCGCGCCAGTTCCAGCGCCTGCTCGACCGACGGTTCCTTGCCTTGCGTGCCGGTCAGGATGGCGCCGCCCTGCGCGCCTTTTTCGCGCAGGATGCGGGTCAGCTTGCGGGTGTCGATGCCGGCGATGGCGACGATGTTCTCGGCCTTCAGGTAATCGGACAGGGACTGGGTGGAGCGGAAGTTCGAGGCCAGCAGCGGCAGGTCGCGGATCACGAGGCCGGCGGCGTGGACTTTGGTGGATTCGACGTCTTCAGGATTGACGCCGTAGTTGCCGATGTGGGGATACGTCAGGGTGACGATCTGGCGGCAGTAGCTGGGGTCGGTCAGGATTTCCTGGTAACCGGTCATGGAAGTATTGAAAACTACTTCGCCTGTCGTGTGGCCGACGGCACCGATGGAAAAACCTTTGAAAATAGTTCCGTCAGCAAGAGCCAGGATGGCTGGGACGGCGGGGCCAGAAAAAAATGGCGGCAAGGGCAACTCCTGATAAAGTTACCGTAGCTGCGCCACGTCAGACGACCGACAAAATACCTGGCTGCGGGCCGGGCGGAAGGTCAGATTGATGATGGGTGAGTGGTAGTCGCTACGGTAGATGTGAGATTGGCTAAACCTTTGAATTATAACCTAAAGAGGCCCATTCCACAATGCCGTCCGGAAGTCGTTCGTCAGTCCCTGCAGCAATTCTTGCGCCAGATCCAAACGTCTTTGCACCGCCCCGCTAGACTGAGCCGGTGCCCGTCATCCCCCTGCCCCTGCCGCCCGAAACCTATGACGCACCCTGGAAAGGCGCGCTGGCAGCCTATTTCCGCGATTTCATGGCGTTCTATTTCCCGGACATGGGCGCAGCCATCGACTGGTCCAGGGCGCCGGTATTCCTGGACAAGGAACTGCCCCAGGTAACGCGCGACGCCGCACTCGGCACCCGGCTGGCGGATCATCTGGTGCAGATTTATACCCGGGACGGCAGCAAGCAGTGGATGCTGATCCATATCGAGGTACAGCCACAGCAGCGCCACGCCGCCAAATGGAAGCTCGCACGCTTGCTGTTCGCGCGTGACTGGGAGCGGCAGCGTGTCATAAACTTATTTCATGTCATAGACTGGATCATGCGCCTGCCGAAGGAACTGGAGGACCAGTTATGGCAGGACATCGTCGATCTGGAAGGGAGGAAAGCCATGGATACCTACGTCCCGCGCGGCGCACGCATAGCGATGATGCGCGAACTGAACGAGGCACGTGAAAAAGCGCAGAAAGAAGGCTGGCTGGAGGGGCAGCGCAAAGGCTGGGAGGAAGGACGGCGAAAAGGCTGGGAGCAAGGGCAGGCACAAGGGCAGGCACAAGGCCGCCAGCAAGGGCTTTTTGATGGGCTGCTGGAAGGCCGGCAGGAAGGCCGGCAGGAAGGCCGCATAGAAGGCCGCCAGGAAGGTTTGGCCGACGGGTTGCGGATGGGGCAGGCTGCACTCCTCGCCAGGCTGCTGACCAAGCGCTTCGGCCAACTGCCCGCCGATGCCGAGGCACAGATTGCCGGGGCCGAGTTGAGCCAGCTGCAGGCATGGGCGGATGCGGCGCTGGAGGCCCGCACGCTGGCCGAGGTCTTCAAGCGCCACTGAAGCGCCGGCGCCATCGAAGGCGCCACCCTGCCCCGCCGGCCCTGCTCTGCCCTGGTTTAGGCTTAACCCAGGGCGGCGATGCCGACCTTGGCTACTTGCGCGTCTTCGTTCGACTTCACGCCGGACACGCCAACCGCGCCCACCACGTGGCCGTCAACGATCACCGGCACGCCGCCTTCCAGCATGCCTTCCATTTCCGGCGCGCTCAGGAACGACACGCGGCCGTTGTTGATCATTTCCTCGTACACGCGCGATTCGCGGCGGCCCAGCGCGGCCACGCGCGCCTTCTTCGGGGCGATGTGCGACGAGATCGGCGCGGCGCCGTCCAGGCGCTGGAACCACAGCGCATGGCCGCCGTCGTCCACGATGGAGATCGATACCGCCCACTTGTTGGCCACAGCCTCGGCTTCGGCAGCAGCGGCAATCTTTTTCACATCTTCGAGGGTCAGTACTGGTTTGGTTTGCATGGGACTTCCTGATTAAGAATATTGAAATAACAACTTACTGCTCGCGCATGGCTTTCAGCTTTTGCTTGAGCTGGGCCATGATGGCGTTGGTGGCCCGCTCCCCGGCCTGGATGGCCTTGTTGCGGTTGCCGAAATCGTTGCCCGCCATGCGCCCCAGCGGGGGCTGGATCACGATGTCGGCGTCCTTCAGCTCATACTGGTTGATGCGCTGCCCCATGATGCTGAAGGTCTGCAGGATCACTTCCAGCGAGCTGATCGCCGCCTGCGAGTCGGTCTGGGTGGAAATATTGACGGCGATAATGAAATCCGCGCCCATCTCGCGCGCGAAGCGCACCGGCACCGGCGCCACTAGGCCGCCGTCCACATATGTGTGGCTGCCGATCACCACCGGCTGGAACACGCCCGGCACGGACGAACTGGCGCGCACCGCCATGCCGGTATTGCCGCGCTGGAACAGGATCGGCTGGCCGTTCTTCAGGTCGGCCGCCACCGCGCCGAAGGGGATCTTGAGTCTTTCGATGGGGCGGTTGTGCACCGCCTTGTTGACGTAGGCTTGCAGCGCCTCCCCCTTCAGCACGCCGGACGACTTGCCGAACAGCGGCATGGCCCAGTCCGAGATGGCGGCCTCATCCATCTCATACGCCATTTTCTGCAGGGCGGCGCCGGAATTGCCGGCCGCGTACAGCGCGCCGACCACGCTGCCGGCGCTGGTGCCCACCACCACGTCCGGCACGATGCCCTGCGCCTCGAGCGCCTTGATCACGCCGATATGGGCGAAGCCGCGCGCGGCGCCGCCGCCCAGGGCCAGGCCGATCTTGATCTTGCGCTGCGGGGGCGCGACGACGACGGGGGGCGCCAGCGGATTGACGGGAATCACGGCCGGCGCCACCACGGTGGCGGCCGGCGTAGCCGGCACCACGGGCGGCGCCACGGGAGTGGATGCGCATCCGGCCAGCGCGGCGGCGGCCAGGACGGAAGCGAATAAGCGTTTCAGGGACATGTATCGACTATCTGCACAGTTAAAGCGGGCAGATTGTAACGCAAGCCGGGCCATGGCCCCAAAACAGGCTTCAAATCGCAGCGCTCGGACAGCTGCTTACACTTTAGGCAGGCACACCGTGAAACTGCTGCCCTTGCCCGCCTCGGATTTGATCGACAGGCTGCCGCCATGCCGCAGCAGCACGTGCTTGACGATGGCCAGGCCCAGCCCGGTGCCCTGGGTTTCGCGCGAACGGCTCTTGTCGACACGATAGAAACGCTCGGTAAGCCGCGAGATATGCTCGGGGCTGATGCCGATGCCGGTATCCGCCACCACGAACTTGGCGCCCTTGCCGCTGTCGTTCCAGCTCAGGCGGATGCTGCCGCCGGCCGGCGTGTAGCGCACCGCGTTCGAGGCCAGGTTGCCGAAGGCGCTGTGCAGCTCGTCGTAATTGCCCTGCACCGCCACGTCCTCCATCTCCAGCGTGATCTCGTGCTTGCCCGCCGACAACGCGCGCGCGTCGCGCAGCACCTGCTCCAGCAGGGTGCGGGTGTCGATCTTCTCCGGCCGCATCGGGTGGTCCACCGACTCCAGGCGCGACAAGGTCAGCATGTCCTCGATCAGGTGCTGCATGCGGTGGCCCTGCTCGGTCATCAGCTTCAGGTGCGCCATGCGGGTGGCCGTGTCCAGGTCCTCGGAGGCGGCAATTTCCAGGAAGCCGACAATCACCGTCAGCGGCGTGCGCAGCTCGTGCGAGGCGTTGGCGATGAAGTCGCGCCGCATCATCTCGGTGCGCTCGGTCTCCGTCACGTCGTGCGTCACCAGGATCTGGCGCCGGTTCTCGAACGGAATGATATGCACGATCAGCTTGCGCTCGCGGAAGGTCAGCGTCAGCGGCTGGTCGTAGCGGCCCAGGATGATGTAATCCATGAACTCCGGGCTGCGGATCAGATTGGTCACCCGCATGCCCTTGTCGCGCTCGTTGCGCAGGCCCAGGTGGGCCTCGGCGGCCGGATTGCACCACTCCAGGAACAGCACGTCGTCCATGATGACCACGCCGTCCGGCAGCAGATGCATGGCCTGGCGGAAGCGCGTCAGCCATTCGGTCAGCTCGGCCTGGTTCTTTTCATCGTCGCGGCGCAGCCGGTACAGGCGCGAGAAGATGCCGGTCCAGGCGCCCCAGCCGTCCGGCAGCTTGGCGCTCTGCGGGTCGTCCAGCCAGTCGCTCAGCTGGTACAGATAGTTCAGCTGCGCAAACACCATCGCGGCCATCACGATGAAGGCCACGATCAGCGCCGGCGTGGCGCCGAACAGCCACCACAAAATGCCGACGCCCACCAGGATCAAGCCCATGCGCAGCGCCGCCGGCACCCAGAACACCAGTTTTGGATTCATAGTTCTATTTTTCGGACAGCATGTAGCCGACGCTGCGCACCGTCTTGATCAGGTGTTCGGCCTCCTTCAGTGCCTTGCGCAGGCGCAGCACGTGCACGTCCACCGTGCGCTCCTCGATCACCACGTGGTCGCCCCATACTTTGTCGAGCAGCTGGCTGCGCGAGAACACGCGCTCCGGATGCGCCATGAAGAACTTCAGCAGCTTGTACTCGGCGTGGCCGATGTCGATCTTCTGCTCGTTCATCAGCACCGTGCAGCTGACCGGGTCCAGGGTCACGCCGCCCACGTTCATGGCGGCCTGCGCGTGCTCCGGGCTCTTGCGCCGCAACAGCGCCTTGGCGCGCGCCAGCAGCTCGCGCGGCGAGAACGGCTTGGTGATGTAATCGTCGGCGCCGCTATTCAGGCCGGCCAGCTTGTCCTCTTCCATGCTCTTTGCGGTGAGCATGATGATGGGGATGTCCTGGAACTGGCGGTCGGAGCGGATGCGCGACAGCAGGCGCAGGCCGGTCTGGTCGGGCAGCATCCAGTCCAGCAGCAGCAGCTGCGGCGTGCGCTTGGTGATGAAGTCCCAGGCATCGCCCACGGTCGAGACGGCGCACACATTCCAGCCCGCGTCGCGCAGCGAAAACGTCACCAGTTCGACGATCGCAGGCTCGTCCTCCACTATCAGTACAGTCGTTTTATCAGATGCCATGGTACCGCTTTGCTTTATTCTGGGAGATCGTCCGGTACTGGAGCGGTCTTGGTATGGCGGATGTCCTTGCCTTCCACCACGTAAATCACGTACTCGGCGATGTTCTTCGCGTGGTCGCCGATGCGCTCGATCGCTTTCGCCACCCACAGCGTGTCCAGCGCGGCCGAGATGGTACGCGGATCTTCCATCATGAAGGTGATCAGATTGCGCATGATGGAGCGGAACTCGTGGTCGATCACGGCGTCCTGCGCGATCAGCTGCAGCGCCTGCTTGCCGTCGTTGCGGGCGAACGCGTCCAGCGCGTCGTGCAGCATGTCGCTGGTGGCGTTGGCGATGCTGCGCACCATTTCGTAGTGGCTCACCGTCACGGCGCCGCGGCTGTGCAGGCTTTTCGCGGTGCGCGCGATCTTGGTGGCCTCGTCGCCGATGCGCTCCAGGTCGGTGATCACCTTGATGGTGGCCATCACGGTGCGCAAGTCATTGGCGGTCGGCTGGCGGCGCACGATCAGGTGGCTGCAGGCGTCGTCCAGCTGCACTTCCAGCTGGTTCACGGTGTCGTCTTCGCGCATCACGCGCTCGGCGCGTTCCAGGTTGCCGATGCGGAAGCAGGTCATGGCGTCGAGGAATTGGGTCTCGACGATGCCGCCCATCAGCAGCACCTTGGAGCGGATCGCTTCCAGTTCCTCGTCATACTTCTTGGATGAATGTTCGCCCATCATGGTGGTTCTCTCCGTACTCTTGTTATGTGCCGAGGCTTAGCCGAAGCGGCCGGTGATGTAGTCCTGCGTTTCCTTGCGGGCAGGGTTCATGAAGATCTGGTCGGTTTCGCCGAACTCCACCAGCTCGCCCAGGTACATATAGGCGGTGTAGTCGGAGCAGCGCGCCGCCTGCTGCATGTTGTGGGTGACGATGGCGATGGTGTAATCCTGCTTCAGCTCGCTGATCAGTTCTTCCACTTTCGAGGTCGAGATCGGGTCCAGCGCCGAGGTCGGCTCGTCGAGCAGCAGCACGTCGGGCTTCACCGCCACGCCGCGCGCGATGCACAGGCGCTGCTGCTGGCCGCCGGACAGCGACAGGCCGCTCTTGGTCAGCTTGTCCTTCACCTCGCCCCACAGCGCGGCCTTCTTCAGCGCCCATTCCACGCGCTCGTCCATCTCGCCTTTCGACAGGTCCTCATACAGGCGCACGCCGAAAGCGATGTTGTCGTAGATCGACATCGGGAACGGGGTCGGCTTCTGGAACACCATGCCCACCTTGGCGCGCAGCATGTTCACGTCCTGGCCCGGCTCGAGGATGTTGCGGCCGCGGTACATGATGGAACCTTCGGCGCGCTGGCCCGGGTACAGGTCGTACATGCGGTTCAGGGTGCGCAGCAGGGTCGACTTGCCGCAGCCGGACGGGCCGATGAAGGCCGTCACCTGCTTCTCGTGCACGTCCAGGTTGACGTTGTGCAGGCTCTGCGCCTTGCCGTAGAAGAAGTTCAGGCCCGAAATTTCGATGGTCTTGCGCTTGGCGGCTTTGATTTCGTTGCTCATTTGCGTATTCATCAGTAGTAATCTTTTTTCGAATTAGTTCGGGGCTTTTTGCGAGAACACGGTGCGCGACAGGATGTTCAGGCCCAGCACGCTGAAGGTCACCAGCAGGGCGCCGCCCCAGGCCAGCGAGCGCCAGTTGTCGTACGGGCTCATGGCGAACTGGTAAATCACCACCGGCAGATTGGCCACCGGCGCGTTCATGTCGGCGCTGAAGAACTGGTTGTTCAGCGCGGTGAACAGCAGCGGCGCGGTTTCGCCGGAGATGCGGGCCACGGCCAGCAGCACGCCGGTCACCACGCCGGCCTTGACCGCGCGCAGGCGCACCGTCATGGCCACTTTCCAGCGCGGCGCGCCCAGCGCGAAAGCCGCTTCCAGCAGGCTGCTGGGCACCAGCTTGAGCATATTGTCGGTGGTGCGCACCACCACCGGCACCGCGATCAGCGACAGCGCGATGGAACCGGCGTAGCCCGAGAAGTGCTTCACGTTGGCCACGTACAGCGCGTACACGAACAGGCCGATCACGATGGACGGCGCGGACAGCATGATGTCGGTCACGAAGCGGGTCACTTGCGCCACCTTGTTCTCTTCACCGTATTCGGCCAGGTAGATGCCGGCCAGGATGCCGATCGGGGTCGACACCACGGTGGCCACGCCCACCATCATCAGGCTGCCGACGATGGCGTTCAGCAAGCCGCCGCCTTCGCTGCCGGGGGCCGGCGTGTTGGCCGTGAACAGGGTGTAGTGCAGAGCCGAGAAGCCGTTGATCAGCAGCGTGGCGAGGATCCACAGCAGCACGATCAGACCGACCGACATGGCCATCACGGACAGCGCGATGCCGACACGGTGCACCATCAGGCGCTTGCGGTAGACCGCGTTCATTGGGGTAGCTTGGCTCATTTGACGCCTTCCTTGCGGGACATGCCGGCCAGCATCAGCTTGGCGGCGGACAGAACGATCAGGGTAATCACGAACAGGATCAGCGCCAGCGCGTACAGCGAAGACACGTGCAGCGTGCTCTCCGCTTCGGCGAACTCATTGGCCAGCGTGGAGGCGATCGAGTTACCGGCCGCGAACAGCGACCAGGACAATTTGTTGGCGTTGCCGATGACGAAGGTCACCGCCATGGTCTCGCCCAGCGCGCGGCCCAGGCCCAGCATCACGCCGCCGACCACGCCGCTCTTAGTGTACGGCAGCACGATCTTGCGCACCACTTCCCACTTGGTGCAGCCCAGGCCGTATGCCGATTCCTTCAGCACCGCCGGCACGATCTCGAACACGTCGCGCATCACGGAGGAAATGAAGGGGATGATCATCACCGCCAGGATCAGGCCGGCGGTCAGGATGCCGATGCCCATGGTCGGGCCGCTGAACACGGAACCGATCACGGGCAGCTGGCCCAGCGTGGCTTTCAGGAAGGGCTGCACGTAGTCGCCGAACAGCGGCGCGAACACGAACAGGCCCCACATGCCGTAGATGATGGACGGCACGCCGGCCAGCAGCTCGACCGCCGTGCCCAGCGGGCGGCGCAGCCAGACCGGGCAGATCTCGGTCAGGAACAGCGCGATGCCGAAGCTCACCGGAAAGGCGATCAGCAGCGCGATGCCGGCCGTGGCCAGGGTGCCGACGATGGCGATCAGCCCGCCGTAGTTGTCGTTGACCGGGTCCCACTCGACGGTGGTGATGAAGGCCGGGCCGAAGTGCTGCAGCGCCGGCATGGCGCCGAGCACCAGCGAAATGATAATCCCCACCAGTACCAGCAGTACCGACAGGGAAAAGGTCATCGTGACTTTGTGGAAGATGAAATCCTGGATGCGCTGTTTGCGCATGGTCGAGAGCATGGCGGCATTGGACACTTCTGTCATGGCGGGCTCCGACAAGGTGATCGGCGGGGTAGTGATGTCTGCGCTCATAGAGTTGTCTTGTTCTGGATGTGGGCTAGCCGGGTGCGCCGCAGAGCTGATCTCCGCAGCGTCCCCGGCTAGCCTCCTCGGGCTTGCCGAGGAGGCCGCATGGATTAGTAGATTGCTTTACCCGAAGCGTCTTTCAGGTTGGCTTTCCACGAGTCCTGCACCAGCTTCACAACCGAAGCAGGCAGCGGCACGTAGTCCAGATCGGCAGCGGCGGCGCCGCCATTCTTGAAGGCCCAGTCGAAGAACTTCACGACTTCCTTGCCCTTGGCTGCGTCAGCCTGGGTTTTGTGCATCAGGATGAACGATGCGCCGGTGATGGGCCAGGAGGTCTTGCCGGCCTGGTCGGTCAGCACCACGCCGAAACCTGGCGTCTTGGCCCATTCGGCGTTGGCGGCGGCGGCCTTGAAGTTGTCATCGTCAGGCTGCACGAACTGGCCGTCCTTGTTTTTCACCTGGGCGTGGGCGATCTTGTTCTTCTTGGCGTAGGCCCACTCCACGTAGCCGATCGCACCCGTGATGCGCTGCACGTTGGCGGCCACGCCTTCGTTGCCCTTGCCGCCCACACCCACCGCCCACTTCACTGCGGTGCCGGCACCGATCTTGGTCTTAAACTCGGGATTGGTTTTCGACAGGTAGTCGGTCCACAGGAACGAGGTGCCCGAACCGTCGGCACGGTGCACTACCGTGATGTCGTCGGCCGGCAACTTCATGCCTGGGTTCAGCGCCACGATTTCCGCTGCGTTCCACTTGGTGATTTTGCCCAGGTAGATGTCGCCGATGACTTGGCCGGTCAGCTTCATCGCGCCAGGAGCGATGCCCGCCAGGTTTACCACCGGCACCACGCCGCCCATGATAGCCGGGAACTGCATCAGCCCCTCGGCAGCCAGGTCCTCTTCCTTCAGCGGCATGTCCGAGGCGCCGAAGTCGACGGTCTTGGCTTTGATCTGCTTGATGCCGGCGCCGGAACCTACGGACTGGTAGTTCAGGCCGTTGCCGGTGGCTGCCTTGTACGACTCCGCCCACTTGGCGTAAATCGGATAAGGGAAAGTTGCGCCCGCGCCGGTCAAGTCCGCAGCGGAGGCGGTGGAGAAGGCGACGGCAGCGGTTGCGCCGATAACCAGGGAGGTGAACAACTGTTTCATACGCATATCAATGTCCTTAGGGGTTGTGACGGGTTGAATGTTGCGCAGTCTACCGAGCCAATATGACAGCTTTATGACATGGGAAAAAATAATTAAAACGCACGTCTCAGAGGGAATCATACCCCGGTTTTGGGCGCGCCCCACCCAATTATGACAAGCATGACAGCGGGCTTGTCACGGTTTTGTCATGGAGTTGTCACAATTAACATCTACACTGGTGCGCGCCTGAATTGGGCTAGAATTAACCATCTGCAAAGATAAAGTGATAGACAACATCATGAAGCCTGACCTGCGTTCGGAAACAAATAAGCACGGTATCTTCCTCGACCGCGAACTATCCCAGCTGGCGTTCAACCGCCGCGTCATGGCGCAGGCCGCCGATCCCGCCGTGCCGCTGCTGGAGCGGCTGCGCTATTTGTGCATCGTCAGCAGCAACCTGGACGAATTCTTTGAAGTGCGCGTGGCCAGCCTGCTGGCGGCCGCCGCCACCGACGGCAGCAGCAGCGCGCTGCACCCTGCCCTGGCCGCCAACCTGCGCCGCATCTGCGACGAGTGCCATGAACTGGTCAAGCTGCAATACGACTTACTCAATACCGAAGTGCTGCCGCAGTTGCAGGAAGCCGGCATCCACCTGCTGCGCCACACCCAGCGCAACGAGGCGCAGCGCGCCTGGGTCAAGCAGTATTTCGAGCGCGAAGTGCGCCCGCTGCTCACGCCGATCGGGCTGGACCCGGCCCATCCCTTCCCGCAAGTGGTTAACAAGAGTCTCAACTTCATCGTCTCGCTGACCGGCAAGGACGCCTTCGGCCGCGGCACCGCCATCGCCATCGTCAAGGCGCCGCGCGTGCTGCCGCGCGTGATCCGCCTGCCCGACGAGTTGTCGGACGCCGGCGGCGTGTCGTTCTGCCTGCTCTCCTCCATCATCCACGCGCATATTTCCGACCTGTTCGCCGGCCGCGAAGTAATCGCCTATTCCCAGTTCCGCGTCACGCGCGACTCCGACCTGTGGGTGGACGAGGAGGAGGTGAAAAACCTGCGCCAGGCGCTCAAGGGCGAGCTGCAGGGCCGCCAGTTCGGCACCTCGGTGCGGCTGGAAGTGGCGAAGAACTGCCCGCCCGAGCTGTCGCAATTCCTGCTCGACCAGTTCGCGCTCGACAACAGCCGCCTGTACGAAGTGGACGGCCCGGTCAACCTGGTGCGCCTGACCGAGATCATCAACAACGTGGCCCACCCCGAGCTGCGCTTCCCGCCCTTCTTCCCCGGCGTGGCCAGCAAGACCACCAACACCGACATTTTCGGCGCGCTGCGCCAGCAGGACATCCTGCTGCACCACCCTTACCAGTCGTTCCAGACCGTGATCGACTTCATCCGCGCCGCCGCGCTGGACCCGGCGGTGGTGGCCCTCAAGCAGACCATCTACCGCACCGGCATGAACTCGGACCTGATGGAGTCGCTCATCATGGCGGCCCGCGCCGGCAAGGAAGTGACCGTGATCGTGGAGCTGATGGCGCGCTTCGACGAAGAGGCCAACATCAACTGGGCCGACAAGCTGGAACAGGCCGGCGCGCAAGTGGTGTACGGCGTGGTGGGCCTGAAGACGCACGCCAAGGTGGCGCTGGTGATACGCCGCGAAGAAGCCGGGCTGCGCTATTACTCGCACCTGGGCACCGGCAACTACCACCCCACCACCACCAAGCTCTACACCGACTTCGGCCTGCTCACCAGCAACCCGGAACTGGGGCGCGACGTCAACGAAGTGTTCATGCACCTGACCAGCCTGACCAAGCCGCAGAAGCTGAACCACCTGTGGCTGGCGCCGTTCGCGCTGCAGAACGAGGTGATCAAGGCCATCCGCAACGAGGCCAAGATCGCGCGCGCCGGGCGGCCCGGCCGGATTATCGCTAAAATGAACGCGCTGGTGGACGAATCGGTGATCCGCGCGCTGTACGCGGCGTCCAAGGACGGCGTGAAGATCGACCTGATCGTGCGCGGCGCCTGCACCCTGAAACCGGGCGTGCCGGGCTTGTCCGAGAATATCCGGGTGCGCTCCATCATCGGCCGCTTCCTGGAACACAGCCGCATTTATTACTTCCGCAACGACCTGACGCACGACGTCTACCTGGGCAGCGCGGACTGGATGAGCCGCAACCTGTTCCGCCGCATCGAAGTGGCCTTCCCCGTGCTGGACCGCGCGCTGAAGCGGCGCGTGATCGCGGAAGGCTTGAACCCTTACCTGAAGGACAACAGCAACGCCTGGGAGCTGGAGCCGACCGGCCACTACCAGCGCCGCCGTCCGCGCGGCAAGCAATCCCAGTTCAGCGGGCAGCAGTATCTGATGCACACCTTGGGCACGCCTGGCAGCGAAGTGGACGACTAAGTTGGGATAGCTAACGCGAAAGGGGAAGACGATGGACCTGATCTTGTGGCGTCACGCCGAGGCCGAAGAAGCGGCGCCCGGCCAGTCGGATTTGGAACGCGCCCTCACTACCAAGGGCCAGAAGCAGGCGCGGCGCATGGGCCAGTGGCTGGACTCCCAGCTGCCGGACAATTGCCGCGTGCTGTCCAGCCCCGCCGTGCGCACCCTGCAGACGGTGGAAGCACTGGGCCGCAAATTCAAGATCCACAACGACCTGGCGCCGGGCGCGGACGCGGCCGACGTGCTGAAAGCGGCCAACTGGCCGGGCGCCAAGGAAACCGTGCTGGTGGTGGGCCACCAGCCCACGCTGGGCCAGGTGGCGGCGCTGCTGATGACGGGCGACGACCAGGAGTGGGACATCCGCAAAGCCAGCGCCTGGTGGTTCGCGCAGCGCGAACCGGGCGATCCGGACAGCCTGTACCTGAAGGCGGTGATGGCTTCGGACCTGGTGGTGAAATAAGTGTTGCAATTCCGGCTTGAAAAGCAAAACGCTTCTGCTACAGTTTAGTTGTATCAACTCTAGGGAGCTGCCGTCCGAAAGACGGTTGAAGACATATGTTTACCCTCCTCACCATGGGCATTTTTGGCGGCATGATCGCACTGATTGTGTTCGAGCTGATCCAGGAGTCCAGTGGGAGTCATCACAAACTATCCGATCGCTATCACGAATAGCCTACCGCTTGGCGGAACCGGGCGCCTTAAGTTTGCACTTAAGGCGCCTTTGTCGTTTACAGTCCGCCTATATCCCCGGCTTACATGCCCGTTTTGAACTTGGTGTAGATGCGGGTGACCGAGCGGCGCACGTCGGCCGGCACCGCTTCCGGGGCGATCATGCGCTGCATGTCGGCCGCCGGCAGGAACACCGTCTTGTTCTCGGCGATATCCTTGCGCACAAACTTCATGCCGGCCTTGTTCGGGTTGGCGTAGAACACCTTGTTGGTCAGGCTGGCGTGCACTTCGGGGCGCAGGATGTAGTTGATGAACAGGTGCGCGTTGTTCGGGTGCGGCGCGTCGGCCGGAATGGCCATGGTGTCGAACACCAGCGCGGCCGAAGTCTTCGGCACCAGCACCTGGATCTGGTTGCCGTTCTTGGCGTCGAGCGCGCGCTGGCGGGCGATGTTGATGTCGCCGGACCAGCCGAAAGCCACGCAGATGGCGCCGTTGGCCATATCGTTGATGTAGCCGGACGAGCTGAACAGCGTTACGTAGGGACGGATGGCGCTCAGCACCTTGCCCGCCTCGGCGTAGTCGGCCGCCTTGGCCGAATAGGCCGGCTTGCCGATGTATTGCAGCGCCGCCGGCAGCACCTCGGACGGCGAATCGAGGAAGGACACGCCGCAGGACTTCAGCTTGGCCGCGTATTTAGGATTGAAGATCAGGTCCCAGGCGTTGTCCGGCATCGGCTCGCTGCCCAGCGCGGCTTTCACCTTGCCGACATTGATGCCGACTGTGGCGTAGCCCCACAGCCAGTCCACCAGGTATTCGTTGTTGGGGTCGATCTTGGCCAGCTTGGCCTGGATTTGCGGGTCCAGGTTGGCCAGGTTGGGCAGCTTGGACTTGTCCAGCTTGCGCAGCTGCTTGGCGTCGATCTGCAGCTTGGCCCATGGCGCCGTCGGCACCACGATGTCGTAGCCGGACTTGCCGGCGGCCAGCTTGGAGTTCAGGATTTCGTTGTTGTCAAAAACATCATAGCGGACCTTGATGCCGGTCTCTTTCTCGAAGTTCTTGATGGTGTCTTCAGCGATATAGTCCGACCAGTTGTAGATGTTCAGGACTTTTTCTTCCTGCTGCGCCTGCGCCTGCCCCATGATGGCTGCCGTTGCCGCCAACATCACCAACTTCCTCCAACGCTTCCCCGCCATATGCCTGCCTCCAAAGAAAAGAAGAATACTCAGAACGCGAGATGATCGGGCATTGTGGCGCTGAATGCAAGCGCCGGCGCCAGCTACACCAGGAAGTCGAACAGCGAGCGCGCGCCGGTATAGCCCGGCAGCGCCTCGCTGGCGGCGGCCTGCTCCTGCTGCGTGTAGAACGCCACCAGCACATTGGCCTGGGTGGTCAGCGCCTTGGCCAGGTCGGCCTTCTTCGCCGTCAGCGTGCCGATCTCCTTGCTGACCTGCTGCGCCTCGCGCTGGATGCTGCTGTTCTTGCCGGTCAGCGTGTCGATCTTGGCGTCGAACTGGTCCGCCAGGCCCTTGCCCTGGTTGGTGAACAGGCTGGCCACGCCGGCCGAATCGGCCGCGATGGCGCTTTTCAGTTTTTTATCGTCCAGCACCAGCTTGCCGCTGCTGTCCACCGTCACGCCGGCCGCCGCCAGCGCGGTCTTCGACACCCCGCCGCCGCCCTGCACCAGCGAGTTGAGTTCGCGGCTCACCTGGCCCAGCGCCAGGTCGGACTTCAGCTCGCCTTTCTGCAAGGCGGTCAGCTTGTTGTTCAGGTCGTTGTAGGCGTTGACGAAATTGGTGACGTTCTGCGCGATCTGGGCGCTGTCCTGGCTCACCGTCACGTCGGTCTTGCCGGTGCCGGTCAGCGTCACGCTGACGCCTTCGATGGCGTCCTTCAGCGTATTGCCGGCGCTTTTCACTTCCTTGCCGTTCACGGTGGCCAGCGCGTCCTGCGCCGCTTGCGCCTGGGTCAGGCCCTGCGCCGTGGGGCTGTTGTTGGCGGCCGGGTTGTAGGACACCAGGCTTTTCACGGCCGCGTCGCCGGACACGCTGATGCGCATGCTGGCCGCCTCGCCGTTCTCGCCCTTGATCTGCAAGGCATAGCCGGTGCCGCTCTTGACCACGCTGGCGTTGATGCCGGCGTCCTTGAAGGCGGCGGCAATGCCGTCCAGCGTATTGTTCTTGCTGTCGATGGTGATGGTCTTGGCGGCGGTTTTGCCGGGCGTGAACTTGTCCGCGCCCTCCGTGCCGAATTCGACCTTGATGGTGGCCGGCGAGCCGGTGCCGATCTTGGCGCCGGCGCTGGCCAGCTGGCCGCTATTGAGGATCTGGCCCTGCGCCAGCTGCTTCACGTCCACCGCGTACGTGCCCGGCTTGGCGGTGCCGCCGGCGCTCACGTTCAGCACGCCCTTGCCGGACGAGGTGGCCGAGGTGCTCAGGCCGCTGCCCGCGAGGCGTTCGGCGATCGACTGGAAGCCGGTCAGCGCGCTTTGCAGCTGGCCCAGGCCGGACAGTTTGGTCTGGTCGCGCAGCAGGCTGGTGTTCAGCCTGGCGACCGAACCGGCCTGGCTGGCCAAGGTGCGCTCGACCTTGGCCAGTACCGAGGCGGACGGCGTGGCGGTGTTGGCGCCGTAGGCCGCCGTGCCGGTCAGATTGCCGTAGTTGCCGATGCTACCGATGCCTGTGTTTGCCATGTTGTGCCATCCGATCAAAGTGGAAGACATGATAAGGTCTTCGCCAGCGCTCCCATGCGGCAAACAAAGCGGTATAAAGCGGCCGTATCAGCGCATGAACTTACCGATGGCGGCCACCGTGGCCGCATCCGGGTTGACAAATTGTAGGCCGACTTTCACATCGTCGCCGCTAAAGATGCAATATGTTACTTTTGAGCGGCAGTTGATAATGACCTGCTTGCCATCCACAAACATCTCGAATGAAACCTGCCCCATCTGGCCGGAGGGCACCATGTGTCCCATGGTGACCGACATGCCGGTCGGGCCGAGGTCGATGGTGCGGGCCGGCGCGGGCTTGGCGCCATCCATCACCACCACCGCCTTTGCGCGCAGAATTTTACGGGTTGTCTGCCTTTGATCTACTAGCACTCTTTTGCTTCCTGACTATCGTGATTGCCTGACTGGAGCGCGTCTCTGGTAGCGCTCTACAAGCCGTCATTTTACTGCGCATTCAATTTTGATGCAGGCGGAAGTTGCCGTGCGGTTAAACTTGCTTGCTGCAACTTATTGCAGCTCGCGCAGCTTGGTGAAAGCGTCGTCGATCCGCTCCACCGCCACGATGGTCATGCCCTCGATGGCCTGCTTGGGCGCGTTCGCCTTGGGGATCATGGCGATCGAGAAGCCCAGCTTGGCCGCCTCGCGCAGGCGCTCCTGGCCGCGCGGCGCGGGCCGGATCTCGCCGGCCAGGCCCACCTCGCCGAACACCACGAAGCCGCGCGGCAGGGCCTTGCTGCGCATCGACGAATTAATCGCCAGCAGCACGGCCAGGTCGGCCGCCGGCTCGGTGATCTTCACGCCGCCCACGGCGTTGATGAACACGTCCTGGTCGAAGGCGGCAATGCCGGCGTGGCGGTGCAGCACCGCCAGCAGCATGGCCAGCCGGTTCTGCTCCAGGCCCACCGACAGCCGGCGCGCGTTCGGCAGGTGGCTGGCGTCCACCAGGGCCTGGATTTCCACCAGCAGCGGGCGGGTGCCCTCCTGCGTCACCATCACGCAGGAGCCGGGAACCTGGTTGTCGTGCTGGGACAGAAACAGCGCGGACGGATTGGACACGCCCTTCAAGCCCTTGTCCGTCATGGCGAACACGCCCAGCTCGTTGACCGCGCCGAAACGGTTCTTGATGGCCCGCACCAGGCGGTAGCTGGAATGGCTGTCGCCCTCGAAGTACAGCACCGTGTCGACGATGTGCTCCAGCACGCGCGGCCCGGCCAGCGCGCCCTCCTTCGTCACGTGGCCCACCAGGATGATGGTGATGCCGCTCTGCTTGGCCATGCGGGTCAGCTGGGCGGCGCACTCGCGCACCTGGGCCACCGAGCCGGGCGCCGAGCTGAGCGCGTCCGAATACATGGTCTGGATCGAGTCGATCACCGCCACCTGCGGCTTCAGCTCGGCCAGCGTGCCGAGCACCTTTTCCAGCTGGATCTCGGCCTGCAGCTTCAGGTCGCGCGCGTCGATCGCCAGGCGCTTGGCGCGCAGCGCGATCTGGGCGCCGGACTCCTCGCCGCTCACATACAGCACGCTTTTCGCGTGCGACATGTGGGCCAGCGCCTGCAGCAGCAGGGTCGACTTGCCGATGCCGGGGTCGCCGCCGATCAGCACTACGCCGCCGGCGACCAGGCCGCCGCCCAGCACCCGGTCGAATTCCTCGATGCCGGTGGGGAAGCGCGGCACGTCCAGCGCCTCGATGTCCTGCAGCGACAGCACCGGCGCGGTCTGCGCCAGCGACAGGTGCTGCGGGTTGGAGTAGCGGTTATTGCCGGCGCCGGACTCCATCACGGTTTCCACCATGGTGTTCCACTGCTGGCAGGCGCCGCACTGCCCGGTCCATTTGCTGCTGGTGCCGCCGCATTCGCTGCAGGTGTAATTGGTTTTTGCCTTGGCCATGCCGATGTTCCCCTTAAGCTTCCACCACGCGCACGCGCGGCGCCAGTGCGCACATCAGCTCGTAGCCGATGGTGCCGGCCGATTCGGCCACCTCGTCGATCGGCATGCCCTGCCCCCACAGCACCACCGGGCTGCCCACGCGCGCCTGCGGCAGGCCGCTCAGGTCCACGGTCAGCATGTCCATCGACACCCGGCCGACAATGCGGGTGCGCACGCCGTCCACCAGCACCGGCGTGCCTTGCGGCGCGTGGCGCGGGTAGCCGTCGGCATAACCGCAGGCCACCACGCCGATGCGCATCGGGCCGTCGGCCTGGAAGCGGCTGCCGTAGCCGACGCAGTCGCCGGCCAGGATGTCCTGCACCGAAATGAGTTCGCTGCTCAGCGTCATGGCCGGCAGCAGGCCGAGTTCCTGGGCGCTCTTGCCGCCCGGCGAACCGCCGTACAGCATGATGCCGGGCCGTATCCAGTCGCTCACCAGCTGCGCGCCCAGGTTTTCCGCCGCCCCGGGCATCTGGAAGATGCCGGCCGAATTGGCCAGGCTGAACGGCCCCGGCAGGCCCGCCGCGCCGGCGTTGAAGCGGCGCAGCTGTTCGCCGATCGGCAGGCGCGGGTGCGCGGTTTCGTCGGCGTTGGCGAAGTGGGTCATCAGCGTGATTTCGCCCACGTGCGGCAGCGCGCGCAGGCGCGCGTGGGCGGCGGCGAACCGCTCCGGCTTGAAGCCGAGGCGGTTCATGCCGGTGTTCATTTTCAGGTGCAGGTTCAGCGGCCTGGCCGACGCGGGCAGCCGGGCCGCCTCGATCAGCGCCAGCTGTTCCTCGCAGTGCACGGCGCCGTTGATGTCATGCTCGGCCATCATGGCCACGTCAGCCGCGTCGAAGCCGCCCTCCAGCAGCAGGATGGGCTTGCTCCAGCCCAGGTCGCGCAGGCGCAGCGCGTTGTCCGGCTCGATCAGCGCCAGGCCGTCCGCACCGGCCAGGCCGCGCATGGCGCGCTCCAGGCCGTGGCCGTAACCGTTCGCCTTCAGCACGCCCCACACCCTGGCGCCCGGCGCGCAGGCCCTGGCGCGGGCCAGGTTGTGTTTCATGGACTCTATATGGATGGTTGCGACGATCGGCCTTGGCATAGTGACTTTGGGACGGTTGAGCGAAGCCGTATTCTACCGGATGGGATGGCGGACGCGCCCGCGGAATCGGCCCGGATTGCCCGCGCGCGTGGTGATTTCCAAGGGGAAACATCGGTTTCATACATGTAGTCGATTTCTTGGGAATACCAGATATTCATGGTATAAAGCAAGCCGAGATTAGTTTCCAGGCCTTCCAGTATGAATCGTGGTTTTTACACCATCATGGCAGCGCAGTTCTTTTCGTCACTGGCAGACAATGCACTGCTGTTCGTGGCCATCGACCTGCTGATTTCCATGAAGTCCCCGGCGTGGCTGACGCCGCTGTTGAAATTGTCGTTCGTGCTGTTCTACGTGCTGCTGGCCGCTTTCGTCGGCGCTTTCTCGGACGCCCTGCCCAAAGGCCGGGTCATGTTCATCGCCAACATGATCAAGATCCTGGGCTGCGCCATGATCTTCTTCCACGTGCACCCGCTGCTGGCCTACGCCATCGTCGGCTTCGGCGCGGCGGTGTACTCGCCCGCCAAGTACGGCATCCTGACCGAACTGTTGCCGGCCGAAAAGCTGGTGGCCGCCAACGGCTGGATCGAGGGCCTGACCGTCACCTCCATCATCCTGGGCACCGTCATGGGCGGCGCGCTGGTCACCGGCCGCCTGTCGAACATGCTGCTCAATATCGACATCCCGCTGATCGACACCGGCATCGACACCACCACCGAAGCGGCGTTGTGCGTGCTGGGCCTGACCTATGTGCTGGCCGCCATCTTCAACCTGCGCATCCCGGACACCGGCTGCGTCTACCCGCACCAGGAACGCAATCCGATCAAGCTGATCGTCGATTTCTCGAACTGCTTCACGCTGCTGTGGAGAGACAAGCTGGGCCAGATCTCGCTGGCGGTGACCACGCTGTTCTGGGGCGCCGGCGCCACCTTGCAGCTGATCGTGCTGGAATGGGCGCAGCGCTCGCTGGGCATGCGCTACGACCAGGCCACCAGCATGGTGGGCATGGTCGCCATCGGCATCGCCTTCGGCGCCATCATGTCGGCGCGCTTCATCACGCTGCGCAAGTCGCTGTCGGTGATCCCGCTGGGCATCCTGATGGGCGTGATCGTGATGGGCATGACGCTGGTGTACTCGACCTGGATCGCCTACCCGCTGCTGGTGGTGATCGGCGCCATCGGCGGCTTCTTCGTGGTGCCGATGAACGCGCTGCTGCAGCACCGGGGCCACGTGCTGATGAGCGCTGGCCACTCGATCGCGGTGCAGAACTTCAACGAGAACCTGTCCATCCTGACCATGCTGGCCATGTATTCGCTGATGATACGCCTGCACCTGGGACTGAACACCATCATCGTGCTGTTCGGCCTGTTCATCGCCGGCATCATGCTGTGCATTATGTGGCTGCACAATGCCAACCAGCGCCAGCAGGATTCGCTGGCACTGATCGGCGAAGCCAAGCACTAGCGTCCAGTCGCGTTTTAACCCGCTTACGGGGGCAGCAGCCCCTGTTCTCGGCGCGCGGCGGCCCGCGCGCGCCAGTCGTCGGGCGCGACGAAACCCCGCTCGCGCTCGACCAGCCAGCCATTCCGCTCCACCACCGACGCCACCATCACCGGCGACATCTCCTGTTCGAAACGCGCCAGCACGGCCTGCACCACTTGTGCTGCGCCCAGCGGCACGGCGCTGTCCACCGCCGCGATGGAATTGACGCGCGCCGGTCCGGCGGCGGCAGGCGCGCCCTGCCCGGCACCCGGCACGGGGGCCGGAACCCCGGCGCCGGCGGCAGCCACGCGCACCTTGAGCGGCGCCAGCCATTGCAGGCGCGGCATCACCACGTATTGCTGGTCCGGCTGCGCGGCGCCGTCGCGGCCGCCGGCGAATTCGCTCAGCGTGCTCCAGTAGCCCAGGCAGTGCCCGGGCGAGATGCCCGCCAGCGCGTGCGGCGAACCTTGCGGATAGAACAGCCAGCCCTTGACCAGCGCCTGCGCCTGGTCCACCGGCTGCGGCAGCAGCGGCTGCGCGGCCGGGTGGTAGGCCAGTTCCAGCTGCTTGGCGAAGGTCTTGCGCATTTTGACGCCCAGCGTGTCCGCCAGGTTGGGGCCGACCAGGTGGTTGAAGCTGGCCGCCCCCGCAGTATCGTCCAGCAGGTAGAACTTGGTGGCGAACTCCCAGTGCAGCAGCCGGCTGCCGTGGCGCAGCAGGAAGTCGAACTCGCCCACCGTGTCGTTGCGGTTGGCGCGCACCTGCAGGCCGTGCGCCACCAGCGTGCCGTGCTGCTCGAAATAGAAGGCCATCAGCTTCTCGGCGTACAGGCCAAGGCGCGAATAGAAGCGGCCGCCCAGGGCGGCGTCCAGCGGCGCGGGATCGTGCTCCAGCGCGGCCAGCCATGCGGCGGCGGCCGGCGGCACGGGGCCCAGCGTGGCGATGCGGTTTTGCCAGTGCGGCGAAGAGGGGTCGAGCAGGTCCGGCGCTTCCAGCAGCCAGGCCAGCGCGCGCACATGGGGACGGGTCAGATGGCCCCATGTGCGCTCGAAGCGCGTCTGGTACGTTTCCGTACCGGTCGGTTCCGGCGCGCTGTCAGGCCCGGCCGGCATGGGCCGCTCTCGCCAGGCACAGGTCGGACCACGCCTTGGCCTTGTCCACCGGCTTGCGCAGCAGGTCGGCCGGATGGTAGGTGGCGATGGTGGGAATGCCGTCGTAACGCAGCACCTTGCCGCGCGCGGCGGCGCCCAGCAGGCCTTTGCCGGCCGCGTGCCCCAGCGTGAGGATCATGCGGCTGCCGGCCAGCTCCAGCTCGCGCTGCAGGTAAGGGCGGCAAGCCGCCAGCTGCTCGGGCGTGGGCAGGCTGTCGCGGCCGCTGCCATCCTGGGCGGCCGGCGGGCGGCATTTCACCAGCGTGGTGACGTAGGCGTCTTCGTCCGGCGCGAGCGCGATGGCTTTCAGCATATTGTCCAGCAGCTGGCCCGCTTCGCCGGTGATGGCGCGCACTTCCTGCTCGTCCGCAGCGGTGGGAGCGGTGCCCAGCACCAGCCATTGCGCGTGCGGGTCGCCGCGCCCCGGCACGGCGGCCTGGCGGCTATGGCACAAGTCGCAGCGGGTGCAGGTGCTGACGGCGGCCTGCAGCGCAGTCCAGTCCATGTCGGCGATCTGCTGGCCGGGCTGCTGCGCGCGGGCGGCGGCCGACGCCGGAGCCGCCGCCGGCACGGGCACGTCGTCGAACCAGGCGGTCGATTCCGGCTCTTCCGCGCCTGCGGCGGGCGGGCGCGACGGCGCTGCCTGCACCGGCTTGGCGGGGGATTTGGTGACCACCGGCGGCGGCGTGGCCGGCAACGGCGCGTCGTCGAACCAGGCCGTATCGTCGCTCGCTGCGGCGTCCGGCGCAGGGCGCGCGGCGGCAGGCTGCATGGCGGCAGGCTGCTGCGCGGGGATCTCATGCCGGACGGCGGCAGGTTCGTGCCCGGCGTACGCCGCCATGACCGCAGCGGCCAGATCGACATCCCCGGCCGCCTCGGGAACTTCGGCAACCTCGTTCCCGGCGCAGGCCTCGGCAGCGCCCGGCGCCGGATTGCGCAAGCGCCACTGCACGCCTACGCCGATCTCCTGCAGGAAGACTTCGTTGCGGTTCATAAAATATAACGCATGACGATCGCGTCCTCGCGTTGCTGGCCGCCGGCCGGGTAGTAACCCTTGCGGCGGCCGATCTGTTCAAATCCATAGCGCTGGTACAGGTCCAGCGCGCGCGCGTTCGACGGCCGCACTTCCAGCAGCATCGATTCCATCCCCAACCCGCGCGCACAGGCCACGGACTGGTTCAACAGGAAGCGGCCCAGCCCCTGCCCCTGCCACTCCTGCGCCACCGCCACGTTCAGCAGATGCGCCTCGTCGACCATCTGCATCACCAGGAAGTAGCCCATCAGCTGCATGTCCGTGTTGCGCAGCACCCAGGCGTGGTAGCCGCTGGCCAGCGAATCGGCGAAATTGCCCCGGGTCCAGGGATAGGGGTAAACACGCTCTTCCAGCGCCACCACTTCATCGATATCGCTGTCCTGCATCGGTTCATAATTGAGCCGCGCCAGATCCCACACAGGCTTCATGCGGCGGCCTTTGCTGCGTTGATCTCGCGCCGTTCGGCGCTGGTGTAGGCAATCTTGTTGCGCAGGTAGAGCGGCTGCGCGTCGGCCGCCTTCACGCCCTGCCCTGCGGCGAAAGCGATCCGGCCCAACTGCGCGATCTGCGCCGCATGCGGCATCACGTCCGCGTGCGCGCCGGCCGCGAACGGCTTGCCCGCCAGCGCTTCCGCGTAGGCGGAAAAGCCGTTGCCGCAAGCCGTCACTTCGCCCTGCGGCGCCACCGCTTCCGGCGCCGACAGCGCGGGAGCCAGGACAGGCGCCGGCGCCGCCTGCGAGCCGCCGCCGAAGCGGTACTGGGCCCAGTAGACTTCGCTCATGCGCGCGTCCAGCACGGCCAGGATGTCGGTGCCGCCATGCTGCTGGTGGCAGGCCAGCGCCATCGCGTCCAGCGTCACCACCGGCACCAGCGGCAGCCCGGCGCCGTAGCCCAGGCCCTGGGCGATGCCGCAAGCGGTGCGCACGCCGGTGAAGGAACCGGGGCCGGCACCGTAGGCGATCGCGTCGCAATCGCGCAGCGCCACGCCGGCTTCGGCCAGCAGTTCCTGGATCATCGGCAGGATGGCCTGCGAATGGGTGCGCACGCCGGACGACGAACGCGTGTAGAGCTTGCCGCCGCGCAGCAGCGCGCAGGAAGCCATTTCAGAGGATGTTTCAATTGCAAGTATGGTAGACATGCCGTATTTTAACCCGCCGAAGCCGGCCTGCGCGGGTCGCGGTACAATACCGCGCATGCATAGCACTACCCTACATACCGATAACCGCGCCGACGTCGCGGCAGCGCTGGCGCAAGACCGCTGGATCGTCGCCTGCCTGTGCGCAGCCTGGTGCGGCACCTGCTCCGGCTACCGCGCCGCCTTCGACGAGCTGGCCGCGCGCCATCCCGACAAATACTTCCTGTGGGTCGATATCGAAGACCATGCCGACGTGGTGGGCGACCTCGATGTGGAGAACTTCCCCACCCTGCTGATCCAGCGCCACGAGCACGTGGCCTTCTTCGGCACCATGCTGCCCGACCCGAATGTGGCGCACCGTTTGATCCTGGCGCAGGCCGGCATGGACGAAGGCGAACTGGCGCGCTACGCGCAAAGCAGCGAAGAGCGCCGCCACTGGCAGCGCGACTGCAATCTGCGCGCCCTGCTCTCGGCCGCTTCCTAGGCCGGCACCTAAGCCAACCTGAGCGGCAGGCTGCGCAGGCGCTGCCCGGTCAGCGCGAACACCGCGTTGGCCACCGCCGGCGCCACCGGCGGCACGGCCGGTTCGCCCATGCCTTCGGGCGGCTCGGCGCTCAGCATGATGACGGTTTCCACTTTCGGCGCCTGGTCCATGCGCAGCACCGGGTACTGGTGGAAATTGGTCTGCTCCACCTTGCCGTCCTTGATGGTGATCTCGCCGCCCAGCGCGGCCGACAGCCCGAACACCACGGACGATTCCACCTGCTGCGAAATAATGCCCGGGTTGACGGCGATGCCGCAGTCCACCGCGCACACCACGCGGTGCACGACGATCTGCTTGTCCACCACCGACACTTCGGCCACCTGCGCCACGATGGTGCCGAAGGACTGGTGCAGCGCCACGCCGTGCGCGCGGCCCGCCGGCGGCTGGCCGGCCTTGTCCACCGCCGCGTTCAGCACCGCCAGGTGGCGCGGATGGCGGTTCAGCATGCCGCGCCGGAAGCCGACCCCGCTCATGCCCGCCGCGTGCGCCAGTTCGTCGATGAAGCTCTCCTTGAAGAAGGCATTGTGCGAATGCCCCACCGAGCGGAAATAGCCGACCGGCACCGCGCTGTCGGCGATGACGTGGCGGATGCGCTGATTGGGAATTTCGTACTGCATGTCGAATTCACCCTCGGCGGTGGTCATATCGGGCCCCAGGCCCGGCAGGCCCAGGCTGCGCTTGAGGTACTGGTGCCCGATCGAGCCGCTGACGGACTTGTTGTCCCAAGCCGCGATATTGCCGGCCGCATCCAGGCTGGCGGCGAAACGCGCCAGCGCAGCCGGGCGGTACACGTCGTGCGTGGTATCGTCCTCGCGCGACCAGATCAGTTGCACCGGCGCGCCATTGCACTCCTTGGCCACCGCCACCGCCTGCGCGATGAAGTCGGTTTCCAGCCTGCGCCCGAAACCGCCGCCCAGCATGGTGACCTCCAGCGTCACGTCGGCCGCTTTCACGCCCGCCACCTTGGCCGCAGTGTCTATCGCCAGCGTCGGCACCTGGGTCGACACCCACAGCCGCACCTTGCCGTCCTTAACCTGGGCGGTGCAGTTGAGCGGCTCCATGGCCGCATGCGCCAGGAACGGCGCGCGGTACTCGGCCTTCAGCGTCTTGACCGCGCCCTGCGCCTTGTCCATGGCGTCGACCACGTCCATGTCGCCCGCCGTGTAGTAGGCATGGCCGTCCTCATCGTCCAGCTGCTGCGCGAAATGCTTGAACACATCGGCGCTCGACAGCCTGCCGTTCACGCCTTCCAGCCAGGTCACCGGCAGCGCCGCTGCGGCCTGCCTGGCCTGCCAGTACTGCGCCGCCACCACCGCCAGGCCGGCGCCGGCGCCGGTTTTTTCGGCCAGCGCCGGCGAAAAATCCACCACGCGCGACACGCCCGGCATTTTCAGCACCGCCTGCGTGTCCACGCTGGCCACCGCGCCGCCGATCACCGGCGACATGACCACCGCCGCGTACAGCATGCCTTCGGGCCGCACATCCAGCCCGAACACGGCGCTGCCGTTGGCCTTGGACGGCGAATCGCGGCGCGGCACGACGGTGCCGATCAGGCGGAACTGGCCCACGGTTTTGAGCCGCACTTCGCCTGGCGTCATGCCCGCCGCGGCCGCCACCAGGCTGCCGTAGCTGGCGCGCTTGCCGTTCGGATGCGCCACAAAGCCGGCCTCGGTGAAGCACTCGAGCGGCCGCACCTTCCATTCGCGCGCGGCGGCCTCGATCAGCAGCGCGCGCGCAATGGCGCCGGCTTCGCGCATCGGCAGCCACAAGTCTTTCACGCTGGACGAGTGACCGGTCAGATTGATGCCCAGCTCGCGCCCTGCCTTGGCCACCAGCCATGCCGCCACGCGCTTGCCGCGGCTTTCGTCGTCGGGATGGAAAGGCAGGTTGTCCACCAGGGCAGCCACGTTACCGTAGATTTTGTCGTTCGGCGCCTGCACCAGCGTCACCCGCTCCAGCGGCACGTCCAGTTCCTCGGCCAGCAGCATGGGCAGCGCGGTGTGCACGCCCTGCCCCATTTCGCTGCGCGCCATGGCCACCGTCACGCTGTTGTCCGGCGCAATGGCGACCCAGCCGTTGAGCGCCACCGCGCCGCCGGAGCCCCCCAGCGGCAGCGGCACCTTGCCGCGCACCCGCTGGCGCGCCGGCAAGGCGCCCCAGCCAACCACCATGGCGCCCGCCACCGCAGTGGCGCTCAGCAGAAACCGGCGGCGCGACAACTTCATAAAGTCCTTTCGATGGGGTGCATCAGGGCTGCCAGCGCTGCAGCAGGTCATCCGGCAGCACCGGGCGGCTGTAGAAGTAGCCTTGCGCCAGGTTGCAGCCGTGGCGCAGCAGGAAGGCGGCCTGTTCGTCGGTTTCCACGCCTTCGGCGATGACGGACAGGTTCATGCTCTTGCCGAGCTGGATGATGGCGATGGCGATCGCCTCGTCGTTCACGTCGGTCGAAATGTCCTTGATGAAGGAGCGGTCGATCTTCAGCGTCTGCACCGGCATCTGCTTCAGGTAGGCCAGAGATGAATAGCCGGTGCCGAAATCGTCGATCGCCAGGCCCACGCCGATCGAGTGCAGGTCATTGATGAAGACCAGCGCGTCGCCGGTGTTCATGATCACGGACTCGGTCACTTCCAGCTGCAGGCGGTGCGGTTCCAGCCCGGTCTCGCGCAGGATGTCGCCCACCATGGAAGCGATGCTGCCGCGCTCGAACTGCTTGGCCGACAGGTTGACCGCCATCTTCGGCACCCACAGCCCGGCTTCCTGCCAGCGCACCATCTGCAAACAGGCCTGGTACAGCACCCACTTGCCCAGCTGGTTGATGTAGCCGGTGTCCTCGGCCAGCGAAATGAAGCGGTTCGGCGGCACCAGGCCCAGTTCCGGGTGGTTCCAGCGCACCAGCGCCTCCACGCCCACCAGGCGGCCGGTGTCGATTTCCACCTGCGGCTGGTAGTTCAGGAACATCTCCTCCTTCTCCAGCGAGCGGCGCAGGAAGGTTTCCAGGCGCAGGCGCTCCACGCCCTCGCCCGACATGGACGGCGCGTAGAAGCGGTAGCCGTTGCGGCCGCGCGCCTTGGCCTGGTACATGGCCACATCGGCGTTGCGGATCAGCATATTCAGGTCGGTGGCGTCGGCCGGGTACAGGCTGATGCCCACGCTGCAGGTGACGAACAGTTCGTGTCCTGCCACCATGAAGGGCTGCTCGAACATGCCGACCAGCTTTTCGGCCACCAGGCTGGCGCCGTACTGGCCGTCCACGTTCTCCAGCAGCACGATGAATTCGTCGCCGCCCAGGCGCGCCAGCGTGTCGCCGTCGCGCAGCTTGTCCAGCAAGGCCTTGGCCACCTGCTTGAGCAGCTCGTCGCCGATGTGGTGGCCCAGCGTGTCGTTGACGTTCTTGAAGCGGTCCAGGTCGATGAACAGCAGCGCCAGCTGCTCCTGCTCGCGCGCGGCGCGCTGCAGCGCGTGGTGCAGGCGGTCGTGGAACAGCAGGCGGTTCGGCAGTGCGGTCAGCGGATCGTGGTGGGCCAGGTGGTCCAGCTTTTCCTGCGACTGCTTGACCAGCGTGATGTCGCTGAACACGCACACGTAGTGCGTGGTCTCGCCATGGGTGTCGCGCACCGCGCTCACCGTCAGCCACTCCAGGTACAGCTCGCCCGTCTTGCGCAGGCTCCACAGCTCGCCGCGCCAGAAGCCGGTGGTTTCCAGCTCCTGCCACATGGCGTGGTAGAAGGTGTCCTCGTGGCGGCCGGAGCGCGTCAGCGCGCGGTCGCGGCCCAGCGCTTCGGCCTCGCTATAGCCGGTAATCTGCGTAAAGGCCGGGTTCACCGCCACGATGGTGCCCTGCGCGTCGATCACCATCACGCCGTCGGCGATGTGCTCCAGCACCGTGGCCGACAGGCGCAGCTTTTCCTCCGCTTCCTTGCGCGCGGTGACGTCGGCATAGACCCAGATGCTGCCCTCGTTGGCGCGGCTCTGGTCGATGGCGCAGCCGCTCACCATGCACCAGAACAGCGTGCCGTCCTTGCGCCGGTAGTGGCGCTCTTCGCTGAAGTACTCGCCGGCCGACAGCGTGGGATACTGGCGCGCGCCGGCCGACTCGAAGTCGAACGCGGTGGGGAACACGATGGCGGTGGAGGCGCCCGCCATGGCGCCCGGCTCGTAGCCGAACAGCTCTTCGCAGCGGCGGTTGACCGAGACGATCTGGCGGTTGCGCACGAACATCACGCCGAACATCACGTTGTCCAGGATGGCGCTCTGCTCGGCCAGCAGCGCCTCGATGCGCATTTCATTGTGCTTGCGCTGGCTGATGTCGGAAATGATGCCGTCCACCCAGGGCGCGCTGTCGCCGCGCTCGGACACCTGCGGCTGGCCGTTCTCGGCCACCCAGCGCTCGGTGCCGCTGGCGTCGGTGATGCGGTACTCGACCGCATAGGGGCGGCCGTCGCGGATGGCCTGGCTCACCACGCGGCGCTGCCTGCGGCGGTCCTCCGGGCAGATCAGGTTGGCCCAGGAATGGCTGGTGCTGCGCATGAACTGGGCGGCCGAATAGCCGCAGATGTCCTCGATGGCGTCGCTGACGAAATCGACCGGGCCGTCCGGGCGGAAGCGGAACACCGCGCCCGGCACCTGGGTCACGATGGTGCGGAAGCGCTCCTCGCGCTGGCCGATGTCCTCGAACAGGTGCTTGATCGCCACCCGCATCTGCTCCAGCTGGCCGGACAGGCGTCCCAGTTCGTCGCTGCCGGTCGGTTCCAGCCGGGTTTCAAAATCGCCGTGCGACAGGCGGTCCGAGAAGCGCATCAGCTTGCGCAGCGGCTTGAGCAGGCGCTTGTTCAGGAACAGCACGATCAGCAGCAGCGACACGGTGAGCTGCGCGGCCAGCACGAACACGTAGGAGCGCTGCTTCTCGCGCAGCTCCTGCTGGCTGCGGGCGTCGTCCATCTCCACCACGATGCGGCCGATCTTCTCGCCGCGCACCAGGATCTCGCGCTCGGCGCGATAGACGTTGCCGGTCTGCCGGCGCGGCGACTGCAAGTGCATGAACTGGGTCTCGGCCTGGCCGGTGACCTGCACCTGCAGCACCGAACGGTCGCGCATCACCGATTCCACCAGCGAATGGGCCGATTCGGCGTTCATATTCCACAGCGACTCCTGCATGCCCAGCGCCAGGATGTCGGCGTTGCGCTGCAGCGATTCGTTCAGCGCCATCTTGGCCGACTGCTGTTCATGCACGCCGATCAGCAGATAGCTGCCGATGATTGCAGGTATCACGAGGCCGCCAAACACCACCAGCAGCAAGGCGCCGTAGATGGAAAGGCCGTACAGCGCGCTCAGACGGGAACGCATCCTTCTGTATAAAGAACTAATCATTCACCACGGGACTTGGGGCTTGCGCGTGTTTGCGCGGTCAGGAATTTTTCATTTGAAACAATTATGCACGCAAACAAGCGTGCAAGTCACCAGAATACACGCTGCCGCGCCGTCCGCCGCAAGCAGGAAAGCGACAAGCTTGCTATCATCGCCACTCTTTCAACGAGGAGCCCGCAATGACTTTTAATACCTACACCGCATCGATCCCAGTGTTCAAGCAGATTCTGAACAGTCTGCTGGCCATCCTCGACAAGGCCGAAGCCCACGTGACCGACAAGAAACTGGACGCTAACGCCCTGTTGCAATTCCGCCTGTTCCCGGACATGCTGCCGTTCTCGCGCCAGATCCAGATCGCCACCGACTTCGCCAAGGGCGCCGGCGCGCGCCTGGCCGGCCAGGAAGTGCCGCCGTATGAAGACACCGAAAAGACCTTCGCCGAGCTGAAAGCACGCATCGCCAAGACCATCGCCTTCCTGGACGGCCTGAACGCGGCCGACTTCGGCGGCGCCGAAGACCGCGCCATCACCACCGGCAGCGGCGAGAAAACCAAGCACTTCACCGGCGCCACCTACCTGCTGCACTACGCGCTGCCGCACTTCTTCTTCCACGCCACCACCGCCTACGACATCCTGCGCCACAACGGCCTGGAAATCGGCAAGAAGGACTTCATCGGCACGTATTGATCGTTAATCACGTGTTGCGGCGCGGGTAGCCCTGCGCCGTGATGCGCTGCCACACCAGCTCTTTTTCCGCCTCCGACATCGACACCCAGTGCGCCACCTCTATATAGGTGCGGCCGCAGCCGCGGCAGATGTCGTCGAAGGTGGTGGAACAGACGGCCACGCAGGGCGTGTCCGGGCGCTGGGCCGGCGGCGCGGACGGCGCGGCCGCCTCGTGCACCGCCGCCGCCATGCGCTTCAGTTCCATTTCCGTCATTCCTTCACCTGCGGCTTGACCTCGATATCCAAGGCGTCCCAGCCCGCGTGGCCCAGCTTCTGCATGGTTTCGATGTTCTTCTCGAAGATGTCCCCGGCTTCCGGGAACGCTTCCACCGCGCGGTCCACGCTTTCCTCGCGCAGCAGGTGCAGGGTCGGATAGGGCGAGCGGTTGGTGTAGTTGTCGATATCGTTCTTGCCGGTGTCGGCGAACTGGTAGTCCGGGTGGAAGCTGGCCACCTGCAGGATGCCGTCCAGGTCCATTTCCTCCAGCGCCTCGTCGGCCACGTCCAGGAAGTCGTTGTAGTCCTCGAAATCGTTCAGCACCTGCGGGTGCATGATCAGCGTGGTATCGACTTTTTCCGGGTTCGCTTCGGCCAGGAACTCCAGTTCCTCCATCAGCACGTCCATCAGCTCCTCGGCCGTGGCGGCGTCCGTCACCACGTAGCGGATCTGGTTCTTGATGTGCACGGCCTTGGCGAAGGGGCACAGATTGAGGCCGATTACGGCCTTTTCCAGCCATTTCTGGGTCAGGGCGATGACGGTGTCGTGGTCGGCGATGGGCTTGCTCATAGGTCTTTCCTTGTAAATGCTTCCGGCGAGCGCGCATTGTACGCACTCCGGCAAAATGCCGTCTACTTCCGTCAACTTCAATATATATGCCGACATCATTACATCAAAGAAACTGTCATCCGGGCGACATATTTCTTGACTCAGCAGCGTCAACCTACGTACACTGCCCCATTATTCATGGCTCGTTTGTGTTTCTCGACGACAACAACGGAATACTATGCAAGCACGAATTAACCCATCCTTGCTGGCGGCGCTGATCACCCTGGCGCCGGCGATCGGCCAGGCAATCGACAGCGCGCCCCCGGCGGCGCCGTCCGCCACGCTCCCCCTGATCCCGCTGTCCACGCCCGCCACGGCCAAGCTGCCGACCACCGAACTGCTCCCCGCCTCCAAAGTTGTCGCCAAGCCGGCCGTCAGCGAAGACGCCTTCAAGGAAACCGACGTCTGGGGCCGCATCCGCACCGGCTACGCCATCCCCGACCTGAACAACGAGCTGGTCCAGAAGCACGTCAACTGGTACAGCGCCCGTCCGGACCACATGGCCCGCACCACCCAGCGCGCCTCGCGCTACCTGTTCCACGTGGTGACCGAACTGGAAAAGCGCGGCATGCCGACCGAACTGGCGCTGCTGCCCTTCATCGAATCGGCCTTCAACCCGCAAGCCCTGTCCAGCGCCAACGCGGCCGGCATGTGGCAGTTCGTGCCGGGCACCGGGCGCGACTACAATCTGAAGCAGGACGCCTTCAAGGACGAACGGCGCGGCATCCTGGCCTCGACCGACGCCGCCCTCAGCTACCTGCAGCGCCTGTACGACATGTTCGGCGACTGGCAGCTGGCCCTGGCCGCCTACAACTGGGGCGAAGGCAATGTGCAGAAAGCCATCAAGCGCAACCAGGCGGCCGGCAAGCCGACCGATTTCGAGAGCCTGGCCGAGCACATGCCGGCCGAAACCCGCAATTACGTGCCAAAACTGCAAGCGGTGAAGAACATCGTGGCCAATCCGGCCCAGTTCAGCCTGCACCTGCCGGTGATCGACAACCAGCCCTATTTTACCGCTGTCGACAAGACCAGCGATATCGACCTGGCCGTCGCCGCCCAGCTGGCGGAAATGTCGGTGGACGAGTTCAAGGCGCTCAATCCGCAGTTCAACCGCCCCGTCATCACCGGCGGCGAGCAGACCCAGATCCTGCTGCCCAAGGCCAACGCCGAAAAGTTCAACCTGAACCTGGCGCAATGGGGCCGCGCCCTGTCGAGCTGGACCACGCACAAGATCACCAGCGCGCGCGAGCGCATCGAGACGCTGGCGTCCAAGTTCCAGACCACGCCGGAAGTGATACGCCAGGCCAACAACATCCCGAGCAAATCGGTGCTCAAGGCCGGCTCCACCATCCTGGTGCCGAAAACCTCGTCCTCGCTGCACGTGGACATCGCGCCGGAAGTGGCGGACAACGCCATCGTCGCCTTCGAGGCGGACCGGGGCGGCAAGAAGGCGCGCACCAGCAATTACAAGCAAGCCAAGGGCGGCACCGCCAAGGATGCGCCCGTGTCGCTGGTGAAGGCGCGCGTGCCGCGCGACGCCGCCGGCAAAAAGAAAACCAAGCAAAACTGAGCCGGGCGGGCCGCGCGCCCGTCCCTGCAGGCCACGAAAAGTTGCAGTGGCGGCAGCTACGTCCTACAATCTTGGTCTCACGGTATCGGGTCTCCCACCCAGCACTGGAATAAACAACCCATACTGTCGCTAACGCCGCCCTGGGCGCGCGTGCCATCGCAGCAGTAGCAATTGGAGTGAATATGGCGTTCTTGCAAGGCAAAAAAATCCTCATCACCGGCCTGCTGTCCAACCGGTCCATCGCTTACGGCATCGCCAAGGCGTGCCAGCGCGAAGGCGCGGAACTGGCGTTCACCTACGTCGGCGAGCGCTTCAAAGACCGCATCACCGAGTTCGCCGCCGAGTTCGGCAGCAAGCTGGTGTTCGATTGCGACGTCGGCAGCGATGAGCAGATCGAAGCCCTGTTTGCCGACCTGGGCAAAGAGTGGAGCCAGCTGGACGGCCTGGTGCACGCCATCGGCTTCGCCCCGCGCGAAGCGATCGCCGGCGAATTCCTGGACGGCCTGACGCGCGAAAACTTCCGCATCGCGCACGACATCTCGGCCTACAGCTTCCCGGCCATGACCAAGGCCGCGCTGCCGCTGCTCAAGCCGGGCTCGTCGGTGCTGACGCTGTCCTACCTGGGCGCCGTGCGCGCAATTCCTTACTACAACACCATGGGCCTGGCGAAAGCCTCGCTGGAAGCGTCGGTACGCTACCTGGCGGAAAACCTGGGCCAGGTCGGCATCCGCGCCAACGGCATTTCGGCCGGTCCGATCAAGACCCTGGCCGCGTCCGGCATCAAGGACTTCAGCAAGCTGCTGGGCTTTGCCGCCTCGCACGCGCCGCTGCGCCGCAACGTGACGATTGAAGAAGTGGGCAACACCGCCGCCTTCATGCTGTCCGACCTGGCCTCCGGCATCACCGGCGAAATCACCTACGTGGACGGCGGCTTCTCGCACGTCATGGGCCTGAACGCCAGCGACTACCAATAATCGCACCTCACCGCCCAAGCGAGCTGAGCCGCATTCGGGGTCAGACCCCGAATGCGGCTCAGGCCGCTTAGCATACTGCACAGCATGAGCGACCTTTCCGACGAAGCCCTGATGCTGCGCTACTGCGAAGGCGACCTGTCCGCCTTCCAGGAGCTGTACGGCCGCCATAGCCGCGGCCTGTACCGGTTTCTCAGCTGGCGCTCGCCGCGCCGCGACTGGGTCGATGAAATCGCCCAGGACAGCTGGTTCAGCCTGCACCAGGCGCGTTCCGGCTACACGCCGCAAGCCACTTTCCGCACCTTTCTGTACCAGATCGCCCGCAACCGCCTGATCGACCTGCTGCGCCAGCCGCAAACCGCCGCCGAGGACGAGGCGCCCTGCCCGGCCGCCGATGCCGCCGCCGCGCCCGATGCGGCCATGGAATCGCGCCAGCAGAACAGCGCGCTGCACGCGGCCATCCACGCGCTGCCCGCCGAGCAGAAGGAAGCGCTTATACTGCAACAATTCAGCGGCATGTCGCTGGAGGAAATCGCCCAGCTGGTGGCGGCGCCGGTGGAAACCGTGAAGAGCCGCCTGCGCTACGCGATGAAGAAATTGCGCGAGCAGTATGCGCAGGAGGAACAGGCATGAGCGGCAAAGACCACGACCAACTCGACGATGCGGCGTTCGCAGCCTTCCTGCAAGGCGACGATCCGCTGGCGCGCGATCTGGCCGCGCTGGACCAGCCCGCGCCCCCGCCCGCGCTGGACGCCGCCATCCAGGCCCGCATCGCCGCCGCGCTGGCCGCCGAAAAACTGGCCGCGCTGCCGGCCGCGAACGATCCGGTTGCCGCCCCAGCCATTGCACCCGCGCCTGCGCCGGCACCTGCATCCACTCCTGCGCCGGCTCCTGCCGTTGCGCCTCCGGGACCGCGCTGGCAATCGCGCTGGCAGCTGCCCCTGGCACTGGCCGCCGGGGTCGCTGCGATCTCGCTCGCGCTGCCCTTGTGGCAAACGCACGACCCGGTCACCGAAGCCATGGTCGCCGCCGCGCCGGCCATGCCTCCCGAGCCGTCCGCACCGCCACCACCCCAGGCAATCGAGGCGCCAGCCGGGACGGTAGCGCCAGCAGCTCCTTCGCCTGAATCCGTGCCTGCGCCAGCCCCGGCGCCGGCGCCAGCCCCGCAGGCCAAACCGGCCAGCGGCGCCATCGAGAAAAAATCCGGGCGGGAAGACGCCGTGGCCCCAGAAGATGTCGCCAGCGCACCGCCGCCACAGAGCGAGCTGCCCCGCTATGCGCGCACCGCGCCTGCGTCGGTTGGGCAAGCGGCGCGAATGCCCGCGCCTGCGCCAAGCAGCTCGGTGGTCACCACCGTGATCGCCAACGCTTCCAACGTACGGCCATCGGCGGAATACAGCCAGCCGGCCGCATCGCTGGAGAAGTCCGCCGCGGCCGGCATCGACTACCGCGCCGCGCCCCGGATAGCGGCGCCGGCACCGCCACCCGCACCGGCACCGATGGCATTCGCGCCGATGGCGCCCATCGTGCAGCCGGCACCGGCCGCGCAGGCCGCGCCGTCGCAAAATGTGTCCATCACCGGATCGCGCATCCTGGCGCCGCAAGAACTGCAGGCCAAGGCCTGGCTGCAGAAGATTGAAGACCTGCTCAAGGCAAACGAACGCGACGCGGCCCTCGCCGAATGGCAGAAGTTCCGCGCCGCGTATCCAAGTTATCCAGTGCCGGACACGGTGTCCGAACACTTCCCGCCCGCTGCCGACTAACCGCCCGGTACCTCGAATTCCCCCATCAGCACCGTGTTGCCGCGCCCGGTGAGGCGCACCGTGATCATCTCCTCCTTGGCGTCCGGCGTGCCGAAGCCGGTGGTCAGGCGCAGCTGCACGGTGGTGGCGCCGGCCACCAGTTGCTGGCGGTGGCCGAAGAAGTTGGCCTGCACCTGGTACTTGCCCGGCTTGGCCTTGCGCAGCGAGAATTCCTCCGGTCCGTAGCCGCCGGTGAAATCGCGCGAGATGCGGCCGCCCTGCGCGGTCATCATCTGCGCGTAGTAGCAGCGTTCGCCGTTCGGGTCCGTCACCCACAGGTCCATGTCGCTGTTGTCCGCGTCCCAGGACAGCACCGCGCGCAGGTCGAGCGGCAGGTTTTTCAGCAGGCGCGAATCGACCCGGCCCGTGTCCACGGTACCCCTGGGCGCCTTGGCGATAATGGCGTTCATCTCGGCCAGCGCAATCAGTTCGACGTCGGCGAAGCGCCCATCCCATGGCCGCAGCACCACTTCGTACAACTGGTCCACCGCCTGCTGATGCTTGCCGACGGCGGCATAGGCCAGGCCCAGGTCGCGGTAGGACTGCGGCTCTTCGCCCGCCAGCAGCAGCACCTGCTCGAACACCGGCACCGCCAGTTGCGGCGCGCCCGCCTGCAGCAGGCGGTAGCCGAGGATGCGCAGTACGTGGCGGTTCTCCAGTTCCAGCTCGGCCAGGTTGGACAGCACCCGCAAGCCCAGCTCGCGCTGGCCGCGCTCGAACAGCATGTCCGCCACGTCCAGGTAGAAGGCGCTGCTGCCGCTCCACGATGGCCGCTCGTCCAGGTACACCGCATACAGCTGCTCATTGGCGGCAGCCTTCATGCGCGCAATATAGGGCGCGTTCGAAGACCACTTCTTCATCGTGATGGCGCCCGCCGCGCCCGGCGCGTCGCCTGCCTGCCCCGCCTGTCCCGCAACGAGACCTCCAGCGGGCGCCGGTGGGGGCGGAGGGGCAGCGGGCGCAATCCCGCGCGCCAGCGGCGACACGTTGGTGGCATTGGCGGTGATGGTTTTCCGCGCCATCATCGGCTCCGGCGCCGGCGCGGCAATGGGCGCCGGCATTGCGCGCGCGTCCTCGGCCACGAGGACCTCCCTCGCGCCGGCAATTCGGCTACCCTCCACTTTGACACCGACCGTACCGGGACGCGCATCAAGCTGTGCCGGTTGCGGCACGAACTTGACCGGCGGGTCTTTGGGAAATTCGGTACTCCACCACGCCACCTTCTGCTGGAAGCGGCGCACCACGTTATCTAGCTGCTTGTCGCGCCGCCGCGCCAGCATGGAACCGTAACGCGCCTTCGCCTTCTCAAAATCGGCCAGCAGCTCGGCCGGAGGCGTGACGTCATAACGCACATAGTCGTCCATCCGCTCCAGCACCAGCAGCGAGGTTTCGCGTGTCGGCAAGCCGAATTGCGCACCCAGGCGGCGGATGGCGCCGCGATGCAGCTCGAAGTCCGCCTCCAGTTCGCGCAGCTTGTAGCCCGCCCAAATGACGGCAGCTTGCGGACTAAACGGCGCGCTTTCCGCCACCGCCAGCTTGATGCCGCTCTCCCTCCCCTGCTGCACCAGCGTGAACGCCAATTGCGCGCTCGGCTGCGTGAGCTTGCCCGCCACGCGCAGCATGCCCTGCCGCGCGCCGGACAGGTCGGCCAGCAGGTCTTTGGCGCCGTCCGCCCGCAGGTCGCGCAATTGCGGGCCGTCCGTCAGCAGCATCTCGGCCGCCGCGCCGGGGCGGTCCGCCTGCACCTGCACCAGTTGTCCGCCGCTGCGCTCGGCCAGCGCAGCCAGCCGCCCCGTGTCCGCGCTGGCAGCGGAATTGAGCGCATACAGGCGCTGCCCCGCCGCCAGGGCCGGGAACTTCCCGCCGCCGTAGTTCAGCAGGCCGTCGCTCACCAGCAGGTATTCGTTCACATCCGCCTGCGGCTGCCAGTCCGCCAGCGCGCTGCCGCCGTCGTACACTGTGGCTTGCAGCGCCTTGCGCAGCGCGCTCCAGTCGCCGCGCTCCACCCGGTAAGTTACCGCCGCCTCGGAGCGGTCGCGCAGGCGCACCAGCCGCACTTCGGCCTGGCCCAGCGCCTTGAAGTAGCGGTCCAGCTCCGCCAGTTCCGCGTCGTGCTTGCGGCCCGCGCTGGAGCTGGAACTGTCCCACAGCAGGCCCACCACCTTGGGCAGCTTGCGCGCCGCGCGCCGCGCCGCCACCGGGATCTCGGCCACGAAATAACGCTCGCCCGCAAACTCCTGCACATAGGCTTGCGGCTGCGCGCCGGCCGGGATGCGCAGCACCTGCGCGCCGCCGCTGCCACCACTGGCCGCGAAGTCCTGCTTCGCCACGCGGGCGTGGTAGCCGCTGCGCATGCCGCTGAATTGCAGCTCGCCGAGGGCGCCGCTACTATGCGGCGCGGCGCCGGCGCCGCTCACTTGCAGGTTGAGATCGAACTCGCGCACGCGTCCGCCGTAGGCCAGCGGCAGGCGGTACAGCCAGGCCGCACCCGTCCCGGTTACATCGCGCGCCAGCGTTTCGGCGTACTTCAGCTCCACTGTGCGCGTGCCTTGCGCGGGAATCGGATAGACGCGCAGGCGGAAGTTATTGCCCTCGGTGCGCTCCAGCAGCCCGGGGTCGATGCCGCGCCGCTCCACCGCCTCCAGTATCTCGCGGCCCCGGCTTTTTTCCACCGGCACGGCCGGCCGCAGCTTGCCGTCGATATCAAGCGCGAAGGCGCTGATCTGCTGCCCCTCCTGCAAGGGGAAATGCAGCGTGCCTTCCAGCACGCGGCTGTTCGGATTGAAAAACACCATGCGCACCGTGGTTTCCGCCATGCCGCCGCTGACGGCACTGGCGATGCTCAGGCTTTGCAGCCGCACCGGCCGCTCGCCGCCCGGCGTTTCCATCAGCGGCGTGTCCATCCTCGGCGTTACCGCAAGGGCGGCGCAGGCCAGCGGCAACAGCGCCAGCAACGCAAACAGTCGTTTCAACATATTTTTCTCCTGGTCCCGGACCGGCCGGTATCAGCAATGAAACGAAGCGGCGCAAGAAAAGGGGTTAAATCAGGACAAAAATTGTGCCCTTGCTACTAAAATGACCAGATAAGCGTGCAGGAACGGCGGAAATGGGTTATAGTAGCGGCTTGTGCGCTGCAACACGCAGTCGGCACTTAGAATAACAGCAGCTACGCAAGCCTTAGCGCATCGTCCCGATGACGCTTATAAAGCCCCCCGCCTTGTGTGTCGAATAAGACACCGTCCCGGCGCAAAGCTTTTGTGCCGAAATTTCTAATCTGGTTTGTTAGAGTCATTTCGTTTGGTTGGCGTTGCTATTTTGCGTTCTGCGTTTTTGCATGAACGCTGATTTTTACGAAAGATAAGAATGACTTTTGAAGCACTTGGTATCAACACGTCCGTACTCAAAGCCCTGACCGACGCCGGCTACACCAAGCCTACTCCGGTGCAGGAGCAAGCTGTGCCCGCCGCTATCGCGGGCAAGGATCTGTTGGTATCCTCCCAGACCGGTTCCGGCAAGACCGCAGCTTTCATGCTGCCGTCGCTGACCCGTCTGGCCGCACTGCCGCCGGCTGCCGCCGGCAAGACCCCTAACCAGGAAATGCAAGCCGCCAAAGCACGCGGCGAGCGTCCACGTTTCAAAGCTGCACAGCCAAAAATGCTGGTGTTGACCCCAACCCGCGAGCTGGCCCTGCAAGTGACCACCAATACCGACAAGTACGCAGTGAACCTGCGCGGCATCAAGGCCGTGTCCATCCTGGGCGGTATGCCTTACCCTAAACAGATGCAACTGCTGTCACGCAATCCGGAAATCCTGGTGGCGACCCCGGGCCGCCTGATCGACCATATGGAATCGGGCAAGATCGATTTCTCCCAGCTGCAGATCCTGGTGCTGGACGAAGCCGACCGCATGCTGGACATGGGTTTCATCGACGACATCGAGAAGATCGTTGCCGCCACCCCGGACAGCCGCCAGACCATGCTGTTCTCGGCCACCCTGGACGGCGTAGTGGGCAATATGGCCCGCCGCATCACCAAGGACCCGATGGTCATCCAGATCATCAGCGCCGCCAACAAGCACGAGAACATCTCGCAGCGCGTGCACTTCGTGGACGACCTGTCGCACAAGAACCGCCTGCTGGACCACCTGCTGCGCGACGAAACGCTGGACCAGGCAGTGGTGTTCACCGCCACCAAGCGTGACGCCGACACCATCGCCGACCGTCTGAACATCGCCGGTTTCTCGGCAGCCGCGCTGCACGGCGACATGCACCAGGGCGCGCGCAACCGCACCCTGGACAGCATGCGCCGCGGCCAGGTGAAAGTGCTGGTGGCAACCGACGTCGCGGCACGCGGCATCGACGTTCCGACCATCACCCACGTGTTCAACTACGACCTGCCGAAGTTCGCTGAAGACTACGTGCACCGCATTGGCCGTACCGGCCGTGCCGGCCGCAATGGTCTGGCGATCTCGCTGGTGAACCACGCCGAAGGCATGAACGTGAAGCGCATCGAGCGTTTCACCAAGCAGCTGATCCCGGTCACGACGATCGAAGGTTTCGAGCCTAAGCGCACCGCGCCTCCGCGTTCGGCTGCCCGTCCAGGCGGCTGGAAACCAGGCGACAACCGTGGCGGCAAGCCAGGCCAGCGCAGCTTCAGCAAGCCGGGCGCTCCGCGCAAGGAAGGCGGCGGCTACCCGCGCGAAGGCGCCAGCACCGGCAGCGGCTACAACCGTGAAGGCGGCAGCTTCAACCGCGACGGCGGCGCTGGCGGCTACAAAGGCGCCCGCACCGACGGCGCACGCCGCAGCTACGGCGACCGTTAATCCGCGCGCTCAGCTCTAGATGAAAAGCCACCGAAAAAACCGGTGGCTTTTTTTTCGCCCCGGCCATATACTTGCTCACTCAATCATTTATCAATCATCAGTCAAATAACGTTCAAGGACTCATCATGGAAAACATTACCGGCGACGCCGCCCTCGACTTCTGCCTGCGCCTGGCGCGCGCGCAAGCGGCCATGGTGCGCCGCCTGGACGCGGCACTCGGCGGCCACTTCGGCCTGAGCTTCGGCGACTTCATGCTGCTCAACCATCTGGCCAAGGCGCCCGGCGGCCGCCTGCGCCGCGTGGACCTGGCCGAGCGCCAGGGCCTGACCGCGTCCGGCGTCACGCGCACCCTGCTGCCGCTGGAGAAAAACGGCATGGTGGCGCGCCAGCCGGACCCGCGCGATGCCCGCGTCGGCTACGCCGTCATCACCTCCGCCGGCCACGAGATGCTGGACAACGCCATGGTGACGGCGCGCGAAGTGAGCGCCGAACTGCTGCGCAATTCGGACCCGGCGCAGCTGGACACGCTGGCCGCCGTGCTGGGCAGCGTGGCCGGCATGAACCTCACCAATAGCTGACTAGTCCGCCTTGAAGTTCTGCCCCAGCGACATGGGCTTGTTCAACAGGATGGTCTTGGGATCGCGGCAAATGTAGACCAGCACCGCGATGGTCGCAAGGTAAGGCAACATGGACAGGAACTCGGACGGTACCGCGATGCCCAGCCCTTGGCCATGAAACTGCAGCACCGTCACGCCGCCGAACAGGTAAGCACCCAGCAGCACGCCGCGCGGCTTCCACGTGGCGAACACCACCTGCGCCAGCGCGATCCAGCCGCGGCCGGCCGTCATGCCCTCCACCCACATCGGCGTCAGCGCCAGCGACATGTAAGCGCCGGCCAGCCCCGCCATCGCGCCGCCGAACAGCACGCAGCCGTAGCGCAGGCCGATCACGTGGAAACCGACCGCGTGCGCGCTGTGCGGCGACTCGCCAACCGCGCGTATCAGCAGGCCAAGCCGGGTACGCGCCAGCATCCACCCCGCCGCGATCACCAGCAGCACCGAGGCGTAGACCATGCCGTCGAAGCGGAACAACAGCGGCCCGATGAAGGGCAAGTCCGACAAAACCGGCAAGGACAGTTTGGTCAACGGCTCCACGGTCTGCCCCACCAGCCCGCGCCCGAGGAAGGCCGACAGACCGATGCCGAACAGCGTTAGCGCCAGCCCGGTGGCGACCTGGTTGGTCTGCAGGGTGAGCACCAGGAAGGCGAACAGCAGCGCCATCCCCGTGCCCGCCGCCATCGCGGCCACCAAGCCCATACCCGCGTTGCCGGTGCCCAGCGTAACGGAGAATCCCACCACCGCCCCCACCAGCATCATGCCCTCCAGTCCCAGATTCAGCACGCCGGAGCGTTCCGCCACCAGTTCCCCTACGGAGGCGAACACCAGCGGCGTGGCCGCGCCTGCGGTGCTGGCAAGGAACGCGATCAAATATTCCGGGTTCATGCTGTTTCTCCCTGCAGGACCGTAGCGGCACGCTGGCGCGGCTTGAAGCGGTAGTGAATGAACAGGTCGGCCGCCAGCAGATAGAACAGCAGCAGGCCCTGGAACAGACCGGTGATGGCATTCGGCAGCTGCAGCTCGATCTGCACCGATTCGCCGCCGATATACAGCAGCGACATCAGCAGCGACGCCAGCACCACGCCCAGTGGATGCAGCCGGCCGACGTAGGCGACGATGATGGCCGCGAAGCCATAGCCCGGCGACACGGAGGGCTGCAGTTGACCAATCGGTCCCGCCACCTCGCCCACGCCGGCCAGCCCGGCCAGCGCGCCGCTGATCAGGAAGGCGCCCCACACATTGCGCCGCTCGCTGAAGCCCGCGTAAGCGGCCGCCATCGGCGCCATGCCGCTGACCTGCATACGGTAACCCGCGAAGGTGCGCGCGCAGAAGAACCAGGCCGCCACGGCCAGCGCCAGCGCCAGCGGCAACGCCGCATTGACGCGCAAGCCTTCCGCCAGCAAGGGCAGCAGCGCGGAATCGCCGAACATCTTCGACTGCGGAAAGTTGAAACCAGCCGGATCGCGCAAGGGGCCGTGCACCAGGTAGCTAAGGTACAAATAGGCGACATACACCAGCATCAGCGACACCAGGATTTCACTGGTGTTGAAGCGCGTGCGCAGCAGCGCGGGGATGGCGGCCCACGCCATGCCGCCCAGCGCGCCGGCCAGCAGCATCAGCGGCAACACCCACCACGCCTCCACGCCGTCGAAGTACAGCGCCACGCAGCCGGCCGCAATGGCGCCCATGGTGAGCTGGCCGTCGGCGCCGATGTTGGCGACATTGGCGCGGAAGCCTAGCGCCAGCCCAACGCCGCACAGGATCAGCGGCGTGGCTTTGAGCAGCAGTTCGCCCACGCCGTACATGCTGGCGGCGGGCTTGATGAAGTAGACGTAGAACGCGTGCAGGGGTTCCTGCCCCAGCACGTAGAACAGCACTGAGCTGGTGACCAGCATGGCCAGCGCCGCGATCAGCGGCGAGGCCAGCATCATCGTGCGCGACGGTTCGGGGCGGGCTTCAAGCCGGGACATGGTTTTCTCCTTGCGATTGTTCGGTGGCGGCGGGCCCGGCGCTGAAATCGCCGCTCATCCACACGCCGATCTGGTTGACGCTGGAGTCGGCCACGCGCACCGCGCGCGACAGCCGGCCCTTGGCCAGCACGGCGATGCGGTCGCTCATCATGAACAGTTCGTCGATCTCCTCGGACAGCACCAGCACCGCCACGCCCTGGTCGCGCAGGTCGATGATGGCCTGGCGTATCAGCATGGCGGCGCCGATGTCCACGCCCCAGGTGGGCTGCGCCAGCACCATGACCTTGGGTGCCAGCGCGATCTCGCGGCCGACAATGAATTTTTGCAGGTTGCCGCCGGACAGGCTGCTGGCAACGGACGCCTCGCCGCCGCATTTGACGTCGAAGCGCTCGATCACCTTGCGCGCGAAGTCCTTCACGGCGCCGTAGCGTATCAAGCCCTTCCTCACCATGCCGCTGGCACCGGCCGGCACATAGCCGGTCAGCAGCGCATTGTCGGCCAGCGACAGGCCCGGCACCGCGCCGCGCCCCAGGCGTTCCTCGGGCACGAAACACATGCCCAGTTCGCGCCGCTGGGCAGGATCGAGCCTGCCCGCCGGCTGGCCGAGCAGCTCCAGCGCGCCGGCTGCCGCCAGCGGCAGCTCGCCGGAAATCGCCTTCAGCAATTCCTGCTGGCCGTTGCCGGACACGCCGGCGATGCCGACGATCTCGCCGCTATGCAGCTCCAGCCCGATATCCTTGAGCACCGTGCCGAAAGGGTCGATGGTGGCCAGGTTCAGTCCCTTGAGCGCCATGCGCACCTCGCCCGGCTTGCGCGGCGCGATGCGGCATACCGGCAGCTCACGGCCTATCATCAGCTCGGCCAGCGAACGCGCGCTTTCTTCGCGCGGCACGGCCGTGCCGGACACGCGCCCGCCGCGCAGCACGGTCGCCTGGCCGCACAGCGCCCGGATCTCATCGAGCTTGTGGCTGATGTACAGGATGCTGCAGCCCTCGGACGCCAGCCGCCGCAGCGACTCGAACAGCTTGAGCACCGCGTCCGGCGTGAGCACCGACGTGGGTTCGTCCATGATCAGCAGCTTCGGATGCGCCAGCAGGCAGCGCACGATCTCCACCCGCTGCCGCTCGCCCACCGACATGCTGTGCACCAGCCGCTCCGGGTCCAGCGGCAGGCCGTATTCCTCGGACACCTTGCGGATGCGCGGCGCCAGTTCGGCCGGCGTGGCCCGTTCGTCCAGCGCCAGCGCGATGTTCTCGGCCACGGTGAGCGTGTCGAACAGCGCGAAGTGCTGGAACACCATGCCGATGCCCAGCTTGCGCGCGGCCGACGGCGAATCGATGCGGACTTGCTTCCCCTCCCACAGGATCTCGCCGCCGTCCGGCTGGGTCACCCCGTAAATGATCTTCATCAGCGTGCTCTTGCCCGCACCGTTCTCGCCCAGTACGGCGTGTATCTCGCCCGGCATCACCGTGAGGTTGATGTTGTCGTTGGCCACGACCGAGGGATAGATCTTGGAAATGCCCAGCATCTGCAAGCGCGGCTCTGCGCGCGGCGGGGACGTCGGGGCTGCGGTTCGATTCATTTGTCGATACTCCTGACTGCGGTTGTATACAACTGAACGTTATGCAAGTTGCATACCATGCATGCAAGGGCATGATGTGAGGAGCCCGCCGTTACGGGCCTGCCGTCGCAATGTCCGCCGCCCGCATTTGGCGCACCGCGCACCAAAAAGGATAGTGGACAGTAGCATCTTCACCACGATTGAACTTAACTGTATACAGAATTGTCGTGAAAGGCGCAGCGTATCGTACACAATGTGAGCACGAATCCTGCATATAGCTGTTTCACCACAGAACAGGAGACTCCACACCATGAGTAAGCAGCCGCCGTCCAAAGCCGCCGCGGACGCGCCCACCAAGCGCGGCACCACGGCAGTGGACCTGCGCATACACCGCGCCGTGTTCAACGCCGTCATGAGCCACCGCCTGCCGCCCGGCACGCACCTGGGCGAAGCGGATTTTTGCGAGCTGTACCAGGTAAGCCGCACCACCGTGCGCAAGGCCCTGCAACGGCTCGCGCACGAACACATTATCGAACTGCGGCCCAACCGGGGCGCGGTGGTCGCCTCGCCCACTCCGGCCGAGGCGCGCGACATCTTCGCCGCGCGCCGCGCCATCGAGCGCGCGATCGTGCCGCTGGCGATACGCAACGCCACGCCCGCCTCGCTGCAGCGTATCCATGCGGCGCTGGTCGAAGAGGACGAGGCGCGCCGCAGCGGCGACCGCGCCAGTTGGATACGCCTCGGCGGCGAGTTCCATTTGCTGCTGGCCGAGCTGGCCGGCAACCAGGTGCTGCAGCGCTATATGGCGGAGCTGGTGTCGCGCTGTTCGCTGATCATCGCGCTCTATGAAAGCCCCGGCACGCACATGTGCGAAAACGACGAGCATAAACGCCTGGTGGCGCTGATAAGTGAAGGCGAGGAAGCGCAAGCCGTGGCGCTGATCGAACATCACCTGGTGGAGATCGAATCGCGCCTGAACCTGGGCGCGTCGGGCCGCAAAGTGAACCTGGCCGACGCCCTGGCCGGTTTCTGACCGGCCCGGACGGCGCGCAACCGGTGCCGCATCTGGCCCGGTTATTGCTATGCCGCATCTGGCCCGGTTATTGCTAAAGAGGTAGGCAGTCATACCATACCAACCAACGAGGGAGTTAGAGCATGTCCAACAAGTTATTGAAGACCGCAGTCGTTTCAGTCATCGCCATGCTGGCCGGCAGCGCGCAAGCAGCGGACTGGAGCGACACCTCGCTGAGTTACCGCTACGGAACAGACTTCGCCGAACCGTTCAATCCGGCCGACATCAAGAAGAACATCGTCAACCTGAGCCACGTCAGCGGCTACGCCTACGGCAAGAACTTCTTCAGCGCGGACATGCTGTTCTCGGACAAAAACGATCCCTCGGCCGTGGGGGCCAGCAGCGGTGCGCACGAGGTCTACGTCCTTTACCGCCACACGCTGGACCTGGGCAAGGTCACCGGCAGCAATTTCAAGATGGGTCCCATGCGCGGCCTGGGCTTCACCGCCGGTTTCGACATGAACACCAAGACCGATGCGGGCTACAACTCCAAGAAGCGCATGGTGGTGGCCGGCCCCACGCTCAATCTGGACGTGCCGGGCTTCCTCGACGTCAGCCTGCTGGCCCTGTGGGAAAGCAACGCGCCCTATAGCGGCTTCTCGAAAGTGAGCACGCCGCGCTACGACTACGACGTGCATCCGATGCTGACGGCGGCCTGGGGCATTCCTTTCAGCGCCGGCATACCGCTGTCGTTCGAAGGCTACGCCAACTACATCGCCAGCAAGGGCAAAGATGAGTTCGGCGGCGCGACCAAGCCGGAAACCAACATCGACATGCAGATCATGTACGACATGAGCGCTGCCGTGGGCGCCGCCAAGAACACCTTCAAGGTCGGCATCGAGTACCAGTACTGGAGGAACAAGTTCGGCAACGACCATAAAGGCCCGGCGGGCCGCGGCGCATTCGCCAAGACTCCGATGATACGCGCCGAATACCATTTCTGATCCGCTTCCACCAAACCCTGAGAGGATGAACACGATGAATCGCCGTAAACTGCTTGCCGCCGCACTGGCCACCCTGGCCGCCACCGCCTCCTTCCACTCCGGCCTTGCTCACGCTGAGGAACCGCTGAAGGTGGGCTTCGTCTACGTCGGCCCGGTCGGCGACGCCGGCTGGACTTACGCGCACGACCAGGGCCGCCTGGCCATGGAAAAAGCGCTGGGAGCCAAAGTGAAAACCACCTTCGTCGAGAGCGTGCCGGAAGGCGCGGACGCCGAGCGCGTGATCCGCAAGCTGGCAGCCGACGGCAACAAGCTGATTTTCACCACCTCCTTCGGCTACATGAACCCAACCGAGAAAGTGGCGAAGACCTTCCCGAAAACGGTCTTCCTGCACGCCACTGGTTTCAAGACCGGCAAGAACATGGGCACCTATGAAACGCAGCTCTATGAAGGCGCCTACCTGAACGGCATCCTCGCGGGCAAGATGACCAAGTCCAGGACGCTGGGCGTGGTGGCCTCCTTCCCGATCCCGGAAGTGGTTCGCAACATCAACGCCTTCACGCTGGGCGCGCAAAGCGTGAACCCCGGCATCAAGACGAAAGTGATCTGGGTGAACTCGTGGTATGACCCGGCCAAGGAACGCCAAGCGGCGGAAACCCTGATCGCGCAAGGGGCCGATGTGCTGAACCAGAACACCGACTCGCCGGCCACGCTGCAGGCGGCGCAGGAAAAAGGCGTCTACGCCTTCGGCTGGGATTCGGACATGAGCAAGTTCGCGCCCAAGGCCCACCTGACGGCGGCTACCAACAACTGGGGCGACTACTACACCGAGACCGCCAAGGCCGTCATGGCCGGCACCTGGAAAAGCGGCGAAGTGCGCGGCGGCCTGAAGGAGGGCATGGTCAAGATGTCGTCGCTGAACGCGGCCGTGCCGGCCGATGCCGCCAAGGCGTTCGAAGAGAAGAAGGCGGCCATCACTGCCGGCAAATTCCACCCCTTCCAGGGTCCGATCAAGGACCAGTCGGGCGCCGTGAAAGTGGCAGCGGGCGCGGTGATGCCTTTGAAGGAACTGCTGTCGCTGAACTACTACGTGCAGGGCGTCGAAGGCAGTATTCCCAAATAAGGAGCGCGCATGAACCCGCACGATACCGCGCTGTACAACGACTGGCACCCGGTTGCCGCTGCCGCCGCGATCGGCGGCGTGGCTGGCGGCGCCATCGTGCGGGCGCAATTGCTGGATTTGCCGCTGGCGCTCTGGCGCGACAGCGCCGGACGGATCAACGCCTGGGAGGACCGTTGCCCGCACCGGGGCACGCGGCTGTCCCTGGGTACGCTGCAAGGCGACACACTGCGCTGTGCCTACCACGGCTGGAGCTTCGGGAGCACGGGCAGGTGCGAGCACATCCCCGCCCTGCCCGACCTTGCGCAAGCCAATCTGAAGGCGCAAGTGGCAACCTTCCACGCGCAGGAGCGCTACGGGCTGGTGTGGGTTTGTCTCGGCACGCCCGCAGGCGAGGTGCCGCCCTTCCCCGAGTTCAGCGATGCCCGGCTGCGCAAGGTGCTGTGCGGCCCCTACGATGTACAGGCCGCAGGTCCCCGCATCGTCGAAAACTTCCTCGACATGTCGCACTTCGCGTTCGTCCACGAAGGCATACTGGGTGAACAGGAGCGCGCAGCTATCGCCAACTATACGGTCGAACAGTTCGACGACGCCGCGTACGGTAAAGGCGTACGCGCGGTCCAGTGCCGCGCGTGGCAGCCGCAAGCCAGCAAGGACGCGGCGGCCGGCATGGAGGTCGAATACACTTACCGCGTGGTGCGCCCGCTCACCGCTATCCTGACCAAGCTGCCAGCCGGCCCGGCGGCGGCCGGCGGCGGCACGAACGCAGCTTGCGCCGCCGCCCCAGACACTGCGAGCGCCCGGGAAGCGCCTTCCGACGCAATCAGCTTGCACGTGCAGCCGTTGACGGAAACCACTTCCCGAGTCTGGATCATGCTCGCGCTGAACGACTTCACTTCACGCGACGAAGAGCTGCGCCACTTCCAGGACACCATCTTCCTGCAAGACCTGCCCATCGTGGAGAGCCAGCGGCCGCAGCGCATGCCCCTCACGCCGGGCGCCGAAGTGTCGGTAGCCTGCGACCGCATGTCGCTGGCCTACCGCAGCTATTTGAAAGCACAGGATGTGCGCTACGGCGTGATCCGGTAAATCACTGCTGCGGTTCGACGTAGATGGCGCGGAAGTCGTTCACGTTGGTCAGCGTCGGCCCGCACACCACCGACGCGCCTATCGCCTGGAAGAAGCCGTGGCCGTCGTTGTTGGCCAGGCTTATCCGGGGATTGATGCGCAAGCTCCACGCCTTCTCCAGCATGTCCGGCCCGATGATGGCGCCGGCGATTTCCTCCTGGCCGTCCACGCCGTCCGTGTCGCAGGCGATGGCGTAAATGCCGGGGTGGCCGTTCAGCGACACGCCCAGCGACAGCAGGAATTCCACGTTGCGCCCGCCCCGGCCGCCGCCGCGTATCGTCACCGTGGTTTCGCCGCCGGACAGCAGCACGCACGGCGCTTCGAACGGCTGCCCGCGCATGGCCACCTGGCGCGCCATGCCGGCCATGACGATGCCCACGTCGCGCGCCTCCCCCTCGATGCTGTCGCCCAGGATGTAAGGCACGATGCCGGCCTTGCGCGCCACCTCGGCTGCCGCCTCCAGCGCGATTTGCGGCGCCGTGATGAGGCGGATTTCGCTGCGCGCCAGGCGCGGGTCGCCCGGCTTGATGCTTTCGCTGGCGCCCGACTCCAGCAGCCGCGTCACCGCCTCCGGCACCGAGATGCCGTAGCGCTGCAGGATGGCCAGCGCATCGGCGCAGGTGGTGGCGTCGCCGCAGGTGGGGCCGGACGCGATGTCGGCCGGGTTATCGCCCGGCACGTCCGAAATCAGCAGCGTGACCACGCGCGCCGGATGGCAGGCCGCAGCCAGCCGCCCGCCCTTGATGGCGGACAGGTGGCGCCGCACGCAATTCATTTCGCCGATGGTGGCGCCGCTTTGCAGCAGCGCGCGGTTGATCTCCTGCTTGACCGCCAGGTCCAGTGCCGGATCCGGCAGCGGCAGCAGCGCCGAACCGCCGCCGGAAATCAGGCAGATCACCAAGTCGTCCGCCGTCAGCCCCTGCACCATGCCGAGGATGCGGCGCGCCGCCGCCATGCCGTTCGCGTCCGGCACCGGATGCGCCGCTTCGGCGATCTCGATGCGTTCGCACGGCACCGCATAGCCGTAGCGCGTGACCACCAGCCCGCTCAATTCACCCGGCCAGTGCTGCTCCAGCACGCGCGCCATCTCGGCCGAGGCCTTGCCCGCGCCGATCACCAGCGTGCGCCCGCGCGGCGGCTCGGGCAAGTGCGCCGGAAGGCACAGCGAGGGCTGCGCCGCCGCCACGGCGGCGTCGAACATGCTGCGCAATAAAGTGGCTTGAGATGTCATGAGCGTATCCTATTCAGGCAGCTTGGCGCCGATCTGGTAGTTTGCCATGATCTCCAGCGCCCGCACCAGCGCCGAATGGTCCCAGGCCTTGCCGCCGTGCGCCGCGCAGGTGTTGAACAGCTCCTGCGCCGTCGCCGTATTGGGCAGGCTCACGCCGATGGCGCGCGCGCTGCTCAGCGCCAGGTTCAAATCCTTCTGGTGCAGTTCGATGCGGAAGCCCGGATCGAATGTGCGCTTGATCATGCGTTCGCCGTGCACTTCCAGGATGCGCGAGGCGGCGAAGCCGCCCATCAGCGCCTGCCGCACCTTGGCCGGGTCCGCGCCCATGCGCGAAGCGAACAGCAGCGCCTCGCCCACCGCCTCGATGTTCAGCGCCACGATGATCTGGTTGGCTACCTTGGTGGTCTGGCCGTCGCCGTTGCCGCCCACCAGCGTGATGTTCTTGCCCATCAGTTCAAACAGCGGCTTGACCGCGTTGAACGCCTCTTCGCTGCCGCCCACCATGATGGTCAGCGTGGCGGCCTTGGCGCCCACTTCGCCGCCGGACACCGGCGCGTCCAGGTACTGGCAGCCCAGCGCGTTGATGCGCTCCGCGAACTGCTTGGTTTCAATCGGCGAAATGGAGCTCATGTCCACCACCGTCTTGCCGGCGCTCAGGCCCTGCGCCACGCCGCCTTCGCCGAACAGCACCTCGGCCACCTGCGGCGTATCCGGCACCATCAGGATGATCACGTCCGCCTTCTGCGCCACTTCCTTGCTGCTGGCGCAGGCCACCGCGCCCAATTCCACCAGCGCGGGCGGCAGCGCCTTGCGCTGCAGTACGAACAGCTCGTGGCCGCCTTTCAGCAGATTCGCCGCCATCGGCGCGCCCATGATGCCGAGACCGATAAAGCCGATTTTAGTTACGCCATTACTCATATCCATGCTCCTCTTGATGGGCCGCGCTCAGGCGGCGTTCTTGAATTTTCCGGCCAGCGCTTCGGCGCCGCGCGCCAGCAGCCCGATGTCGCTGCCTACCGCAGTGTAGGTGCAGCCGGCCGCGATGTAGCGGCGCGCCAGCGCCTCGTCCCCCATCAGCACCCCGGCCGCCTTGCCGGTGGCGACGATGCGGCGCACCGCGCCCTCAATGGCGGCCACCACGTCCGGGTGTTTCAGGTTGGCCAGGTGGCCCATGGAGGCGGCCAGGTCGCCCGGGCCGATGAAGATGCCGTCCACCCCCTCCACGGCGGCGATTTCCTCGATATTGGCGATCGCCTCCGGCGTTTCCACCTGCAGCAGCACGCAGATATCGTCGCTGCTGGTGGCCCAGTAGTCTGCCACGCGGCCATAGTCGGAGGCGCGCGCCGCCGTCGAAAAGCCGCGCACGCCGTGCGGCGGATAGCGCGTGGCGGCCACCGCCTGGCGCGCCTCCTCCGCGTTCTGCACGAAGGGAATCAGCAAGGTCTGCGCGCCCACGTCCAGCAGCCGCTTGATCACCACGGTGTCGTTCCACGGCGGGCGCACGATGGGCTGGGCCGATCCCTGCGCAATCGCCTGTAGCTGCGAATGCACCATGGGCAGCTCGTTGGGCGAGTGCTCCATGTCCAGCAGCAGCCAGTCGAAGCCCGCATTGGCCAGCACCTCCACCGTGACGTTGCTCGACAGCCCAGACCACAGGCCGATTTGCAGCGTGCCGCTCTTCAGCGCCCGCTTGAAATGGTTGATCCGTTTGCTCATGCCACTGCTCCTTGGAAAGGTTGGTGATATTTGTACAAACACTAAGTTGTCAGTCGTCATATGACTTGACTTAGTATATGCTGCAATGCAGAAGCAGCGCAAGAAATGAAATACAATCGCACTCTCTCGTTTGCGCTGGATCAAGCATGGAAACCAAATGGCTGGAAGACTTCATCTCGCTGGCCGAGACCAATAACTTCAGCCGCTCCGCCTCGCAGCGGCACGTGACGCAGCCGGCTTTCTCGCGCCGCATCCAGTCGCTGGAAAACTGGCTCGGCACCGACCTGGTGGACCGCACCTCCTACCCCACCCGCCTGACGCCGGCCGGCCTGGTGTTCTACGAGCAGGCGCTGGAAATGCTGGGCCAGATCAACGGCGTGCGCGAGCTGCTGCGCAACAAGCGCGCCGCCGCCATGAACAGCATCGACCTGGCCGTGCCGCACACGCTGTCGCTGACCTTCATCCCGAAATGGATCACCCAGCTGGAGACCGACTTCGCCCCCATCAACAGCCGTTTGATGGCGCTCAATGTGCACGACGCCGTGCTGCAGCTGGTGGAAGGCGGCTGCGACCTGCTGCTGTGCTACCACCATCCGCGCCAGCCGGTGCAGCTCGATCCCGGCCGCTACGACATGCTGGTGCTGGGCCGCGAAGCCATGCGCGCCTACGCCCGCTGCGACAAGACGCGCACGCCCGAGTTCACGCTGCCCGGAACCAAGCAGGCGCCGCTGCCCTTCCTCTCCTACACCAACAACGCCTACCTGGGCCGCATGGTGGAGCTGATCCTGGCGGACACCAAGACCGCCCTGCACCTGGAAAACCATTACGAAACCGATATGGCGGAAGGCCTGAAAATGATGGCGCTGGAGGGACGCGGCATCGCCTTCCTGCCCGAATCGGCCGTCACGCGCGAGCTGAAACAGAAGCTGCTGGCGCCCGCCGACGGCGGCGTGCAGGACTGGCAGATCGAAATGGAAATCCGCCTGTACCGCGAACGCCCTTCGCCCTCGCGGCCCGGCAAATTCATCGTTTCGCGGCTGTGGGACTACCTCGAGAGCCTGCAGAAAACGTCCGACAAAAAGCGCCGCGTGCCGGCCTCGGAACGTTAATTTTTACTCAACGATTGTAACGTTATGCTTTTTTTGCATAGGCGGATGCGCATACAGCATTAGCCGCCTTGCAGAGCTCCAGCCTATGATTCGCCTCGCTAACGCAACGCCACAAGCACCGCGTCGAACGAAGAATCCATCGAATAAAACAGGAGCCAAGCATGACCACCCAACACGCACTGCCGTCCTACCTCAATCCAGAAGATCTCGGTCCATGGGGCCAGTACCTGAAGCAGATCGACCGCGTTACCCCGCACTTGGGCAGCCTGTCGCGCTGGGTGGAAACGCTGAAGCGCCCCAAGCGCATCCTGACCGTTGACGTGCCGATCGAGCGCGACGACGGCTCCATCGCCCACTACGAAGGCTACCGCGTGCAGCACAACATGTCGCGCGGCCCGGGCAAAGGCGGCGTGCGCTTCCACCAGGACGTGACCCTGTCCGAAGTGATGGCCCTGTCGGCATGGATGACCGTGAAGAACGCGGCCGTGAACGTGCCATACGGCGGCGCCAAGGGCGGCATCCGCGTTGACCCGAAAACCCTGTCGCGCGGCGAACTGCAGCGCCTGACCCGCCGCTACACCAGCGAGATCAGCCTGATCATCGGCCCGAACAAGGACATCCCGGCGCCGGACGTGAACACCAACGAACAGGTGATGGCATGGATGATGGACTCCTACGCCATGATCGAGGGTAACCTGTCGACCGGCGTCGTGACCGGCAAGCCGATCTCGCTGGGCGGCTCGCTGGGCCGCCGCGAAGCAACCGGCCGCGGCGTGTTCGTGGTGGGCCAGGCGGCAGCGGCCAAGCGCGGCGTGGCAATCCAGGGCGCCCGCGTGGCGATCCAGGGCTTCGGCAACGTGGGCGGCGTAGCGGCAACCATGTTCGCCGATGCCGGCGCAAAAGTCATCGCCGTGCAGGACCACACCGGCACCGTGGTGCACTCGAACGGCCTGGACGTGGCACAATTGCACAAGCACGTAGCGGAAACGGGCGGCGTAAAAGGCTTCCCGGGCATCGAACAGTTCATGGACCGCGATGCATTCTGGGGCATTGAATCGGACATCCTGATTCCAGCCGCCCTGGAACAGCAGATCACCGCCGCCAATGCGCCGCTGATCCGCACCAAGATCATCCTCGAAGGCGCCAACGGCCCGACCACGCCGGAAGCGGACGACATCCTGTCCGACAAGGACATCCTGATCGTGCCGGACGTGCTGGCCAACGCCGGCGGCGTGACCGTGTCATACTTTGAGTGGGTGCAGGACTTCTCCAGCTTCTTCTGGAGCGAGGACGAGATCAATGCACGCCTGACGCGCATCATGCAAGACGCGTTCAACGCAGTCTGGGAAGTATCGCAAGACAAGAAGGTAACGCTGCGCACCGCGACCTTCATCCTGGCCTGCACCCGCGTGCTGCAAGCGCGTGAGGTACGCGGCCTGTACCCTTGATCAACACGCTGAGTAAGTGAAATCCACAGGCTGGAAGCGCACCGCGTACGCGGATAGTGTTGGTAATATCAGTTATTAGCCGCATTCAGTCATCACCACGCCTGCCCTGGCTTATGCTCGGGCAGGCGTTTTTCGCATATTAAAGGATTTGTTTCATGAGCACTTTCGAACAGAAGGCACTGGATTATCACAAGGCCGGCGGCCCGGGCAAAATCGCCATCGCCGTCACCAAGAGCGTCGCCAGCCAGGACGACCTGTCGCTGGCCTACTCGCCCGGCGTGGCCGTGCCCTGCGTTGAAATCCAGCGCGACCCTGCGCTGGCCTACGAGTACACCGCCAAGGGCAACCTGGTGGCCGTGATCACCAACGGCACCGCCGTCCTGGGCCTGGGCAATATCGGCGCGCTGGCCGGCAAGCCCGTGATGGAAGGCAAAGTGGTGCTGTTCAAGAAGTTCGCCGGCATCGACTCCTTCGACATCGAGATCGACGAAACCGATCCTGACAAGCTGGTCGACATCATCGCCGCGCTGCACCCGACCTTCGGCGGCATCAACCTGGAAGACATCAAGGCGCCGGAGTGCTTCTACATCGAGCGCAAGCTGCGCGAGCGCCTGTCGATCCCGGTGTTCCACGACGACCAGCACGGCACCGCCATCGTGGTCGGTTCGGGCCTGCTGAACGCGGTTGAAATGACCGGCCGCGACATCGCCGACATCAAGATCGTCTGCTCGGGCGCCGGCGCCGCCGCCATCGCCTGCCTGGATCTGATCCTGTCGCTGGGCGCGCGCCGCGAGAACATCTTCGTGTGCGACAGCAAAGGCGTGCTGACCACCGCGCGCGAACTGGACGGCGAGAAGAAAGCCTGGGCGCGCGACACGCAGGCCACCAAGCTGTCGCAAGTGATCGAAGGCGCGGACGTGTTCCTGGGCCTGTCCGGTCCCGGCCTGCTGTCGCAGGCGGACGTGAAATCGATGGCCAAGCAGCCCATCATCTTCGCGCTGGCCAACCCGGAGCCCGAGCTGCGCCCCGAGCTGGTGCGCGAAGTGGCGCCGGACGCCATCATCGCCACCGGCCGCTCGGACTATCCGAACCAGATCAACAACGCGCTGTGCTTCCCTTACCTGTTCCGCGCCGCGCTGGACTCGGGCGCAAGCACCATCAACCAGGAGATGAAGATCGCCTGCGTGGTGGCGCTGGCCGGCATGGCCCGCAGCGACGAGCGCTTCGGCAAGGACTACGTGGTGCCCGGCCTGCTGGATCCGCGCCTGCTGGTCGGCGTGACGCCGAAGATCGCCCAAGCCGCCTTCCGCAGCGGCGTGGCGCGCAAAGAGCTGGACGTGGAAGCCTACAGCGCCCACCTGGCCAAGCTGGGCGAATCGCTGATCTGATTGCAGTGGCGGGTTACGCGCTATGCGCGCCAACCCGCCGCCTCAGCTCCGCTTGCGCGCGGCCACCCAGTCGCTGACGACGTGCTCCAGCACCTTCAGCGGCAGGGCGCCGTGCGTCAGCACTTCTTCGTGGAAGGCCTTCAGGTCGAACTTGTCGCCCAGCTCCTGCTGCGCGTGCTCGCGCAACGACAGCATGGTCAGCATGCCCACCTTGTAGGCCAGCGCCTGCCCCGGCGATACGAAATAGCGCTCCACTTCCGCCGTCACGTCCCCCTCCGGCATGCCGGTGTTCTCCAGCATGTAAGCGATGGCCTGCTCGCGCGTCCAGCGTTTGTAGTGGATGCCGGTGTCGACCACCAGCCGCGTGGCGCGCATCATGTCGTCGCGCAGGCGGCCCAGCTTGTCGAGCTGCGTCTTCTCCCATCCCAGCTCGCTGGCCAGCCGCTCGGCATACAGCGCCCAGCCTTCCTGGTAAGCGCTGAACGGAATCACCTTGCGGAAGAACGGCACATCCTCCAGTTCCATCGCCACCGCGATCTGCAGATGATGGCCCGGCAAGCCTTCATGATGCGCCAGGGTGCGCATGGAGAACTTCGGCGTTTCGCTTACCGTGCGCATGTTCACGAAGAACACGCTGGGCCGTGAACCGTCGAACGCTCCGGGCTGGTAATAGGCGCCGGGCGCCGTGGCTTGCAGCGCGGCCGGCACCGGCTCCACGCGCAGCGCCAGGCGCGGACGCATGCTGAACGCCGAGCCCAGTTCTTTGCTGGCCTCGTCGATAATGGCGCGGTAGTGCGCCAGCATGGCGGCGCGGCCCTCCGCCGTATCCGGATATTTCTGCTCGGGCCGCGCCGACAGGCGCATCACGCGCTCGCCCAGGCTGCCTTCGTCCAGTCCCTGCTCCTTCAGGATGACATCCATCTCCGCACCCACGCGCGCCACCTCGGCCAGGCCCAGGCTGTGCACCTGCTGCGGCGTGAAGTCGGTGGTGGTGTGCATGCGTACCGCCCAGGCGTAGTAGTCGTCGCCGTCCGGCAGGCTCCACGCGCCGTCGTTCTTCAGTGCCTTGCCGCGCAGGGCGACGAAGTAGGCAATCAGGCTGCGGTAAGCCGGATAGACCTGGCCCTGCAGGGCCGCCTCGGTATCCGCCAGCAGCCTGGCGCGCGTGGCATCGTCCAGCGTCCCGGGCGGCAGCGCCGCCAGCTTGTCGCGCATGTCCAGGTACAGCCGGTGCTGCTGCGGCGGCGTGGCGACGAAGGCCTGCATCTGCCGCAGCACTTTCTCCACCGTGAAGCGCGGCGGCACGATGCCTTTGCTCTCGCTGAGCTTCATCCGCTCCAGCACCTGCGCGAACTTGACCGGGAAGCGGCGCAGGCGCGCGATGTAGTTTTCCGCATCGCCCGCGCCGGCGATGCGGTGCACCTGCACCATGAAGTCGGGCAGCGTGGCCTGGATGCCGTCGAGCTGGTTGACCGGGAAAGCGTGCGCCAGGTAGGGCTCGCCCTCCACCTGCATGGTCATGAAATAGTGCAGCGTGTCGTAGGACAGCTTGCCGTCGCGGTCCAGGTCCGCGCGGTCATAGCTCTCCAGCACCGCCAGGTTGTCCTTCATCTCCGCCATCACCTTGCGCTCATGGGCCGGCGAAGCGTCGTCCAGGCGGCTGCTGAAAAAATCCAGCCAGCGCGGCAGCACGCCGAACGAAGACAGCAGCTCCGGGCTGTCCATGGCGAAGGTGGCGAACACGCGCGTGTAGAACCAGTCCAGCCGCAGCGGCTTGAAGTGCGACGTGTGCGTCACCAGCAGCACGACAGCCAGCACGATGGCCGTCAGCGCCGTCAGCAACCAGGTTAACGCACGTTTCATTCATGACCTCGAGATTGTTAAATCAAGTTCTGATTTTATCAATTTTTCGAGCCGAAAACTGCCTGGCCTTTGAATACGCAGTTACCAGCTGCAGGTGCGCAAGCCTGCGAAGATGTCGTCCCGGCCCGGCAGGTGGAAATTGCGGAAACGGGCCGATCCCAGCCGCGACGGCGTGGCGAAGGAGGCGCCGCGCAGCACCTGGTGGGTGGCGAAGTGCGGCGCCGAGTATTCGCGCCACGGCCCCGCTTCGAAGCCGGGATACGGCTCGAACGGCGTGGCGGTCCATTCCCACAGCGGCCCCCAGCGGAACGCCGGATGCCCGGACAGGGCCGCGTATTCCCATTCCGCCTCGGTGGGCAGGCGCCGTTCGGCCCAGGCGCAGTAAGCCTGCGCTTCGAACAGGCTGATGTGGCGCACCGGCTCCGGCCCGGCCAGCGTGCTCAGATGGCCGAAGCGCATGGTGCGCCAGTAGGCCCCGTCGCGCTGCCAGTAGCGCGGCGCCGAGCGCTCCTGGCGCATCAGCCAGGCATTGCCGGCCGTGCTCCAGTACTGGCGCCGCTCATAGCCGCCGTCGGCCACGAAATCGGCATACTGCGCGTTGCTGACCAGCGCCGCGTCGATGCGAAACGGCGGCACGTAGCAGGCGTGGGACTGCAGTTCGTTGTCGAACACGAAGCCCACCCCGCCCTGGCTTCCCATGTGCAGTGTACCGCCCGGGAAGCCGATCTCGGACTGCTGCGGCCAGCTCGGCTCGTCGCGCGCCAGTTCCGGCGGCACCGCCACGCCCAGCGTCTGCAAGGCCGACAGCATGGCTTCGCCCTGCATGTCCTCGTAGGCCAGCGCCAGCCGGTAGGGATAGAGTTCGGTGTCGCTGCCGCCGCAGCGCGACAGCTGGTCCAGCACCCGGTCCAGCACTTCGCGGCAGTAGGTTTTCAGCGCGCCCGCGCTGGGCAGGTCCAGGTTCCAGCGCGCGCCGTGCGGCACGGTGTTGGCGTCGAACCAGTCGTCGCCCTTGCTCAGCAAGGCGTTCGGCTCGGCGTCGGCCGGGTGGCTGGAGGTGGCCTCGCGCAGCACGAACCACTCGGCGAACCAGGCCGTGCGGCCCAGCTCCCACAGCGGCGGATTGAGGCTGCGCAGCTGCGGCACGCGGATTGCCGCGTCCAGCCCGGCCGCCGCGGCGCAGTCGAACAGCGCCAGCGTGTAAGCCCGGGCATGCTGCAAGGCGTCCGCCAGTTGTTCCGGCCGGGCGTTGCGGAATGATGCATGAAGTGAGCTCATGGCTGATTGTAACCGAAGCTCCGGCGCAAGCGCCCGCCTGCAAGGCACTGCAGGCTTGTGATATCGTGACGGGCATTATGCAAACACCTATCAAACTCACCTCCTTTTCCCACGGCGGCGGCTGCGGCTGCAAAATCGCCCCTGGCGTGCTGTCGGAAATCCTGAAAAACACCCACGGCTTCCCGGTTCCGAAGGAACTGATGGTGGGCATCGAAACCTCGGACGACGCGGCCGTCTACAAGCTCAACGACGAGCAGGCGCTGATCGCCACCACCGATTTCTTCATGCCCATCGTGGACGATCCGTTCGACTTCGGCCGCATCGCCGCCACCAACGCCATCTCGGACGTGTACGCCATGGGCGGCACGCCCATCATGGCGCTGGCCCTGGTCGGCATGCCGGTCAACAAGCTGCCGATCGACACCATAGGCCAGATCATCAAGGGCGGCGAATCGATCTGCGCCGAGGCGGGCATTCCCATCGCCGGCGGCCACACCATCGATTCGGTGGAGCCGATCTACGGCCTGGTGGTGCTGGGCCTGGTGCATCCGTCCAAGGTCAAGCGCAACTCCGGCGCGCTGCCGGGCGACGTGCTGGTGCTGGGCAAGCCGCTGGGCGTGGGCGTGCTGTCGGCCGCGCTGAAGAAGGACAAGCTGGACGCGGACGGCTACGCCGCCATGATCGCCAACACCACCAAGTTGAACAAGCCGGGCCAGGCGCTGTCCGCGATGCCGGGCGTGCACGCCATGACCGACGTGACCGGCTTCGGCCTGCTGGGCCACCTGCTGGAGCTGGCGCGCGGCGCCGGCCTGGAAGCGCAGCTGGACATGGCCGCCATTCCGTTGCTGCCCGGCGTGGAGCAGCTGGCCACGGACGGCTACTTCACCGGCGCCTCCGGCCGCAACTGGGACGCCTACGGCAAGGACGTGACGCTGTCGGCCGCCATCACGCCGGCGCAGCAAGCCTTGCTGACCGACCCGCAGACGTCCGGCGGCCTGCTGGTGGCCTGCGATCCGGCCAGCGTGGACGAGGTGCTGGCGCTGTTCGCGCGCGAGGGCTTCGAGGCCGCCGCCGTGGTGGGCCGCACCGCCGCCGGCGCGCCGCGCGTGTGGGTCGCTGCATAAAGCTGTTTTGGCGAAAGAGTTAGCAAGATGGTATAATAAATAGTTAACCCTTCTTTTCCATATACAACTCCGATGATACGCAACAAACTGCTGAAACTCGCCCTCCCTTCCCTGTTCACCCTCCTCGCCAGTACTGGCGCTCACGCGGAAATCATCCAGTACAACTTCACTGCGAACAATGGTTATGTTGCCTTGCTCGGTGAAGGCACCCTGGACCCAGAATCCATTGCCGGCGGCCTGAGGGAAGGCGACACTCTGCACGGCACGTTTTCCTTCGACACCGAAAGGCCAGCCGATCTGGTCCAGGAATACCCAGACCTGTCCAGCGCACTCTACCTCGGCAACATTTCTCTGAGCGTCACCTTCGACCGTACCGGCTACACCTTGAGCACCAGCGATGCCTATGCATCGACGACGACGGTCATTCAACACAGCCTTGGAACTACGGGGATTCTCTCCAAATCAGCGGACCGGTCGAGTTATTCTTGTCCAACTTCTTCGGTACCGCGCTCTCCAACACCGAGCTGCCGACGGCCCTGTCCTTGTCGGACTTCGACGAAGCCAGGGTCAGCTTCAACTACTATTCGCCCACCGAATACAACTGGCTTGGCTTCAATGCCGATCTGACCAGCCTGACACGCGTCGGCGAGGTGCCTGAGCCGGCGACGTTTTCTTTGATGGCACTGGGATTGGGTCTGCTCGGCGTTTCGGTACGCCGTAAGAAGCGCCCAGCAGCCTGAGAGCCGTCATAGGCCAGCCTGCGCTGATCGGGGAGCTGCATTATTTAGCAACTCCCCATCAATTTTCTTGACATCCCTACTGCTGATCTCGTACATTAAAGCCCATGTTCCCGCATCCGCACCTATCCGCTTTCCTGCTGCCGGCTCCTAGCGCCCTATCGCTAGCGCCGCGCCTACTAGCACGCGCTTAAAAATCGCGTCTCAGTTGTACCCCTGCGCCGGCCACAAGCTGCGCAAGTCTCCCCAAAATCAGGAAAGTTTGCACCGATGTCCACCACGGCTATCCACACGCACCGTAGCACCGCACGCACCTTCGACGGTTTCGCGCTGCTACTGCTATCGCTACCGACCGGTTGCCTGGCCTAGCGTCTTCGTGGCCCGCCCGGCAGCCAACGCCACATCGCATGCGCCCATGATCGACATAGGGCTTTCCAAAATTCAGAAGACTCAGGAGTACCACCATGATGTTGCAAAACCCAGCAGCGAAATACCGCGCCTTCCCGGCTGTTCAATTGACCGACCGCACCTGGCCGAACGCCATCATCAGCAAGCCGCCAATCTGGATGAGCACCGATCTGCGCGACGGCAACCAGGCGCTGATCGAGCCGATGAGCCCGGAGAAGAAGCTGCGCTTCTTTGAAATGCTGATCAAGATCGGCATCAAGGAAATCGAAGTGGGCTTCCCTTCGGCCTCGCAGACCGACTTCGACTTCGTGCGCAAGCTGATCGACGAAGACCGCATTCCGGACGACGTCACCATCATCGTGCTGACCCAGTCGCGCGAAGAGCTGATCCGCCGCACCGTGGAAGCGGCGGCCGGCGCCAAGCGCGCCATCGTCCACCTGTACAACTCGGTGGCGCCGGTGTTCCGCAAGGTGGTGTTCGGCATGTCGCGCGAAGAGATCACCAACATCGCCACCACCGGCACCACGCTGGTGAAAGAGCTGGTGGCCCAGCACCCGCAAACCGACTGGGGCTTCGAATACACGCCGGAATCGTTCTCCACCACCGAACTCGATTTCTCCAAGCATATCTGCGACGCCGTCAGCGCCATCTGGAAGCCGACCCCGCAGAAGAAGATGATCATCAACATGCCGTCGACCGTGGAGTGCAGCACGCCCAACGTGTATGCCGACCAGATCGAGTGGATGTCGCGCAAGCTGGAGCGCCGCGATTCGCTGATCCTGTCGGTGCACCCGCATAACGACCGCGGCACCGCCATCGCCGCCGCCGAACTGGCCGTCATGGCCGGCGCAGACCGCGTGGAAGGCTGCCTGTTCGGCAACGGCGAGCGCACCGGCAACGTGGACCTGGTGACCCTGGCATTGAACCTGTACACCCAGGGCGTGCACCCGGGCCTGGACTTCTCCGACATCGACAGCGTGCGCAAGCTGGTCGAGGAATGCAACCAGCTGCCGGTGCACCCGCGCCACCCTTACGTGGGCGACCTGGTGTTCACCGCCTTCTCCGGTTCGCACCAGGACGCGATCAAGAAGGGCTTCGCCAAGCAGCAGCCGGACCAGCCATGGGAAATCCCCTACCTGCCGATCGACCCGCAAGACCTGGGCCGCAGCTACGACGCCGTGATCCGCGTAAACAGCCAGTCCGGCAAGGGCGGCATGGCCTATCTGCTCGAGCAGGACTTCGGCCTGGTGCTGCCGCGCCGCCTGCAGATTGAATTCAGCCGCGCGGTGCAGGCGGTGGCCGACCAGACCGGCCTGGAGATCACCTCCGAAGGCATCCACCAGATCTTCAGCCGGGAATACCTGGAGCAGACCGCGCCTTACGCCTACAGCTCGCACAAGATGCAGGAAGACACCACCAGCGACGAGCCGGTGCAGATCGACATCGCCCTCAGCCACCGTGGCGCCAGCATGGCGCTGCAAGGCGGCGGCAATGGCCCGATCGACGCCTTCGTCGACGCGCTGGGTCTGGACATCAAGCTGATGGACTACCATGAGCACTCGATCGGCTCCGGCGCCAACGCCAAGGCGGCCTGCTACGTTGAGCTGCGGCTGGAAAACGGCCCGACTCTGTTCGGCGCCGGCATCGACAGCAACATCGTCACCGCCTCCTTCAAGGCCGTTCTGAGCGCCGTCAACCGCCAGATCAAGCAGAAGGAAGCCGCCGCAGCCCCTGCCGCCACCGGCGCGGAAGCCGCGGCATGATGCGGGTGCCCATGTTCTCCGGGGCGGCTGCCGCCGCCCTCCTGCTCGCCGCCGCCAGCACCCACGCCGCCCCGCCTGCGGGGCAGGATGCTTACGCCAGCGGGCAGGTCAAGGTGGACGTGGGCGACCGCAAGCTGAATATGTACTGCATGGGCAAAGGCTCGCCGACCGTGCTGTTCGAAGCGGACGGCGGACGCGCGGGCTGGGACTGGTCCGCCGTGCAGCCGGAAGTGGCCAAGCGCACCCGCGCCTGCGTCTACGACCGCGCCGGCATGGGTTTCAGCGACCCTGCCACCCGCGCCGCCACGGCGGGCAACGCCACCAAGGATCTGCACTTCCTGCTGAAGAACGCGCGCATGGACGGGCCGTACGTGGTGGTGGGCGCCGGCTTCGGCGCCATGATCGCGCAGCAGTTCGCCGCGCGCGGACGCGACAACGTCACCGGCCTGGTGCTGGTGGAGCCGCCGGCCGACGAAGCGCTGGCCGCAGCGCCGGCGGCCGGTGCCGGCCCGCATCCGCAGGCTGCGGCGCTGGACGCCGCGCTGGCCTGCCTGGACGCCGCCAACAGCGGCAAGACGGCATCCGCCCCGGCCTGCGCCTACGCTCCCGGCGGCGAAACCGGCCCCAAACTGGCTGCCGCGCAGGCGGCGCAGGTGGCCAAGCCAGCCTACTGGCGCTCACGCGCCTCCGAAATCGACAACCTGGCCGCCAGCGCCAGCCAGCTGCGCGCGGCGCGCAAAACCTACGGCGACATGCCGCTGGTGGTGCTCACGCGCGGCCCGTCGGCCGAACCGGCCGCAGCGCAGCAACTGGCCGCCCTGTCCACGCGCGGCAGCAGCGCCGTGGTGCAGGACGCCGGCCAATCCATCCTGTTCGCCCGGCCGGAAGCGGTCGTCAGCGCCGTAATAGGCGTTCTGGACCAACAGTCGCCTTAATCGTCCGATCGCCTGCTGTGTCATTCACATGAATGACGCGCCCCCGTCCCGGCGAGCCTAGACTGCGTAGACTGCCTAGACTGTCATTGCGAAGGATGGACCACATCATGAAAACCCTCATCGTGGCGGGCCTGCTCGCCTCTGCATCGCTGCTGGCCGGCGCCCAGAACGCCGGCGACACCGTGACCATCCCCGCCCCCGTGCGCCAGATCGAAGCGCCCGCGCCCGGGCAGATCATCCCCATGCAGCGCGAGGAATTCCAGCACTTCGCCGGCGCCTACAACCTGGCCAACGGCCAGACGCTTTACCTGCGGCGCGTGGACAAGCGCTACTTCGCCAGGGTGGACGACTGGGCCGAACACCAGATCGTGGCCATCGGCTCGAACGACTTCGTGGCGCTGGACCGCCAGCTCAAAATGCGCATCGAACTGCAGCCCTATGGCCAGGTGAACGGCGAACTGCTGATCGCCGTGCCGCCCGTGAACCCGGCGCAAAACGGTGCGCAGCAGCCACAGCTCCTCCATCTGGCCTTCCGCTGATTCCAAGCCCCCTTCTCCTCCTGATTGTTGCTATACTTTATTGCATTGCAACATTCGGGGGGGGAGCATGAAACTGGCGAATCTGAATATCGGAGCCCGGCTCGGGCTGGGCTTCGGCGCGGTTCTGCTGCTGATGGCGGCGCTGATCGGGATGGGCCTGCAACGGCTCTGGGAGATCGGCGAGCTGAACGCCACCATGGTGGATAAGGACTGGCGCAAGGCCGATGCCGCCGCCACCATCGCCGCCACCACGCGCGCCAATTCGGCGCTGGTGCTGGAACTGTTCATCGTCACCGACAAGACGGCCGAGGCGCGCATCCACGCCGACATCGAAGCCAATAAAAAGACCATCTCCGGCGCGCTGGAGCTGCTGGACCAGCTGGTCTACCTCCCCGAAGGCAAGGCCATGCTGGCGGCGATACGCGCGCACCGGGCGCAGTATGTGCAGTCCTTCGGCAAGGTGTCCAAGCTGATCGCCGCCGGCCAGCGCGACGAGGCCGCGCAACTGATGTCCAGCGAAACGCTGCCGGTGCTGGCCGCGCTGCAAGGCAGCGTCAAGCAGCTGAACGATCTGCAGCGCGGCATCGTCACCGCGCATGGCGCAAAGGTGAAAGACAATATCGGCATGGCGGAGCGCATGATGGCCGGCGTGGGCCTGGTGGCGCTGCTGCTGGGCGTGGCGTTCGCATGGCGCGTCACGCGCTCGATCACCACGCCTATCGGCCACGCGCTGCGGGTGGCACGCGCCGTCGCGGCGGGCGACCTTACCAGCCAGATCAAGGCCGACACGCGCTGCGAAGCAGGCCAGTTGCTGGAAGCGCTGAAGGAAATGAACGGCAGCCTGGCGCACATCGTCGGCCAGGTGCGCAGCGGCACCGGCGCGATTGCCACCGCGTCCGGCCAGATCGCCAGCGGCAATATGGACCTTTCCGCGCGCACCGAGGCGCAAGCGAGCGCGCTGGAACAGACCGCCTCCTCCATGATCGAGCTGACCGCCACCGTGCGCAACAACAGCGACAACGCGCGCCAGGCCAACCAACTGGCGCAAAGCACGGCAGCGGTGGCGCAGCGCGGCGGCAGCGTGGTGTCGCAGGTGGTGGACACCATGGGGTCGATCAATGCCTCCTCGCGCAGGATTGCGGATATTGTCGGCGTCATCGACGGCATCGCCTTCCAGACCAATATCCTGGCGCTGAACGCTGCGGTGGAGGCGGCGCGCGCCGGGGAACAGGGACGCGGCTTTGCGGTGGTGGCGTCCGAAGTGCGCACCCTGGCGCAGCGTTCGGCCAGCGCGGCCAGGGAAATCAAGGAATTGATCGCCGATTCGGTGGGCAAGGTGGACGCGGGCGCCAAGCTGGTCGAGCATGCCGGCAGCACCATGGAGGAGGTGGTCGCCAGCGTTCAGCGCCTGAGCGACATCGTCGGCGAGATCACGCTGGCCAATCACGAGCAGACCGACGGCATTGAGCAGATCAACGTCGCGATTGGGCAGATGGATCAGACCACGCAGCAGAACGCTGCGCTGGTGGAGGAAGCCGCGGCGGCGGCGGCGGCCATGCATGACCAGACCGGTGCGCTGCAGGCGGTGGTGAGCCGGTTCCGCCTGGCCGAAGGCCAGGGCCACGCGCACGGCGACGCCCACATTGAGCCGCCTGCCCGCGCGCTGCTGGAACGGCGCGCCGCGTGACGGCTTGACGGCGCGGCGCCGGCGCCGGCGCCTAGCGCCGCGCCAGGCGGATGCCGGTGAATTGCCAGCGGGCGCCGGCAGGGAAAAAATTGCGGTAGCTGGCGCGCGCGTGTCCGCCCGGCGTGGCGCAAGACGAACCGCGCAGCACGTACTGGTTCAGCATGAACTTGCCGTTGTACTCGCCCAGCGCGCCCGGAGCCGTCTCGTAGCCGGGATACGGCCCGTAGCTGCTGCTGGTCCATTGCCAGCAGTGGCCGAACATCTGCCGCAGCCCGGCGTTGCCGCCCTCCCGCGCGGCGGCCGGATGCAGGTCGCCGGTTTCCACCGCAAGCTGCTGCGCCGCGAACTCCCACTCCCCCTCTGTCGGCAGGCGCGCGCCGCGCCAGTGCGCGTAGGCGTCCGCCTCGAATAGCGACAGGTGCGTGGCCGGGCCTTGCGGGTCCAGCGGCTGCAGGCCGAACAGCGTGAACTCGGACCACCGCCCGTCCGCCTCGTCGCGCAGCCAGTACATCGGCTTGCGCAGGCCTTGCGTGCAAACCCAGTCCCAGCCCTCGGCCAGCCAGAGCGACGGCGTCTCGTACCCGCCGGCCTCGATGAACGCCAGGTACTCGCCGTTCGTCACCAGGCGCGCAGCCAGCGCGAACGGCGCCACATACTGGCGGTGGCGCGGCAGCTCATTGTCGAAGCAGAAGCCTTCGCCGCCGTGGCCGATCTCGGTCAGCCCGCCGTCAAAGGCGATCCATTCGGGCCCGGCTGCGGGAGGGGCGCCGGCCGGCGCCCCGGCGCGCTGAACGTAGGCCGGATGCAAGGGATTCTGCGCCAGCAGGTGCTTCACGTCCGTCAGCATCAATTCCTGGTGCTGCTGCTCGTGCTCGAGCCCCAGCGTGACCAGCATTTCCAGCTGCCCGCGCTGCGGCGCCGGCAGCTCGCCCGCGAACAGGCGCGCCATGCGCACGTCCACATTGGCGCGGTAGGCCTTCACCTCGGCCAGCGCGGGCCGCGTCAGCAAGCCGCGCTGCGGGCGCGGATGCTTTTCGCCGATGCCGTTGTAATAGGAATTGAACAGCACCCGGAACGCGGGATGGAAGGGCGCGAAGTCCGCCTCCATGCGCTCCAGGATGAACGTTTCGAAGAACCACGTGGTGTGCGCCAGGTGCCACTTGATGGGGCTCGCGTCCGGCATCGACTGCGCGCCGCAGTCCTCGTCCGACAGCGGCTCGGCCAGCGCCAGCGAACGCTCGCGCACCGTGTTGTAGCGCGCGATCCAGCGCGCGGGGTCGGTCATGTGCATAGTCTGGTGCCCGGTCAGTCGCCTATCGCCCTGGCGTGCAGCACCGCGAACCACCCGGCGTCGTCGGTCCAGGTGCGCGTGGCGGCGAAGCCGGCTTCCTGCAGCAGGTCGATAAAGCTGCGCCGCGTGTACTTGTAGCTGTCTTCCGTATGAATCCGCTCGCCGCGCGCGAAATGACGCTGGTAGTCCGGCCAGCTCACCGTCAATGCCTCGCGCGCCTCCAGGTGCATCTCGACCCGGCTTTCCTCGGCGTTGAAGAAGGCCCGGTGCTGCCACTGCGTGACGTCGAAGTCGGCGCCGATCAGATGGTTCAGGTGGCGCAGCATGTTCAGGTTGAACGAGGCCGTCACGCCGATCGCGTCGTCATAGGCCGCGTCCAGCACGGCGCCGTCCTTGATCAGGTCCACGCCGATCAGCAAGCCGCCGTCGCCCTGCTCGTTGGCGCGCATGCGGCGCAGGAAGGCGATCGCCTCGTGCGGCGCGAAGTTGCCGATCGATGAACCGGGATAAAAGAACACGCGCCGCTCGGGCCGCACGCTGGCCGGCAGATGGAAGCTGCGCGAAAAATCCAGCCCCAGCGGCGTCATTTCGATGTGCGGGAAACGCTGCTGCAAGCGGCTCACCGCTTCCAGCAGGAAATCGCGCGAAATATCGACCGGCACGTACTGCGCCGGATGCAGCAGCGGGAACAGGCCGGCCGCCTTGGCGCAGTTGCCCGCCCCCAGGTCGATCAGCGTGGAACCGCGCCCCGCCGCCTGCGCAATCTCGGCGCCGTGGCGCTCAAAGATGGACGCCTCGGTGCGCGTGGGATAGTATTCGGGCAGCTCGCAGATCGCTTCGAACAGCTTGGAACCGAGGCTATCGTATAAATACTTGGGCGAAGTGTAGGCCCGCTCGGCCAGCAAGCCGGTACTGATCTCGGCGATGGCGGCTGGGCTGCCCTGCGGAACGCCGGCTGGCCGGCTGGGAATATCAGGCGGAATCACGCGGATCGCCGCAGTACGGGACATAGGCATATTGTGCTCAGTCAAGTTGGTCGGCCATCACCGGGCCTGCTGCCGATGACAGTTTTGCTATCATAGCTGAATATCACGCTTCCAGCGCCGCCGTGCCACAGCCGTGCATTCTTCCGTTAGCTGTTTAACAAAATTAGTGCGCTGCTTAACAAATCAGTGCTTCATTCCTCACATCAAAAGGAAAAAACCCATGAAATTCTCCCCCTTGAACATCGTCAAATCCCTGATGGCCGCCGGCCTGCTGTTCGCCGCCGCGCACGCCCCCGCCCAGCAAGTGCTGCGCGTGTCCGCCATCCCCGACGAAGCGCCGACCGAACTGCAGCGCAAGTTCAAGCCGCTGGGCGAATACCTGGAGAAGAAACTGAACGTGAAAGTCGAATTCACCCCGGTGACCGACTACGCCGCCTCGGTGGAAGGCCTGATCAACCACAAGCTGGACATGGTGTGGTTCGGCGGCTTCACTTTCGTGCAAGCCAAGGACCGCAGCAAAGGCCAGGTGGTGCCGCTGGTGCAGCGCGCCGAGGACGAGAAATTCCGCTCGGTGTTCGTCACCACCAACAAGGCCATCACCAAGCTGGATGACCTGAAAGGCAAGACCCTGAGCTTCGGTTCCGAGTCCTCCACCTCCGGCCACCTGATGCCGCGCTCCTTCCTGCTGGCCGCCAAGATCAACCCGGACACCGACCTGAAACGCGTGGCCTACTCCGGCGCGCACGACGCCACCGTGGCGGCGGTTGCCGGCGGCAAGGTCGATGCGGGTGCGCTGAACATCTCCGTGTGGGAAAAGCTGGTGGCCGAGAAGAAGGTCGATGCCAGCGCCGTGCGCGTGTTCTATACCACCCCGGGCTACTACGACTACAACTGGACCGTGCGCGCCGACATGCCGGCCGAGATGAAAAAGAAGATCACCGAAGCCTTCCTGGCGCTGGACCCGTCCAAGCCCGAAGACAAGGCGATCCTGGACCTGCAGCGCGCCTCCAGGTTCATCCCGACCAAGGCTGAAAACTACACCTCCATCGAAGCGGCCGCAGTCAACGCGGGCCTGCTGAAAAAGTAATATGGCATCTCCTTTGTACCTGCTCGAGCGCCTGACGGTGCGCCATATCGGCGCCGCCAGTGCGCCCGCGCTGCACGCCATCGACCTGGCCATCGCGCCGGGCGAGCAGCTTGCGCTGATCGGCCCTTCGGGCGCTGGCAAGACCACGCTGCTGGCCACGCTGGCGTGCAACCACCAGCCGCAATCGGGCGACGGCGGCCGCTACACGGCCTTCGGCGTCGACCCGTGGACGCTGGACAACGCAGCCCGGCACCGCCTGCGCGCGCGCCTGTTCCTGGCGCCGCAGACACCGCCGCTGCCGCCGCGCCAGCGCGTGGTGACGGCGGTGCTGGCCGCGCGCCTGCCGCACTGGAGCCTGTGGCGCGCACTGCGCTCGCTGGTGAAGCCGGTCGATCCGGAAGCGGCCTACCGCGCGCTGGCCCGCTTCAACCTGGGCGACAAGCTGTATAGCCGCGTGGACCGCCTGTCCGGCGGCGAACGCCAGCGCTGCGGCCTGGCGCGGCTGATGCTGTCGGACGCGCAGGCGCTGCTGGTGGACGAGCCGCTGTCCGCGCTGGACCCGGCGCTGTCGCAGCTGACGCTGGCCACCTTGCAGCAGGAGGCCCGCGAACGCGGCGCCGCGCTGGTGTGCAGCCTGCACCAGGTGGACCTGGCGCTGGCCAATTTCACGCGCATCGTGGCGCTGAAAAAAGGCCGCATTGCCTTCGACCTGCCGCGCGATCAGGTGACCGAAGCGATGATCGCCGAACTGTACCTGGGCGAACAGCCGCCGGCCAATGCGCCTGTGCTGGACAACACGCCCGAAAAGCTGGCCATCGGCGCCTGCCTGTAAAGCCCGTATGCGCAATATTCCCGCTGTCCCCTATTCCGAGCGCCACCCCGACCCCGCCTGGCGCGGCCGGGTGACGCTGACCGTGGTCGCCCTCATCGTGCTGTGGCCGATGGTCGCGGCCAGCGAATTCAAGCCCTCGCTGCTGTTCGACTGGCAAAGCCTGGTGGCCACCGGCCGCTTCCTGGCCGGCTTCGTGCCGCCCGCGCACGACCCCGAGTTCCTGGCCATGCTGCTGCGCGAAACCTGGCTCACCATCGCCATCGCCACCGCCGGCCTGACGCTGGCGCTGATCGGCGCCATCCCCGCCACCCTGCTGGTGACCGAGCGCCTGTCGATCTCGCGCCTGGGCGGCGGCCGCATGGCGCTGCCTTCGCGCCTGCTGCGCCAGGCCGTGCGCTGGCTGCTGATCCTGCTGCGCAGCGTGCCCGAGCTGGTGTGGGCGCTGCTGTTCGTGCGCATCGTCGGCCTGGGGCCGACGGCGGGCGTGCTGGCCATCGCCCTCACCTACTGCGGCATGCTGGGCAAGGTCTACGCCGAAATCCTGGAATCGTCCGAAGCCCACGCGGCGGACACGCTGCTGGCCAACGGCAGCGGCAGGCTGGCCGCGCTGCTGTACGGCGCGCTGCCGGAGGCGGCCTCGGAGCTGGTGTCCTACACCGTGTACCGCTGGGAGTGCGCGATCCGCGGCTCGGTGGTGATGGGCTTCGTCGGCGCGGGCGGCCTGGGCCAGCGCATGGACGAATCGATGAAGATGCTCTCGGGCGGCGAAGTGTCGTCCATGCTGCTGGTGTTCGTGCTGCTGGTGGCGGCCGCCGACCTGGTGTCGAAATACCTGCGCAGGCGGCTCGGATGACGCACGACGCCCTGAACATGCCGGCGCCGCCGGCGCGCTCCTGGTCCGGCTGGCTGATGGCGCTGGCCCTGGCCGTGCTGGTGGCGGCCAGCTTCGCCACCCTGCCGCTCAAATGGTCGGCCCTGTTCAGCGCGGACGCGGTGCGCAGCAGCAGCGAGTTCCTGGCCGGCTTCGCGCCGCCGGAACTGGCGGTGCCCTTCCTGCTCAAGACCGCCAACGCCACGCTGGAAACGCTCGCCATGTCCGCCCTCGGCACCCTGCTGGCGGTGGCCGGCGGCCTGCTGCTGGCGCTGCCCGCAGCGGGCCGCTTCGGCCGCCCCGCGCGCGCCGCCGTGCGCGTGGTGCTCAACGTGCTGCGCTCGGTGCCGGAGCTGGTGTGGGCCTCGATCCTGATGATCGCCGCCGGCCTGGGGCCGTTCGCCGGCACCCTGGCGCTGGCCGCGCACACCGCCGGGGTGCTGGGGCGGCTGTTCGCCGACGCGCTGGAAAACGCCGCGCCGCTGCCCGAGCAAAGCCTGCGCACCAACGGCGCCGCGCCGATGGCCGCCTTCTTCTACGCCACCCTGCCGCAAACGCTGCCGCAGATGCTGTCCTACACCTTGTACCGGTGGGAGAACAATATCCGCGCCGCCGCCATCCTCGGCGTGGTGGGCGCGGGCGGGCTGGGGCAAATGCTGAAATACCATTTGTCGCTGTTCCAGATGCAGGCCGCGGCCACCGTCATCATCGCCATGCTGCTGCTGGTGGCGCTGGTCGATGCCGCCAGCTTCGCCACCCGGCGCGCCCTCACCAGATAAGCGTTACCTGTAAAGGAATCCATGCTCGCCCTGCGCAACCTGTCCAAAACCTACGCCGGCCGCCCCGTGCTGGCCAATCTGAACTGGAACTTCCGCGCCGGCGAGTTTGTGGCCGTCATGGGCGAATCGGGGGTGGGCAAGTCCACCTTGCTGAACCTGATCGCCGGACTGGACCAGCCCGATCCTGCCGCCGAGGCGCCCATCTTGCTCGATGGCGTGGCCATGTCGGCGCTGGACGACGACGCCGCCACCCGGCTGCGGCGCCTGAAAATGGGCTTCATCTTCCAGGCCTTCCACGTGCTGCCGCACCTGACCTTGCTGCAAAACGTGGCCCTGCCGCTGCTGCTGAACGGCCTGCCGCAGCACCGCGCGCTGGAAATGCTGGACGCGGTCGGCCTGCAGGGGCGCGGCGGCGACTATCCGCACCAGCTGTCCGGCGGCCAGCTGCAGCGCGTGGCCATCGCCCGCGCGCTGGTGCACCGGCCCGGCCTGGTGCTGGCCGACGAACCGACCGGCAACCTCGACCCCGACACCGCGCACGGCATACTATTACTGCTGCGCAAGGAAATAAAGTCCAGCGGCGCCTGCACCATCATGGTTACCCATTCGCACGCCGCCGCCGAGATGGCCGACCGTACGCTTGTGCTGACCAGCTCGGGACTGCAAGAAGCAACATCCGTCAACCCGTTTGCGCAATAAACAAGAATTTTTTTTGTCCTAGACCTACCAATAATCTACCGTTGCAGTATCATACATACAACTTGCTTGGTTATTAATAGTTGAGTTGATCCGCCATGTTTACGCCGTTCGGGCGGTAAAACACAAGCCAGGAGACGCCAATCTATCCACGTTTTTTAACTAAGGAGGAAAAAATGAGCGTGCGGCAAAAAAAACTGGAACTGATCGAAGCAATGAATCGAGCCAGGGCGTTAGAACCCTCCAGCTTTGTCCCCAACAAGCTGCTCGATACGCTGATTGAGAAAATGCACCTCAAAAATGACGCCGAACTGTGCCGCGTCCTCGAAGTGCAGCCTCCCATTATCAGCAAAATCCGCCATCGAAAGCTGGCGGTGGGAGCGACCATCTTGCTTCGCATGCACGAGAAATCGGAATTGAGCATCCGCGAGCTGAAAGACTTATCGACTGCCTCGATGCACTGACTAAGCTCCCAGTCGTGCAATGCCAGGCGCCGGCATCGCGGTCACCGGCGCCAACCAACAGCCCAAGCCCCGCTGTTACCCCTCCTTGTTGCCCATCCCAATTTTCTTGCTCACTCAATTGCTCAGCCGCATGCGCAGGCGTTGTGTCGTGGTAACGAACACGTCCGGCCGGTCGAACGCGCGCGCCAGCACCAGCGCGCCCTGGATGCCGCCCACCACTTCCTCGGCCAGCGCCGCCGCCTCGCTGCCGCTTTTGCCGGTGCGCACCAGCGCGCTGGCCAGCGCGTCTATCCAGGCGGCAAAGTAGTCGCGCACCTTGATGGCGAAGCGGTCGCGCTCGTTGCCCAGCGCGAACACGCCCACCAGGCATACCTTGCGGCCGGACTGGAAATAGCGTTCCACCTGGTCGAACATGTGGACGATGCCGCCGGCCGGGTCGGCGCTCTCATGCAATGGCTCGAACACGTGCAGGCGGAACCAGGCGTCGATCTCGCCCAGCACGGCGTCCGCCATTTCCTCCTTGCCGCCGGGAAAGAAGTTATAGATGCTGCCCTTCCCCAGCCGCGTGCCTTCGGTAATCCGGGCCAGGCTGGCCCCTTCAAAACCGTAAGCGCGGAACACTTCCGCCAGCAGCGGCACCACGTCGGCCCGCTCTGCGATCACTCTTGCCATTGCATACTTTCTCAACTAAAAAAACGCTCAAAAACCCAGTTCGGTCAGGCCGGGATGGTCGGCCGGGCGCGGGCCGCCGGCATCCCAGAACAGCTTGCGCTCGGACTCCCTGATCGGCGTTTCGTTGATGCTGGCGTGACGGTGGTGCATCAGGCCGTGCTCGTCGAATTCCCAGTTCTCGTTGCCGTAGGCGCGGAACCACTGGCCGGAGTCGTCATGGTATTCGTAGGCGAAGCGTACCGCAATGCGGGCGCCGTCATGGGCCCACAATTCCTTCACCAGACGGTAGTCCAGTTCGCGCGTCCACTTGCGCTTGAGCAGACCGACGATGGCGGCGCGGCCCTGGACGAATTCGCCCCGGTTGCGCCACCAGCTGTCTTCGGTGTAGGCCAGCGCGACTTTTTCGGCGTCGCGGGTGTTCCAGCCGTTTTCGGCCAGGCGGACTTTTTCAATGGCGCTTTCGCGCGTGAACGGCGGCAGCGGCGGACGGGGCGAGGTGGGATTGGACATGATAGGACCTTTCAGTTGTTCCGAACGGTACAACATGTACCGTTCAGTACAATCACTATAATCCGTGCTCAGGCCGGCTGCAAGCTATTTTTTCGCGGCGGGATGGCAAGCTGCGCGCTGATGATGCGGTCCCACGCCAGCGCGCAGGCGCCCACCACGCCGGGCAGGCAGAAGATCAGGGTGCCGTTGGCGTAGCCCGCCAGCGCGCGCGATTGCACGATGGTGCTGCCGACGGCGCTGTAGGCCAGGTGCTGCAGCAGGTCGCCGAAGCCGCGTATTTCCTGCTCCAGCAAACCGGCCGCCGCCTCCGGCACGGCGTTGCGCCGCACGAAGCCGCTGCCGCCGGAGCTGAGCACCACCTGGATCTCGGGGTCGGCGATGCAGTCGCTCAGCATGCGGCGCACTTCGCCCACGTCGTCGCCCATGCAGACGCGCCGCACCACGCTGTGGCCGGCCGCTTCCGCGCGCGCGGCCAGCAACTCCCCCGCCCCGTCCCGCCCCGCGCCGTGCGGGCTGCTCACGCTGAGCACCGCGCAGCGCAGGCTGACTGCTTCAGGCACGCGTCAGCCTTCCACGCCGTAGTGGCGGGCGTAGCGGCTGTCCAGGTTAGCCAGCGGCATCAGCAGGAACAGGTCGGCGCTTTCAAAATCAGGATCCCAGGCCGGTTCGCCGCAAATCCACGCGCCCGAACGCATATAGCCCTTGAGCAGCGGCGGCACTTGCGGGTGTTGCGCCGCTTCGAGCTTGCTGTACGGGAAAGGCAGGTGGGGCGTGACGCGGTATTCCGCCGGCGCCATGTGGCGGGCGGACAGCGAGTTGTACACGGCCACCGCGTTGTGGCCGCCGTCCGCCAGGCTGATGCTGGCGCAGCCGGCCAGGAAGTCGCAGCGTTCGCGGCGCATGTATTCGGCCAGGCCGGACCACAGCAGCATGATGACGCTGCCGCCGCGGTAGTCAGGGTGGATGCAGGCGCGGCCCGCTTCCACGATGCGGTTGCGCACGTTGTTCAGGCGGCTGAGGTCGAATTCGTTCTCGGAGTAGACGCGGCCCAGCTTGTGGGCGCGCGCGGCGCTCAGCAGGCGGTAGGTGCCGACCACGCTCAGGGTATTGGTGTCGCGCACGATCAGGTGATCGCAGTGTTCGTCGAACTCGTCGCTGTCCAACCCGTCTTCGCTGGCCAGCGCGGTCAGGCCCATCGTCTCGATGAAGACCTTGTAGCGCAGGCGCTGCACTTCGCGCAGTTCCTCAGGCGTGCTGGCCATGCTGAGCGACAGCTTGGCGGAGGAAGTGCGGACTTCCGTCTGTAAGATAGGCTGTTGCATGCTTCGTCCTTGTGAGTTGAGACGAAGCAAGCGTAGCCCGGGAATACTTCAGGACCGTGACAAAGTCATGTCACTTTGGTTACATACAACGGCTCAGGCCTTTTTCGGACGGCCGGTCTTGAGCTGAGGCAACGAGCCCAGCACGCCCTTCAGCGTGGCGATGTCGGTCTTGCTGATCAGGGCGACGCCGACCCGCAGCAGCTCGCTCTTTTTGATCTCGAAACCGGCTTTCAGGGCGGCTTTTTTCACCTGGCCCAGCACGGCGTATTCGGCTTCCGGCATGGTGAAGCTGTCGCGCACCAGTTTATCCTTGCGGGCTTTTTCCTTGACGGCGACAACAGGCTGGGCGGCGGCCTTGGCTTTAGGAGCGGTTTTGGTTGCAGCCTTGGCAGCTGCCTTAGGGGCGGCTTTGACGGCGGCTTTCGGGGCGGCCGGCTTGGCGGCGGCTTTTGGCGCAGCGGCCTTTGGAGCGGCTTTCGCAGCCGCTTTTGGCGCGGCGGCTTTGGCTGCGGCGGCTTTCGGGGCGGCCTTAGGTACGGCTTTAAGTGCCGCTGCCTTCGGTGCGGCTTTCGGCGCTGCGGCTTTCACTGCGCCAGTCTTTGGCGCGGCCACTTTCGCTGCGGCGGCACGCGGGGCGGCCTGCTTGGCGCCATTGACCTTCGGTGCGGCGGCTTTGGAGGCCACTTCTTTAGGTGCGGCTTCCTTGAGTGCGGAAGGCTGTACGGCTGCTTGGACGGTGGTATCGGTCTTGTTCATTTTAGCTCCAGAATTTTCAACAATATAAACAATATATACTATTTTTTCGCATCCTGCTCATCTACAACATCTTCCGCGTCCCGGAACCTGCTGGCGATCTCCGCGAAAACGGGCTCGATCTCGAGGAAAGCGTCCAGGATATCCGGGTCGAAATGCGTGCCGCGCCCGTCCCGCATCACGGCCACCGCCTCCGCGTGGCTGAACGGCGGCTTGTAGATGCGCTTGGAAATCAGCGCGTCATACACGTCCGCCACCGCCATCAGCCGCGCCGACAAGGGAATCGCCTCCCCCGCCAGCTTTTCCGGGTAGCCGGAACCGTCCCACTTTTCCTGGTGCGAATGGGCGATTTCGCGGGCATAGGTGAGGAAGCCGTTGCTGCCGCCGATGTACTCCTCCACCTGGCGTATCGTGTCGCGCCCGCGCACGGCGTGCAGCTTCATGATTTCGAACTCCTCCTTATCCAGCTTGCCCGGCTTGAGCAGGATGCTGTCCGGCATGCCGACCTTGCCGATGTCGTGCAGCGGCGCGGACTTGTACAGCAGTGTGATGTTCTCGTCCGTCAGTTCGGCGGCGAAGCGCGGGTGGCTTTGCAGCTTGCGCGCCAGCGCGGCCACGTAATTCTGCGTGCGGCGGATATGGTTGCCGGTTTCGTTGTCGCGCGTTTCGGCCATGGTGGCCATGGCCATGATGGTGGCGTCCTGCATCAGCGAGAGCTGGCCCGTACGCTCCTGCACCAGGCTTTCCAGGTTGCTGTTTTCTGTCTTCAGCGTCTGGCTGGCGGCGCGCAGCTTCAAATGGGTGGCCACGCGCGCGAACAGGATGGGCGGGCTGATAGGCTTGGTCAGGTAGTCGACCGCGCCGAGGCGCAGGCCGAGCGCTTCGTCCTCGGGCTGGCTCCTGGCAGTCAGGAACAGCACCGGGATGTCGGCGCTGGCCGGGTTCTGCTTGAGGCGGCGGCAGGTTTCGTAGCCGTCCATGCCCGGCATCATCACGTCCAGCAGCACCAGGTCGACCGTGGAGGTTTCCACGATCTGCAGCGCGGTGGCGCCGTCCTTGGCGACCTTGGTGTTGTATTTGTCCTTCAGCAGCATGGACAGCAGCGTAATGTTGTCCGGCGTATCGTCGACGATCAGGATGGTTTGGCGGGTGGTCTGTTTGGTGTTCATGCAGGGTCCAGTTGTTGGATGACGGCGGCCAGGAGCTGGTTGGCGGCGGCAAAGTCGTAGTGTGCCATGTGTGCGGCCAGGCGGTCCATCGTGGCCGATGACAGTAGCGTGGCCAGGGCCGGCCGGGCGCTGCCGAAATAGTCGGAGCTGTCGCCGTTGAATTCGGCGAGCAGGGTTTGAAGTTTGCGCAGGGCGTGGATGGCGTCCATGGTGTCCATGGCGTCCTGCCCGGCGGCAGCGTCCCCGGGGCTGGCCGCCGGGGTGAGCGGGGCGGACAGGAAGTGGCGGTCCAGGGCGAGGATGACGCTGGCCAGCGCGCGCTCCAGGGCTGCCAGCAAGGGGCCGGAGGCAAGCGGGCCGGGTTCGGCGGCGGGCGCGAGGGAGGTCTCGAGATCGCGGGCGGCGCGCTCGATGGCTGTTGCGCCCAGGTTGCCCGCAACGCCGCGCAGGCTGTGGGCGATGGCGCCCGCCTCCACCTTGTCGCCCCGCGCCAGGGCGGCGTGCAGGCCGGCGGCAGCGCCGCGCTGGGCCTGACGGAAGCTGTCCAGCAGCTGCAGGTACAGCGCGGCATTGCCTGCCACGTGGTACAGGCCGCGCCTGGTGTCCACGCCGTCCAGCGATGGCACTTCCTGGCGTACACCCTCCCCCAAGGCGCCGTCTGCGCCGGCGGCCTGGTAGCGCTGGGCGGCGCCGGGCGCCAGGGTGGGTTCGGGCGACGGCATCTGCGTCGGCGCCAGGCGGGCAATGCCCAGCCAGCGCGCCAGCACGGCGTACAGCCGGTCCGGCTCGATAGGCTTGGTGACGTAGTCCTGCATGCCTTCGGCCAGGCAGCGCTCGCGGATGTCCGGCAGCGCGTGCGCCGTCATGGCCACCACCGGCACCGCGTCGAAAGCCTTGTCCCGGCGCAGCAGTTGGGTGGCCGCGTGGCCGTCCAGCAGCGGCATTTCCAGGTCCATCAGCACCATGGCGTAGGCCTCCGGCCCGCCCTCGCGCAGCATCTCCAGCGCCTGCTCGCCGTTGTTGGCCATGTCCACGCAGATGCCCAGCGTCGCCATCAGCTCCGCGCCGATCTGCTGGTTCACCGCGTTGTCCTCCACCAGCAGCACGCGCGCGGCGTAGCGCTGTCCCGGCACCGCCTCGCTCTCGGTCTGCTCCGCCTGGCGCCTTGGGCCGATGCGGCGCGGCAGCTCCGAGCGCCGCTCGGCGCCGCGCTGCTTGAAACCCGGCGCCAGCAGCGTCACCAGCGTGTCCACCAGCGCCGACTGCCCGATAGGCTTGAACAGGAATCCGATCACGCCGGCCGCCTCGGCCTCCGGCTGCACTTCCTCGCGTCCGAACGCCGTCACCAGCACCATGCCGGGACGCGCGCGCAGCGCGCCGTCCTGCTGCACGCGGCGCGACAGTTCGATGCCGCCCATGTCCGGCATCTGCCAGTCGCTCAGCACCAGCCGGTACGGGTCGCCGGCGCTGTCGGCCGCCGCAATGCTGGCCAGCGCCTCGGCGCCGGTGGCGGCCGTGTCGGTGCGCAGCGGCAGCGCGCGCAGGGCCTCGGCCAGGATCTCCAGCGCCACCGGGCTGTCGTCCACCAGCAGCAGGCGCACGCCGTTCAGCGCGGCCGGCACCACCACGGCGCGCTCGCCGTGCCCGGTAAGCTCGAACTCCAGGTCGAAGCGGAACACCGAACCGCGGTTCGGCGCGCTCTCCACCGTGATCTCGCCCCCCATCAGTTCCACCAACTGCTGCGAAATCGACAGCCCCAGGCCGGTGCCGCCGTACTCGCGCGTGGTGGAGCCGTTGGCCTGGCTGAAAGCCTGGAACAGCTTGCCCATCTGCTCCTGCGTCATGCCGATGCCGGTGTCGCGCACCGAGAAGCGCAGCAGCGCCGTACGCCCCGTGCTGCAAGCATCGCCGGCATGCGGTTGGTCGAGCCGGGTGCAGGTCATTTCCAGCTCGCCGGCCGGGGTGAACTTGACCGCGTTGTTGACCAGGTTGATCAACACCTGCTCCAGCCGCAGCGGGTCGCCCACCAGGTGGCGCGGGATGGACGGCGGCACGTGGAACAGGTATTCCAGCTGCTTGTCCGCCGCGCTCTGGCTGGTGACGCTGGCCACATTGGCCAGCACGTCGTCCAGGAAGAACGGCACCTGCTCCACTTCCAGCCGGCCGGCCTCGATCTTGGAAAAATCCAGGATGTCGTTGATGATGGCCAGCAGCGACATGGCGGCGCGGTGGATCTTGTTCACGTAGTCGTGCTGCTTGGGCGTGAGGCCGGTGCGCAGCGCCAGGTAGGCCATGCCGATGATGGCGCTCATCGGGGTGCGGATCTCGTGGCTCATATTGGCCAGGAATTCGGACTTGGCCACGTTGGCCGCTTCCGCCAGTTCATTCGCCTTCACCAGCTGCTTCTGGCTGTCGCTGGCCAGCTGCGCGGTGCGGGTCAGCTCCGCCGTGCGCTCGGCGATCTTGTGCTCCAGGTGGCTGTTCAGCTCCCGCAGCTCGTGCTCCGCCTGGCCCAGCCGGGTCAACGTATCGCGGAAACTGTGCACCGCCTTGGACAACCGCCCCACCTGGTCGGCCCGCCCGATGCCGGACAGCCGGATGTCGACATCGCCCTCGGTGAGCTTTTCAAGCGCTTTCTGGATGTCGGTGAAGGGCTGGCTCACCTTGCGCCCCACCAGCAGGATGGAGATCACGATGGCCAGCGCCAGCAGCAGGTTGGCCACCATGGTGTGGGTGATCTGGCGCCGCAGTTGCAGGTCCACCTGCTGGCGCGAGAACGACAGCTCCAGCATGCCGACCGGGAAGCTGCGCTTGCCGTCCTGGTATTCCACGGCGCGGCGCACGGTGATGGCGTCGGCCGCGGGATCGCCGCCGGCACGGTCGGCGCGGAAACTAGCCAGTTGCTCGCCGGTGGGGGCCAGCACGCGCAGCACCAGCACTTCCGGCGTGGCCTGCATGGCGTCCACCACGCTGGCCACGGCGGCACTGTTGATGTCGAACAGCGGGCGTGCCAGGGTTTGCGCCAGCACGCTGGCAAGGTGGTCGGCGCGCTGGCGCAGCTGCTGCTCCGCTTCGGCGCGCAGCGTGTGGGTTGCGTAGGTGGTGTAGACCGCCGTGGTCAGCGCCACAGCCAGCAATATGCCCGCCGCAAGCCGCAGCAGGATGTCTTCGCGCCAGGCCTTGAGCAGGCGCTGGCGCATCAGCTGCCCCCGCCTTCCAGCGCCGCCCGTTCGAGCTTCTTGTAGGCCGGACTGCTGCGCACCTGCGCCATGGCGCTCCAGATGCGCTGCGCCAGTTCCGGCCGCCGCCCGGCCATGCTGTGCGACAGCACCAGGAAGTACGGTTTTTCGATCAGCGGCAGCGGCAGCACTTCCAGCTGCGCCGCCATCGGGCCGCGCATGACGGCGGCGGCGTCGCTGCCGCCCATGGCGGCCGCGCCCAGCCTGCCTGCGATCAGCTTGCGCGCCAGTTCGTCGGCGCGCTGGCTGCCTTCGTCCACTTCCACCTGCAAGCCGCGCAGCACGTCGCCCACCGAATAGCCGAGCTGAAAGCCGACCGGCCCGTCCAGCTTGCGCAAGGCCTTGCCGTCCCACTCCACCGCGCTGCCCTTGCGGCGCAACAGCATGTAGCGGTCCACGTGCATGCGCTTGGCGCTGTCGGCGCCGGCGTCGGCACTGGCACCGGCGCCGCCGGGAAACACCCCCAGAGCGCGCCGTTCCGGCATGTAGCTGACGGCGAAGGCGCCGTCATAGGCGTTGGCCTGCAACTGCGCCAGGCAGCGCTTCCAGGGCATGCTATGGAAATCGAAACGGATATTGAGGCGCTGCTCCACCATGTGCAGCAGCTCGAAATTGAGGCCGCCCTGCTGCTCCGTGCGCCAGGGCGCGACATTGGCGCGCTCGAAGCACAGGGAGACGGTTTCCACCGGCGCGGCGCCGGCCGGCGCCGCCGCGCCCGCCACGCCCATACCCATGGCCTGCAGGCCGCAGCCCAGCACCGCCAGAGAGAGCAAGGCCCGAGAGCGGCGCGCCATGGTCAGGCGTTGGCCCGTATGCTGAAGTCCACACCCACCTCATCCCACAGTTCCTGCTCCTTTTCCATCCAGTAGGACACCGTGGGATGGTCCGCCACCCACTCGCGCCGCATTTCCAGCTCAATCCGGTTTTTCATGCGCAGCTTCAGCTCCGTGAAATCGATCTCTATGCGCGAGTGCATGAACAGGATGGCCAGGCGCAGCGCCACCACCGCCTTGGCGAAATCGCTGTCGGTGAGCGCGTCGCCCACCTTGCGCAAGTTGCCCTTCTGCGCCACGATCAGGCGGCCCATGGTTTTCTGCTCGCGCGTGGTGAAGCCCGGCAGGTCGGCATTCTCCACCATGTAACAGGCGTGCTTGTGGTAACCGGTCTGCGACACGGCCATGCCCACCTCGTGCAGCAGCGCGCTCCAGGACAGCAGGCGCGTGTAGTTGTCGGTGAGCGGCTTCATTTGCGCATACAGCACGGCGGCGTACTCGGCCACGCGGTTGGCGCGGCCCTCGTCGACCTGGAATTTCTGCAGGAAGGCGCGCACCGACTGGTCGCGGCGGTCGCGCTTGGTGGAACGCAGCTGCAAGTCCCACATCACGCCCACCCGCAGGCCGGCCTCGATCGGCGTCAGCGTGGCGATGCCCAGCTCGTGCACCAACGCGATCAGCACCGCCAGGCCGCCGATGATGGTGCTGGCGCGGTCCGGGCGCAGGCCCGGCATGTCGATCCTGCTCACGTGGCCGGCGGCGATGAAGCGCTTCTTCAGCGCATCCAGGCTGACCGCCGTCACGCCGTTGCCCAGCTTGTTTTTCTCGATGATCTCGGCGATGGCGCGGATGGTGCCGGACGAGCCGTAGCACTTTTTCCAGTATTCGGGATGGTACGGCGGTGCCGCGTCCTCGAAATGGCTGCGCGCCGACAGGATGGCGGCCTCGAACGACGGCCCGTCCACCCGGCCGCCGACAAAGAACGACAGGCTTTGCTTGACGCTGCCGATGGAGAACGACTCCACCCGCTCGATGTCGCTGCCGCGCCCCAGTATCAGCTCGGTGGAGCCGCCGCCGATGTCGATCACCAGGCGCCGCTCGCCGGGCAGGTTGAGCGCGTTGGACACGCCCATGTAGATCAGCCGCCCCTCTTCCTCGCCGGAGATGATTTCGATGGGGTGGCCGATGGCCTGTTCGGCGGCCGGCAGGAAGGCGGCCGAGTTGCGCGCCAGCCGCATGGTGGAGGTGGCCACCACCCGCACCGCTTCCAGGTCGTAGCCCGCCAGCACCTGGCGGAAATTCTTCAGGCAGCCGAGGGCGGACTGCATGGCAGCCTCGGTCAGGTTGCCGGAGGCGTCCAGGCCGGCCGCCAGCCGGATCGGCTCGCGCGCCGTTTTGACGACGCGGATTTCGTCGCCGTCATGCTTGCCGATGGCAAGCCTAAAACTATTGGAACCCAGGTCTACCGCTGCGTACATGCTACTTGCTCCAGGTGTGGGTCCGAGTATTGATTCCAGCATCGATTTATACTGTTTATATGAAAATGCTACCACAGTACGGCCCGATTGTGACGCGATGATGACAGCCTGTCCAGTGCGCGCGGCTAAGGCACGACACCAAGCCGCAACACTGCGCGGCTACACTTCCTCCGCGATGGTCACGTCCGGCGCTTCCACCACCTTGTTGGCGCCTTGCAGCATGGCCTGCTGCAAGGCGCCGTCGGCGCGCTTGAACAGGGTCACCGTGCTGTCGTCGGCGCGGATGGTGGTTACGCCCATGCTGGCGCTCAGGCTGATCATGGCCTTGTCGGCGCGCACCGGCTGGCCGGCGATGGCGGCGCGGATGCGCTCGGCCACCATGGCCGCGTCCTGCTGCGAGGTGCGCGGCAGCTGGATGGCGAACTCGGCGCCGCCCAGGCGGCCCATCAGGTCGCTGTCGCGCAGCTGTTTCTTGCAGATCTCGACCATGGCTTTCAGCACCACGTCGCCCACCGTGTGGCCGTAGCTGTCGTTGACGCGCTTGAACTGGTCCATATTCAGGATGATCAGCGCGGTCGGCAGGCCGGGGCGGCGCGCCAGCGCCATCCACGGCGCCAGCGCCTGGTAGAAGCCGCGCCGGTTCGGCACGTCCGTCAGCGGGTCGATCACCTCCAGGCGCGCCAGCTCCAGCTGCAGCTTTTCGCGCGACAGCAGCAGGTAGCCGAAGGCATTGGTCAGCATCATCAGGTACAGCGCGCCGAAACCCACGCCCTGCAGCACCAGCGGCCCCACCCAGGACCAGCCCTCGGGATAAGTGGCGGCCAGCACGCCGCGCCCGGCCACCAGCGCGCTCAGGCCCGCCATGGCGACCACCAGGTAGCGCCGCAGCATGCTGCCGCCGCGCCAGGCCACGGCCAGCGCGGCCACGCCGGACAGGAAGAAGCCGCTGACGATCAGGAAGCCGGCGGCCGCGCGCGCGCCCGGCTCCACTTCCAGGAAGTGGCAGGCCAGATAGACGAAGGAGGCACCGGCCAGCGCCGGCAGCAGCAGGCGGCGCCAGCCCGGCCGGCCGGCCGCCTCCCACAGCGCGCCCGCGTCCAGCGCCATGCCGGCGAACAGCAGCACATTGGCCAGCGGGCCGGTGAGCATGTCCGGCAGCACGCCGCGGAAGTACAGCAGGAACCAGGCCGCCGCCTGCAATTGCTTGGCGACCGCCCAGGTGGACAGGCTGAGGGACTTCTTGCTTTCGTACTCGAAAAAGAACAGCGCCGCGCACAGGCTCAGATTGCCCAGCGCCAGCGCCAGTACCAGGGTTTTTATATCCATGTCGGGGACACCGGGCCGCGCCTGCGGCCCTGCTTAAACTTCGTGTTCGACGTTGGTGCTGCCGTCGCCGATCTTGCTGGCCCAGGCCTTGGAGAAGAATTCCTTCTCGTCCTCGGTCGGCGCGTCGTGCCAGAACACGATCAGGGTGCCCTTGTGGTCATGGATCTGGGTGAATTTCTCGATGAAGCTGGATTTGCCGGCCATGTCGGCCAGCGCCGCCACGTAGCCATAAACGCGGCCCAGCCGCTCGATGCGGTCCGGCTCGGTGAAGCTGTTTGTGGCGGTAATGGTCGGGTGATCTAAAAACATGGTGTGCTCTCTCCACGGTGGCCGCTGCCTATGTCGGCAATGTACCTATAAATAGTGTGCGTGTAAATGAATATGCGCGGCCGCATGCTCTCCGCTACAATCCCACGAGCTTATCAGAACTTAACGGTTGACAACAAGGCCAGCAAGCCATGCCCGCCACTCTGCACCACAGCGCCGCAACAGAGCCGGCAGCCCCGCCGCGCGTGAGCACGCGCGGCGGCCTGCGCACGCTGGAATTCCAGCCCGGCATGGTGCAAAGCGAGATGAACCTGGCCGATCCCGACCAGCTGGTGCTCAGCTATGCGCGCGCCATGATGTGCTTCGTGCTGTTCCAGCCGCGCCCGGCCCACATTGTCATGGTCGGCCTGGGCGGCGGTTCGCTGGCCAAATTCTGCTACCGCTACCTGCCGCACAGCCGCATCACGGTGCTGGAACTGCGGGCCGACGTGATCGCGCTGCGCGAGCAGTTCGCCATCCCGCCGGACGATGAGCGCTTCCGCGTCATCCACGCCGACGCCAGCCGATACATGGCCAGCCTGCGCGGCGCCGCCGACGTGCTGCTGGTGGACGGTTTCGACGAGGACGGCCTGCCGCCCGCGCTGGGCAGCGCCGCCTTCTACGCCGACTGCCGCCGCGCGCTGCGCCCGGGCGGCGTGCTGGTGGCCAATGTGTTCAGCTACGACCCGCAGTATCCGGCCGTGCTGCGCCGCCTGCGCGCCTGCTTCCAGCAGCGCGTGGGCAGCTTCCATGGTATTGCCGGCAACAACCGCCTGCTGTTCGCCATCAAGGCCGGCGGCGGCCCGGGCGGCGGCGCCACGCCGGCCCAGCGCGCCCTGCAGCGGGCGGCGCACCGGCGCGGCCCCGCCTGGGGCCTGGCGCACCGCTTGCTGGCGCACTGGACCGTGTTCCGGCTGCGCTGGCTGCGGGCCGGCCGGGGCGCGCCGGACATATTGCCAAAATGAAATAATTGTTGTAGTTTGGAATTATTTTTGTCCAAGATTATGCCAAACGGCAAGATTTGTGACACACTAGTGGCGGCCCCATCCCCGCCGATTTCACCGTACAGGAAAGTAATGACACGTCGCCGCAAATCCACCCTGACCGTCGCGGCGGCGTGCACCCTGGGCGCGGGGCTGGTGATCACCGGCATCCTGTTCGGCGCGGTCGGCGCGCTCGAGTACGGCAAGCTGCAGCTCGACTTCGAACAGCGCGCCAACCTGCGCACCAGCGCCATCCAGCGCGGCCTGAACGACGCCGTGCAGGTGCTGAAGGTGACCAACCAGTTGTTCGTGGCTGCCGCCCCGGTCAGCCGCCAGCAGTTCCGCGACTTCACCGCGCCGCTGCTGCAGCAGTATCCCTTCATCCAGGCCTTCAACTACCACCGCACCGTGACGCTGGCCGAGCGCCCGGCCTACGAGGCGGAGATGCGGCGCACCTTCCCCGGCTTCACCATCACCGAAAACGCCAACGGCGTGCTGCGCCCGGCCGGCGAGCGCCCCAGCTACGACGTGGTGCACTTCCTGGAGCCGATGGACGGCAACCAGCGCGCCTTCGGCATCGACTCCGGCTACAACCCGCAAGTGCCGCTGGCGATCGACCAGATCCTCACCACCGGCCAGCCGCATTCCACCGGCCTGCTCAAGCTGGCCCAGTCCAAGGACAACGAGCCGGGCCTGGTGATGATGATGCCGGTGTACCGCCCCGGCGCGCCGGTGGGCACCGCGCTGGAGCGCAAGGAAGCCTGGCTGGGCGACACCGCCACCGTGCTGCGCGCGCCCTCGCTGGTGGGCAAGATCCTGCAATCGGCCGGCCTGCTGCAGGACGGCGGCCTGGCGCTGCGCGTCTACGTCGGCGCGCCGGCGCAGGCGGCCAACCTGGTGTTCAGCCACGGCGAGCTGCCGCAGCCGCCCGCCGCCAGCCACCCGCTGGCGCGCTGGTTCGCCTTCCACCAGCATGCACTGTACCGCCAGACCTACACCGTGCTGGGCCAGCCGTGGGAAGTGCACGTCACCGCCCTGCCCCAGCCCTTCATCGACAGCCATCTCGGCTCCCTGTGCACGCTGCTGGGCGGGGCGCTGTTCAGCGTGCTGATGGCGGCGCTGGTGCAAAGCCTGGTGCTGCGCTCGCGCCGCGTGCAGACGCTGGTGGACGCGCGCACCGCCGAGCTGCGCCAGTCCAACGAGCGCCTGGCCGACGACGTGGCCATGCGCAAGCACACCGAGCGCGCCCTGCTCGACAGCGAACAGCGCTTCCGCCGCCTGCTGGCGCTGTCCTCGGACTGGTACTGGGAGCAGGACGCCTTCTACCGCTTCACCAGCATCACCGACGGCTTCTTTGAAAAAGGCCACATCAACCCGGGCCGCTTCATCGGCCGCACCCGCTGGGACAGCACGCCCGAGATGCTGACCGCGCGCTGGGGCCGCGACCACATCGCCCGGCTGGAGGCGCGCCTGCCGTTCTCCAACCTGGAATACGCCATCACCGGCGACGACGGCATCGTGCGCTGGTTTAACACCAGCGGCGAGCCGGTGTACGACGCGCGCGGCGAATTCAAGGGCTACCGCGGCACCGGCAGCGAGATCACCGAGCGCAAGCTGTCCGAGCAGCGCATCCACCACATCGCCCACCACGACGTGCTGACCGGCTTGCCGAACCGCGCGCTGCTGCAGGACCGCCTGAGCCAGGCCATTGCCTACGCCAACCGCAGCGGCCACCCGATGTGGGTGCTGCTGATCGACCTGGACCGGTTCAAATTCGTCAACGACAGCCTGGGCCACAAGGCCGGCGACCAGCTGCTGCAGGCCGTGGCCGAGCGGCTGCTGGCGGCGGTGCGCGGCAGCGACACCGTGGCGCGCCTGTCGGGCGACGAATTCGTCGCCATCCTGGGCGAATCGAACGATGCTACGCTGTCGCCGGACATCGTGCAGCGCGTGATGAACGCGGTGGCGCAGCCGGTGGTCTTGGAGGGCAAGGAATTCTTCGTCACCTGCAGCATCGGCGTGGCCTCCTACGACGGCAACGGCAACGCCCAGCACCTGATCGAGCACGCCGACATCGCCATGTACGCGGCCAAGAAACTGGGCCGCAACAGCTTCCAGTTCTACGAGCCGGCCATGAACGAAGAGGCGCAGGAGCGCCTGCGCATCGAAAACGCGCTGCGCAAGGCGCTCGAGCGCGGCGAGTTCGCGCTGCATTACCAGCCGCAGGTGGACCTGGACAGCGGCCGCATCATCGGCGCCGAGGCGCTGCTGCGCTGGCAGCATCCGGAGCTGGGGCTGGTGTCGCCGGCGCGCTTCATCGGCCTGGCCGAAGAAACCGGATTGATCGTGCCGATCGGCTCCTGGGTGCTGCGCACCGCCTGCGCGCAGGCCAAGGAATGGCTGGAGCACAGCCACGGCCACGCGCCGATGAAGATGGCGGTCAACCTGTCGGCGCGCCAGTTCCGCCAGCCGGACCTGGTGCAGACGATTGCGGACGTGCTGGCCGAAACCGGGCTGCCGCCGGCCTGCCTGGAGCTGGAACTGACCGAGAGCCTGTTCATGAACGACGTGGCGCAGGCGGTGAACCTGCTGCACCAGCTGAAGGCGCTGGGCGTCACCTTGTCCATCGACGATTTCGGCACCGGCTATTCCAGCCTGTCCTACCTGCGCGACTTCCCCATCGACGTGCTGAAGATCGACCGCTCCTTCGTCAACGACATCGTTACCGATCCGGACGACGCGGCCATCGTGGTGTCCGTGATCGCGCTGGCGCACAACCTGCAGCTGCGCGTGGTGGCGGAGGGCGTGGAAAGCCGCGAACAGCTGGACTTCCTGCAGCAGCACGGCTGCGACGCCATCCAGGGCTACTACTTCAGCCGCCCCGTGGCGCCGGACCAGTTCGAACAAATGGCGCGCCAGGGCCGCCACCTCGACTCCGCCAGCTCAACCCTGGCCGCCTGAACGGCGGCCTGCCGGGGCTTACTTGCGCTTACTTGCGCTTGGCGGTGACCTGCTGGCGCGCGGCCTTGCGCAGCTTGGCTTGTTCGAAGCGGGCTTTCTGCTCGTCCGATTCGGGCACCAGCGGCGGCACGGAGACCGGCTTGCGGTCCTTGTCCACCGCCACCATGGTGAAGTAGCAGCTGTTCGCGTGGCGCACCAGGCGCTGCTGGATGTTTTCCGTCACCACCCGGATGCCCACTTCCATCGACGTGTTGCCGGTGTAGTTGATCGAGGCCAGGAAGGTCACCAGCTCGCCCACGTGGATGGGCTGCAGGAACATCACCTGGTCCACCGACAGCGTCACCACGTAGCTGCCCGAATAGCGGCTGGCGCAGGCGTAGGCCACGCTGTCGAGGTATTTCAGTATGGTACCGCCATGCACATTGCCGGAAAAATTGGCCATGTCGGGCGTCATCAGAACGGTCATCGTCAGCTCGTGGGCCGACCAGTGCATTGCGCTATCCATTGCAAACCTTGAAGTGTGGAGGGATCAGTAGGGCCTCAGATGCCTTGGGCTTCGATATCGGCCAGCGATTCGCGGCCCTTGTCGGTGATGTCGTAGCCGCCTTCGCGCGCCACGATGTGGCCCTTCTTGCCGAGGAAGGTGGCCACGTCGGTGTCCAGCTTGACGTCGCCGCCGGCCGCGACTGCGCGCAGGCCGAGCACGCAGCGGCGCAGGAACAGCGCCTGCTGGCCTTTGTCTGTCAGGGTGATGTGGCCGTTGCGGGCGATGTTGAACATCTTGAGCCCGGACAGGCGCTTGGTGTTGCGGCCGATGCATGCACTGATGCGCTCGCCCAGCTTGAGGCCGCGCGCGACCTCTTTCAGAGCGTCGTATTCATCGGCGGAGAGTTTTTCGTTTTTCATTGCCTAAATTCCAAAAGAGACTTGCGGCCCTCATGGTACGCGCCCTGTAGCGTCAGGGCAAGGCAATGCGGCCGCGCGCTTGCGCCCGGCGGCCCTTGCGGCGGCTGAATCAGCAGCCGGCAATCTTACTTCAGCGCCTGGATGGCGAACCACGCCAGCGCCGCGCCGGCCACCGCGGTGAACAGCAGCAGCGCCTGCACCCGCTTGGTGGCCAGGGCGTTCAGGGCGGCATGGCGACGGCCAAGATAGATTTTATTGTGTAAGGAATTGCCCATGATGGCCTCCGAGATCAATAAACCGAATGTCGATGATTCATTATATGAATAGATTCGTGACTGTACTGTGACGGCGGGCACAAACATGAAAATATGTAGCTAACGAGCAACGGCGTTTCTCGCCGGCCAATATTGTCCCTTCAGTCACCGCTGGCCTTCATCGGCGGCTGCGGCGGCTCGGGTTCCTCGATAGGCGGCGTTTCCGGCAAGGGGGTATTGTCCGGCGGCGGATCCTTTTCCGGTTCCGGCGACGGAATGTCCGGCTCGGGCGTGCTGTGCGCCCGGATAAATGCACTGACGATACGGCTCATGGCGTTCTCCTGTCTCTGCTTGGCCGGGCGGCCCGCCTCAAGCTGAAGCGAAGCCCCCCTTCCGAAATGGCGAATTGTGGCGAGCCGGGGCGCGGCCTACACTGGCTCATCGCTTCAATCTTGACGAGCCCACCATGAAATCCGACACCGACGACATTACCTTGCTGCAGCAGTGGACCGGCAAAACGGAAACCCTGCATGACGTGGTGCGGCCCGAGGCGGTAGCCGCGCTGGCTGCCACCCTAGACTATCCGAGCGCGCCGCAGCACGGCGCACCTTTGCCGCCTTTGTGGCACTGGATCAATTTCTGGACCACGGCGCCGCAGTCCGGCCTGGGCCCCGACGGCCACGCGCGCCGCGGCGGCTTCCTGCCGCCGGTGCCGCAGCCGCGCCGCATGTGGGCCGGCGGACGCCTCACCTTCCCCGGCAGCGTGCCGGTGGGCGCCGCCATCAGCCGCACCTCCACCATCCTGGACATCGCGCGCAAGACCGGCGCCGGCGGCGCGCTCACCTTCGTCACCGTGCGTCACGAGATCCACCACGGCGGCCGGCTGGCCATCACCGAGGAACACGACATCGTCTACCGCGACATGCCCGCCCCCGGCAGCGCCGGCCCCGCGCCGAAGATGCCGCCCGGCGAGGCGCAATGGAGCCGCCGGATCGTGCCGGACCCGGTGCTGCTGTTCCGTTATTCCGCGCTGACCTTCAACGGCCACCGCATCCACTACGACCGCAGCTACGTCACGGAAGTGGAAGGCTATCCCGGCCTGATCGTGCACGGCCCGCTGATCGCCACGCTGCTGATGGAACTGCTGCGCGCCGAACTGCCGCAGGCGCGCGTGGCCGCGTTCAGCTTCCGCGCCGTCTCGCCGCTGTTCGACACCGCGCCCTTCAGCGTGAACGCGCGCCGCAACGGCGACGGCACCGTCACGCTGTGGGCCGCCAACAGCAAGGGCGAGCTGGCCATGCAGGCCGAAGCCCAATTGGATTAGAAAGAGAAGACACCATGCATACCCCAACCCAGGACCACCAGGACATCCGCGACGCGGTGCGCGCACTGTGCGCCGAGTTCCCATCCTCCTACTTCCGCGACATCGACGAAAAACGCGGCTACCCGGAAGCCTTCGTGGACGCGCTGACCAAGGCCGGCTGGCTGGCCGCGCTGATCCCGCAGGAGTACGGCGGTTCCGGGCTGGGGCTGACGGAAGCCTCCGTCATCATGGAAGAGATCAACCGCTCCGGCGGCAATTCCGGCGCCTGCCACGGCCAGATGTACAACATGGGCACCTTGCTGCGGCACGGCTCCAGGGCGCAGAAGGACTTCTACCTGCCGAAGATCGCCAGCGGCGAACTGCGCCTGCAATCGATGGCCGTGACCGAACCGACCACCGGCACCGACACCACCAAGATCAAGACCACCGCCGTGAAAAAGGGCGACCGCTATGTGGTCAACGGCCAGAAGGTGTGGATCTCGCGCGTGCAGCATTCGGACCTGATGATACTGCTGGCGCGCACCACGCCGCTGGCCGAGGTGACCAAGAAGTCCGAGGGCATGTCGATCTTCCTGGTCGATATCAAGGAGGCCACCGCCAAGGGCATGTCGGTGCAGCCCATCCTCAACATGGTGAACCACGAGACCAACGAGCTGTTCTTCGAGAACCTGGAAATCCCGGCCGAGAACCTGATCGGCGAGGAAGGCAAGGGCTTCAAATACATCCTCGACGGCCTGAACGCGGAGCGCACGCTGATCGCCGCCGAGTGCATCGGCGACGGCTACTGGTTCATCGACAAGGTGACCAAGTACGTCAACGAGCGCGTGGTGTTCGGCCGCCCCATCGGCCAGAACCAGGGCGTGCAGTTCCCGATCGCAAAAGCCTATGTGAACCTGGAAGCGGCCAACCTGATGCGCTACAAGGCCTGCGAGCTGTTCGACGCGCACCAGCCCTGCGGCACGCAGGCCAACATGGCCAAGATGCTGGCGGCCGACGCGTCGTGGGAGGCGGCCAACGCCTGCCTGCAGTTCCACGGCGGCTTCGGCTTCGCCCACGAGTACGACGTGGAACGCAAGTTCCGCGAAACGCGCTTGTACCAGGTGGCGCCCGTCTCCACCAACCTGATCCTGTCGTTCGTGGCCGAGCACGTGCTCGGCATGCCGCGCTCGTTCTGAGGAGAGCACCATGCGCCCGCTCGATGGCATCACCGTCATAACGCTGGAACACGCGATCGCCGCGCCGTTCTGCACCCGCCAGCTGGCCGACCTGGGCGCGCGCGTCATCAAGGTGGAGCGCCCCGGCGTGGGCGACTTCGCCCGCGCCTACGACGCCCGCGCGCGCGGCCTGGCTTCGCACTTCGTGTGGACCAACCGTTCCAAGGAAAGCCTGACGCTGGACGTGAAGCACGATGAAGCCGCCGTCATCCTCGGCAAGCTGCTGGCCGGGGCGGACGTGCTGGTGCAGAACCTGGCGCCCGGCGCCGCCGCGCGCCTGGGCCTGTCCTACGACGCGCTGAAGGAGCGCTATCCGCGCCTGATCGTATGCGACATCTCCGGCTACGGCGCCGATGGCCCTTACCGCGACAAGAAGGCCTACGACCTGCTGATCCAGAGCGAATCGGGCTTCCTGTCGATTACCGGCTCGCCGGACGAACCGGCCAAGGCAGGCTGCTCGATCGCCGACATCGCGGCCGGCATGTACGCCTACACCAACATCCTGGCGGCGCTGATCCAGCGCGGCAAGACGGGGCAAGGCTGCAATATCGACGTGTCCATGCTGGAGAGCATGGCCGAGTGGATGAGCTACCCGCTGTACTACGCGATGGACGGCGCCTCGCCGCCGCCGCGCGCCGGCGCCGCGCACGCCACCATCTATCCCTACGGCCCCTTCCCCGCCGGCGACGGCAAGACCGTGATGCTGGGCTTGCAGAATGAACGCGAGTGGGAACTGTTCTGCAACAAGGTGCTGCTGCAGCCGGAGCTGGCGAAGGACGCGCGCTATTCGTCCAATGCCGTGCGCACGGCGGCGCGGCAGGAGCTGCGCGAGATGATCGTGGAAGTGTTTTCGAAGCTGACGGCGGAACAGGTGATCGAACGGCTGGACAGCGCGCAGATCGCCAACGCGCACATGAACACCATGCACGACCTGTGGCGGCACGCGCAGCTCAAGGCACGCGAGCGCTGGGTGGAAGTCGGCACGCCGGCCGGCCCCATGCCCGCGCTGCTGCCGCCCGGTGTGCCGAACACCTACGCCGCGCGCATGGACGAGGTGCCGGCCCTGGGCCAGCACACGGACGCGATCCTGGCAAGCCTGGGCTACGGCGCCGACGCCGTCGCCGCCCTGCACGCGGCCAAAGCGGTGTAAGCCGTGCCAGCCGTCCAATCCGCCGCCACCGGAGACACCATGAACGCGATCAACCACCCCAGCCTGGCCTTGGCCTCCTTCGCCGCCACGCTGCAATTCGAGACCATCCCGCACGACGTGCTGCGCCGGGCCGAGGACCTGCTGCTGGACTGGGCCGGCTCGGCGCTGGCCGGCAAGGGCGCGCGCCCGGTGGAGACCATCGCCCTCTACGCCGAACAGATGGGCGGCGGCAACACCGGCCCTTGCGAAATCCTGATCTCCCGCAGCCACGCCGCGCCCATGTTCGCCGCCATGGTGAACGCCGCCGCGTCCCACTACGCCGAGCAGGACGACGTCCACAACGGCTCCGTGTTCCACCCCGCCGCCGTGGTGTTCCCGGCCGCGCTGGCGGTGGCCCAGGCGCTGGGCCGCTCCGGGCGCGATCTGCTGACGGCCGTGGTGGCGGGCTACGAGGTGGGTATCCGCGTCGGCGAATTCCTCGGCCGCCCGCACTACAAGATCTTCCACACCACCGGCACCGCCGGCACCATCGCCGCCGCAGCGGCGGCGGGCCGCCTGCTCAACCTCACGCCGGAACAGATGCTGCACGCCTTCGGCTCGGCCGGCACCCAGGCCGCCGGCTTGTGGGAATTCCTGCGCGACGCGGCCGACTCCAAGCAGCTGCACACCGCCAAAGCCGCCAGCGACGGCCTGATGTCGGCCTTCCTGGCCCAGGCCGGCTTCACCGGCGCGCGCCGCATCCTGGAAGGCGCGCAAGGCATGGGCGCCGGCATGACGCGCGACGCCGATCCGGCGAGGCTGACCGACCGCCTGGGCTTCCGCTGGACCCTGGCCGAAACCTCGTTCAAATTCCATGCCAGCTGCCGCCACACCCACCCCGCCGCCGACGCGCTGCAGCAGGTGATGCGCGAACACCGGCTCACGCTGGACCAGATCGCCCGCGTCGACTGCCACGTGCACCAGGGCGCCATCGACGTGCTAGGCCCCGTAAGCAACCCGCAGACGGTGCACCAGGCCAAGTTCTCCATGGGCACGGTGCTGGGCCTGATCGCCGAATTCGGCAGCGCCGGCTTGACCGAATTCGAGTCCAGCTTCAATACGCAGCGCGTTGCCCAATTCCGTGGCAAAGTACACATGGTGCTCGATAAAGAGGTTGACCAGGCCTACCCGGCCCGCTGGATAGGCAAGGTCACCGTGGGCACCACGGACGGCCGCACGCTGCACGGCCGCGTCGACGAACCCAAAGGAGACCCCGGCAACACCCTGAGCCGCACCGAGCTGGAAGACAAAGCCGCGCGCCTGGCCGCCTTCAGCGGGGCCGCCACGCCGGCTGAAATGGCCGCACTGGCCGACAAAATCTGGACTATAAGCCGCATTACCAATATGGGAGACCTCTTATGAGCACTGCCGTACATGCTGCCCCACCCGACGCCAGGCTGGCCCTGGCCCATTCCTTCCTGTTTGTCCCCGGCGACCGGCCCGACCGCTTCGCCAAGGCCTGCGCCTCGGGCGCGGACGCCGTCATCATCGATCTGGAAGACGCGGTCGCGCCCAACGCCAAGGGCGCGGCGCGCGACGCGCTGGAGAACTGGCTGTCCAGCCCCGAGGGCCGCGCGCCGCACGTGCCGGTGCTGGTGCGCGTCAATTGCGTGAACTCCGGCTGCTTCGGCGACGACCTGATCCTGTGCCACCGCCCCGGCATCGCCGGCATCGTGCTGCCCAAGGCCGAGCGCGTGGCCGACGTGGCCAGCGCCTCGTCCAGCGCGCCGCTGTTCCCGCTGATCGAAACCGCGCAGGGCTTCGCCAACATGAGCCAGATCGTCTCCGCGCCGCGCGTGCAGCGCCTGATGTTCGGCTCCATCGACTTCAAGCTTGATATGGGCATCCATGGCGAGCGCGACGAGCTGCTCTACTTCCGCTCGCAGATCGTGCTGGCCTCGCGCCTGGCCGGCCTGCGCGCGCCGGTGGACGGCATCACCACCGCCATCGACGCCGCCGCCACCGAGGACGACGCCCGCTACGCGCACCGCCTGGGCTTCGGCGGCAAGCTGTGCATCCACCCGGACCAGCTGGACGCGGTCAACCGCGCCTTCCTGCCGTCCGGCGAGGAAGTGGCGTGGGCGCAGCGCGTGCTGTCCGCCGCCGAGGGCGCGCGCGGCGCCGCCGTCGCGGTGGACGGCAAGATGATAGACAAGCCTGTGCTGCTGCTGGCGCAGCGCATCGCCTCCGAGGCGGCGCGAAAGAATCTGCATTAGCCCGTACTGAAACCCTCAAGGGGCCGGCAAGAGCCCCTCACCTGCTGGAGACACCATGAAACTGCAATCCCTGCTGTTCGCCGCCGTTACCGTATTCGCGGCCAGCGCTTACGCGCAAAACCCCATCATCATCAAGTTCAGCCACGTGGTCGCGGCCGACACGCCGAAAGGCAAAGGCGCGCAGAAGTTCAAGGAGCTGGCCGAGGCGGCCACCAAGGGGCGCGTGAAAGTCGAGCTGTATCCGAACAGCCAGCTGTACAAGGACAAGGAGGAACTGGAGGCATTGCAGCTGGGATCGGTGCAGATGCTGGCGCCGTCGCTGTCCAAGTTCGGCCCGCTGGGCGTGAAGGAATTCGAAGTCTACGACCTGCCCTACATCCTGCCCAGCAAGGCCGCGCTGGCGCGCGTGAACGAAGGGCCGGTCGGCAAATCGCTGCTGAAGAAACTGGAGTCCAAGGGCATCGTCGGGCTGGCGTTCTGGGACAACGGCTTTAAGGAAATGACGGCCAACAAGCCGCTGCGCACGCCGGCCGATTTCAAAGGCACCAAGATGCGCATCCAGTCGTCCAAGGTGCTGGACGCGCAGATGCGGGCGCTGGGCGCCAACCCGCAGGTGCTGGCCTTCTCCGAGGTCTACCAGGCCATGCAAACCGGCGTGGTGGACGGCAGCGAGAACACGCCGTCCAACATCTACACGCAGAAGGTGCACGAGGTACAGAAGCACCTGACCGTGTCCGACCACGGCTACATCGGCTACGCCGTCATCGTGAACAAGAAATTCTGGGACGCGCTGCCGGCCGACGTCCGCAGCACGCTGGACGGCGCCATGAAGGAAGCCACCAAGTACGCCAACGACATTGCGCAGAAGGAGAACGACGCCGCGATGGACGCCATCCGCAAGTCCGGCAAGACCGAGGTCTACACGCTGACGCCGCAGGAAAAAGCCGCCTGGCGCGCCGCCCTGCTGCCGGTGCAGAAAACCATGGAAGACCGCATCGGCAAAGAGCTGATCGCCACGTTCAACAAGGAAGCGGCGGCCGCCGAAGGCAAGTAACTACTTCGCCTCCATCGTGCAGATAAAGTCCACCAGCTCGCGCGCATACAACGGCAGCGCGTCGAGCTTCTGGACCACCACGCTGCGTTCGCGCACCGCCCACGGCTCCGTCAGCTCCACCAGCGCCAGCTTCATGCCCCGGCTCAGGCGCAGCGCGGAGGAATGCGGCAGGATCGCGATGCCCACATTGTTCTCCACCATGCGGCACATGGCCTCGAAGCCGCGCACCTGGATGCGCAGCTGCAGCCGCTGGCCCGCCTCGTGCGCCGCGCGCGCCAGGAAGTGCTGCAAAGTGCTGCCTTCGTGCAGGCCGATGTGCTGGTAATCCAGCGTTTCGGCAAAGCCGATCTGGCCGCGCGCCGCCAGCGGATGGTCCTGCGCCGTGGCCAGCACCAGGCGGTCGGTTGAAAACGGGATGATCTCCAGGCCCGCGCCCTGCACCGGCCCGGCCGCGATGCCGATATCGGCCGTGCCTTCCTGCACGCCGCGGATGATGTCCTGGTTCAGCCGCTCCTCCAGCGCCACGTTCACCTGCGGATGCACGCCGAGGAAGCGGCCCAGCACTTCCGGCATGAATTCGGTGACGGCGGTGGTGTTGGCGAAGATGCGGATATGCCCCTTGATGCCATTGTTATACTGCTGCATCTCGCTTTTCAGGCGCTCCACCAGCTGCATGAACTGCTGCGCGTGCGCCAGCAGCGTTTCGCCGGCAGGCGACAGCTGCACGCCCTTGTTCTCGCGGTACAGCAGCCGCGTGCCGAAGCGCGCCTCCAGTTCCTTCACCCGGTTGCTGGCCGCCGCCAGCGACATATGCATGCGCTCCGCGCTGCGGGTAAGGCTTTTCAGTTCGGCGATGTGGATAAACAGGCGTAAGTCGGTCAAATCGAACAGCATGGCGCTCCTCTCGGCTAAGCGCCGATTCTACGCCGAATCCCCGGCTGCCGCTGCGCCGCCGGCTAGGGTTCGGGCCGCCAGATGTAGGTGGCGATGCTGGCCGGCGGGAGGGTGGCGCTGAAGCCGGCGGCGGCGGCGCGGACGGCGAAGGTGCGCGGCTCTGCAGCGGAGTTGACGGCCACCAGCACCACGGAGCCGTCGCGGTTTTCGAAGGCGGCGCTGTCGATGCCGCTGCTGCCATTTCCGGCCGCGCCGGCGTTCGAAGGCGTCGAGGCCAGGCGCCAGGCGCCGGGGCGCACGAAGCGGCTGGCGTGGGCCAGCGCGTAATACTCCGGGTTGCGCGTGACGGCGCCGTCCTCGCCCACCGTGACCACGCCACGGCAGCCGCGGCAGCCGCCGATGCGCGGGCCGCCCTGCTCGTCCAGCGCCAGGTTGCCGAACATGATGCCCCTGGCCGCGCCGCGCGCGGCGCCCTGCACCAGCGTGCGGCCGAAGTGAGTGAGGTTGTCGCGCCAGGCGGGCGCCCAGGCGCCGCCGGAGCATTCGGTGAGGTAGCTGGACTTGCCCGGGTGGGCGGCGGCCACGGCGGCTTGCGCGTCCACGCCGCCGGCGTAGCAGTGCCAGGCCACCCCGGCCACGTAGGGGCCTGCAGCCTTGTCCTGCAAGACTTTGAGCGGCGCTTGCGGGGCGTCGCGGTTGCCGTCCCATTCGAGTATCAGCGGGCCTTCGTCTTCCAGCAGCGGGCCGAGATGCTTGCCGATCAGCTGGGCGCGGGCGGCGTCGTCCAGGCGCATGGAAGGGGCGTCGGCAAGGTCGGCGGCGGGATCGCTCTGCAGCGTGATGGCGTGGATGGGGATGCCCTCCTCCAGGTACACGTCCACGTAGCGCTTCAGGTAGCGGGCGTAGGCGTCGAAGGCTTCCGGCTTGAGCGCGCCTTGCAGCAGGCTGCCGCTGGTTTTCATCCAGCCGGGCGCGCTGGAGGGACTGGCGATGAGTTCAAGGTCCGGGTTGCGGGCCAGCGCGTCCTGCACCAGCGGCAGCAGGTAGGCGCGGTCGGGGTCGATGGAGAACTGGGCCAGGCCGTCGTCGCTCTGGCCGGGCGGCAGGTCGTTGTAGCTGTACTGGCTGCGCGCGAATTCGCTGGCGCCCAGCGGCAGGCGCGCGACGCTGAGCCCGATCCCGGGCGGCGGGCCGTACAGCTCGGCCAGCAAGGCCTGGCGCCGGGCGCCGTCCAGCTTTTCGGCCAGCAGCCAGGCGGACGAGGCGCTCAGCCCTGCGCCGAAGCCGGACATCTGCTGGCGCCGCGCAGCGGGGCCGGTGGCGATGTCGATCGTAAGGCCGGCAGCGGCCAGCGGGCCGGCCGTTTCCACCCCGGCCGACCAGGGCGTGAGCGCGCGCGGTAGCGCGGCCAGCGGCGCGTCCGGCTGGCGCTGCAGCAGGCGGGACTGGTCGCCGGTGGTGAGCCAGGCGGCCACCATGCCGGGCGCGGGCAGGTCCGCCGGCTGGCCTGCCCCGGCCTTCTGCGACGCCGCCGCGCCGGGGCGCGCGGCAGCGGCTCCAGGGGCGCCGGCAGCCGAACCTGTGGCGCGCGGCGCGGCGGCGGCCTGCTTCGGTGCGGGCGGCTTGGCGCCGCCAAGGCCGGTCAGGCTGCGCAGCCTGTCCATGCTGCCGGCGCAGCCGCCGAGCGCCACGGCCGACGCCAGGGCCAGGGCCAGGCGCAAGCCCCGGCCCGGAGCCCGTGCAGCGCAGGGAGCGGTGGAAGCTGCGGAAGCGGCCTTGCGCGCCACGGGACTACTTGAAGCGGAACAGCACGTCGACCGACTGCGACAGCTTCATCGCGCTCACCATCAGCAAGTCCGCCGGGTCCTGCTCGTTGCGCTTGGCGTTGGTGCTGTTGCTGTTGCGCGGCCATTCGACCGGCGCCAGGCCGATCGAACGGGTGAGGTTCTTGATCTCGTCGGACGACACGCCGGCCACCGGCCCCACGCGCTTGCCGAAGCCCTTGGCCATGGCGTCCGCCTTGGCCGTCGCTTCGCGCACCGCGTGCCCCATCAGTTCAGCCTCCACCGTGGCTCGGTCCTTCAGGCTGAAGGTGGCGGCGAAGGCGTCCAGGTTCTGCTTCTTCAGCAGCGGCATCATGATGCCGCGCCATTTGCCCAGGTCGCGCACCACGATGTGGATCGAGCACTTGATGTCGTATTCCGGCTCGGACGCCGTGACGCTGGCCTTGCGGATCTGGCGCCGCATGTCGCGCACTTCCACGTCGGCGTCGGGCACGCCCTGCCCGGCCAGCAGCGCGCGGATCTCCAGCACGCGTTCCTGGACCACGGCCACCGCCGCCTCCGCGTTCGCATCGTAGGCCGAGACATCGAAATCGATCTCGCCCTGGTCCGGCGCCACGTACATGAAGCCGGTGCCGCGCGCGTGGATGAAGGGATAGGACGGCAGCTCGGCGGCGGCAACGCTTTGCAGGGAGGCCAGCGCCAGCACGGCGGCACACAGGGATTTTTTCAGCATGGCAGGGTTATGACAATAGCAAAGCGCCAGTATTGGCGAATTAACAAACTTTAGCAACCGCATTTTTCGCCGTACAGGATGGCCAGGATCTGCTCGAAGCCTACCGGCTTCACCAGGTGGTGCTGGAATCCGGCCTCGAACGCCAGTTGCCGGTCCTTCTGCTGGCCCCAGCCGGTGACCGCCACCAGCACCGTGCCGCGCAGCCCCGGCAGGCGCCGCAGCGCGCGTGCCAGGTCGTAGCCGTTCAGCTGCGGCAGGCCGATGTCGAGGAAGGCGAAGTCGGGCGCGAACAGGTCCGCCACGTCCAGCGCCTGTATGCCGTCGTGGCAGACCCGCACCGTGTGGCCGGCGGCGCGCAGCAGGCCGCCGATGCTGTCGACGAAATCGGTATTGTCGTCCACCAGCAGGATGCGGTAGGCAGGACGCTCGCCGCCGGCGCGCGGCGCCAGCGTGACGGCCTCCGGCGGGGTCGCCATCAGCGGCAGGGTGACGGTGAATTCGCTGCCCTGCCCCGGCCCCGCGCTGGCCGCCGCGACGCTGCCGCCATGCAGCTCCGCCAGCCTGCGCGCCAGCGACAGGCCCACGCCAAGGCCGGCCGTGCTGCGCTCCAGCGAGGTGTCGGCCTGCACGAACATGTCGAAGATCTCGCCCAGCATGTGCGGCGCGATGCCGATGCCGTTGTCGCGCACGCGTATCCGCAGCAGGCCGTCCTCGACCGCCGCCCGCAGCGACAGCCGGCCGCCCCGGTCGGTGTACTTGGCGGCGTTGTTCAGCAGGTTCGACAGCACCTGCGCCAGCCGCGTGGCGTCGCCGTTGATGTACACCGGCGGCGGCGGCAGTTCCACCTCCAGCGCGTGGCCGAGCGAGGCCAGGTAGGGCCGCACCAGTTCCAGCGCGTCGCTCACCACCGCGTGCAGCTGCAGCGGCGCGCGCTGTATCGCCAGCTTGCCGGTGTTGATGCGCGATACGTCCAGCAGGTCGTCCACCAGCCGCACCATCTGCTTGAGCTGGCGCTCCATGATGACGCGCGCCCGGCTGCCGGCCGCCAGGTCGTTCGGGTTCACGCGCAGGATGTCGAGCCCGGTGCGGATCGGCGCCAGCGGATTGCGCAGCTCGTGCGCCAGCGTGGCCAGGAATTCGTCCTTGCGCCGGTCCGCCAGCAGCAACGCGCGCTCGGCGCCCTGGCGCACCGTCATTTCGTGTTCCAGCGTCTGGTTGGCCTCCTGCAGCGCGTAGGCTCGCCGCCCCACTTCGGCCAGCATGTTGTTGAACGCGGCCACCAGGGTGCCGATTTCGCCGCTGCCCGACGGCGGCACGCGCAGGCTGAAATCGCGCTTTTGCATCACCTCCTGGGCCACCCCGGTGACCGCCGCCAGCGGCTGCGTGATGCTGCGCTGCAGCCGGCTCGCCACCAGCGCCGCCAGCAGCAGGCTGAGCACCATCACGCCGCCCAGGATGGCCGCGTAGCTGCGCACCCGCTCGATGAGCCGGTAGCGCGCGCTCAGGTAGACCGTGCCGATCACTTCGCCGTTTTCCACGATGGGGTGGTTCACCACCAGGCGCCCGCTCTCGATGGCGTAGCCCGGCCGGCCCGGCTTGGCCGGGAACACCGGCGTATCCTCCAGCGACTGGGCGTAGGCGGCGAACATCCTGCCGTTGGCGTCGTAGATGGCGCCGGCCTGGATTTGCGGCCGCACCCGCAACAGCGACAGGTTCTGCCGCGCCGCCTTCTGGTCGTTGAAGCTGAGCGCGGACGTGCTGACCGCCGCCACGATCTCGGCCTGGGTGGTCATGTCGTCCACCCAGTACTGCTGGAAGGAATCCAGGTCGTACAGCAGCATGGCCGCCGACGAGGCCACCAGCGCCACGAAGGTAGTGGCCAGGGCCATCAGGATCAGCTTGCCGCGCACCGTGCCTGGTTTCAGGCGCGCAAACATCATGAGCCGCCTTTTTTCACGTGGTAGGCCACCGCCAGCAGGCGCGAACTGAGTTTCAGATGGCTTTTCTCGGCGGCCGGGATCGACACTTCGAAACGCACCCGGTCTTCCACCAGGCGGAAATTGATGACGCTGCCCTGCTGCAGGCCGTCCTCGGTGTCGGTCACGCTCAGCACGCCGGCCTGCTGCGCCGCGCGCAGCAGCGCCAGCGGCCGCGCCGCGCCGCTGTCGATGAACACCATGTGCAGGCCGCTCAGCGCGTCGCCTTCGCGCAGCTGGCGCACGGCCACGGGGCGCGCGCCCACCATGCGGCCGGTGGTGATGCGCGTGAGCTCGGCGGCGATATCGTCCGCGCCCACCACGCCCACCGTCAGCGGGCCGCCGGCGTCCTGGCCGTTGCCGAACTCGACGTAGCCGAGGAATTTGTACAGGAAGGCGGCCTTCACGTTGCGCTCGACATTGGCCGGCGCCGCCACCGGCGCGTCGGCGCCGCCGGCCAGGCAGCTCAGCGCCAGGCACAGATAGCACGCCAGCATCAGCCAGCGCGCGCCGGCGAACTCGGTCCAGGGGCGGCGCGCCGGCAGCGTGAAAAGGCCGGCGGCGGGAGGAATTAGAATCGCCATGTCACTTTCAGCAATGCGCTACGTTCGTAGACGCTGCGCCCGGGTGCAGCGGCCCATTCAGGGTGTGTGGCATGCAGCAGGTTCTGGCCGATCAGCGCCACATCCAGCTCCGGCCGCACACGCCACAGCCATTGCACATCCATCTCGTAATAAGACGGCACCACCGGGTGCGGCAATTTGCCATTGTAGCGCAGCGTCACATCCAGCTGCTGGGTGTCCGAGAAGTCGTAGGAAGAACGCAGCTGCCAGTTGAGGCGGGGGTCGTTGGGCTGGAACAAGGCGTTGGTAACGCTGTCGCGGCTGCCCGGCTTGAGGCCCAGCTTGACCTTTTGCGCGATCAGCCCGGCGCTCAGGCGCCAGGCCGGCATCGCTTGCCAGCGCCCCCACAGCTCCAGGCCGCGCGTGGTGGCCTTGCCCAGGTTGCGGAATTCAAAACCCAGCACCGGCAGCGGTTCGGCGGTGCGCAGCTTGTCGTAGTCGCCGAAGAACAGCGTGCCGGAATAGCTCCAGCGCGGATTCGGCTGCGCGCGGTAGCCCAGCTCGGCCATATTGGCCACCTCGGACTCGAAGCTCCTGCCGCCCGCCACCAGGAAGCGCGGCTGGCCCGCTATGATCACCGGCTGGGCCGGCGCGTACCAGTCGCGGTCCACGCGCGACGGCGCGCGCACGGTCCGCGCCAGGCTGGCCCAGACCAGCTGGCGCGTGTCCGGCGTCCACGCCATGCGCATACTGGGCAGGTATTCGGCGCCGGTGTAGTTGTTGTGTTCCACTTTCAGGCCGGCGGTCAGGTTCAGCTGCGGCGTGACGGCGATTTCGTGCTGCGCGAACAAGTTACCCCAGTGCATGGCCAGCTTGTTGGGCTCGAAGGTGAAGCCGATCGGCGTGATGTCGTCCCAGCTGCGGCGGTAGCCGCCGCCCCATACCAGTCTGTGCACGCCGCCGAACCGCACGCCGTGCTGGGCTTCGATCTCCACCGTGTCGCGCCGCTCGATGAAGTTGTTCGGCTGGTTGCGCTCGGTGTGGTCCAGCACCAGCTGCAGGCGCAGGTCGGAATCGTCGGCCAGCTTGCGCATGTAGCGGTTCACCAGGTTGGCGCCGGCGATGCGGATGTCGCGCGTGTTGCGCTGGCCGAGCGCGCCCTGGTAGGCATTGCCTGTCATCATGAGGCCGCCCTGCAGCAGGTCCATGTCGGCGCGGAAGCCGGCTTGGCGGCGGCGCATGCCGGTGCGCGTGCTGACGCCGGCCGCCGTGCTGGTGTCGTCCACGTCCATATAGCGCGCGTACAGCCGGTAGTGGCTGCCGTTCTCCGTGCGGCCGCCGTAGCGCGCGGTGCCGTCCTTCTCGTCCGCACCGGCCGCCGCGCTCACCAGGCCGCCCTGCGTGTCCTTGGCCGAGCGCGTGATGATGTTGATCACGCCGTTGACGGCATTCACGCCCCAGATGGTGGCGCCGGCCCCGCTGATGACCTCGATGCGCTCGATATCCTCCATCACCACGTCCTGCGCGTCCCAGAACACGCCGGAGAACAGCGGCGTATAGATGCTGCGCCCGTCGATCAGCACCAGCAGCTTGTTGGTGAAGGCGCCGTTGAAGCCGCGCGCGGCGACCGCGTAGTTGCGCGCGTCCACCCGCGCCACCTGCAGATTGGGCGCCAGCCGCAGCGCTTCCGGCAATGAACGCACGCCGCTTCGGCGCAGTTCGCTGCCGGTGAGGATAAAGATGGAGGCGGCCGCATTGTTCAGGCGTTCATCCTGGCGCGACACGGAATTGACGACGATATTGCTTAATTGTTCAATCGACAGATCGGCCAGGTCGGCGTCCGGCAGGGCTTCGGCGCTGGCCGCCGCGGCGCCGAAGAGCAAGGGCAGGATGATGCTGCGGTGCGCGCGTATCGGCATGGCCTGTCTCTCGAATAACTACGTTGAAAAGATTATAAACATTTCCCTGCGGACTACCGGTTCCGTTCTGCAATTTTGCAGTTGTTTAGGACATCGATTGGGGAGAACACAACAGTCGATGTCACGTGGACTTCACTTAGAACCGCCTTAGGACGGCCGGAACTGTCTTGACCAGGCGCAAGTTGATAAATACACTGCGCCTTGTTCATATTTTATGGAGTCCCTTCATGGGCACTTGTTCGAGTGGTAGTTGTCGCCAGGCGCGTCCTGGCCCCGCCCCGGCAAGATAACGCAGGCTCCCCCTGCCGTCATCCCGCCGCCGGCGGATGACGGTGTCTATCCCGCCCGGAGGCTCTCCGGCGCAGGACATTCCCCGCACACAAACCGATTGCATGCAGCCCTTGCGGCCCATGCACCGTGGCCCGCGCACGCCTGCGATGCGCGCGCGGGCCGGAACCCGGCTGCCTTGCGCGGCCTGTACCGGGAATGCCGATGTTCACCTCATTCAGCCCCCTGCTCAGCCTTCACCACACCATCGTGCTGGACGCGGCCCAACTGCCCTACTACCTGCTGCGCACCTTGCTGCGCATGTTCCTGGCGCTCGGCTGTTCGCTGCTGTTCGCCTTCGTCTTCGCCACGGCGGCGGCGAAATGCCGCGCGGCCGGAAAGGTGCTGCTGCCGCTGCTGGACGTGCTGCAGTCCGTGCCCATCCTGGGCTTCCAGGCCATCGCCATTGCGCCCTTCATCGCCCTCTTCCCAGGCAGCCTGCTGGGGGTGGAATGCGCGGCCATCTTCGCCATCTTCACCTCGCAGGCGTGGAACATGGCGTTCAGCCTGTACCAGTCCATGCGCAGCGTGCCGGCGGAGCTGGACGAGGCCGCGCGCGTCTTCCTCCTGTCCGGCTGGCAGCGCTTCTGGCGCCTGGAGCTGCCCTACGCCATGCCCGGCCTGCTGTGGAACATGATGATGTCCATGTCCGGCGGCTGGTTCTTCCTGGTGGCGGCCGAGGCGATCCCGGTGGCGGGCCAGGACATCAAGCTGCCCGGCATCGGCGCCTATATCGCGCTGGCCATCGAGACCGGGAACAGCCGCGCCATCGCGCTGGCCATCGCCGCCATGCTGGCCGGGATCCTGCTGTGCGACCAGCTGTTCTTCCGTCCCCTGCTGGCGTGGGCGGACAAATTCCGCTTCGAGGACGCGCAGGGCGGCACGGCGCAGCGTTCCTGGCTGCTGGACTGGGGCCGCCGCAGCCGCTGGCTGCGCAGGCTGGCGGACCGCTTCCGGCGCTGCATGCGCGGCACGCTGGGCTGGTTCGCGGCGGCGCCGGGCCCTGTCACGGCAGGCGCGGCGTCCCGGCCCTACTGGCGGGCGGCTGCGCGGCACGCTCCGCGCGTCCTGGACACGGCCGTCACGCTGGCGTCCCTGGCGGCCGCGCAGCGGCTGGCCGTCTTCGTGCACGGCGCCGTGGGCTGGCCCGAAGTGGCGCACGTGGGCTGGCTGGGCATGGTCACGCTGCTGCGCGTGATGGTGCTGATCGCACTGGCGTCGCTGCTGTGGGTGCCGGTGGCGGTGTGGATAGGGTTGCGGCCGCGATGGGCGCAAGGCATGCAGGCGGCGGCGCAGTTCCTCGCCGCCTTTCCCGTCAACCTGATGTTCCCGGTGGTGGTCTACCTGATGGTGGCCTACAAGCTGAACCCGAATATCTGGCTCAGCCCCCTGATGGTGTTCGGCACACAGTGGTACATCCTGTTCAACGTAGTGGCGGGAGCATCCACCATGCCGAACGAGCTGCGCCTGGCGGCCGACAGCCTGGGCCTGAAGGGCTGGCTGAAATGGAAGCGCGTCTACCTGCCCGCCGTGTTTCCCGCCTACGTAACGGGCGCCATCACCGCCTGCGGCGGCTCGTGGAACGCCAGCATCGTGGCCGAGTACGTCAGCTGGGGCCACACCACGCTGGCGGCCGATGGCTTGGGCAGCTACATCAAGCAGATGACCGACGCGGGCGACTTCCATCGCATTGCGCTGGGCATCGGCGTGATGTGCACATTCGTGATGCTGTTGAACCGCTTCTTCTGGACCCGCCTGTACCGGCTGGCCGAAGAGCGTGGACTGGGTTAATCAAACGGGGAGCTGGCATGGCTGAACATATTCTGATGGAGCTGACCGGGGTCGGCAAGTCCTTCAACAAGGCGGACGGCGCGCCGCGCGTAGTCCTGGACGGCGTGGATTTCTCGCTGCGCGAGGGAGAAATCGTGGCACTGCTGGGCAAGTCCGGTTCCGGCAAGTCCACGCTGCTGCGCATCATGGCGGGCCTGGTGGCGGCGGACCAGGGCAGCGCGGCCTACCGCGGCGAGCGGATCGCCGGCCCGGCCGGCGGCGTGGCGATGGTGTTCCAGTCCTTCGCCCTGTTCCCGTGGCTGACGGTGCAGCAGAACGTGGAACTGGGGCTGGAGGCGCAGGGCGTAGCGCCCGCCGAGCGTGAACGGCGCGCCGGTGCGATGCTGGAGCTGATCGGCCTGGCGGGCTTCGGCGGCGCGCTGCCGCGCGAGCTGTCGGGCGGCATGCGCCAGCGCGTGGGTATTGCGCGCGCGCTGGCCACCAACCCGGACCTGCTGCTGATGGACGAGGCCTTCTCGGCGCTGGACGTGCTCACCGGCGAAACGCTGCGCAACGACATCCTGGACCTGTGGGACGGGGGCCGCATTGCCACGCGCGGCATGCTGGTGGTGTCGCACAATATCGAGGAAGCGGTGATGATGGCGGACCGCATCGTCATCCTGTCCAGCGATCCGGGCCGTGTACGGCACGAAGTCGCCGTCGGCCTGCCGCGCCCGCGCAACGCGGACTCGCCGCAGGTGCGCGCCCTGGTCGACCAAGTGTACGGCTTGATGACCCTGCGCACATAGGAACGCCTGCCGGCGCCGCCGGGCCGGCGGGCCAAAGGGTGCATATTTATTGCAATTGAGTTGCGTTTACGGGCCGGCCGCAATATTATTGCAAGTCTGTTGCATTTGAAGCGTCAATGCAAACGACGACCGATAACCTTACCGCAACTCAAACCATGCCCATACCAAGAAGCCCCCTGGCCGCCTCCATCTCGCTCGGCCTGGCCTGCTGGCTGCCCGCCCAGGCAGAGGACGGCGACGGCGCAATATCCGGTGCAACAGCCGGCGCGGCCGCCATGCAAAGCGTCACCGTCAGCGCCGCCAAGGCGCCCGCCGCCGGCCTGCCGGCGTATGCCGTCAGCAAAACTCAGGAAGAGCTGCGCCAGCAGCAGAACATCTTCAACCCCGAGGACGCGCTGCGCAACCTGCCCAGCATGACCATCCGCAAGCGCTACAGCGGCGACCGCAATGCCCTGGTCGGCGGCCGCAGCTTCTCCACTTCGCAGGCGCCGCGCGCGCTGGTGCTGATGGACGGCTACCTGCTGTCGAACTTCCTCGGCCGCTTCGACGCGCCGCGCTGGAACATGGTGGCGCCGGAAGAAATGGCGCGCGTCGACGTGCTGTACGGCCCCTTCTCCGCCGTCCATCCCGGCAACTCCATCGGCACCACCATCGCCATCACCACCAGCAAGCCCACCACCTTCAGCGGCTCGGCGCGCATCGCTTCCCAGGTCCAGCAGTACGACAACTACGGCCTGAAAGACCGCTATCGCAACTACCAGGCCTCCGCCCTGATCGGCGACCGGCTCGCATCCGGCCTTTGGTACAAGCTGATGGTGAACCACCAGGACGCCACCAGCCAGCCGATGCAGTACTACAGCGTGAACGCCAATGCCGCCGGGGTGTTCCCCGCCCCGGCAGGCGGCGGCAGCGCCGTCCCGGTGACGGGCGTGGTCTACGATACCGCGCCCACCGGGCAGCGGCGCGCCGTCTTCGGCGCCAACGCCGGCGCCATCGACCACACGCTGCAGGACACGGTGAAGGCCAGCTTCGGCTACGACTTCGCCCCGACCGTGAGCGCGGAAGGCTTCGTGGCCTGGTGGCGCAACAACTCCGCGAACAGCAACGCCAGCCTGCTGCGCGACGCGGGCGGCAACACCGTCTGGTCCGGACGCGTCAGCAACAACGGCAATGTGTTCAGCATTCCGGCCGCCACCTTCGCGCCGTTCGAGCGCGAGGAGCGCCATCTGCAGTGCGGCTTCACGCTGAAGAGCACCCGCAAAACCGGCTGGAACGGTTCGGCCATTGCAAGCAGCTACAAGATACTCGACGACACCCAGCGCAACGCCGGCGCGGCGGACCCGCTGGCCTCTGCCGGCGGCGCAGGCACGGCGGTGCAGCGCGGCGGCACCGGTTTCCGCTCGCTGGAACTGCAGGCGCGTTACACGCCCGTACCGGAAGACTGGACCGGCGGTGCGCACGCGCTCACCTTCGGCCTGCACGCCAGCAGCTATGAGCTGCGCCAAACCTCGCGCACCCTGCCCGACTGGCGCCGCGCCGTGGGCCAGGAAACCCAGTACGTGGGCGGCGCCACCGAGCTGCGGGGCGTCTACGCGCAGGATGCGTGGCGCTTCCTGCCCGATTGGACAGCCACGCTGGGCCTGCGCGCGGAGCGCTGGGAATCCTCCAACGGCACACAGCGCTTTACGCCCGGCCCTGCGGAGCACTATGCGCCGCGCAGCGAACAGGCCTGGTCGCCCAAGCTGTCGCTGGCATGGAACGCCACGGACAGCCTGGATTTGCGCCTGTCCGCCGGCAAGGGCACGCGTTTCGCCACGGTGGCGGAACTGTTCCAGGGCACGCAGTCCGGGCCTTCCATCATCGTCAGCGATCCCGCACTGAAGCCCGAGCGCTCGGAAGCCGTGGAGCTGAGCGCCGAACAGCGCCATGCCGCAGGCAGCCTGCGCGCCAGCCTGTTCCAGGACGACGTGCGCGACACCATCTGGACCCAGCTCAACCTGGCCGTGTTCCCCAACGTGACCAACACGCAGAACGTGGGGCGGGTGCGCACGCGCGGACTGGAACTGGCCGGCGCCATCGACCAGCTGGGCGTGCGGGGGCTTAGCCTGGACGCCAATATCGCCTTCAGCAAATCGGTCATCCTGGAAAACGGCAAGTACCAGCCCTCCGAAGGCAAGCGCTGGGTGCGCGTGCCGCACGTGCGCTCGGCCACCACGCTGGTGTACGCGCCGCTGCAATCCTGGAGCGTGGCCGCCACTTACCGCTACTCGGGCCGCCAGTTCAACGAGATCAACAACGCGGACATCAATCCCGACGTCTACGGCGGCCTGTCGCGCCAGAAGCAGCTCGATGCAAGGCTGCTGCTGCGTCCCGGCGGCAGTGCCGAATTCGCCGTGGGCGTGGACAACATCAACGACTACCGCGCCTACCAGTCGCATCCCTTCCCCGGCCGCACCTTCTTCGCTGAAGCACGCTACGCCTTTTAATAAAGGAACCCCGATGATACGCATCGAACAACTGACCAAGCGGTACGAAGGCCGCACGGTCGTCGACCACCTCAATCTCCATGTCGCAGCGGGAGAGATCTACGCCCTGCTCGGGCCCAACGGCGCGGGCAAGTCGACCACCATCGGCTGCCTGCTGGGCTTCGTCCAGCCGGACGGCGGCAGCATTACGCTGGCCGGTTCGCCGCTGCCGGCGGCCGCTGCGGCGGTGCGGCACGCCGCCTACATCGCGGAAAACGTGGCGCTGTACGACAAGCTGACCGGCGCCGAGAACGTGGAATTCTTCATGCGCCTGCTGGGCCAGGTGCCGTCGCGCGCCCGCATCGAACAGCTGCTGCAGCGCGCCGGCCTGCCCGCGCACGCATGGCACCGGCAGGCGCAGGGCTACTCGAAGGGCATGCGGCAAAAGGTCGGCATCGTGATGGCGCTGGCCAAGGGCGCGCAAGTGCTGGTGCTGGACGAGCCGACCTCCGGCCTGGACCCGGAGGCCAGCGTGTCCTTCGGCGAATTGATACGGTCGCTGGCGGCCGACGGCGCGGCCGTGCTGATGGCAACGCACGACCTGTTCCGCGCGCAGGAACTGGCGAACCGCTGCGGCATGCTGGTGGGCGGACATCTGATTAGTGAATGGAACCTGGGAGAATTGAATGCTGGCGAACTCGAACGCAACTACCTCGACACCCTGGCCAGCCGGGTCTGAGGCCGGGTCTGAAGCATCCCGCGCCTCCGGCCTGCGCCGCTGGCGGCGCGCCTTCGGCGGCGCCTGGCAGGCCGACTGGCGCGAACGGCGCCGCGACTGGCGCGTTTGGCTGGTGGCCGGGCTGGGCATGGTGCTGGCGCTGTGCGCGGGCGCGCTGGCGGCGCTGGACCTGCAAAGCACGCTCGATGCGCGCCACGTGGCCGGCAAGGCCGAGCAGCAGCGCTGGTCGCAGCAGGGAAAGAAATATCCGCACTCGGCCGCGCATTACGGCGTCTACGTATTCAAGCCCCTGCCCGCGCTGGCCGCGCTCGATCCCGGCGTGGAGCGCTACGTCGGCTCCAGCGTGTGGCTGGAGGCGCACAAGCAGAACGAGCTGGTGTACCGCCCGGCGGGCGACGAACCGGACGCCAGCCGGCAGTTCCGCCTCACGCCCGCCTTGCTGCTGCAGGTGCTGGCGCCGGTGGCCATGATCTTCCTCGGCTTCGGCATGTTCGCGGCGGAGCGGGAGCGCGGCACCCTGGCCGCGCTACGCGTGAACGCGGCGCCGCTGGGCGCCATCGGCGCGGCGCGCGCCGCCGTGCTGGTGTGCCTGGCGGCGCTGATCGCGCTGCCGGCCTGCGCCGCCGTGGCACTGGTCAAATGGCAGGGCGATGCCGTCAATCCGTTCACCGACGGCGCCCTGCGCGGCGCGCTGTTCGCCGCCGGCTACGCGCTCTACCTGGCTACCTGGGCGACCCTCATCACGGCCGTTTCCGCCTGGGCCGCCAGCACCCGCGCCAGCCTGGCCATCCTCATCGCGCTGTGGGCCGGGATGACGCTGGTGCTGCCGCGCGTTGCCGTCGAGCTGGCGCAAGCAGCCGCGCCGCTGCCCAGCATGCAGCAGTTCCGCCAGGCGCTCGATGCCGATCTTGGCATGCCGGACGATCCGGAGGAAGCCGAACGCCACAAGCAGCAACTGCTCAAGGAGTACCAGGTGAGCGACGTGCGCGAGCTGCCGCTAAACTGGGCCGGCATCAGCCTGGCGCGCGGCGAGGAACACGGCAACAAGGTCTTCGACCAGCACTACGGCCGGCTGTTCGACGCGTTGCGGCGCCAGAGCGACGCGGCGGCGCTGGCGGGCTGGCTGTCGCCCGCCGTCGGCGTTGCCGGCTTGTCGAGCTACCTGGCGGGCAGCGATACGGCCAGCCATCTCCAGTTCGTAGGGAGCGCCGAGCAGCAGCGCCGCCGCATGCAAACGGTGCTCAACGACGCCATCACGCGCCATCCGGAACGCGACGGCAAGCGGCATGACGGCGACGAGCAGCTCTGGAACAGCATTCCGCCGTTCCACTTCACTTACGCACCGATTCAATGGGAACACCTGATGATGAAATTTGCACTGCCGCTGCTGGCGGCGCTGGGCGCCAGCCTGTTGCTGGCCTTCCTCGGCATACGCCGGCTGCGCCGGGGGAGCTTGCGATGAAGCAGATCACCGCCTTGATACGCTACGACTTGCTGATGCAGCTGCGCGAGCGCGGCACGCTGTTGCTGCTGGCGGCGGCGCTGCTGCTGGCAGGCTTCGGCCTGTTCGAGGGCAGCCGCTTCGAGCGCCAGGGCCAGGCCGCGCGCGCCGATGCGGCGCGGCAGGAAGCCGACGCGCGCAGCCGCGCCGGGCTGCTGGCGGAGCGCTATTTCGCCCATCCGGACGCGCCCGAGTTTGCGGGCCTGCAGTGGTTTCGCACCCCGGTCGATATCCGCGGCTACGCCTTCCGCGAGCACGTCGGCTTCGCGGCCAAGCCCGGCGTGCCGGGTGCGGCGCTGGGCATCGCGCAGGCCGACATCCTGCCTGCGTACGTGCGGGTGCGCGCGGAGTCGATGGAGTCGGTCCGCACCGCTGCCGAGATCGAGCATCCGGGCCGCCTGGCGGCCGGGCGCTATGACCTGATGTTCTTCATGGTCTATCTGTGGCCGCTGATACTGCTGTCGCTGTGCATGTCGGTGCTGACGCAGGACCGCGAAAGCAGGCGCCTGCGCAGCCTGCAGCTGCAGGGCGTGTCGCCGCTGCGGCTGCTGCTGGTGCAGATCGGGGCGCGGGCGCTGGCCGTAACCCTGGCGTTGCTGCTGTTCTGCGTGGCGGCTGCGCTGGCCATCGGCGCGGTGCCGGCCACTGCGGCGGGGCTTGCGGCGCTGGCTTCGTGGTCGGCCATCGTGCTGCTGTATTCGGGGTTCTGGTCGGCGGTGGCGGCGGTAATCTGCGCCGTGTGCGCCAGCCGCATGAGCGCGGCGTTCGCCGTGTCCGGCGCGTGGCTGGTGTTCGCCATCGTGATTCCCGGCGCGCTGAATGCCGGCGTGCAGCTTGGCGCGCCGGTGCCGAACCGGGAATACTATGTGCAGGCCATGCGCGACGCGGGCGACCGCGTGGCGGCGGACAAGCTGAATAGCCTGGCGCGCTTTTACGACAGCCATCCGGAGTGGAAGCCTGTCAGGACGCCGCTGGAGAAGGTGTCGTCCAGCGTGTCGCGCATCCAGCGCGCGCAGGAGCTGGAAGGCGCGATGCGCGATGTGGAGCTGAAGTTCGGCCGGGCGCGCGAAAACCGCGACGCGCTGTTCGACACGGCCGCCGCGTTCAGCCCGGTGACGCTGGCGTATCAGGCGCTGGCGCATATCGCTGGCAACGACAGCGCGCGCCAGCAGCGCTTCATCGCGGAAGTGCAGCGGCATCACGCCGTGCTGCGCGACTACTTCCAGGCCGAAATCCAGCGCGCGGCGCTGGGGGACGAGCGCAATCCTTGCGCCAGGACCTGCCTGGGCGGCTACGGTTTCCGCGACTTCGCCAAGGTGCCGCGCTTCAGCGCGTCGGCGCAGCTGGCCGCGCCGCCCGCCGTTCCGGCCCGCTCGGCTTTGCTGTTGCTCTGGACGGCGTTGCTGGGGGCGGCGGCCGTGCTGCTGCTGCGCCACGTGTCGCGCAGGCAGGCGACGGCGTAGCTCAGGCGGCGGCCAGAGCGCGGACGGCGGCGGCCAGCTTGTCCAGGTCCGCGCTGCGCGTGAAGTACGACGGCGTGACGCGCACGCAGGCTCCGCCCGCCGGGCCGTTGCGCGCGACGGTGAAGATGCCGTAGTCGTCGGCCAGCGTGCGGGCCAGCGCCACGTTGGCTTCGAAGCTGGTTTTGCCGCGGATGCGGAACGAGGTCAGGCCGCCGTACATGCCTTTTTCTTCCGGCGTGAGGATTTGCACGCTGGGGATGTCGAGCACTTGTTTCACCCAGTGGTCGCGCATGCCGCGCAGCCGTTCGCTGCGTTCGGCGAGGCTGACCTGGCCGTGGAATTTGAGCGCGGCCGGGATGGTCATGATGGCGGCGGCGTTGACGGTGCCGGAGTGGACGCGGGAGCGGATGTCGGTGTCGGGATAGTCGCGGTCGCCCATGTGGACGCCGATGTCTTTCAGGCGCTCGGCGCGGATGTAGAGGAAGCCCAGTCCCAGCGGCGCGCCTATCCATTTGTGCAGGTTGGCGCCGACGAAGTCCGCGCCGAGGTCGGGGATGTTGAAGTCGAGCTGGCCCCAGGATTGGGCGACGTCGGCGATGACGTCGACGTTGCGGCGCTTGGCCATCCGGGTGATTTCGGCGACGGGGATGACGAGGCCGGTGCGGTGGCTGATGTGGGTGAGCAGCAGCAGCCGGGTGCGCGGGTGCTGCTGCAGGGCGCGCTCGTAGGCGTCGATGACGTTTTGGCGGGTGGCGGGTTCGGGTATCTGGACCACGGCGACGGTGGCGCTGCGGCGCTGCGCGAGGTCGTTCATGGCGTATTGCATGGCGTCGTAGTCGAGGTTGCCGTACATGACGGTGTCGCCGGCGCCGACGTGGCGGTAGTTGGTGATGAGGTTTTGCAGCGATTCGGTGGCGCCGCGGGTGATGGCGATTTCGCCGGTGCTTACGCCGGCGTGCCGCGCCAGCTGCGCGCGGATGGCTTCGATGCCGTCGCGGTCGAATTCGCGGCGCAGGAAGCGGGAGCTGTGGCGGTTGAGGTAGTCGATGTTGCGCTTGAAGTCTTCGGCGACCGGGGTGGGCATATGCCGTAGTAGCCGTTTTCGAGGTTGATGTAGTCGGGGGGGAGGTCGTAGGCGGTTGACGGGGTGTCGGGCGCGGCGCTGCGCGCGCGCCCTATCGCTGTGGCGCCCAGGGATAGGGTGGCGACTGTGCGGAGGAGGTTTTTGCGGCGGTGGGGGTTGGGAGACATTTGCAAGCTCCTTTGGGGTCGGTGGCCTACTCTAACGCTAAGGGACTGCATGCTGCAACCCTGAATGGGCGATTCGGAGAGCCTCCGCGCCCTTTAGGGCGCTTCGTCTTCGAATCCCACCCTCTCCGTCCGAACAAATAAAAAAGGGCTCCCGCAGGGGAGCCCTTCTTTAAATGGGCGATTCGGAGAGCCTCCGCGCCCTTTAGGGCGCTTCGTCTTCGAATCCCACCCTCTCCGCCAGAACAAATAAAAAAGGGCTCCCGCAGGGGAGCCCTTTTTTATTTGTTCTGGCGGAGAGGGTGGGATTCGAACCCACGGTAGGGTCGCCCCTACGCTTGATTTCGAGTCAAGTACATTCGACCACTCTGCCACCTCTCCGTGTGTCGTACGCCGCTTTATGCGAAGGCGTGATTATAGTTGCCCGCCCTCTAAATTGAAAGCCCTTTACGTAACTTTCCATGCGTCGTAGCCGTATACCCAGTCGGCATTGCCTCCTTCCCGCAACCAGTTGTTGCTGCGCGAGCCCAGCTGGATCTTGGAGGCTCTTTCTATCCGTAACCGCTCAAAGCCTTGCAGCGCGGCGGGAATGGCGCTGGCTTGCCTTACATTCCGCAGCGCGCAGGCGAGCACTACGCCGTCTTCGATGGCCATGCCGGCGCCTTGCGCCATGAAGGGCATCATGGGGTGCGCGGCGTCGCCCAGTACGGCCATGTGGCCTCTCGACCAGGCGGGCAAGGGGTCGCGTTCGTAGAGCGCGGTCTTGAGCACGTCGTCGCAGGCGTCGAGCAAGGCGCGCGCGTGCGGGTGGTAGCCGGCGTAGCTGTCGCGCAGCTCCTGCACGCTGCCTTGCGTGGTCCAGGACTCGAGCTGCCAGCTTTCCTGCGCGGTGGTGGCGAAGATGAAGATGTCTTTGCCGGCGTTGAGGGGGAAGGTGACGATCTGGCTTTCGGGCGTGGGGCCCCACCATTTGGTGAATGCTTGCAGGTTGGGCAGGCCGGCTAGGCGCTCGGCCGGGACCACGGCGCGGTAGGCGACCACGCCGGTGAAGCGCGGCCGCTCCTGGCCGAACATGGCGCTGCGCACTGCGGAGTGGATGCCGTCGGCGCCGATCAGCAGGTCCAGCCGGTGGTGGCTGCCGTCGGAGAAGGAAACGCCGGCGCCCTGCTCTTCGGCCTGGATTTCTTGCACGTGCTTGCCGAACAGGACGCGCTCGGAGGGGAAGGCGCCGGCCAGCGCGGCGAGCAGGTCGGCGCGGTGGATGGTCAGTTGCGGGGCGCCGTATTTTTGTTCGGCGCTGTCGCCCATTTCGAGCCGCGAGGTTTCTTCGCCGCTGTCCCAGGTGCGGCTGATGCGGTGCGTGGGGCGCGCCGCTGTGCGGCGGATCTGGGCTGCGACGCCGAGGCCGTCCAGTGCGCGCACGGCGTTGGGGGTGAGGTTGATGTCGGCGCCAACGCGCAGGAATTGTTTGGTTTGCTCGAATACGACGACGTCGTGGCCCATGTCGCGCAGTGCGATGGCTGCGGCCAAGCCGCCTATGCCGGCGCCGGCGATGCCGATTTTTAGGGTGCTCATGCGGTTGTCTCCTTTGGGGTTCAAGATGGGCTGACTATAGCAATGCGCTTTTTTGTTGTGCATTTTTTGTTCAATATGTTCAAATATGAACATATGGAGGGGTTATGAAGGATGACGAATTACGAGGCGGGTCGGTGGCGCGGGCGTTTCGCTTGCTGGGGTTTGTGGCGGGGGGCGGGTCGACCGCTAACTTGAGCGCGCTGGCGCGCGAGGCGGGGATGAATCGGATTACGGCGGCGCGGCTGCTGGCGACGCTGGAGGATGAGGGGGTGCTGGAGGCGCTGCCTCAGGGGGGGCATCGGATTGGGGTGTGCTTTTTGGGGCTGGCGGCGGATGCGCTGGGGCGGGATGATTTGATTGGTCATGGCCGCAGGCTGGTTGCGCTGTTGAGCAAACAGGTGCAGTGGTCGGGGTATTTGGTGGAGCTGGATGGGCCGTTTGCGGTTTATCTGGCGAAGGAGGTGCCGCAGACGCCTTTGGTGAGTAATATCCGGCCGGGGAGCAGGCTGCCGGCTTATTTGATTGCGCCGGGACGGGTGATTTTAGGGCGCAGGCCGCGCGCTACTTGGCGTGAAATGTATGCGGCGGCGCAGGGGGATCCGCGCGGGGGGCGGATTGGCTTTGCGGAGGCTGAGGCTTTGCTGCTGGAGGCGGCTGAACGGGATTGCTGCTGGAGTTTGGGGTTGTTTGAAACGGGGATTGATGCTTGTGCAGCGCCGGTGTTTGATGCGTCGGGCACTGCGGTGGCGGCGGTTAGTGTGGCGGGACCAAGCTATTTGCTGGCGGAGGAGCCGGGGCGGAAGGTGGAAATTGAGGCGGCGGTCGTTGAAACTGCGCGGCGGCTGTCGGGGTTGCTGGGGGCTTAGCTAGCCACTACTGCGAAGAGCAAAGTCAAAGGCAACTGCAAAATGGGCGATTCGGAGAGCCTTCGCGCCCTTTAGGGCGCGAAGTCTTCGAATCCCACCCTTTCCGTCCGAACAAATAAAAAAGGGCTCCCGCAGGGGAGCCCGTTTTTATTTGTTCTGGCGGAGAGGGTGGGATTCGAACCCACGGTAGGGTCGCCCCTACGCTTGATTTCGAGTCAAGTACATTCGACCACTCTGCCACCTCTCCTGGTGACGCATTTTCCTGCAGCAGCTTGTTGTGGCGGAGAGGGTGGGATTCGAACCCACGGTAGGGTCGCCCCTACGCTTGATTTCGAGTCAAGTACATTCGACCACTCTGCCACCTCTCCGTTTTCCCACCTGCTGCTGCGAGAAGGCAAGATTATAGCAGGCATTCCCGGAAAGGGAAGGACTATTTATCCTTCTTATGCCTTCAGTTGCGTCAGCCCGCCCATGTAGGGCTGCAGCACCGCCGGAATCTCTACCGAGCCGTCGGCTTGCTGGTAGTTTTCCAGCACGGCGACCAGGGTGCGGCCTACCGCCAGGCCGGAGCCGTTCAGGGTGTGCAGCAGCTCGGGCTTGCCTTGGGCGTTGCGGAAGCGCGCTTGCATGCGGCGGGCCTGGAAGGCTTCGCAGTTGGACAGCGACGAGATCTCGCGGTAGGTGTTCTGCGCCGGCAGCCAGACTTCCAGGTCGTAGGTCTTGGTGGCGCCAAAGCCCATGTCGCCGGTGCACAGGCTCATGACGCGGTATGGCAGGCCCAGGTCTTTCAGGATCTTTTCGGCGTGGCCGACCATTTCTTCCAGCACGTCGTAAGAGGTGTCGGGATGCACCACCTGGACCAGCTCGACTTTGTCGAACTGGTGCTGGCGGATCATGCCGCGCGTGTCGCGGCCGTAGCTGCCGGCTTCGGAGCGGAAGCATGGGGTGTGGGCGGTCATTTTCACCGGCAGCGCTTCGGCGGCCAGGATTTCGTCGCGCACGATGTTGGTCAGCGAGACTTCCGACGTCGGAATCAGGTAGAAGGTCTCGCCCTCGCCTTCCGCGCCGCCCTTCTTCACCGAGAACAGGTCGGCTTCGAATTTCGGCAGCTGGCCGGTGCCGCGCAGCGAGTCGGCGTTGACCAGGTAGGGCGTGTAGCATTCGGTGTAGCCGTGCTCGCCGGTGTGGGTGTTCAGCATGAACTGCGCCAGCGCGCGGTGCAGGCGGGCGATGCCGCCTTTCATGACCGAGAAGCGCGAGCCGGTCAGCTTGGTGGCGGTGTCGAAGTCCAGGCCCAGGGCCGCGCCGACGTCGACGTGGTCTTTGACTTCGAAATCGAAGGCGCGCGGCGTGCCGACTTTACGCACTTCGATGTTGCCGCTTTCGTCCGTGCCTACCGGGACCGATTCGTGCGGCAGGTTGGGCACCGCCTGCATGAAATCGCTCATCCGGGCTTGCACCACGGCCAATGCTTGTTCGTTGTTCTTCAGCTCATCGCCCAGGCCGGCCACTTCCGCCATCACGGCGGTGGTGTCTTCCCCTTTGCCCTTGAGCATACCGATCTGCTTGGACAGCGAGTTGCGCTTGCTTTGCAGTTCTTCGGTGCGCATCTGGATCGCTTTGCGCTCCCCTTCCAGGGCGTTGAAACCTGCCACGTCCAGCTGGAACTTGCGCGTCGCCAGGCGGGCTGCGACGTTGTCGATATCTTTACGGAGAAGTTGGATGTCTATCATGGGAGTTGCCGCTATGTCGGAAAGAGAGCAATTGTACCAAGATGACGCCACTTCTTTCGAGTTTTCAGATCAGGGCGGCTTTCTCTGCTGCGGTCAGGCGTTTAGCTGCAACGATCACGACCGGCATCTTGGCTGGGGCGGCGTTCACGCTGGCGAACGCGGCGGCAGGCACTTCGATCACCGGGGCGCTGGCGGTGGCGTAGCTGGTAACGAGAGCCAGCGAAGCGGCGGCGGCGAAGATGATTTCCATGTTTTTCAGTACGTTCATTTTAAGCTCCTTGGTGGTTGGGACTACGTTGTGTTCTGCGATGTTTGTACTGTACCTAAAGGCTCCCCGCGCTTCCATCGGCGTGCGATGAAGCGCAAAAAACGGGGGATGAAACGCAGAATACGCGGAGAGACGGCCGCCTGGAATCAGGCGGCGCGGGTGGCGGGAGCGGTGTCGGCGGCGCGCTGCACCAGGGCGCCGAGGCGGGCGATGGCGCTCTCCACTGCGGGGCTCCAGGGGTTGCCGCAGTTGAGGCGCAGGCAGTTGCTGAATTTGCCCGTGGCGGAGAATAGCTGGCCGGGCATGAAGGCGATGCCCTGCCCTACCGCTTCCCGGTGCAGCGCGAGGGAGTCCACTTGCGCGGGCATTTGCACCCAGAGCACGAAGCCGCCTTGCGGTTCGGAGATGGAGCATTCATGCGGGAAACTGGCGGCCACGGCGTCGGACATGCGGCAGATGCGCTGCGCCAGCGCGCGCCGCATCTTGCGCACCTGGGTTTCGTAGCTGCTGCCGGTGAGGAGGTCGGCCAGCACGGCCTGGAAGAACTGGCTGGTGGCGCCGCTCGACACCATCTTCAGCAAGGTCACTTCCTGCGCCCAGCGCCCGGCCACCACGTAGCCCACCCGCGAGGCGGGCGTGATGGCCTTGGAGAACGATGAGCACAGCAGCACGTGGCCGGTGCTGTCGTAGGCCTTGATGGGCCAGGGCCGCTCGGTGGCGAAGCACAGGTCGCGGTAGATGTCGTCTTCGATCAGCGGGATGTCGTGCTGGGACAGCAGCGCGGCCAGGCGCTTCTTGTTCTCCTCGGGCATGACGCAGCCGAGCGGGTTGTTGGCGTTGGGGACGAACAGGCAGGCTTGCACCAGCCCGGCGTTGAAGGCCAGCTCCAGCGCGTCGATCGAGGGGCCGGTTTTCGGGTGCGTGGGAATCTCGAGCGCCTTCATGCCCAGGCTTTCGATCAGCTGCAGCAGCACGAAGTAGGTGGCCGATTCGATGGCGATGGTGTCGCCGGGCTTGGCGACGGCGCGCAGGCACAGGCTGATGGCCTCTGTACAGGAACTGGTGACGACGATCTCGGCCGGGTCGGGCCTGCCCCAGTCGAGCGCGCGCCGCATGATCTGGCGCACGAAGGCCGGTTCGTTGGTTTCGAAGCAGCTCACGCGCGCCAGCAGCGCCGGTTCGCGCCGCGCCACGGCCGCCACGGTTTTCTGCACGCGCTTGATGGGCAGCAGTTCGTCCGGCGGCCAAGCGGAGCCGAGGTGCACCATGCCGGGCGCTTCGTTCTCTTTCAGCACCCGCATCAGCAGGCTGGTGATGCCGACGTATTCGGGCTCTTTCAGGTGCTCGGCGTCGGTCATCACGGACGACAGCAGGCGGGCGCGGTGGCGCACGTAGTAGCCGGCTTGGGGCCGCGCTTCGATCAGGCCGCGGTCTTCCATCAGCCGCAGCGCCTGCAGCACGGTGCTCACCGACAGGCGCTTTTGCTGCGCCAGGTGGCGGATGGAGGGCAGCCGGTCGCCGGGGGCGAACACGCGGCTGGCGATGTGGGCGCCCAGTTCGTCGGCCAGTTGTTCGTACAAATTGGTTTGCATGGACATCCTCCCATTGTGGCGAGCGCGCGCCGCGCGGCACAGGTACAGCGGCGCGTTATTTCGACCAGCACAGTTTAGCCGAACCGGCGCTGTGTACGTCACAATTCAGGTTTGCTGCATCTGTTATGGCCGGCGCGCCGTGGGTATGCTGGAGGCAGTCATCACCATCAGGAGAGCCTCATGCAAGCCCGTACCCAGCCCTATGCCGAATACACGCTGAGCAGCGACACCCCGCTGCGCCTGGAGGACGCCGGCGGCCGCGTGGTGGAGGCGATTTCGGGCGTGACGTGGATTACCGCGTATGGCCAGGCCACCGACTTCCTGCTGCGCCCGGGCCAGCGCTTCGTGGTGCCGAACGACGGCTTGACGCTGGTGGACGCGATCGGCAGCAGCCGGATACGGCTGGCGGCGGCGCCGGCGCAGAGCTGGCGCCACCGCGTGCTGCGCGAGGGCCACGCGCGGCTGGCGGAGTCCCTGACACGCTTGCGCCAGGGCTTGCAGCCCGCAAGCTGTGCGGACTTCCCGGGCTAGGAACCGGCCAGCCAGGTTTGCACGGCGGCGTTGAAGTCCTGTTCCCGTTCGCGCATCGGCCAGTGGCCGGTTTTCATGGCGATGGCGCGGCTGCCCGGCGTGGCATTCAGTCTATCGGTCCACGCCCTGGTGTGGAACAGGAAGGGCTTGCGGGTGCCGTAGATGTACAGCGTGGGGCAGGCCGGCATGGTGGCGGCGGCACCGCGGTAGGAGCCGTAGGCGCCCATCCAGGTGATGTAGTACGGGTAGTTCATCTGGCTGCCGATGGCGGCGCCGTCCACCGGCACCTTCATGGCCCTGGCCATCATGCGCGACATGCCGTCGCCAGCCCTGCCGCCTATGCGCCAGGCCAGCGCGAGCCACAGCTGGTAGTAGGCGGTGGCGAGCTTGGCGCCCAGGCCCAACCCGGCGCGGTACTCGGGCGTGAGCGCGTCGCCCACGTCCACCGAGACGATGCGCGACACCAGCTGCGGATGGCGCTGGGCGAACTCGGTGCCGAAGATGCTGCCCCAGTCGTGCTGCATCAGGATCACCGGCCGGTCCGGGCTGGCCTGGCGCGCGATGCTTTCGATCAGCGCGGTCATGCCGTCCAGCGAACAGGGGCGGCGCGGCTTGTCCAGGTCGAAGCCGGGCAGCGTGAAACGCACGCAGCAGTATTGCCGGCGCAGCGCGGCGACCTGGCCGTCCCACAGGCGGTGCGTGTCCGGCCAGCCGTGCAGCATCAGCACGGTCTCGGCGCCCTCGCCTTCCACGAACACATCGATGCCGTCCACTGCGAATGTCTGCTGCATGCCCTGCCTTCCGTTGTCAAAAAAGTAGCAATCATAGCCAATAAATAGCCATCCATGTATGATTGAGCATTGATTACTGCTACGGCTCCATGCAAACGTCCATCGTCGCCATCGAAGAAAAACAGAGCAGTGGCGAGAGCTCGAACGACATCGCAAACCACATCGCGGAGGCCATCGCGGCGCGCAAGCTGCCGCCCGGGACCAAGCTGCGCGAGGAGGCTTTGTCGCGCCTGTATTCGGTGAGCCGCACCAAGATCCGCGCGGCGCTGCTGATCCTGTCCAAAGATAAACTGATCCAGATGGTGCCGGACAAGGGCGCCTTCGTCAGCCAGCCGAGTGAGAAGGAGTCGCGCGACATCTTTGCGGCGCGGCGCATCCTGGAGGCGGCGCTGGCCAGGGAGTTCGTGGCCAAGGCCACGCCGGCCGACTACCAGGTGCTGGAGCGGCATTTGAAGATGGAGCGCCAGGCGCTGGGCGACCACAAGGTGCGCTCGCAGCTGCTGGGGGATTTCCACGTGCTGCTGGCGAACGTGGTGGGCAACCAGGTGCTGCATGAGATGCTGAGCGAGCTGGTGGCGCGCAGTTCGCTCATCACCATGCTGTACCAGTCGGACCGGGATGCGGTGTGCTCGTCGAACGAGCACGAGGAGTTCCTGGACGCGGCAAAGTCCGGCGACGCGGACCTGGCCGCGAAGCTGATGCTGGAGCACCTGCTGCACGTTGAGGGCGCGCTGCGCTTCGACAGCAGCGGCGCGGCGCCGGACAAGGACCTGGTCGCGGCGCTGCTGAAATAGTGGCGGGTGCTACGCCGCCTTGCGCGCGCCGGTGGCCAGCGCCAGCTCGTGCGCCAGGCTGTTGTGGCGCTCGATCACGATAGGCAGGTCCACCGTCTGCAGCAGCCCGTCCCGCACCACCACTTTGCCGTTGATGATGCTGTGCGTGACGTTGGACGGCGTGCAGAACACCAGCGCGGCCACCGGGTCGTGCAGCGCGCCGGCAAAGCCGACCTGGTCCAGCTTGAAGGTGATGATGTCGGCCGCCATGCCGGGCTTGAGCGCGCCGATGTCGTCGCGGTTGAGGACCTTGGCGCCGCCCAGCGTGGCCAGCTCCAGCGCCTGGCGCGCGGTCATCGCATCGGGGCCGAAGCCGACGCGCTGCAGCAGCATGGCTTGCCTTACCTCGCCCAGCATATGGCCCGCGTCGTTGGAGGCGCAGCCGTCCACGCCCAGGCCCACCGGCACGCCCGCGTCCACCATCTTGCGGATCGGCGCGATGCCGGAAGCGAGGCGCATGTTCGAGCACGGGCAGTGCGCGATGCCGGTGCCGGTCCTGGCGAACATGTAGACGCCGTCGTCGTCCAGCTGCACGCAGTGCGCATGCCACACGTCGTGCCCCACCCAGCCGCAGTCCTCGGCGTATTCCGCCGGCGTCATGTTGAATTTCTCGCGGCTGTAGGCGATGTCGTTGACGTTCTCCGCCAGGTGGGTGTGCAGCGACACGCCGTAGCTGCGCGCCATGGTGGCAGCTTCCTTCATCAGGTCGCGCGACACGGAGAACGGTGAGCAAGGCGCCACCACGATGCGCTGCATGGCGTAGCGGTTGGCGTCGTGGTAGGTTTCGATCAGGCGCTGGGTGTCCTTCAGGATGGCGCCCTCCTCTTCCACCACGCGGTCCGGCGGCAGGCCGCCCTTGGACTGGCCCACGCTCATGGAGCCGCGCGCGGCGTGGAAGCGCATGCCGATTTTCCTGGCCGCTTCGATGCTGTCGTCCAGGCGGCAGTCGTTGGGGTAGATGTAGAGGTGGTCGCTGCTGGTGGTGCAGCCGGACAGCATCAGTTCGGACATGGCCGTCAGCGTGGACACGTGCACCATCTCGCTGGTGAGGTTGGCCCAGATCGGATACAGGTTGGTAAGCCAGTTGAACAACTCGCCGTTCTGCGCGGCGGGGATCACCCGCGTCAGGCTTTGGTACATATGGTGGTGGGTGTTGACCAGGCCGGGCATGACCACCTGGCCGCTGGCGTCGATCACTTCGTCCGCCTGCTGCGGCAAGTCGGCCGTGAAGCCCACCTGTTCGATCACGTTGCCGCGCACGAAGATGGCGCCGTTGTCGATTTCGCGGCGCTCGTCGTCCATGGTCACCACCACGCGCGCATTGTTGATCAAGAGAGTTTTAGTCATTTTATGAAGTCCTTGGAATGATTAAACACTGCGGAAACAATGCGCGGGCACTGCGGAAACAATGTCAAAACCGCGCCGGGTGGTCGTCACCGGCGCGGAGGATTACTGCAGTCAGGCGGCTACGAGCTTAAGCCGTCTCGAGCTTTTTTACCAGCATGGGCTGGGGCACCTCGTCTTCCTCGTCGTCGCTCGCTTCCACGGGACGCTCCGGCAGGATCAGGTTCAGCGTGACCGCCACGATGGCGGCGGTGCTGATGCCCGAGCCGAAGATCTCCTGCACGAAGGCAGGCAGCTTGACCAGCAGTTCGGGGCGCACGCTGACCGCCAGGCCGCAGCCGATGGAGACGGCGATAATCAGGCCGGTGCGCTTGCTGTGCTCCACGTTGCTCAGCATCTGCACGCCGGCGGCGATGATCATGGCGAACATCATCAGCCCGGCGCCGCCCAGCACGGGCTGCGGGATGGTAACGACGATGGCGCCCAGCACCGGGAACAGGCCGGCCAGCGCCAGCATCACGCCGGTCAGGGCCACCACGTGGCGGCTGGCGACGCCGGTCAGCGAGATCACGCCGACGTTCTGCGCGAAGGTCGATACCGGCGGGCTGCCCAGCATGGCCACGCAGGCCGATCCCACGCCGTCGCACAGCACGCCGCGCGCCAGCGTTTTGCCGCGCATCTTGGTGTTGGTGGCCGAACCCAGCGCCATGAAGGTGCCGGTGGTTTCCACCATGGTGACCACGTAGGCCACGCCCATGGCGACGATGCCGCTGATCGGGAAGGTCATGCCGTACGCGAAAGGCTGCGGCACCGAGAACGCGGCGGCTTTCTGCACCGAGGAGAAGTCCACCAGGCCCATGGCGACGCAGGCAAGGTAGCCGACGAACATGCCCAGCACCACGGCCGCTGCCGAGAAGATGCCTTTGCCGTACTGGACCAGCGCGATCACGGTCACCAGCACGAACAGGGCGATGCCGAGGTTGATCGGGTCGCCGTAGTGGGCGCCGGCGCCCTTGCCGCCGGCGGCCCAGTCGATGGCGACCGGCACCAGCGACAGGCCGATCATGGTGACCACCACGGCGGTGACGGCGTGCGGGAACAGTTTGCGGATCTGCGGCATGAAGCAGGAGCCGACGATCATCACCACCGAGCCGGCCAGCGAGGAGCCGAGAATGCCCGGCACGCCGTGTTCCAGGCCGATGCTGATGGCCGCGCCGACGAAGGCGAAGCTGGTGCCCATGACGCAAGGCAGGCGGATGCCGATCGGGCCGACGCCCTTGCACTGGATGATGGTGACGATGCCCGAGCCGAGCAGCGCGGCGTTGATCAGGGCGACGATCTGGTCGGCGGGCAGTTTGAGGACCGCGCCCACGACCAGCGGCACGGCGATGATGCCGCCCAGGGCGGCGAGCATGTGCTGGGCGGCCAGCAGGGTGGTGGTGATCAGCGGTGGACGGTCATCCACCTGGAATAGCAGGTTGTTCATGTGTGTCTCCATCATTGATGTTATGTCGTGAACTACTTGTTCCGGTGCTATCCGGCATGCCTCTCCGCGCAGATCGTGGCGTCTGTTTTTATCGTGGCGAGGTCGAACTTGAGGCGGGATGGGGCGTCTTGTGGACGCTCCACTGGGATGCTTACACGCGGCTCTGTGGCAGCGTTCTATGTGATTGATGATGCCGAGTGCTGAAAAAGTTGTCAACCGATTTTGTATACAATCTATGCGTACTGGCGGTACGTATTGCATAAATGTCACACTGCCATTTACCCCAACAACAGTTAAGCCAAATGAGGATCGGTCTATAATGAGTCAGCCCAACCAATCTGCCCGCCCCATGAAATACTCAAGCCAGGTCAAGCCGCTCTCTTACCTCAAGAGCCATACCGCAGAGATTGTCACCACGCTGATGGAGACACGGCAGCCTATGCTCATTACGCAAAATGGGGAGGCGAAGCTGGTGGTGATGGACGTACACAGCTATGAAGAGCAGGAGCAAGCCATGGCCCTACTCCAGATTTTGGCGCACGGTCGCAAGGACATTGAAGAAGGCCGGGTCATCCCTGCAGCGGACGTCTTTGCGGAGATAGAGGCATTGGATCGGGCCGACGAAGAATGAGCCATCGGGTCGTATTTCTTCCATCCGCATTGGATGACCTGAAAGAAATACGACGCTACATACGCAAGCATTTCTCACAGGACGTCTGGCTCGATTCCTACGCGAAGATCAAGCACGCCATTCTGAATCTTGAGCAGTTCCCCTCCTCCGGCCACCCGCCGCCAGAACTCCCTACAACGCATTTTCTTCAAATAATCGCAGCAAAGAACCGGGTTATTTATGAAGTGGGAAGCAAGACAGTCTACATACATCTGATATGCGATAGCCGCCGGGATTTGCAGGCAAAGTTGGCCAAGCGGCCACTACGGCACTGGGCGCCGTAGTGGCCGTTCAAAGGCCGGGGTGCGGGGTTATTGGATTTGCAGCTGGCGGCCGTGGCCGCCGACTTTCTTGGGCAGGGTCAGTTCCAGCACGCCGTTCTTGCAGGCGGCGCTGGCTTTTTGGTCGTCCACCTCCTGCGGCAGCGTGAAGCTGCGGTACTGCTCGCCATGGAAACGCTCGCTGCGCATCAGCGTGCCGCTTTGCGGGTCCTTCTTCTGCTCATCGTGCTTGGCGCGGATGGTCACCGTATGGCCGTCGATCGAGACCGTGATGTCCTGCTTTTCATAACCGGGCATTTCCGCCCGGACCGTGTAAGCCTGGTCGGTTTCGTGCACGTCCATGCGCATGCTGCGCGGCTGGTCGGACCCGCCGTACGGCCGGTCGAACTCATCGAAGAAACGTTCGATGTCGCGGAATGGATCGAAGCGGGCAATGTCGCCGAAGGGGCTGAAACGGGTAAGATTGCTAGCCATAATTTCCTCCCTTTAGGTGAAATGGTTGAACAAGCTACTCCTTGTGCATTCAGCATAGCACCTGCTGCGGAGAGGTCCAGACGCGATTCAATCGTGCCGCATCCGCCCGTTCCCGCTCACCCCTTGCGCGCGTCCTCGTCCAGGCTGCGCAGGAAGGCCAGCTTGTCGGCGATCTTGCTTTCCAGGCCGCGCGGCACCGGCTGGTACCAGCCGGGCTCGGCCATGCCGTCCGGCAGATAGGTCTCGCCGGCCGCGTAGGCGTGCGGCTCGTCGTGGGCGTAACGGTATTCGTGGCCGTAGCCCAGCTCTTTCATCAGCTTGGTGGGCGCGTTGCGCAGGTGCACCGGCACTTCGCGCGACTTGTCCCGCTTGACGAAGGCCATGGCCTGGTTGAAGGCGTTGTAGCCGGCGTTGCTCTTGGCGGCCACCGCCAGGTAGATCACGGCCTGGCCCAGCGCCAGCTCGCCTTCCGGGGAACCCAGCCGTTCGTAGGTGGCGGCGGCGTCGTTGGCCATGGTCAGGGCGCGCGGATCGGCCAGGCCGATGTCTTCCCAGGCCATGCGCACGATGCGGCGCGACAAATAGCGCGGGTCGGCGCCGCCGTCGATCATGCGGCAGAACCAGTACAGCGCACCGTCCGGATTGGAGCCGCGCACGGATTTGTGCAGGGCGGAAATCTGGTCGTAGAAGTTGTCGCCGCCCTTGTCGAAGCGGCGCGCGTTCAAGGTCATGGCGTTCTCGACGAACTTGGCGTCGATCTTCTGCACGCCGGCCGACGAGGCGGCGTTGTCGGCCTGCTCCAGCAGGTTCAGGAAGCGGCGCGCGTCGCCGTCGGCGTAGCCGACCAGGGTGTCGGCGGCGGCATCGTCGAACTTCAGGTGCGGCAGGGCTTCCTTCTGCGCCTTGGCCAGCAGCTGGCGCATTTCCTCGTCGCTGAGCGACTTCAGCACGTAGACCTGGGCGCGCGACAGCAATGCCGAGTTCACTTCAAAGCTGGGGTTCTCGGTGGTGGCGCCGATGAAGGTGACCAGGCCGGACTCGACGAAGGGCAGCAAGGCGTCCTGCTGCGATTTGTTGAAGCGGTGGATCTCGTCGACGAACAGCAGCGTGTGCTTGCCGTGGCGGTCCAGGTTCTGCTGGGCCTGCTCCATGGCGGCGCGGATGTCCTTCACGCCGGCGAACACGGCCGACAGCGCGATGAATTCGGCGTCGAAGGCGTTGGCGGTCAGGCGCGCCAGGGTGGTCTTGCCGACGCCCGGCGGGCCCCACAGTATCATGGAGTGCGGCTTGCCGGCCTGGAAGGCCAGGCGCAGCGGCTTGCCCTCGCCCAGCAGGTGCTGCTGGCCGATCACTTCGTCCATGGTTTTGGGACGCAGGGCTTCGGCCAGCGGCGCGCGGGGTTCGGTTTTGAAAAGGTCGTCCATCATGCTTTACTGTAGCGGCAGCGGCGCGCGCCGCGTTTGCGCGCGCGCAAGCGGCGCGCCGAATGTGCCCCGGGTTTATTCTTCTATTGCTGAGAAATTTCCACGCCCTTGGGCATCACGAACTTGTAGTGCGCGGCGCCCACTTGCGGGTTTTTCTCGAACTTGCTGAAGGTCAGCACGGACATGGAGCCGAAGTTGTCCTTCAGCTCCATCGCTTCCGGCGTGCCGTTGCGCAGGCCGATGGCGATCTGTTCGAAGGTGGTGTCCTGCGCCTTCGGCACGGCTTTCAGCCACTCCAGGCCGTCGCGCGTGCCCGCTTCGGACAGGGTGAAGTTCTTTTCCAGGTCGTTGCTGCCGAACAGGATGGCGGCCGGCGACGAGCCCAGCGCGTTGCCCAGCTTCTTCACGGTGACCTGGTTCAAGTCCTTGTCGTAGATGTAGAGCTGTTCGCCGTCGGCCTGCAGCAGCTGGTCGTAGGGCTTCAAATAGGTCCAGATGAACTTGCCGGGCCGGGCGAACTCGAACGTGCCGCTGGCGGTGTTGGAGCTCTTGCCGGCCTTCACCTGGCGCTGCGTGAACTCGCCGCGCGCCGACTTGGTGCTGGCGACGAAGGTCTTGAACTGGTCCAGCGCGGCCGCCTGGGCGGCGCCCGCCAGCAGCAAAGCGGTTGCGAATGCTGCGATGTTCTTCAGTTGGGTCATGCTGTGTCCTTTATTCTGCGCTGGCGGCCGGCACCAGGATGTCGCGGTTGCCGTTCGACTGCATGGGCGATACCACGCCGCTCTGTTCCATCTGCTCCAGCAGGCGCGCCGCGCGGTTGTAGCCGATGCGCAAGTGGCGCTGCACCAGCGAAATCGAGGCGCGGCGGTTTTTCAGCACCACCTGGACGGCCTGGTCGTACATCGGATCGGCTTCGCCGCCGCCCTCGCCGCCTGCCCCGCCCTCCGCGCCGCCCTCGCCTTCCAGCGTGCCGCCTTCCAGGATGCCCTCGATATAGTTCGGTTCACCCTGCAGTTTCAAATGTTTCACCACGCGGTGCACTTCCTCGTCCGACACGAAGGCGCCGTGCACCCGCACCGGCAAACCGGTTCCGGGCGGCATGTACAGCATGTCGCCCATGCCGAGCAGCGTTTCCGCGCCCATCTGGTCCAGAATGGTGCGCGAGTCGATCTTGGACGACACCTGGAACGCGATCCGGGTCGGAATATTGGCCTTGATCAGGCCGGTAATCACGTCTACAGATGGGCGCTGCGTCGCCAGAATCAAGTGCAGGCCGGCGGCACGGGCTTTCTGGGCGATACGGGCGATCAGTTCTTCCACTTTCTTGCCGACCACCATCATCAGGTCGGCCAGCTCGTCGATGATGATGACGATGGTGGGCAGCTTCTCCAGCGGCTCAGGCGAATCCGGCGTGATGCTGAACGGATTCGGAATGTGTTCTTCGCGCTTGGCCGCCTCGGCGATCTTGGCGTTGTAGCCGGCCAGGTTGCGCACGCCCAGCTTGGACATCAGCTTGTAGCGGCGCTCCATCTCGTTCACGGCCCAGTTCAGCGCGTGGCCGGCCTGGCGCATATCGGTCACCACCGGCGCCAGCAGGTGCGGAATGCCCTCGTACACCGACATTTCCAGCATTTTCGGGTCGATCAGGATCATGCGCACGTCGGCCGGGTCGGACTTGTACAGCAGCGACAGGATGGTGGCGTTGATACCCACCGACTTGCCGGAACCGGTGGTACCGGCCACCAGCAAGTGCGGCATCTTGGCCAGGTCGGCCACCACCGGCTTGCCGGCGATGTCCTTGCCCAGCGCCACCGTCAGCGAGGACGCGTTGTCGTGGTAGACCTTGGAACCGACGATCTCGCTCAGGCGCACGATCTGGCGCTTGGGGTTCGGCAGCTCCAGCGCCATGTAATTCTTGCCCGGAATGGTTTCCACCACGCGGATCGAGGTCAGCGACAGCGAACGGGCCAGGTCGCGCGCCAGGTTGACGATCTGCGAGCCCTTCACGCCCGTTGCCGGTTCGATTTCGTAGCGGGTCACCACCGGGCCGGGATAAGCGGCCACCACGCGCGCTTCCACGCCGAAGTCCGACAGTTTCTTTTCGATCAGGCGGCTGGTGAACTCCAGCGTTTCCACCGCCACGGTTTCCTGCGACACCGGCGCATCGTCCAGCAGTGACAGCGGCGGCAGGTCGCCCGGACGGGAGTCCTGGAACAGCGCCCCCTGGCGCTCCTTGACGGCGCGGTCGGACGGCACGACGGCGGTGACCTGCTGTTCGATCTTCACCGGCACCGGCGCGGCGAACTTCTCCGGCGCCACGGTGGGCGCCGGGCGCGGCATATCATCGCCCATCGCGCCGGCCAGCCCCGCAGCGGGCGACTGCGAGAACGCCGGCGCCGCGGCGGCGGCCGAAGCCGGAGCGCCATCCAGGCGCGGCTCGGCGCGCACCGGCCTCTCCACGTGCTTCTCGATATGCTTGGCGCGCTCGCTGACCACCACTTCTTCGCGCAGCACGGTGGCGCGCTCGCCCTGGATGCGGTCTTCGCGGTCCTGGTAACGGTGCATCACCCACTCGCAGCAGTCTTCAATGAAGCCGCCGATGCGCTCGGCCACGGCCAGCCAGGACACATGGAAGAACAGGCTGAAGCCCAGCCCGAACAGCAGCAGCATCAGCAAGGTGGCGCCGGTAAAGCCAAGCCCCACGTGCGCGCTGTGGCCGATCAGCTTGCCCAGCACGCCGCCCGGCGCCAGCGGCAGCTGCATCTTGAGCGAGTACATGCGCAGGAATTCCAGGCCCAGGCTGCCCACCAGCAGGAAGGCGAAGCCGACCACGCGGATCAGGCCCTCGTGGCGGTGCTCGTCGTCGTCCGCCTCCTTGGTCACGAACTTGCGGGTCAGGCGGCGGTAGCCGCTCCACACGGCCCGCAGCAGCCACACGCACCACCACCAGGCGGAAACGCCGAAGATATACAGCATCAAATCGCTCATCCACGCGCCCGCGCGCCCGCCCAGGTTGTACACCTTGGGCACCACGTTGGAATGCGACCAGCCCGGATCGGCTTTGTTGAAGCTGATCATAATGAGCAGAAAGTACAAGGCCAGCGCAGCCAGCGCGAACCAGCGCGCCTCCGACAGCAGCCGCACCAGCCGGTTCGGCAGCGGTTGGCGCTCGGTGGGCGTGCGGGTATAGCTCAAGGGCTGCTGCTTCATCGGCTGCTGTTTCGCCGGGGCTTGCTTTGCAGGCTGTTCTCTCGTTTTAGACATTGATACTTTTATAAGATTTTTGCGGGCGCACCAGAGGGCGCTAGCCATTTGTGGGTATTCTAAGCCATCTCTATAGGAAGCGGCCTCCCAATTCAACCAGTTTCCCTGCTTGGACTATAATTCTGTCTTTGCTCGCCGGCATTGTTATCGCCCGGCCCGCCCCCAACTCCGGTTTATCCAATTAACGAAGAAGCCTTCCATGACCACTACCAAACACGCCCGCGTTTTGATTCTCGGCTCTGGCCCAGCCGGCTACAGCGCCGCCATTTACGCCGCGCGCGCCAATCTGAACCCCATGCTGGTGACCGGCGTGGAACAGGGCGGCCAGCTGATGACCACCACCGACGTGGAAAACTGGCCAGCCGACCCGATGGGCGTGCAGGGTCCGGACCTGATGCAGCGCTTCCTGCAGCACGCCGAGCGCTTCAAGACCGAGATCGTGTTTGACCACATCCACACCGCCAAGCTGAGCGAAAAGCCGATCCGCCTGATCGGCGACAGCGCCGAATACACCTGCGACTCGCTGATCATCGCCACCGGCGCCTCCGCGCAATACCTGGGCTTGCCATCCGAGCAAGAGTTCATGGGCCGCGGCGTATCCGCCTGCGCCACCTGCGACGGCTTCTTCTACCGTGGCCAGGAAGTGGCCGTCATCGGCGGCGGCAACACCGCCGTCGAAGAGGCGCTGTACCTGTCCAACATCGCCACCAAGGTGACCCTGGTGCACCGCCGCGACAAGTTCCGCGCCGAAGCCATCCTGATCGACCGCCTGATGGCCAAGGTCGCCGAAGGCAAGATCGAGCTGAAACTGAACCACACGCTGCAGGAAGTGACCGGCGACCAGGGCGGCGTGACCGGCCTGACGCTGGCGGCCACCGCCGACGGCGCGCTGACCAAAATCAATGTGCACGGCCTGTTCGTGGCCATCGGCCACAAGCCGAACACCGGCATCTTCGAAGGCCAGCTGGAAATGCACAACGGCTACATCAAGACCCGCACCGGCACCGAAGGCATGGCTACCGCCACCACCGCGCCGGGCGTGTTCGCCGCCGGCGACGTGCAGGACCACATCTACCGCCAGGCCATCACCAGCGCCGGCACCGGCTGCATGGCGGCGCTGGACGCGCAGCGCTACCTGGAAGGCCAGGAGTAACAGCATGGCGGGCTTGAAAGACTTCGCCGACCTGAAATCCCTCGGCAAGCAGCTGAAGGAACAGGGCGAGGCGCGCGCGGCCGCCGAGGCCGAGCGCGTCAAGCGCGAAAAAGTGGCGGCGGCGGAGGCCAACATCTTCCGCAACACGCTGGGCGCGCAGGGCGGCATCAAGCGCATGCCGGAGCAGAACCGCTACGTGCACCAGCCCGCCCCTGCCGTGTCCGCGAAGGCGCTGGCGGCGGCGAAGAAGCGAGGCCCGCTCACGCCCGAAGAGCAGCGCCAGGACGACGCCAACGTGCTGCGCGAGTCCCTGTCCGACCTGTTCGAGGTGGACCATTACATGGAGGAAGACCCGGCGCTGAACTACGCCGCGCCCGGCGTCGGCCCCGATGTGGTGAAAAAGATGCGCAAGGGCTACTGGCCGGTGCAGGACGAGCTGGACCTGCACGGCCTGAACCGCGACGGCGCGCGCGACGCGCTGGGCGCGTTCCTGACGCGCGCCAACCAGCGCGGCATGCGCTGCGTGTGCGTGATCCACGGCCGCGGCTTCGGCTCGCGCGGCCAGGAGCCGGTGCTGAAATCCATGGTGCACAGCTGGCTGGTGCAGAAGGAAGTGGTGGCGTTCTGCCAGGCCCGCCCGTCCGACGGCGGCGAAGGCGCCCTGATCGTGCTGCTGCGCGCCGCGCTGCAGCCGGAACGGCGCTGATATAAATTACCCTACCCGTAGTCGCTATCGCATGTTAACCTGTGGGAATTAGCAACTTTGCCAACCCCATAGTTAAATGAAGCACATCCCGCACGTCTCCCTGATCACCATCATCGAAGTCGTGGCAATCCTGGTCGGGGCGATTTCAGGCTTCATTGAGGCGCGGCGCAAGCGCATGGACCTGGTGGGCGTGTTCACCGTGGCCTTCATCACCGCATTTGGCGGCGGCACGCTGCGCGACATCCTGCTCGACAAGCGCCCGCTGTTCTGGGTCCAACACCAGGAATACGCCATCCTGATCTTCGTGCTGGCCCTGATCGCCACGCCCCTGATCCGCACCCTGCGCCAGATCGTTTCCGAACGCGTGATCGTGGTGGCCGACGCCGTCGGCCTGGGCCTGTTCGCCATCGCCGGCGTATCGCAGGCGCAGCAGGCCAATATGCCGGTGTTTATCGCGTCGATGATGGGGGTGATTACGGGGATCTTCGGCGGCGTGCTGCGCGACATCGTCTGCAACGAGGTGCCGATGGTGTTCCGCGACGGCAAACCCTACGCCATCTGCGCCTTCATCGGCTGCTGGATGTACATCGTGATGCAGAAAACGTCCGTCTCGGACGATTTCGCACTGTGGTCAAGCGCCATGGCGATCACCATCATGCGCCTGCTGACCTGGAAATTCGATATGCGGCTCGGCCGCCACTAGGCTCGCAAGCCTGCGGCGGCACGGCGATTACACCGCGTCCGGGCCGGTTTCGCCGGTGCGGATGCGGATCACCTGCTCCACGTTCTGCACGAAGATCTTGCCGTCGCCGATCTTGCCGGTGCGGGCGGCCTTGATGATGGCGTCCACCACCTGCTCGGCCACGCCGTCGTCCACCACCACTTCCACTTTCACCTTCGGCAGGAAATCCACCACGTATTCCGCGCCGCGATACAGCTCGGTGTGGCCCTTCTGGCGGCCGAAGCCCTTCACTTCGGTCACGGTCAGGCCGGTGACGTTCACTTCGGCCAGCGCTTCGCGCACTTCGTCCAGCTTGAACGGCTTGATCACTGCGGTGATTTGCTTCATTGCATTCTCCTAAAGGTAAATCGTTATGCGCGTTTATTCTTCGGGCACGGTCTTCAAGTCTTCCATCCACACCACGGATTCCGAATCGCTGGGCGCGCGCCAGTCGCCGCGGGGCGACAGCGAGCCGCCCGATCCCACTTTCGGCCCGTTCGGCACGCAGGTGCGCTTGAACTGGCTGGTCTGGAAGAAGCGGCGCAGGAAGATGCCCAGATTGTGCTTGATCTCTTTCAGTGCGTACTGGTTGCGCACCACGTGCGCCTCGTTCGGCCAGCCCCCGATGTCGCGGTCACGCCACGCGGCATGGGCCAGGAACGCCACTTTTGATGGCGCGAATCCGAACCGCAGCGTGTAGTATAAGTTGAAGTCCTGCAATTCGTATGGGCCAATCACGCTTTCGGTTATTTGCGCCGGCGCCGCATCGTCGCCCGCATCGGCCTTGCCCGGCACCAGTTCGGGGCTGATCTCCGTGTTGACCACGGCCAGCAGCACCGCAGAGTCCCGTTCGCCGAACTGGCGGCTCTCGGCCACCCAGCGCACCAGGTGCGAAATCAGGGTCTTCGGCACGCTGCCGTTGACGTTGTAATGCGACATATGGTCGCCCACGCCGTAGGTGCACCAGCCCAGCGCCAGCTCGCTCAGGTCGCCGGTGCCGATGACGATGCCGTTGTGGAAGTTCGCCAGCCGGAACAGGTGGTTGGTGCGTTCGCCCGCCTGCACGTTCTCGAACGTGATGTCGTACTGCGGCTCGCCTTCCGAGAACGGGTGGCCGATGTCCTTCATCATCTGGATGCAGCTGGGGCGGATATCGATTTCGGAGGCGCTGCAGCCGACGAACTCCATCAGCTGGCGCGCCTGCAGCAAGGTGCGCGCGCTGGTGGCGAAGCCCGGCATGGTGATGCCGATGATGTTGGTGCGCGGCAGATTCAGACGGTCCATGGCCTTGGCGCACACCAGCAGCGCGTGCGTGGAGTCCAGCCCGCCGGAAATCCCGATCACCACCTTCTTGATGCCGGACGACGACAGGCGCTGCACCAGCGCCTGCACCTGGATGTTGTACACCTCGTTGCAGCGCTTGTCGCGCAGCGCCGGATTGGATGGCACGTAGGGGAAGCGCGCCACGTTGCGCTCCAGCGCCAGCACCGGCTGCGCCGGCAGCTCCAGCGCAAAGCGCACGGTGCGGAAAGCCGCCACTTCCTCGCGGTGGCGGCGCACCGACTGGCCGAAGGTGGTCTGGCGCATGCGCTCGCGCGACATGCGCTCCAGGTCCACGTCCGCGTAGATCAGGTGCGACTCGTCCTGGAAGCGTTCGGCCTCGGACAGCAGTTCGCCGTTCTCGTAGATCAGCGCCTGGCCGTCCCAGGCCAGGTCGGTGGTGGACTCGCCCCGCCCCGCCGACGAATACAGGTAGGCCGACAGGCAGCGCGCCGACTGCTGGCTCACCAGCTGGTGGCGGTAGTCCGCCTTGCCGACCACCACGTTGGACGCCGACAGGTTCACCAGCACGGTCGCTCCCGCCAGCGCGGCGAAGGACGACGGCGGAATCGGCACCCACACGTCCTCGCAGATCTCGACGTGGAACTTGAACAGCGGCAGATTCTCTACCTCGAACAGCAGCGCCGAGCCAAACGGCACGCGCTGGCCCAGCAGGTCGATCTCGGTGGAGATGGCCTCGTCGCCCGCGCTGAACTGGCGCGCCTCGTAAAACTCGCCGTAGTTCGGCAGATAGGACTTCGGCACCACGCCGTGGATGCGGCCGCCGGACAGCACCACCGCGCAGTTGAACAGCTGGTGGTCCACCCGCAGCGGCACGCCGACGATCAGCGCGGCGCCGATGTCTCGGGATGCGTCCAGCACCGTCTGCAGGCCGGCCAGGCAGCCGTCCAGCAGCGCGCGCTGGTGGAACAGGTCGTCGCAGGTATAGGCGGAGATGCCCAGTTCCGTGAACGCCACCAATGCCGCGCCCTTGGCTGCGGCCTGTTTGGCCAGCTTGACGGTTTCGGCCGCGTTGTAGGCGGGATCGGCCACGCGGCAGCGCGGCACGGCGACGCTCAGGCGCGCAAAATCGTGGGAATACAGGTTGAAGAATGAATGCGGCATGCGACAGGTCCCTCTATGGATAAGGCGATTTTAGCATCCGCCCTTAGCCATCGTGCAAAGTTGCCCAGTTTGCGTAAAATGGCCCCATGAGCTACCGCCCCGACGTCATTTCCTCCCTCGCCGAAGTCGGCGAAGCCGCCTGGAACGCGCTGCTGGCAGCACAGGGCGAAGACAATCCCTTCCTGTCCTACGCCTTCCTGCACGCGCTGCACGAATCCGGCAGCGCCAGCGCCGACACCGGCTGGCAGCCGCAGTACCTGGCGCTGTGGGACGAGGACGGCGGCGCACTGGCCGCCGCCATGCCGCTCTACGTCAAGGCCCACTCCTACGGCGAATACGTGTTCGACTGGGCCTGGGCCGATGCCTACCACCGCAACGGCATCGAGTACTACCCCAAGCTGCTGTCGGCCATCCCGTTCACGCCGGTCACCGGCGGCCGCCTGCTGGCGCGCGACGGGCAGGCCCGCGCGGCCCTGGTGGCGCTGCTGAAGGCGCAACAGAAGTCCGCCGACATCTCGTCCACGCACGTGCTGTACCCGCCGGAAGAGCAGGCCATGCAGTTGCACCGGGCCGGCTTCATGCTGCGCAGCGGCGTGCAGTTCCACTGGCTGAACCAGGGCTACACGGACTTTGAACAGTTCCTGTCCACGCTGGAGCACAAGAAGCGCAAGAACATCCGCGCCGAGCGCCGCAAGGTGCGCGAAGCGGGCGTCACCATGCGGCAGATACGCGGGCACGACGCCAGCGCCGAAGACTGGCGCTTCTTCCACCGCTGCTACTCCAACACCTACGCCGAGCACCGCTCGTCGCCCTACCTGAACCTGGATTTCTTCCAGCGCATCGGCGCCACCATGCCCGGCAACATCCTGCTGGTGGTGGCCGAGCGCGCCGGCCGCGCCATCGCCTCTTCGCTGGTGATCCACACCGGGGACACCTTGTACGGCCGCTACTGGGGCGCCGACGAGCACGTGCCCTGCCTGCATTTCGAAACGGCCTACTACCAACCGCTGGAATTCTGCATCGCCAACGGCATCGCCACCTTCGAAGGCGGCGCGCAGGGCGAGCACAAGATGGCGCGCGGCTTCCTGCCGCAAAAAACCTGGTCCGCCCACTGGCTCGCCCACCCCGCCTTCGCCGACGCGGTCGAACGCTTCCTGGAACGCGAAAGCGGCGGCATCGACGACTACATCAGCGAGCTGAACGAACGCAATCCGTTCCGCTAGCGCTTTCGCAGCGTTAGCGGGCGCACCGTAACGCGGCAAAAACTGCGCGATGATGGCGCATTGGCATTGCGAAGGAGCGAATATGTCTGACGTACAGAAGATGCAGGAAGCACAGGAGCGCGCCATCATCGAGCTGGATGAGCCGCAGCAAGTGCGGTATTGGACCGACGAATTCGGCATACCGGAGGAAGAATTGCGCCAGCTGATCGCCCGGGTGGGGCCGTGCGCGAAGGATGTGCGGCAGGCGCTGGGGCGGCCCATCCATGAGGGCCACCAGGGCTGAACTGCCGGAGGCAGGGCCGACAGGCTACAGCGCGGCGTCCACCAGCAGTTCGGGCCGCAGGGCGCGCAGGCGCAGCTCGGTGAAGTAGCCGCCCGCCTCGTTGTAGCGCAAGAAGTGCCGGCCGCATGCCCGGCAGCGCAGCACCTGGCTGAGGTTGGCGGGATAGTAGCGCGGCGCGATGGGCGCGTCCTCGCTCTCGTAGCGCGTACCGTTGGGATGGTATTCCTTGAAAGTGGGCTCGTCGTACGGGTCTTCCACCAGCGTGCCCACCTCTTCCAGCTTCTCCAGGTCCAGCGACGTCGGCAGGCTTTGCCAAGCCAGCAACGGCGCGCTGCTGCAAGCGCATTTCTGCGTCACCGCAGCGGAGGCATGGGCCAAGCGCACCAACGCCACAAAATCAACTATCTGCATCGTTCTCTCCTAGCACCGCGCGGTTGCGGGCATCGATCCTGGCTTGGGTGGAAGCCGTCGCGCCCGGGCCGGGCAGCATGCGCACGTCGCGGAAGCCCAGCAGGCGGCCGTCGGCCGACTTGGGCCCCACCGGTTCGAGCGTCTTGCCGGTGTCGCGCTCCACGTAGCGCACCGAGCCGCCATGCGGGCCAGGCGCCCATTTGTCGCCCCATTGCAGCAAAGCCACCAATACGGGAAACAATTCCTCGCCCTTGGGCGTGAGCCGGTAGCCTTGCCGCTTCTCCTGCCCTTCCAGCGGCGCCTTTTCCAGTATCCCCAGCTCGGTCAGCCGGTTGAGCCGGCTGGTGAGGATGTTGCGGGCGATGCCTAGCCGCTCCTGGAATTCGTCGAAGCGCGTCGTGCCCAGAACGCATTCGCGCACGATCAGCAAGCTCCACCATTCGCCTACCTGGTCGAGCGCACGGGCTATTGAGCAATTCATGCCATCGAAAGTTTTACGTTGCATGCGGACGATTTTAGATTAATTAGTTGCGTCACGCAACTTTATCCACTAAGTTTCATCATGAAACTAAAACTCTGCCCGCAAGGGCGCCCGCATTGAAGGAGTAACAATATGGACCGTCGTTTAATCGTGCTCGCAGCCGGCATGTTCGCCATCGGCACCGACAGCTTTGTCGTCGCCGGCATTCTTCCCCAGGTGGCGCAATCGCTCGGGGTGTCGATCGGCGTCGCCGGCCAGATGGTGACTTTGTATGCACTCAGCTATGCACTGCTGTCGCCCGTCGTCGCCGCCACGCTGGCGCACTGGCCGCGCAAGCGCCTGCTGCTGACCGGCCTGGCGGTGTTTGTGGTTGGCAATCTGATCACGGCGGTGGCGCCCACCATTGAATGGGTGCTGGCCAGCCGCCTGATCGCCGGCCTGGGCGCCGCCATGTTCAGCCCCACCGCCACGGCGGCCGGCGCCTCTTTGGTGGCGCCGGAGAAGCGCGCCCAGGCGCTGGCCATCGTCATCGCCGGGCTCACCAGTGCCACCGCGTTCGGTTCGCCGCTGGGCACCTTCATCGGCGGCCTGGGCGACTGGCGCGCCACCATGTGGTTCGTCACCGTCGTGGGCCTGGCGGCCGGCGTTGCCGTCTACGCCATGCTGCCGCACATTCCCGCCTTGCCGGCCGTGACGCTGCGCCAGCGCCTCGCGCCGCTGAAGGATAGCCGCGTGGTGCTAACGCTGATGACCACCCTGGCCGCCTATTCCGGCATGTTCGCGGTGTACACCTACATCGGCGTGACGTTCGACCGCGTCACCGGCGGCAAGCCGGAGGTGCTGGCCGGCCTGCTGCTGCTGTGGGGCTTCGCGGCGACGGTGGGCAACCTGGGCGCGGGCAAGCTGACCGACCGCTTCGGCAGCCGCACCATCATCTACGGCGCGCTGGCGCTGAGCACCGTCAACTTCGCGCTGCTGCCGCTGGCGGGCGCGCATTTGTGGAGCACGGCGCTGTCCATCGTGGTGTGGGGCGTGTGCGGCTGGGGTCTGCTGGTGCCGCAACAGCACCGCCTGATCAGCCTGGCACCCGCGTCGGCGCCGCTGCTGCTGGGGCTGAATTCGGCGGCGCTGTACGTCGGAGTGTCGGCTGCCGGCGTGATCGGCGCGGCCAGCATCGCCGTGCTCGACAAGCATCAGATCGGCCTGGTGGGCGCGGCCTTGCTGGCCGCCGCCTTTTTCATTGCGCAGCAGGCGGACCGGCTGATCCGCAAGGAGCAAGCCGACGCCCGGGCGTTGGGCGCGGCGGTTAATTAACGCGGCTAAGTGAAGCGCAGGTGAAAAGTGGTGGTCCCGCCGGGCACACTGTCCACGCGCACGGCGCCGCCGTGCAGCGTCATGATGGCGCGCACGATGGACAGGCCCAGCCCCGCCGAATAGGCCTCGCCGGAGCGGGCGGCGTCGGCGCGGTAGTAGCGGTCAAAGATGCGGGACAGGTGTTCGGGCGCGATGCCGGGGCCGGTGTTGCTGACGGTGAGCTCAACGCCTTGCCCCATCCCCGCCCCCTGCTCCACATTGCGCGCCGCCAGCCGCACTTCGCCTCCTGCCGGCGTATAGCGGATGGCGTTGGACACCAGGTTGCTGACGGCGCGCTGCAGCAGCACCGGGTCGGCCTGCACGTCCAGCGCCGGCACATCCACCGTCAACTTCACGCCTGCGTCCTCGGCCAGTATCTCGAAGTAGTCGTGGATGCGCAGCAGCTCGGCGCGCAGGTCCAGCTTTTCGCGCTGCAGCGCCAGCTGCGCGTTGTCGACGCGCGCCAGGAACAGCGTGTTCTCTATCATGCGCGCCAGCCGTTCATATTCTTCCGAGTTGGACGCCAGCAGCGACTGGTACTCCTCCACCGTGCGAGGGCGCGACAAGGCCACCTGGGTTTCCACCATCAGGGTGTTGACCGGCGTGCGCAGGTCGTGCGCCAGGTCGGCGGCGAAGCCGGACAGGCGCTGCACGCCATCTTCCAGCCGGTCCAGCATGGCGTTGAACGCCTCGCCCATTTCGCGCAGCTCGGCCGGCGCATCCTGCACCGACAATCGGGTGTTCAAGCGGCTGGTGTTGATGTCGTTGGCCTTGCCGATCAGCGAGCGCAGGTTGCGCATGCTGTGGCGCACGATGACATAGCCCAGCAAGGCCGCCAGCGCCGCGCCGCCGGCCAGCGCCAGCAGCAGGTCGGTGCCGTAGCCCTTCAGGACGCGCAGCCGGTCGGAGCGCTCGCGCGCCAGCGTGATTTCCACCGCTTCGCCGCCGGCCAGGCCCAGCGCGCTGACCATGCGGCCGCTGCCCTGCTCCGGCACCCAGTCCCGGATATCGTCCAGCGACAGGGGCTGCTGCGCCGGCACGCTGGCGATCTTCGGCAAGGGGCGCGATGTGATCGACGTTTGCAGCAGCTTCTCGCCCTCCGGCCCGCGCACGCGCAGCATGAAGTCATTGTGGCCGGACAGGGTTTCCACCAGCGGGCGCTGGTCGCGCGCGATGGCCTGCGGCGACGGCAAGCTGGCGACGATACGGCGGATCTGGGCCGCCTTGTTGATCAGCTCCACATCGTCGCGATAGTACATCTGCCGGGCCAGGTTCTGGTAGAGATAGGCGCCGGCGGCCAGGAAGGTGGCAATGGCCACTGCCGCCAGCAGCAGCGCAACGCGAGCCGTGAGCGACAGCGGGCGTGTCCCAGTGGCGGCGCTCATGCCCGGTGCTCCAGCAGGTAGCCCATGCCGCGCACGGTCTGTATCAGCTTGGCCTCGTAAGGGTCGTCGATCTTGGCGCGCAGGCGGCGCACCGCCACGTCCACCACGTTGGTGTCCGAGTCGAAGTTCATGTCCCACACCATGGAAGCGATCTGCGTGCGCGACAGTACTTCGCCCTGGCGCTTGGCCAGCAGGTGCAGCAAGGCGAATTCCTTGGCCGTCAGTTCGATGCGCGTGGCCTGGCGCGTAACGCGGCGGCGCAGCACGTCGATCTCCAGGTCTGCCACGCGTATCAGCTCCATCTCGCGCACCGGGCCGCGCCGCATCAGCGTCTTGATGCGGGCCAGCAGTTCGGCGAAGGCAAACGGCTTGATCAGGTAATCGTCCGCGCCCAGTTCCAGGCCTTTGACGCGGTCCGCCACATCGTCGCGCGCGGTCAGGAACAGCACCGGCGTCTGCTTGCGTTCGCGCAGCTTCGCAAGCACGGCCCAGCCATCCATTTGCGGCAGCATCACGTCCAGCACGATCAGTTCATAGTCGAATTCCAGCGCCAGCGCCAGGCCGTCGGCGCCGTTGCGCGCCAGGTCCGCCACGTAGCCGGACTCCTGCAAGCCCTTGACCAGGTAATCGCCCGCCTTCGGCTCGTCTTCCACCACCAATATTTTCATCACGTCCTCCAGATGCGCCATTGTCGGCTTTTCGGCAATCCGCTTGGATTACAAATCTGTAATTCGCGCGTCATCTTCGCGTCAGTGGCACGCCGTTAGCATGGGAACCGTTCCAAACCACTCCAACCAAAGGACTACATCATGTTAAACGCAATTCGCATGGCCGCACTGACCGCCGCCCTGGCAGTCACGGCATCCGGCGCCTTCGCCGCCACCAGCGGCAACGCCATCTACGGCAAGGCTGTGGCGCCGTCGAACGCCCAGCGCCACATCGCGCTGACCCCGGCCACCGCCGGCGTCAACGTCGACAATGGCGACACCGTTGAATTCACAACCGTCGACGGCGCGAGCTTCACCTGGCATTTTGACACGCTCACGGGCGAAAGCGCCTTCAACCTGGCGAAAATCGCCCCGGCCGGCAGCGTGGACCCGAAAGTCATTGTCTACGTCGGCGCCAACCCGCTGTACCGTTGATTGCCTGGCGCCAGCCACACGGCTGGCGCAACGCCACGCAACACCCTCCTGCACCGCCGGCGCCCAGCGCCCGCCGTGCCTTTTTGCGTCCCGCTTGCGCGAACGAAGAAAAGCCCCGGCGCGCCACAGTCCTGCCGTGGCGCGCCGGGGCATCCGGCGTTCGATGCGCTGCATTCCGCTCTATTTGGCGGCCTCCAGGATCAGGTCTGCGATCGCATCAGGGTGCGAAATCATCGACACATGACTGGACTCCAGCGCTATCGTCCTGGCGCCCATGCGCTTGGCCACGTAGCGTTCCAATTCGGGCGAGGCTGTCCGGTCTTGCAGCGAAATGGCGTAGTAGCTTGGCTTGGTCCTCCAGGCTGCCTGGGTGGTGCGGCCGGCGAACAGCGTCTGCGAGATGCGGCCCTGCCCCGCGTACAGCACTCGCGCCTGCGCCGGATCCAGGTCACCCGCAAAATCACGCACAAACGCTTCTTCGCTCAGCTGGGCGTAGCCGTCCGGCGATTTGACCAAGCCCGCACTGGCAGGCGGCGCGGGAAACTGCGCCGCCAGGGCGCCGTAGTCTTCGCCCACATCCGGGGCGCGCGCGGCCACATAGACCAGCGCCTTCACCTTCGGATCGTTGCCTGTCTCGCTGATGACAGTGCCAGCCCAGGAATGGCCCACCAAGATGGTTGGACCGTCCTGCAGGGCCAGCACGCGGCGCGTGGCTTCGGCGTCGTCCGCCAGCGAAGTCAGAGGATTCTGCACCGAAGTCACATGCAAGCCGGCCTTCTGCAAGCGCGCGATGACTTCGTTCCAGCCGGAGCCGTCGGCGTAGGCGCCATGCACCAGCACGACGTTGCGGACCGAAGGAGCTGCGGCGATAGCGGTAGCATCGGATGGCGCGGCGAAGGCGGCGCCGCCGGCCAGCAGGGCTGCGGCCGCAGCCGCCAGGATTGAGCGTTTCATGGTCGTTTCCTTCTCTGTGGTAAAGAACCCAGTATAGAAAGCAGCGCATGACCCCAACATGACCCCCGCATTACAAACAGATTACCGCGGCCGGGCAATCTTCTCCAGGTAGGCGTTGAGCGACGCTTGGGACAGCTCGCCGATGTGCAGGCTGGCGAGCTTGCCGTCGGCGCCATAGAACAGCGTGGTCGGGAAGGCGGAGGCGCCCACCGCGTGGGCGATCTTCGCGTCCGCGTCGTGTACCGCGTTGGCCACCGCGAAACCGTGCTCGGACAGGAACTGCCGCCCCGCGACCGCTTCGGTGTCTTCATTGACGAACACAAACGCCACGTCGCCGCGCTGCTGCTGCGTCCTGGCCAGCACCGGCATCTCGCGCCGGCACGGCGGGCACCAGCTGGCCCAGAAATTCACCACCATCGGCTTGCCGCCGGCGAACTGCCGGATGGCGGCCGGCGCGGCGGCGCCCTGCGGGCTGCGCAGCGCGATGGCCGAGCCGGACATGTCCCATGCGAACACCGCCGCGATCAGGCCGGCGCCCAGCGGCGCCTGCAGCTGCGGCTTGCGCCAGCAGCGCCAGGCGCCGACCGCCAGCGCGCCGGCAATCGCGGCGGGCCAGTTGCCGCCGCCGTCGCGGATATCGAACACCGCCCACCACGGCGCGCTGCGGAAGTCGTCGAAACGCATCCCGACGAAGGCGATGCGGCCCGCCACCACGGCGGCCAGCGCCATGTCCAGCAAGATGCCGGTGACATTGACCTTGTTCTTGCGGCCCACCAGGTAGCCCACCCCGGCGGCGATGCCGAACGCCATGGCCAGCAGCAAATGGCTGGCTTGCAGCACCAGCGGCCCCACATTAACTGAAAACACCCGCGCTCCCGTCTCGTCCGCCGGCATGCTCCGGCCCAGCCGCACGATAGCACGGCGGCGGGCGCGCCGCAGCACGCGCGGAACGCGTCACTTCCGGCCACTGTCCGCCGGCGCTTTCCCGGCCGCACAGGCCGAAGTGAAATTAAGCGCGTTCGATGACGATGGCGATCCCCTGCCCGACGCCGATACACATGGTGCACAGCGCGTAGCGGCCGCCGGTGCGCGCCAGCTGGTACATGGCGCTGGCGACCAGGCGTGCGCCGCTCATGCCGAGCGGGTGGCCCAGCGCGATCGCGCCGCCCAGCGGATTGACGCGCGGGTCGTCGTCGCGCAGGCCCAGCTCGCGCAGCACGGCCAGGCCTTGCGAGGCGAAGGCTTCGTTCAGCTCGATGATGTCGATCTGGTCCAGCGACATGCCGAGCTGGCGCAGCACCTTCTGCGTGGCCGGCGCCGGGCCGATGCCCATCACGCGCGGCGCCACGCCGGCGGTGGCCATGCCGAGGACGCGGGCGCGCGGCGTGAGGCCGTGCTGCTTCACCGCTTCCGCGCTGGCCAGCAGCAGCGCGCAGGCGCCGTCGTTCACGCCCGACGCGTTGCCGGCGGTGACGCTGCCGTCCGACCGCACCACGCCTTTCAGCTTGGCCAGCGCCTCGATGGAGGTGGCGCGCGGGTGCTCGTCCTGCCCGAACAGCACCGGGTCGCCCTTGCGCTGCGGGATCTGCACCGGCACGATTTCATCGGCGAACAGGCCGTCGCGCTGGGCGCGCGCGGTTTTCTCCTGGCTGGCCAGTGCGAAGCGGTCCTGGTCGGCGCGGCTGATGTTGAAATCGTCGGCCACGTTTTCCGCTGTCTCCGGCATGGCGTCGGTGCCGTACAGTTCCTTCATCAGGCGGTTCGGGAAGCGCCAGCCTATGGTGGTGTCGTAGATGGCGGCGCTGCGCGAGAAGGCGGCGTCGGCCTTGCCCATCACGAAGGGAGCGCGCGTCATCGATTCCACGCCGCCGGCGATCATCAGTTGCGCGTCGCCGGACATGATGGCGCGCGCCGCCGTGCCCACCGCGTCCATGCCCGAGCCGCACAGGCGGTTGACGGTGGAGCCGGGAACTTCCAGCGGCAGCCCGGCCAGCAGCGAGGACATGCGCGCTACGTTGCGGTTGTCCTCGCCGGCCTGGTTGGCGCAGCCGTAGATCACGTCGTCCACCGCGCGCCAGTCCACCGATGGATTGCGGCGCATCAGTTCGCGCAGCGGCACCGCGCCCAGGTCGTCGGCGCGCATATCTTTCAGGGCGCCGCCGTAGCGGCCGATCGGGGTGCGGATGGCGTCGCAGATGTATGCATGTTTCATATTCTGTCCTCAGTTGGATTGCAGCAGCGGCGGAGGCAGCAACGGCGCAGCGGTGGCGGCCTGCAGTTCTTCAAAACTCAGGCCTTCGGCCATTTCACGCACCACCAGCCCGGCCGGGGTCACGTCCAGCACGGCCAGGTCGGTGTAGATGCGGTTGACGCAGGCGACGCCGGTGAGCGGGTAGCTGCACTGCGGGACGATCTTGCTTTCGCCGCTCTTGGTCTGGTGGTCCATCATCACGAACACCTGCTTGGCGCCGATGGCGAGGTCCATGGCGCCACCCACGGCGGGTATCGCGTCCGGCGCGCCGGTGTGCCAGTTGGCCAGGTCGCCGCCGGCCGACACCTGGAAGGCGCCCAGCACGCACACGTCCAGGTGGCCGCCGCGCATCATGGCGAAGGAGTCGCCGTGGTGGAAGTAGGCGCCGCCGGTGAGCAGCGTCACCGGCTGCTTGCCGGCGTTGATCAGGTCTTCGTCTTCCTCGCCTTCGGCGGGCGCCGGGCCCATGCCGAGCAGGCCGTTCTCGCTGTGCAGGAACACTTCGCGCTCGGCTGGCAGGTGGTCGGCCACCTTGGTCGGCAAGCCGATGCCGAGGTTGACGTAGGCGCCTTCAGGAATGTCCTGCGCCACGCGGGCGGCGATCTGGTCTCGGGTATAGCGCTGCATTATGCATTCTCCTTGACGACGCGCTGCACGAAGATGCCGGGCGTGACGATGACTTCGGGGTCGAGTTCTCCCAGCGCGACGACTTCCTGCACCTGGGCGATGGTGGTCTTGGCGGCCATGGCCATGATGGGGCCGAAGTTGCGCGCCGTCTTGCGGTACACCAGGTTGCCCCAGCGGTCGCCGCGCAGCGCCTTGATCAGCGCGAAGTCGGCGTGGATGGGCGCTTCGAGCACGTAGTGGCGGCCGTTGATCAAGCGCGTTTCCTTGCCCTCGGCCAGCAGGGTGCCGTAGCCGGTGGGCGTGAAGAAGCCGCCGATGCCGGCGCCGGCGGCGCGGATGCGCTCGGCCAGGTTGCCCTGCGGGGTCAATTCCAGTTCTATCTTGCCGGCGCGGTACAGCGCGTCGAAGTGGTGCGAGTCCGCCTGGCGCGGGAAGGAGCAGATGATCTTGCGCACCCGGCCCGCCTTGAGCAGCGCGGCCAGCCCGGTTTCGCCGTTGCCGGCATTGTTGTTGACGATGGTGAGATCGCGCGCGCCTTGCGCGATCAGCGCGTCGATCAGCGCCGACGGCATGCCCGCGTTGCCGAAGCCGCCGATCATGACGGTGGCGCCGTCATGCACGTCGGCCACGGCGCGCTGCAGGGATTCGTATGTCTTGTCTATCATATCTGCTCCTGTTCTGTTCGCTTATCGAACAAATGATTGATTACCGCACGCTTAATAGTATCGGCGATTTGCCGCCAAGGTCAAGAAAAAAAGTCCGTCGGCGCGCTGGCCCTGGCGATACCCGGCAGGTATCAAAAGGCTACCAAATCGGTCTTGGACGGCGCTGCAAGGTATATCTATGCTCCGAATGTCCCATTTCAAAACAACTAACCGGGCCATAAGGAGACCAAACCATGCAGCAAATCGACGTTCACAAAGTGTCGGACGGGGCGCGCTTCAACCGCTTCCACGCCGGCGTCCTGTTCTGGTGCGCCATCATCATCATCTGTGACGGCTACGACCTGGCCGTCGCCGGCATCGCCCTGCCGTCCATCATGAAAGAAATGGGCGTCACGGCCCAGAATGCCGGCTTCATGGTCAGCTCCGCGCTATTCGGCATGATGTTCGGCGCCATCTTCCTCGGCACCGTGGCCGACAAGATCGGCCGCCGCCTGGCCATCGCGATCTGCATTGCGCTGTTCAGCGTGTTCACGGCGGCAGCGGGCTTCGCCACCGATCCCTACAGCTTCAGCGCCATGCGCTTCCTGGCCGGCCTGGGCATAGGCGGCGTGATGCCCAACGTGGTGGCGCAGATGACGGAGTTCTCGCCCAGGAAAATCCGCTCCACCATGGTCACGCTGATGTTCAGCGGCTACGCCGTGGGCGGCATGCTGGCAGCCCTGCTGGGCAAGGGCCTGATCGAAACCTATGGCTGGTCGTCGGTGTTCCTGGCGGCCGGGGTGCCGGTGCTGCTGATCCCCTTCATCCTGAAGTCGCTGCCGGAATCGATGCCCTTCCTGATCAAGGAACAGCGCTTCGATGAACTGAAATCCATCCTGGCGCGCATGGAACCGTCCTACCGCGCCGGCGCCGGCGACCGTTTCACCATCCCCGCCGCCGACAGCGCAGCGGGCGCGCCTATCCGCAAGCTGTTCCAGGACGGGCGCGGCTTCAGCACCGTGATGTTCTGGATTACCTTCTTCATGTGCCTGTTCATGGTGTACGCGCTCAGTTCCTGGCTCACCAAGCTGATGGCCAGCGCCGGCTACAGCCTCGGCTCGGCGCTGACCTTCGTGCTGGTGCTGAACTTCGGCGCGGTGATCGGCGCCGTGGGCGGCGGCTGGCTGGCGGACCGCTTCAACATCAAGCACGTATTGATCGGCATGTACACGCTGGCCGGCGTGTCGATCACGCTGCTGGGCTACAAGGTGCCCACCGAAGTGCTGTTCCTGCTGGTGGGCCTGGCAGGCGCCTCCACCATCGGCACCCAGATCGTCACCTACGCCTACGCGGGCCAGTTCTATCCGATGGCGATCCGCGCCACCGGCATCGGCTGGGCCTCCGGCGTGGGCCGCAGCGGCGCCATCCTGGCGCCCATCGTCATCGGCACGCTGGTCGGCATGCAGCTGCCGCTGGAGCAGAACTTCATGGCCATGGCGATCCCCGCCGCCATCGCGGTCGTCGCCGTGTCGCTGATCCGCCAGAAAGCGCCGGCATCGGCCACGCACGGCGCCACGGTGCAAGGCGCAGCCGCGGCCGCAGCCAAAACTACAGCCTAAGCTACAGCTCTTCCTTGACGTGCGGGATGCCGCGCGACTCGTAGACGTCGTAAATAATCTGTAACATGTTGCGCAGCTCTTCCGACCGGTCCATCAGCCGGATGCTGAACAGGATGGGCGACACCGCGTGCTTGTCGTCGATCTCGACGTACTGCACGTCGGTGCGCTTCATGCCCTGCAGGCTGTCCGGCACGATGGAGATGCCCTGCCCAGCCGCCACCATGCCGATGGCGATCTGCAGTTCGCGCACTTCCATCACATGCTCGGGATGCAGCGCGCGGTCGCTGAAAATGGCCAGCACCTGGTCGGCGAAGCTGGGGCGCGGATTGCGCGGGTAGACGATCAGGGTTTCCTCCACCAGCTCGCGCAGCCTGAGCGGCCGGCCCAGTGCCGCCAGGCGGTGGCCCACCGGCATGGCGACGATCAGCCGTTCCTCGCGCAGCAGGATGCGGCGCACCGACGCGTCCTCCGACTTCACCCGGCCGAAGCCCACATCGATGCGGCCTTCCTTCAGCGCGCGCATCTGCTCCATCGTCGTCAACTCATGGAACGTGATCTCCACGCTTTCATACTGGGCGCGGAAGCGGCGCACGATCTCCGGCAGCAGGCCATACAAGGTGGACGCGACAAAACCGATCGACAGCGTGCGCTCGATTTTGCCGACGCGCTGCGTCATCGTCTTCAGGTCGGCCATCTTGTCGAGCAGGACTTGCGCGTGCGCCTGGAAAAACGCGCCGGCCTCGGTGAGCCGCAAGGGCCGCGAGCCTTTTTCAAACAGCGCCACGCCCAATTCCTCCTCCAGCTGCTGGATCTGCCGGCTAAGCGGCGGCTGTGCGATGAACAGCCGGTGCGCGGCGCGGGTGAAGTTCTTCTCCTCTGCCACAGCGAGGAAGTAGCGCAAATGCCGGATCTCCATCTTCATACCTCATAGGTATCAAACTCATACCAAAACAGTGTTGGACGATACTTTTTCAAGGGTTTATCGTGGTGTTATCCCTTCGAATTATACCGACTATACGGATAAGATATGATCAAAAGCATAGAAACCATCCTCGCCGACGTCCCCACCATCCGTCCGCACAAGCTGTCCGTGACCACCATGAGCACGCAGACGCTGGTGCTGGTGCGCGTGCGCTGCGGCGACGGCGTGGAGGGCTGGGGCGAGGCCACCACCATCGGCGGCCTGAATTACGGCGAAGAGAGCCCCGAGAGCATCAAGACCAATATCGACACCCATATCGCGCCGCTGCTGGTCGGCATGGAGGCGAGCCAGGTGGCCAAGGCCATGGCCAAGCTGCGCAAGGCGATCCAGGGCAACCGCTTCGCCAAGTGCGCCATCGAAACCGCGCTGCTGGACGCGCAAGCCCGCCGCCTCGGCATTCCATTGAGCGAGCTGCTGGGCGGCCGCGTGCGCGACGAACTGCCGGTGGCCTGGACCCTGGCCAGCGGCGACACAGCCAAAGACATCGCCGAAGCGGAAAAGATGCTGGAACTGCGCCGCCACCGCATCTTCAAGCTGAAGATCGGCGCCCGCCCGGTGGCCGACGACGTGCAGCACGTGCTGGCCATCAAGCGCGCCCTTGGCGACGCGGTCAGCATCCGCGTGGACGTGAACCAGGCCTGGAACGAACTGCAGGCGATTGAAGCCATCAGCGCGCTGGAAGCGGGCGGCGTGGACCTGATCGAACAGCCGGTGCCGGGCCACCACAAGGCCGCCATGGCGCGCCTGGCGCAGCGCTTCTCGGTGCCGCTGATGGCGGACGAAGCGCTGCAAGGCCCGCTCAGCGCCTACGACTACGCCACCAGCGCGGCGGCGGACGTGTTCGCGGTGAAGATCACGCAGTCCGGCGGCCTGGTGCAAGCGGGCCAGGTGGCCACGGTGGCGCAGCTGGCCGGCGTGGCGCTGTACGGCGGCACCATGCTGGAAGGCGGCGTGGGCACGGCGGCATCGGCCCACCTGTTCTCCACCTTCGCCGATCTGTCGTTCGGCACCGAACTGTTCGGCCCATTGCTGCTCACCGAGGAAGTGCTGCAGGAGCCGCTGGTCTACAAGGACTTCATGCTGCAAGTGCCCACCGGCCATGGCCTGGGCGTTGCCGTCGACACCGACAAACTCGGCCGCCTGCGCCGCTATTAAGGAGAACTGCCATGCTGTTCCACGTTCGCATGGATGTGAGCATCCCGTCCACCCTGCCCGAAGCCGAAGCGGCCGCCATCAAGGCGCGCGAAAAAACCTACTCGCAAGAACTGCAAGCGAGCGGCCAGTGGCGCCACCTGTGGCGCATCGCCGGCCAGTATTCGAACATCAGCGTTTTCGACACCGCCAGCATCGACGAGCTGCATACCCTGCTCTCCACGCTGCCGCTGTTCCCGTTCATGAAGATCGAGGTAATGCCCTTGTGCCGCCATCCATCTTCGATCCGCACCAACGACCTGTAAGCAAACCCACTAGACGGAGACTGACATGACTCACAACGACATCGACAAGCTGGTACAAAACTGGATCATCGACACCGCCACCGGCCCGGCCAACCCGCGCGTGCAGGCGGTGGTGCTGCGCCTGGTGGGCGACCTGTGCAAGGCGATCGAAGACCTGGACATCCAGCCCAGCGAATTCTGGAAAGGCCTTGAATACCTGACCAACGCAGGCAAGGCCAATGAACTGGGCCTGCTGGCGCCCGGCCTGGGCCTTGAGCGTTTCCTCGACATCCGCGCCGACGAAGCCGAAGCCAAGGCCGGCCTGCAAGGCGGCACGCCGCGCACCATCGAAGGCCCGCTGTACGTGGCCGGCGCACCGGAAAGCACCGGCTTCGCGCGCCTGGACGACGGCAGCGAGAGCGACCAGGCCGAAGTGCTGTTCATGCAGGGCACCGTGTACGACGAAGCGGGCAAGCCGCTGCCGGGCGCCAAGGTGGAAGTGTGGCACGCCAACCTGATGGGCAACTACTCCTTCTTCGACGCCTCGCAGTCGCACTTCAACCTGCGCCGCACCATCATCGCCGACGAGCAGGGCCGCTACCAGTTCCGCAGCATCCTGCCGAAGGGCTACGGCTGCCCTCCGGGCGGCAGCACCCAGTGCCTGCTGGACCAGCTGGGCCGCCACGGCCAGCGCCCGGCCCACATCCACTTCTTCGTCAGCGCAGGCGGCCACCGCAAGCTGACCACGCAGATCAACATCGACGGCGACGAGTACCTGTGGGACGACTTCGCCTTCGCCAGCCGCGAAGGCCTGGTGCCGGCCGTGAACAAGGTGACCGATCCGGCCGCCATCGCGCAGAAAGACTTGCGCCAGCCCTATTCCAGCATCGACTTCGACTTCCGCCTGTACGGCGAACGTCCAGCCGCGCCGGAAGCCGAAGTGGCACGCGCGCGCGCCGCCGCCTGAACCGGGAGAACGTCATGAGCACCACGATTCCCATCATCCCTGTGAACGCCGCCTCGTCCGGCGCCCGCCCGCTGGACCAGTACCTGGTGGAAGACCACGAAAAAGGCGACTTCCGCCTGCACCGCGCCGCCTTCACCGACGAAGCCCTGTTCGAGCTGGAGATGAAGCACATCTTCGAAGGCAACTGGATCTACCTGGCGCACGAAAGCCAGGTCGCCAATGTGAACGACTACTACACCACCCACATCGGCCGCCAGCCGGTGTTCATCGCGCGCAACCGCCAGGGTGAGCTGAACGCCTTCATCAACGCCTGCAGCCACCGCGGCGCGCAGCTGTGCCGCCACAAGCGCGGCAACAAGGCCACCTACACCTGCCCGTTCCACGGCTGGACCTTCAACAACAGCGGCAAGCTGCTGAAGGTGAAAGACCCGGAGGACGCGGGCTACCCCGAGTGCTTCAACAAGGAAGGCTCGCACGACCTCAAGAAGCTGGCGCGCTTCGAGAACTACAAGGGCTTCCTGTTCGGCAGCCTGAAGGAAGACGTGGCGCCGCTGTCCGAGTTCCTGGGCGAAGCGGCCAAGATCATCGACATGATCGTGAACCAGTCGGCCGACGGCCTGGAAGTACTGCGCGGCTCGTCCACCTACACCTTCGAGGGCAACTGGAAGCTGCAGGCCGAGAACGGCGCGGACGGCTACCACGTCTCGGCCGTGCACTGGAACTACGCGGCCACCACCAACCGCCGCAAGGAAGCCGAAGCCGATGCCGCCAATGGCCGCGAAGACAAGATCAAGGCCATGGACGCCGGCAAATGGGGCAAGCAAGGCGGCGGCTTCTACGCCTTCAAGCAGGGCCATATCCTGCTGTGGACCAAGTGGGCCAACCCGCAGGACCGGCCCAACTATCCGCGCCACGGCGAGTATGCGGACAAGTTCGGCACCGCCACCGCCAACTGGATGGTGGAACGCTCGCGCAACCTGTGCCTGTATCCCAATGTCTACCTGATGGACCAGTTCGGGTCGCAGATCCGCCTGCTGCGTCCCATCTCGGTGAACAAGACCGAAGTGACGATCTACTGCATCGCGCCGAAGGGCGAACCGGCCGAAGCGCGCGCGCGCCGCATCCGCCAGTACGAGGACTTCTTCAACGTGAGCGGCATGGCCACGCCGGACGACCTGGAGGAATTCCGCGCCTGCCAGCAGGGCTATGCCGGCAAGGCCATGGAATGGAACGACATGTGCCGCGGCTCCACCCACTGGATCGAGGGCGCGGACGACGCGGCCAGGGAAATCGGCCTGCAGCCGGTGATGAGCGGCGTGAAGACCGAGGATGAAGGCCTGTACACGGTGCAGCACCGCTACTGGCTGGATGTGATGAAGCAGGCGCTGCGCGCCGAGGGGGAGCAGAAATGAGCAGCATCGACATTAACGGCATCGCAGCCTTCCTGTACCGCGAAAGCCGGCTGCTGGACGACGAACAGTGGGATGCGTGGCTGGAGTGCTACCACGCGGACGCCCAGTTCTGGATGCCGGCGTGGGACGACGACGACACCCTGGTCTCGGACCCGGAGCGCGAAATCTCGCTGATCTACTACCCCACCCGCCAGGGGCTGGAAGACCGCGTGTTCCGCATCAAGACCGAGCGCTCCAGCGCCACCATGCCGGACACGCGCACCAGCCACAACATCGCCAACGTGGAGCTGGAGAAGCAGGAAGGCGCGGTGTGCACGGTGCGCTTCAACTGGCACACGCTGAGCCACCGCTACAAGACTGACTACAGCTACTTCGGCATGTCGCGCTACGTGATCGACTTTTCCGGCGCGGCGCCGAAGATCCTGAACAAGTACGTCGTGCTGAAAAACGACTACATCAATCAGGTCATCGATATTTACCATATTTAAAGTCTGGAGCACGGACATGAGCCATACCATCGCACTGCAGTTCGAAGACGGAGTGACCCGCTTCATCAGCTGCAACCCCAATGAAAAGCTGGCCGACGCGGCCTACCGCCAGAAGGTCAACATTCCGCTGGATTGCCGCGACGGCGCCTGCGGCACCTGCCGTGGCCTGTGCGAATCGGGCAGCTACGACATGCCCGCCTCCGGCTATATCGACGACGCGCTGACGCAGGAAGACGCGGAGCAGCGTTATGTATTGAACTGCCAGATGCGCCCCACCTCGGACTGCGTGGTGAAGATCCCCGCCACCTCAGCGTCCTGCAAAACGGCGGCGGCCAGCCACCCCGGCAGCATCGCCTCGGTGGAAAAGCTGTCCGAGTCCACGCTGCGCTTCTCGGTGGAGCTGACGCAGCCGGACGCGCTGGACTTCCTGCCCGGCCAGTACGTCAACGTGGATGTTCCCGGCACCGCGCTCACGCGCTCCTATTCCTTCAGCTCCGTGCCCGGCTCGCAGCTGGCCTCCTTCGTGGTGCGCAACGTGCCTGGCGGCCGCATGAGCAGTTACCTGTCTGATTCGGCACAGCCGGGCCAGCAGATCGCATTCTCGGGCCCGTTCGGCAGCTTCTACCTGCGCCCGGTGCAGCGGCCGGTGCTGATGCTGGCCGGCGGCACGGGCATCGCGCCCTTCCTGTCCATGCTGGAGGTGCTGGCCTCGCACGGCTTCCCGCAGCCGGTGCGGCTGGTGTTCGCCGTCACCCGCGACTGCGACCTGGTGGCGCTGGAGCAGTTGGACCGCATCGCGGCCGCGCATCCGCAGTTCAGCTACGTCACCTGCGTGGCAGAACAGGAAAGCACGCATCCGCGCAAGGGCTACGCCACGCACCACGTGGAGCCTTCCTGGCTGAACGGCGGCGACGCCGACGTCTACCTGTGCGGCCCGGTGCCGATGGTGGACGCGGTGCGTTCCTGGCTGGGCGACGTGGGCGTGACGCCGGCTAACTTCTATTTCGAGAAATTCTCGGCCAGCAGCGGAGCATAAAAATGAGTTTGCGATTCAAGGACAAAGTCGTCATCGTCACCGGCGCGGCACAGGGCATAGGACGCGGCGTGGCGCTGGAAGCGGCGCGCGAAGGGGCCTCGCTGGTGCTGGCGGACCGTTCGTCGCTGGTGCTGGAAGTGCTGGCCGAGGTGCAATCGGAGATAAAGTCGAAACCCGGCTTCCCGGCGGCGCGGGCCATCGCCTGCCAGGTGGACCTGGAAACGCACGCCGGCGCGCGCGAACTGGCCCGCGCCGCCGTCGCCGCCTTCGGCCGCATCGACGTGCTGGTCAACAACGTGGGCGGCACCATCTGGGCCAAGCCCTACCAGGAGTACGAGGCGGACCAGATCGAAGCGGAAATCCGCCGCTCGCTGTTCCCCACGCTGTGGTGCTGCCACGCGGTGCTGCCTTCCATGATAGAGCAGCAGCACGGCGTGATCGTCAACGTGTCGTCGATCGCCACGCGCGGCATCTACCGCATTCCCTACTCGGCGGCCAAGGGCGGCGTGAACGCCATGACGGCCAGCCTGGCGCTGGAGCACGCGCAGGACGGCATCCGCGTCAACGCCGTGGCCACCGGCGGCACGGAGGCGCCGCCGCGCAAGGTGCCGCGCAATCCCAAGCCGCTCAGCGAACAGGAACAGGGGTGGTATCAGGGCATCGTCGACCAGACCATCGCCAGCAGCTTGATGCACCGCTACGGCACCATCGACGAGCAGGTGCGCGCCATCCTGTTCCTCGCCTCCGACGAAGCCAGCTACATCACCGGCACGGTGCTGCCGGTCGGTGGCGGCGACCAGGGCTGAGCGGGCCATGGCGCGGTTCAGGGACTGGTCGCTGTCGGCCGTGCTGGCGGGCTTCCTGGCGGTGGTAATCTCGTATTCCGGGCCGCTGGTGATCTTCTTCCAGGCGGCCAGCGCGGCGCACGCCTCGCAAGCGATGATGTCGTCCTGGATCTGGGCCATTTCGCTGGGCGCGGGCCTGTCCGGCCTGTGGCTCAGCTGGCGCCTGAAAACGCCCGTCATCACCGCCTGGTCCGCGCCCGGCACCGCCCTGCTGGTGACGCTGTTCCCCGCCATGAGCATCAACGAGGCAGTGGGCGCCTACATCACGGCGGCCGCCGCGATACTGCTGATCGGCCTGTCCGGCTCCTTCGACAAGCTGCTGCGCCATATCCCCAAAGGCCTGGCGGCCGGCATGATGGCGGGCATACTGTTCCAGTTCGGCGTCAACACTTTCAAGTCCATCGCCACGCTGCCGGTGCTGGCGGTGGGCATGGTGGTGAGCTACATCGTGTGCAAAAAATTCGTGCCGCGCTACGCCGTGGTGGTGGTGATGCTGACCGGCGCGCTGATCGCCTGGGGCACCGGGACGGCGGACCTCGGCGGCGTGCAACTGGCCGCCGCCGCGCCGCAATGGATACAGCCCGAATGGAGCTGGCGCTCCACCTTCAGCTTCGCCGTGCCGTTGGTGCTGGTCAGCCTGAGCGGCCAGTTCCTGCCCGGCATGGCCATTCTCAAACTGTCCGGCTACCAGACCAGCGCCAGGCCGGTGATGGGCGCCACCAGCCTCGCTTCGCTGGCAGTGGCCTGCTTCGGCGGCATCACCATCGTCATCGCTTCCATCACGGCCGCGCTGTGCACCGGCAGGGACGCGCATGAGGATCCGGCGCGCCGCTACGTGGCGGGCATGGCCAACGGCGTGTTCTACATCATCGGCGGCACCATGGCGGCCACCATCGTGGCGCTGTTCGCCAGCCTGCCGAAAGAACTGGTGGCGGTGCTGGCCGGCCTGGCGCTGCTGGGCGCCATCACGTCCAACCTGATGGGCGCCATCGAGGAAGAGCAGCACCGCGAAGCGTCGGTCATCACGTTCCTCGCCACGGCATCCGGCATGAGCTTCCTCGGCCTGGGCTCGGCGTTCTGGGGCATCCTGATAGGCCTGTTCGCCTACCTGGTCCTGAAACGCAGACCGGCCATCACCAACATCTGAGTACCACTATGCCTATCGCACTCATCAACGACACCTGCCTCCATTACCGTACGGACGGAGACCGCCGCCTGCCGGCCCTGGTGTTTTCCAACTCGCTCGGCACGGACCTGAGCATGTGGCAGGCGCAGGCCGATGCGCTGGCCGGGCAATATCACGTGGTGCGCTACGACACGCGCGGCCATGGCCTGTCCGCCAGCCCTGCCGGCCCCTACTCCATCGCCCAGCTGGGCGCGGACGTGGTGGCGCTGCTGGACCACCTGGACATCGGGCAGGCGCACTTCTGCGGCCTGTCCATGGGCGGCGTTACCGGCCAGTGGCTGGGCGTGCACGCCGCGCGCCGGCTCGGCAAGCTGGTGCTCGCCAACACGGCCGCGCGGGTCGGCACGGCGGACGGTTGGCAAACCCGCGCCGCCGCCGTGCGCGCGCAGGGACTGGGAACGATCGCCGACAGCGCCGCCTCGCGCTGGTTCACGCCGGAATTCGTCCAGCGCCAGCCGGCCGCTGCCGACGCCATGGCCAACCGGCTGCGCGGCCAGAACTACGAAGGCTACGCGGCCTGCTGCGACGCCCTGGCCGGCGCCGACCTGCGCGGCGGCATCCACGCCATCAACGTGCCCACGCTCATCATCGCCGGCGCGGCGGACCCGGTCACCACCGTCGCCGACGCCGAGGCCATGCGCAGCGCCATTCCCGGCGCCCGGATAGCCGTCCTGCCCGCCTCGCACATCTCCAACGTCGAGGCGCCGGCCGCATTTACCCGCGTGCTGCTGGAATTCATGGCGTAGCGCACGCCTCCCTTCCAGGCGGAATCGTGCGCAGCCGAGCGGCGGCTCCCCGCTACACTGTTCCACATTGAGCCACGTACGGGGAGAACACCATGGACCAGCAGAGCTATCAGAGTTGCATCGACGCGTGCAACGCTTGCGCCACCGCCTGCGACAACTGCGCGGCCTCCTGCCTTGCAGAGCAGGATGTCGGCGCCATGGCGAGGTGCATTGCGCTGGACATGGACTGCGCCCAGACCTGCAGGCTGGCGGCGGCCCTGATGGGCAGGGGCAGCCGGTTCGCGCCGGCGGCGTGCAAGCTGTGCTGCCAAATCTGCGAGGCCTGCGCCGAAGAGTGCGGCACCCACGAAATGGACCACTGCCAGGTCTGCTCGGACGCTTGCCGGCACTGCGCGCAAGCCTGCCTGGCGATGGCCGCCTGACCGCCGCTGGGCCTGCATGCTGAGCATGCGTGCTAAAATGCACGGGTAAACCGTGCCCATGCCATCATGCCCCAGACCTCCTATACCACCCAAGCCGAATCGCTGATACGCGACACCGGTGCGCGCCTGACCCAGCCGCGCACCCGGGTACTGGCTTATCTGCTCAAGCAGAAGGAAGCGATGACGCATCACGAGATCCATGGCCACCTGCCGGGCGAGCCGTTGGATGCCGTCACGCTGTACCGCGTGCTGGAATGGCTGACCGAAAACCGGCTGGCGCACCGCATCGCCGGCGCCGACCAGGTATGGCGCTTTTCGGCCGGCGCCGTCCAGCAAAACCATGAGCACGCCCATTTCCAGTGCAACAGCTGCGACGCCGTCACCTGCTTCAACGACGTGCCGCTGCCGCGCCGCGTGAAAATGCCGGAAGGCTTCGTGGGCGAAGAAGTCGACTTCCTCATCAAGGGCATCTGCCCGCGCTGCAGCAAGAAGTAAGCTTTTTTTTCGCCATTAATGCAACTTGATTGCGTTAACTGCCGGGCTGCACTATTATTGCAACCCTCTTGCATTAATAAGGCCTCTCCATGCCACTCACCCGCGACAGCCGCTTGCCCGTCACAGTCCTCTCAGGATTCCTCGGCGCAGGCAAAACCACCCTGCTCAACCACATCCTGGCCAACCGCGAAGGCTTGCGCGTCGCCGTCATCGTCAACGACATGAGCGAGGTCAATATCGACGCCGCGCTGATCGCCTCCGGCACCGCCGGCGCGGGCGCGTCGTTGTCGCGCACCGACGAGCGCATGGTCGAAATGAGCAATGGCTGCATCTGCTGCACCCTGCGCGAAGACCTGCTGCTGGAAGTGCGCAAGCTGGCGGCCGAGGGCCGCTTCGACTATCTGCTGATTGAATCGACCGGTATCGGCGAACCGATGCCGGTTGCCGCCACCTTCGACTTCCGCAGCGAAGAAGGCGACTCGCTCAACGATATCGCCCGCATCGACACCATGGTGACGGTGGTGGACGCGCGCTGCTTCCTGCCGGACTACCGCAGCACCGATTTCCTGTCCAACCGCGGAGAAACCGCAGGCGAAGGCGACGAGCGCACCCTGCCCTCGCTGCTGGCGGAACAGGTGGAATTCGCCGACGTCATCGTCATCAACAAGACCGACCTGGTGACGCGGGCGGAACTGGCCGAAGTGCAGGCCGCGCTGATCGCGCTGAACCCCGCCGCAGAACTGGCGTTCGCCGAACGCGGGCGCCTGCCGCTGAAGCGCATCCTGGGCACCGGCAAGTTCGACCTGGAGCGCGCCAGCGGCATGGCCGGCTGGGCGCGCGCGCTGGCCGGCGAACACACGCCGGAGACCGAGGAATTCGGCATCTCCAGCTTCGTGCTGCGCGCGCGCAGGCCGCTGCATCCGGAACGTTTCGACGCCTACCTGGGGCGCGATTTTCCCGGCCTGCTGCGCGCCAAGGGCTATGTCTGGTTTGCCACCCGGCCCGACTGGGCGGTGGCGTATTCGCTGGCCGGCCGCATCGCCAGCGTGGAACCGGTGGGCCAGTGGTGGGCCGCCGGCGACAGGGACCGCTGGCCGCCGCAAGGCGATCCGCAGCGCGCCGAAATCGAAGCCATCTGGCAGGAGCCGTTCGGCGACCGCGTCAACGAAGTGGTGTTCATCGGCCAGGCGCTGGACCGCGCGGCGATCGAGCTTGCCTTCCAGACCTCGCTGCTGACGGACGCCGAAATGGCGGCCGGCATGGCCGGCTGGCGCAGCCTGGCCGACCCGTTCCCGGAATGGGAGCGCGGCGACGAATGAAGCACTTCAAGAAGACCACCATCGCGGCGATGGCGGCCTGCCTGGCGCCGTGCGCGGCGATCGCGGCGGATACCACTGCGCCAGCCGGCGGCGTTGCGCCGGCCGACAGCGTCACCGTCAGCGCGCAGCGCCAGAACTACCGCAGCCTGAGCGCGGCCGGCGCCACCAAGACCGACGCGCTGCTGCAGGACCTGCCGCAAAGCGTGCGCGTGCTGACCTCCGATCTGCTGCGCGACGCCGGCGCGACTTCGCTGTCGTCCGCGCTGGAACTGGCCAGCGGCATCTCGCAGCAAAGCAACCTGGGCGGCCTGTGGGACAGCTACGCCATGCGCGGCTTCACCGGCGACCCGAATTTCGGCTCCGACTACATGGTGAACGGCTTCAGCTCCAGCCGGGGCTACAACGGCATGCGCGACATCGCCGGCACGCAGTCGGTCGAGATCCTGAAGGGGCCGGCCTCGGCACTGTACGGGCGCGGCGACCCGGGCGGCACCGTCAACATCCTCACGCGCAAGCCGCGTTTCGCGCCGCAGTACAGCGTGGAGACGTCCGCCGGCAGCCACCGGACGTGGCGCACGGCGGCCGACCTGACCGGTCCAATCAGCGACACGCTGGCCTTCCGCCTGAACGCCGCCCACCAGCAAGGCGACAGCTTCCGCGACACGCTGCACAGCGAGCGCGATTTCCTGTCGCCGTCGCTGCTCTGGCTAATCGGCCCCGCCACCACGCTGTCCTATGAAGTGGAGGCTGCGCGCCAGACTTCCCCGTTCGACCGTGGCGTGCTGGCCGTCAACGGCCAGTTGGGCGCCGTGCCGGTCTCGCGCTTCCTCGGCGAACCGGGCGACGGCGGCATGACGGTCAAGTCGCTGGGCCACCAGCTGTTCGTGCAGCACGAGCTGTCGGCCGCGTGGTCGCTGCAAACCGGCCTGTCCTACCGCGACAGTTCGCTGGCCGGCTACTCCAGCGAAGCGAACAACCTGCTGGCCGACGGCCGCACCTTGCGACGCCAGCGCCGCTACCGCGACTTCTCGGCCACCGACCGCTCGGCGCGCGCCGAACTGCTGGGCCGCGTGACCACGGGCGCGGTGGTGCACAACCTGCTGTTCGGCGTGGACGCCTACCGCTTCGACGACGAACGCCTGCAACTGCGCCGCAATCCGGGCGCATCCAACGCTTACGCCATCGATATCTACGCGCCGGTGTACGGCGCCGCGGCCGATCCGCTCGCGCTGTCCATCGACACCCTGGAGCACCAGCGCGCGCACGCCGTGTATCTGCAGGACCAGCTGGTGCTGGGCGCGCAGTGGAAGGCGCTGCTGGGCGTGCGGCGCGACAGCTACCGCCAGCAGGTGCTGAACCGGCGCACCGCGGCCAGCAATGAACAGGCCCTGAGCGCCACCAGTCCGCGCGTGGGCTTTGTGTATCAGCCGGCGGCGGCGCTTTCGTTGTACGCCAGCGCGGCCAAGGGCTTCCGCCCCAACAGCGGCATCAGCATCACCAACCAGGCCTTCCCGGCCGAGGAAAGCCGCTCGTACGAGATCGGCGCCAAGGCCGACACGGCGGACGGCCGCCTGAACGCCACCCTGGCGCTGTACCACATCGCCAAGAAGAACGTGCTGACCACCAATCCAGCCAACACCGACTTCGCCATTCCGGCCGGCGAAGTGGGCAGCAAGGGCCTGGAGCTGGACGTGTCCGGCGAGCTGGCGGGGGGCTTGCGGCTGTCCGGCGCCTATGCCTACACGGACGCCAGCGTGACCAAGGGCGACAACACCATCCGCACCGGCAGCAGCCTGCCCAACGTGGCGCGCCACAGCGCCAACGTGCTGCTGGCGCAAACCTTCCGCCTTGGCGGCGGCGGGGGCGGCATCAGCAGCGGCGGCAGCGGCGCCGCCTTCACGCTGGGCGCGGGCCTGAACTACGTGGGCGAGCGGCTGGGCGACGTTGCCGCCTCGAGCGGCTTCCGCCTGCCCGCGCACACCACGGCGCGCCTGCTGGCCGCGTATGCGCCCTCGCCCCGGCTGCGCCTTGCGCTCAACGTGGACAACCTGTTCGACCGCGCCTACTACGCCAGCGCCTACAGCCCGCTGTGGGTCGCGCCCGGCGCCGGGCGCACCATTACCGCTACACTGTCCTACCGTTTTTGAAGCTGAACCGATATGAACCTGGCAATGCACAGCAAGCGCGTGGCCTCCATCGACATCCTGCGCGGCATCATCATGCTGCTGATGACGGTGGACCATGTGCGCGAAACCTTCTACCTCCAGCACCAGGTGAGCGACCCGATGGACGCCGCCGCCACGCCTCCCGCGCTGTTCTTCACGCGGCTGGCGGCGCATTTCTGCGCGCCGCTGTTCGTGTTCCTCACCGGCCTTGCGGCATGGCTTTACGCCCATCCGCCGGGAGGCCAGCGCAGCGCCACCGGCTTCCTGCTCAAGCGCGGCGCGCTGCTGCTGTTCCTGGAACTGGTGGTGATCAATTTCGCGTGGTTCGGCAAGTGGCCGGGGCCGGTGCTCTACCTGCAGGTGATGTGGGCCATCGGCCTGTCCATGATCGCGCTGGCCTTGCTGCACCGGCTGCCGCTGCGCTGGCTGGCGGTGCTGGGTGCGCTCATCGTGGCGGGCCACAACGCCCTGCCCACGACGGCGCAGCTGGCGGCGTCCTTCGGCAGCAGCTTCGAGCCGGGCGGCGCCGGCGCCATGCTGTGGACGGTGCTGGAGCAGCGCGGCTACATCGTGGACCAAGGGCCGGTGCGGGTGCGCATCAGCTATCCGCTGCTGGCGTGGATAGGCGTGATCCTGCTCGGCTACGCGGCCGGGCCGCTGTACAGCCGCGCGGTGGCGCCGCAGCGCCGCGCGCGCCTGCTGCTGGGGGCAGGCGGCGCCGCGCTGGCGGCGCTGCTGGTGCTGCGCACCTTTAACATTTACGGCGAAGTCAAGCCGTGGGCGCAGGGAACAGACGCGCTGCACACCGCCATGTCCTTCCTGAACTTCACCAAGTATCCGCCCTCGCTGGACTTCCTGCTGCTGACGCTGGGCGCCGGCCTGCTGGTACTGGCGCTGCTGGAGCAGCCGGTGCGGCATGCAGCCTGGAGCCGCGCCTGCGCCATGCTCGCCGTGTTCGGCGGCGCGCCGCTGTTCTACTACCTGCTGCACCTGTACGCACTGCTGGCCTTGCAGCTCACAGCGGCGGCGCTGCATGGCCAGGGCCGCTATGAATTCAGCGCCGTGTGGCAGGTATGGCTGGCCAGCGCACTGCTGATCGCCCTGCTCTACCTGCCCACGCGCTGGTTCGGCCACACCAAGCGCACCAGCGGCAGCGCCTGGCTCAAATACTTCTGACGAAAAAAAAAGCACCCGGCCTCGCGGCCCGGGTGCTTTTTGCAGTAGCAACGGCAGAACGGCAATTAGCCCTCTGCATTTTCCTTGTTGTAGTTGGCCACGCCGTTCAGGATTTCCTGTTTGGCTTCTTCCGGGCCGAACCAGCCTTGTACTTTCACCCACTTGCCTGGCTCCAGGTCTTTGTAGTGCTCGAAGAAGTGCTGGATCTGCTGCAGGCGCAGGTCTTGCAGGTCTTCCGGCTTCTGCCAGTGCTTGTAGATCGGCAGTACCTTGTCCACCGGCACGGCCAGTACTTTGGCGTCTTCACCGGCTTCGTCGGTCATTTTCAGCACGCCGATGGCGCGGCAGCGCACCACCACACCAGGGATCAGCGGGAACGGGGTGATGACCAGCACGTCGCATGGGTCGCCGTCGTCGGACAGGGTGTTCGGCACGTAGCCGTAGTTGCATGGGTAGTGCATGGCGGTGCCCATGAAACGGTCGACGAAGATCGCGCCCGATTCCTTGTCCACTTCGTACTTGATCGGATCGGCGTTCATCGGGATTTCGATAATCACGTTGAAGTCGTTCGGCACGTCGCGGCCGGATGGTACTTTATTCAGGCTCATATTTTCCTCGGTTTGCTATGCTGGGGGATTGCTTTTGGAAAGTCTAACCGCGTAATTATAGCGAAGTGGACAGCACTTGTGCGCCGCAGCAGGAAAAAGCCATGGCAGCGCCACTGTGATCCAACGCAATCCCGCTTCTCCTACTTTGGCCTAATTTGGCATTACACCAAAAGATTGACCGCCAGACCGGCATGCTGGCCTTGTATCCCGAACTGGGCCGCCCAGGACGACGCGCCGGCACGCGAGAACTGATCATTTCCAACACGTCATTCATCATCGTCTATCGATATCGCCCCAGAGCGCGCCGCATAGACGTCATTCGCTTCCTGCACAGTTCACAGCAGTGGCCGCCAAGCACATAAAAAAGCCCGTCGCGGGGACGGGCTTGGGGAATTACAGGATGGTGGCCAGCGCGCACTGGCGGTAGTGGCTGGCGGCTTCCTCGGGCTGCTGCAGCGCTTCGTGCAGCTGCGCCAGCTTCAGGTGCGATTCGCGCACCATGCGCGAGTCTTCCGCGTCCGACAGGGCCTGCTCCAGGTAGCGCTGGGCCTTGCCCCACAGTTTCTGCTTCAGGCACAGCGAACCCAGGGTCAGCGCCAGCTCGGCGTCGGTCGGGCGCTCCTGCATCCAGCGCTCGCAGTGCTCGATCTGCGCCAGCAGCGCCGGCGTGCCGGCCGGGGCGGCCGCTTCGCGGTAGACGCGCACCACGCGCTCGTCCCAGTTGGCCGCCAGCGCCTCTTCCGCCACCACGCGCGCCGCGTCGTGCAGGCCGCGCGCGTTCATGGCGGCGGCGGCGCGGCAGGCCACGTAGGGCTTCAGGCGGTCGGCGGTCGGGATGGTGGACCACACGCGCTGCACCGATTCGGCGTCGTGCGCCTTGTCCGACAGCAGGTCGTTGTAGGCCAGCTCGCGCAGGCGCGCCGACAGCGCCGGGTGCAGCGCCTTGTGCTTGTCCAGCGAGCGCACCAGGCGCAGCACTTCCGGCCAGTTCTTGGCCTGCTGCTGCGCCTTGAGCGACCATTGCAGCGCGTGGATGTGGCGCGTGCCGCTGGCGTTCAGCTCGCGCACCGCTTCCAGCGCCGCTTCCGGCTGGTGGTCGTCCACCAGCAGCTCGGTCATGGTCATCAGGCGCGCGGTTTTCAGCGCGTTGTCGCCGGCGGTCTGGGCCAGCCAGTTGTCACGGCGGTGGTTCTGGCGCATGCGGTGCGCGGCGCGCGCGCCGATCAGCGCGGCCACGCCGGCGTTTTCGGGCAGTTCGGAAGCGCGCAGCGCGGCCTTTTCGGCGTGGCCGAAGCGGCCTTCGAACAGCGCCTTGAGCGCGTCGCGCAGGCCCTTGTTGCCGTCGCGTTCACGCTTGCGCTGGCGGTAGGCGGCCACGCGGTGCGGCATCTGCATGGTGCTGCGCAGCGCGCCGATCACCAGGTACAGCAGCGCGAACAGCGCCAGCATCAGCACCACGAACAGGTTCAGGGACAGGTCGATGCGGTGCGGCGGGTAGAACAGCACCACATTGCCCGGATTGAAGCGCGCCGTCACGGCGACGCCGATGGCCAGCGCCATCAGTGCGAGTAACCAGAGGAAGAAACGCATGGCTTAAGGCTTCGCTTTGTAGTTGCGCACAGCGTTCAGGCTGTCGGCCAGCGTCGGCATTTCGATCGCCAGGTTGCTGCCCTGCACCTGGCGCAGCAGCGCCTGCACGGTCTGGGTGGTCTTGGCGCGGGTGTCGAAGTACTTGTTGAGCGCTTCCTGGGCGGCGATCAGGTCGCTGCGGAAAGCGGTCTCGTTGCGCGACAGCAGCGCCATGCGGGCGTTCAACAGGCGCAGCTTCAGGTTCTCGCGCAGGAAGTAAGCCTGGCTGGGCGACAGCATCAGCGCGTCCGGCGTGTCCACGGTGCGCACGCGGATCAGCTGGCGCACGTCGGTCCACATTTCGCTGCTCCAGCTGTTCCATACGTCCTGCGCCTGGTGCAGCCACGGGCTGCCTTCCTCGGCCGGCGCGCCGGCGGCGGCCTTGCCGCCCTTGGCGGCAACGGCCGGCTTGGCGGCGGCGCGGGTTTTCTTCTCCGGCGCGGCCGGCAGGGTCGGCTTTTCGTCGGCCAGCATCGGCAGGGTGTCCACTTGCGCCATCACGTTATCGAGGCGCAGCGCCAGGCCCACCGAATCGACGCTCGGCAAGGCCTTCAGCTTGTCGAGGTCCTTGGCGATGGCGCGGCGGATGGTGATGAATTGCGGCTTGTCCGAGCGCGACAGGCTGCGGTCGGCATTCTGCAGCGCGATCAGCGCGCCCGGCACGTTGCCGGCCAGTTGCAGCTGCTGGCTGGCGGTCGACAGCACTTGCTCGATCTCGGCCAGCGCCCACTCGTCGCGGTTCTTCGACAAGTCCTGGTACAGCTGCTCCAGCGCCAGTTGCTGGCTCTGGGCCTCGGTCTGGCGGCTTTCCAGCAGGCCGACCTTGATCTGCAGTTCCTTGGCGGTTTCCTGCACCGAGCGCGCCAGCGCGCCGGTTTCGGTGTTGACGGCGTCCCCCTTCTGCAGGCGGCGCGCCATTTCCTCGCGCAGGTTGCGCATCTGGTTGTGCGACGACCAGGTCTGCGCGGCCAGCAGGATGCCAAGCACGACGACGGCGATGGTCAGCGGGCGTTGCAGGCTGCCGGTCACGCTCGGCGCACCGGAAGCCGGGGATGGGGAAGCGGCGCCAGCGGCCGGGCTGGCGGTCAGCAGGGCCGGCTGGTCCACTGCGCGTTCGGGCTGCGCTGCGGGGTCGGGTTTTGTAGGCAAATCGTTCATGGACGTGATTGTAACGCGGCCAGCAGGCGTTCGTCGCCTGATCCGGTCTGCGTGATGCTGTGGAAGCCCAGCCCATTTGCCGTTTGGGCAATACGGGCATGGGGGACAATTAAATGCTGTTGTTGCAACTTTACAACGGCGTCGGAACCGCCGGGCAGCTGGCCTGCCAGATGCAGCAGGCCGCGCAGCGCCTCGGAACTGGTGATGACCCAGTCGGCCGGGCGCGCCAGCAGGCGCTCCAGCGTGGCGCTCAGCGCCGGCGTGAGCGCGGGCGTGCTGCGGCGGTAGGCCGCCACCACGGTGACGTCGGCGCCGGCGGCGCGGAAGGCGTCGCCCATCAGTTCGCGGCCGCTCTCGCCGCGCACGATCAGCACGCGCGCGCCGCGCAGCGCGTTCAGGTCCAGCGCCTGCAGCAAGTGTTCGGTGTCGGCGTGGGCCGGGTTGGCCGGGCTGGCGATGTGGGCGTTGGCGTCGGTCACGCCGTGCGCGGCCAGCGCGGCGCGGCTGCCCTCGCCCACCACAGCCGCCGTCACGCCCGCCGGCCAGGCCGGGATGTGGGCAAAAGCGGCGTCGATGGCGTTGGGCGACACGAAGGCCACCAGCGCGTAGCTGGACAGCTGCGCCAGCGTGGCCTGCAACTGGCGGTTATCGGCCAGCGGCGCGATCTCCAGCAGCGGCAGCACTTCGACCGGGCGGCCGAGCGCAGCCACGCGCGCGGCCAGCGGCTGCGCCTGCGCTAAAGGACGGGTGATGACGACGGTGGCGGGCATCCGGTGCTGGCGTGCCGCGCGTCAGACGCCGGACCGGCCGCCGGTCGGCTCGCCGGGCTGCGTGTAGGCGATGTCTTCGGGGCTGCCGGGCTGCGGATCGCTGCGGCGCGCATCGGACGGCGCGGCCTGCGGATTGGCGGCCGCAGCGTCGGCGGCGGCGGCATCGGCCAGGCAGCAGGCGAGAATGGCGACCGCGTCCTGCTGGCGCAGCAGTTCGGCCACGTCCTGGCCCAGCTGCTCGGCGCTGGCGGCCACGCCGCGCACCTCGGCCGTGGCCATGCGCGCGCCGTCCGGCGTGGCGACCATGGCGCGCAGGTGCATCGTGTCGCCGTCCACCGTGGCGTAGGCCGCCAGCGGCACCTGGCAGCTGCCGCCGAACACCTTGGACACCTTGCGCTCGGCCGTCACGGCTTGCGCGGTGGCCAGGTGGTTCAGCGGCGCCAGCAGGCGCATCAGGTCCAGGCCGTCCGTGCGCTCGGCGATTTCAATCGCCATGGCGCCCTGCCCGGCTGCCGGCAAGCTGGTTTCCGGTTCCAGCAGCGCGCGGATGCGCTGCGGCAGGCCGAGGCGCTTCAGGCCGGCGGCGGCCAGGATGATGGCCGCGTAGTCGCCGCGGTCCAGCTTGCCCAGCCGGGTGTCGAGGTTGCCGCGCAGCGGCTTGATCACCAGGTGCGGATAGCGCGCCGCGATCAGCGACTGGCGGCGCAGGCTGCTGGTGCCCACCACGGCGCCGGCCGGCAGCTCGTCCAGCGAGGCATAGTCGTTGGAGACGAAGGCGTCGCGCGGGTCTTCGCGTTCCAGCACGGCGGCCAGCGCGAAACCCTCGGGCAGCTCCATCGGCACGTCCTTCAGCGAATGCACCGCCAGGTCGGCGCGGCCCTCGGCCATGGCCACTTCCAGCTCCTTCACGAACAGGCCCTTGCCGCCCACCTTGGACAGGGTGCGGTCCAGGATCTGGTCGCCGCGCGTGGTCATGCCCAGAATTTCTACGCTACACTGCGGATACAAGGCCGACAGCCGCGCGCGCACGTGCTCCGCCTGCCACATGGCAAGGCGGCTTTCGCGCGAGGCGATCACCAGTCGGGTAGGAAGCTCTTGAGCCAAATCGGAAGTATTCAAAGCCTGTTCTTTCGCTAGCGTGCATGATTACAAATTCTTGGACCCAAATTTTATCATGCGCGCCCCATTCAAGAATCATGCATAGGGCATATACCATGGTTGCAAGCATCACAGCAGCATCAGCCGCCGGCGCCGACAAGGACGCGCCCCTGAAGGAAGACATCCGCCTGCTCGGCCGCCTGCTGGGCGACGTGCTGCGCGCGCAGGAGGGCGAAGACGTGTACGCGGTGGTGGAAACCATCCGCCAGACCGCCGTGCGCTTCCGCCGCGAGGCCGACGCCGGCGCCGCCAAGGAGTTGGACGGCATGCTGAAAATCCTCACGCGCGAGCAGACCATCACCGTGGTGCGCGCCTTCTCCTACTTCTCGCACTTGGCCAATATCGCCGAGGACCAGCACCACATCCGCCGCCGCCGCGCCCACCTGCTGGCCGGCTCGAAGCCGCAGCAAGGCAGCGTAAGCTACGCGCTGTGCAAGCTGGCCGGCGCCGGCGTGGACCGGGCCACCGTCACCGGCTTCTTCGAACAGGCGCTGATTTCGCCGGTGCTGACGGCCCACCCCACCGAGGTGCAGCGCAAATCCATCCTGGACGCCGAGCACGACATCGCGCGCCTGCTGGCCGAGCGCGACACGCCGCTCACGCCCAAGGAAAGCGCCGCCAACCTGCACCTGCTGCGCTCCCGTGTGGCCACCTTGTGGCAGACCCGCATGCTGCGCTACACCAAGCTGACCGTGGCCGACGAGATAGAGAACGCGCTGTCCTACTACCGCATCACCTTCCTGCGCGAGCTGCCCGGGCTGTACGACGACATCGAGGCCGACATCGCCGCCCAGTACCGGCCGGCGGGGGCCGATGGTGCGGACGGCGCGGACGGCGCGGACGGCGGGCCGCAGCTGCATGCCATCGCCGCGCCCTATGTGCAGATGGGCAGCTGGATCGGTGGCGACCGCGACGGCAACCCCAACGTCAACGCCGCCACCGCGCGCCACGCGCTGGCGCGCCAGGCCACCACCATCCTCGACTTCTACCTCGACGAAACGCACGCGCTGGGCGCCGAGCTGTCGGTGTCGACGCTGATGGTCAAGTGCACGCCGGCCCTGCAGCTGCTGGCCGATTCCTCCACCGACACCTCCGACCACCGCAGCGACGAACCGTACCGGCGCGCGCTGATCGGCATCTACGCGCGCCTGGCCGGCACGGCGCGCGCGCTGGGCGCGGCCAACATCCTGCGCAAGGAAGTGGGCCACGCCGAGCCGTACGAGAACGCCGCCGCCTTCGCGGCCGACCTGCAGATCCTGATCGATTCGCTGAACGCCAACCACGGCGCCATGCTGGTGCAGCCGCGCCTGTCCACGCTGCGCCGCGCGGCCGACATTTTCGGCTTCCACCTGGCCTCGCTGGACATGCGCCAGAGTTCGGACGTGCACGAGCGCGTGCTGGCCGAGCTGTTCGCCAAGGCCGGCGCCGCGCCCGACTACGCGGGCCTGGACGAGGAAGCCAAGGTGGAACTGCTGCTGGCCGAACTGGCCCAGCCCCGGCTGCTGTACTCGCCCTATATCACCTACTCGGCCGAAACCGGCTCCGAACTGGCCGTGCTGGGCGCGGCGCGCGAAATCCGCCAGCGCTACGGCGCGCGCGCCATCCGCAACTACATCATCTCGCACACGGAAACCGTGTCCGACCTGCTGGAGGTGCTGGTGCTGCAACAGGAGACCGGGCTGCTGCGCAGGACCGCGGGCCAAGGCACAGGCGGCAGCGCAGCCGACCTGATGGTGGTGCCGCTGTTCGAGACCATTCCCGACCTGCAGCGCGCGGCCGGCATCATGGAGCGCCTGATGGCGCTGCCGCTGGTGCGCCAGCTGATCGACGCGCAAGGCGGGCTGCAGGAAGTCATGCTGGGCTATTCCGACTCCAACAAGGACGGCGGCTTCCTCACCTCGAACTGGGAGCTGTACAAGGCCGAACTGGGACTGGTGGAGGTATTCGCCAGGGCCGGGGTGAAGCTGCGCCTGTTCCACGGCCGGGGCGGCACCGTGGGCCGGGGCGGCGGCCCCAGCTACGAGGCCATCCTGGCGCAGCCCAAGGGCACGGTGAACGGACAGATCCGCCTCACCGAGCAGGGCGAAATCATCGCCTCCAAGTTCTCCAACGCGGAAATCGGGCGGCGCAACCTGGAACTGCTGGTGGCCGCCACGCTGGAGGCCAGCCTGATGCCGCCGGCGGCGGACGACGCCCAGCGCGCGCAGCTGGCCGGCTTCGAAGCCGTCATGGCGGAGATCTCCGGGCGCGCCTACCAGGCCTACCGCAACCTGGTGTACGAAACGCCCGGCTTCACCGACTACTTCTTCTCGGCCACGCCGATTGCCGAAATCGCCGAACTGAACCTGGGCTCGCGGCCCGCCTCGCGCAAGTCCACCCGCCGCATCGAGGACTTGCGCGCCATCCCGTGGGGCTTTTCCTGGGGCCAGTGCCGTTTGCTGCTGCCCGGCTGGTACGGCTTCGGCAGCGCCATCGGCTCGTGGATCGCGGACGGCGATGAGACGGAACGCGTGGCGCAGCTGCGCGCCATGTTCCAGCACTGGCCCTTCTTCGCCACCCTGCTGTCCAATATGGACATGGTGCTGGCCAAGACCGACCTGGCGATCGCCTCGCGCTATTCGCTGCTGGTGCAGGACGCGGAACTGCGCGCGCGCATCTTCAAGCGCATCACCGACGAGCATGCGGCCACGCTGGCCTGCCTGGAGCGCATCACCGGCGCCAGCGAGCGCCTGGCCGGCAATCCGCTGCTGGCGCGCTCGATCCAGAACCGCTTCGCCTACCTGGACCCGCTGAACCACCTGCAGGTGGAGCTGATCAAGCGCCACCGCTCGGTGGCCCACGAGCCCGGCAAGGTCGACGAGCGCGTGCACCGCGGCATCCACTTGTCGATCAACGGGGTGGCGGCGGGATTGCGCAATACGGGCTAAAGCCGCTGAATTATTGCCAATCAATAATACACATTCCCCAACCGTATTTATTATTTCCCCACAATATATTTTATTGCTTTAAATAAGTTGAATAAAATACTGTCGAATTTCTTTACAGATTTTTTCTTATCAAACGAGGCCAAAATTAAAACATGAGCATATTCAAGCTTTTATGATGCTAGGCTCGCTTTATGCTTATATCCCGATCAGTGAACGGTTGGTTTCAAATCACAAGGAGGGTATAAAAATGAAGCGATACTTAGGGGTTCTGCTGCTTACTGCGATGTGGACCGCCACCACTCAGGCGGCCGTCCTCTCCCTTACAACGGCAAACAGCTCAGGCACAATTAACAGCGCCACGTTTACACAAGTGGCGCCCCAGCCAACCGGTTCCGGCGTCATCGATTCCTTTGTCCGCATCAGGGATAACCAGGACATTGTCCAGGGCTATAACACGACGGTATCCAATACATATCAGAACGATGGCACCAACACCTTTAATCACGAAATTACCGTGGGGCAAGTAGGCCTGATTGATACCAATGGGGCTGCGGCGGGCGGCGAGGTCATGAGATTCCTTTTGGACATCAACCAGACGGGCGCCAATCCGTTCTTGACCTTGGACGAAGTGCAGATTTTCCTTTCCACCACGGCGAATCAATCCATCGAACCGATACTGGCGGACGGCGCCTTGCTGCCACTGGCCAATGCGACCACCGTGTATCAGATGGATGCCGGCGGCGACAACCGCGTTGAACTCGACTACAGCCTTAACAGCGGTAGCGGCAGCGGGGACATGACGCTGGATATACCGCTCTTCATGCTCACCTCCGCATTCGCGACGGGAGGCTACAACACGCTGGAAGCCCAGAATGGCGCGTTTATTTACCTGTACTCAAGGTTCGGCAGCGTCAACGAGAATAACGACGGGTACGAGGAATGGGCGCACTTCCAGGGCAATCCGATCGGCGAACCGCCTTGCGACCCGGCAGTCCAGGATTGCGGACCACGGGAGCTTCCTGAACCGGACAGCCTCGCGTTGATGTCGTTGGGCATGCTTGGCGCGGCCTTTGCCGCCAATCGCAGCCGCCGCCGGGGTGGCCGGCGCGGATGACGGCCCAGAATGAAAAAACGCCGGTCACAGACCGGCGTTTCATTGCTTGCGTGTTGAATGTTACTTATTGACCTGGATCGACTTGCTGCTGGTGTTGCCAGCCGCGTCACGGGCTACGGCCTGGATGGTATGCGCGCCACCCGATGCCTTGCGGCTGTTCCAGGTGTAGTTCACCGTGCCATTGCCGGTTGCTTTGAGCTGGCCATCGATATACAGGTTGACGACCGACAAGGCAACGTTGTCGCTGGCGCTGATGCTGATGCTCACATTGCCGTTCACCGTCGCGCCGTTGACCGGGTTGTTGATATTGACCACCGGTGCGGTCAAGTCGACCGAACCGGCCGTGTTGGCCACGGTGACGTTGATGGTGCTCGATGCGGAGTTGCCTGCCGCGTCATATGCCTTGGCCACCAGGGTGGTGGCGCCGTCGGCGCGGGTGGTGGAATCCCAGCTGAAACCGTAAGGCGCCGCGATGTCCGTGGCCACCAGGTTGCCGCCGGCGTACAGTTCGACGCGGGTCACGCCGACATTGTCCGACGCCGTGACGTTCAGCGCGATCAGGCCTGTCACCGTGCCGCCAGACGTGGTGAACGCAACCGTAGGCGCCTGGTTGTCGGTGGTGGCGGCTGCTTTTGCCGCTGCCACGGCGCGGGCGGCGTTAATGCGGCCATAGCCGTAGTAGTCGTCGCGGCCGGCCGCACCCTTGTCATCGGCGGTCGAGGTCAGGATCGAATCCACCTGGGCGGGCTGCAGCGCCGGGTTGGCCGACAGCATCAGCGCAACCACGCCGGCGGTCAGCGGGCTGGAGAACGAGGTGCCGTTGACGGCAGCGTAGCCGCCACCCACGGTGGTGGTCCAGATCCCGGCGCCGGGCGCGGCGACGTCGATGTACGGGCCATAGCTCGACCAGCTGGCACGCTGGTCCGAACCATCGGTGGCGGCGACGGTGATCATCGTGTTGGTGTTCGGGCTGGCATCGTAGGTGCCGGCATTGCCGCCGGCGGTGACAACCACGCCGCCTTTGTTGCGCATGTATTGCGCGGCGCTCTGGACAGCGGCCACGTCGTCCACGCCGTAGCTGATGTTGGCCACGCGCGCGCCATGGTCGGCAGCCCAGATCAGCGCGTTTGCCACGATGCTGTAGTAGGTAATATAGCCGGACGGGTCGCTGATGCGCATCGGCATGACTTTGGCGTTCCAGGCAGCGCCGGCCACGCCGGCCGAGTTGTTGCCGATGGCGCCTGCGACACCCGCCACCTTGGTGCCGTGGCCGTAGACGTCGGCCGTATTGCTGCTGTTGTCATAGAAATTCCAGCCAGGAACGATGCGCGCGGCCAGGTCCGGATGCGAAGCTTCCACGCCGGTGTCCAGAATGGCGATCGTGATGCCGCTGCCGGTTGCAACGTCCCAGGCTGCCGGGGCCTGCACCATCGGCAGGTGCCATTCGTTGCCGTAGTACGGATCGGCCGGGGTTTGGCGCATTTTGAGCACGCCGTCGAGCTCGGCGGATTTCACGTGCGGGTTGCGGGCCAGCGCCTGCATCAACGCCTGCTCGCGTCCCGGCGGCATTTCCACCACATAAATATTCGGTCCGCTGCCGTCCGCTGCGCTGTCCTTCGCCGGCTTCCCGCCGGTCAGCTTGCGGCTGCCATTGCCGCCGTGCGTCTTGATGATCTTGTCGAATTCCGCTGCCGGCAGGCCGGCACGGGTGGTCACCAGAATGCGGCCGCTGGCCCACTGCTCCGGCGGAGCTGCTTGTGCGGTGACAGGAAGTGCTGCCAGGCTGCTCAGTGCAACGGCGGCGGCGATGGCGAAGCGCGATTTTGCGAATTTGAAGGCGGTGTTGGAGGCGGCGATGGTCATGGTGGTTGTCCTGATTTCAAATTAAGGCTGAAACAGGACTGCTGGTACACCCGCTGAACCCACTGCGCCGCCGAGACCGGGTCTCGGGCGCACACTAGCTCCCACCCTCCGTGGCGAACACGGAGAAGTTGCGTTTGTTCTGGCAGTCCTGCCGTCATAGGGACCGGAATCCCTTTAGACCGTAGACTTTGCGTGCCATGCTTTCGCATGGTTTGCCCTTTTCAGATTGCTGCTTAGATACGAGTGCACGATTTGCTGGTAAGCAACCGCTTGCACCAAAGTACTTTTTTTATGCTGCAAATTGGTCTGAAGTCTTGCAAAGTAGGGTTTGCGTGATTTTACCCAAAAGAAAAAAATAACCGATTGCAAGAGGCTCACAATTATGCAAAGCAACTTTCAAGATAAAAGTTATATTATTAATTAATTGATTAGTTTGACTTGCCAAAGCGGTGCTGAAGCCGGCATGCGAAGGCGGGCCTGAACGCGGCTGCGAAGATATTCTGGGGAGAGGGCGGCGTGCTTCATGGCTATCTTCCTGTGCTTGAATATTTTCAAAGACAGGGCTGCACAACCATGCGGTAACACGGCCCGGCGGCCCGATGGGCGCGAGGGGAACGATCTTACACCACACTGCCTGGCAGCCCTGCCGTCATGGGGTCATAAACCCGTTAGACCGATGGCTTTGCGCCCCCCGTTTTCGCGGGGTTTGCCGTTTTTCAGACTTCGAAACGAATAGTAAACCAGAAGTTTATGTGTGGCAATTGAATATATGCACGAATACTTTCAAATGGATAGTCACAGTTAATTAGGATATGAGTATCTTTACCATATTAATTTCCGGAGAAAAATAAAGATGACCATTCTATAAAACATTGGAGGGGAATTTAATAATGACCGATTATCCATGAATATTTCCCGTTAGAAATATAAATCAAAACGTTGGAATGGGATTGGCGCCGCTGGCCCGCTTGTAAGACGTGCCGTCGAACACGTAACGCGCCGCCGATGCGTTTGGTGATGCGCACCACGTTGTCCTCATCGGCGGCGGCTTCAGCGGCCGCCAGGCTGGCGGGGGGTAGCCACACGCTCCTCGCCCTCAAAGTCCATCGCCAGGTCGGCGTAGCGCGCCCCGGCCTCAGGCGGCAAGACGCGCCAGCGAGCGCGCACGTCCCAGCATTCGGCCACGCGGCCGCCGCAGGTACCTTCGGTGTCCGCCAGCACTTGCCCGTCCGGCCCCATCAGCTCGCGCGGCTGCGGGTCCGCGACGTCGAACAGCGACAGGAACATGGAGGTGTAGCCCTGCCATGTGCCGCCGCTTTCGGCCGCCAATCCAACCCTGCCCGGCGCCAGTGTTACCCAGCTCAGCGTACCGACGTTGCCGAACACCCCCAGAGCCGCGAAGTTTTCATGGCGGCGCAGCACGCGCCAGGCGCCCTGCCCTTGCCCGGCCCCCTCCTGCTTCAGCACGAAAATGCTGAGCAGGCCCGGGGTGGCGTGCGCGGTCTGGGCCTCGCCTGCATCGTTGCACGCCTCGCCGTTAAACACCAGCACGGTTTCACCGCCGGGCAGCACGGTGGAGGCGACGCGCGACAGCAGGTACAGGCCTTGCGATCCGGGCTGGTCGGGATCGTTCAGCGCGGCCACCACGCCGCCGTCCTTGGCCGTGGCATAGTCGCCGAACAGCGCCTTGAGCAGCGGCGCGGCGTCAACGCCTGCCATGGCCAGGTCGGGCGAAACAGGCCCGGGGCTTGGCGGCGCGGCGGCCGGGATGGCTACCGCTGCGGTGGCGGTGGCCGGCACCTCCCGCCGCGCGACTGTCACCTGCGCCTCGGTGCCCCTGGCGGCGCCGCCCCAGCTGGCGTGCATGTAATTGGACAGGGCCGCCACTTCCTTGCCGGACAGTTTGCCGGCGAAGCCGGGCATCTCCTGCATGCTCTCCTTCTGCCCGAAATGCTGGGCCCGGATGCCGTCCAGCGTGACGGCGATCAGGTTGTGCGCGTCGGCGCTGCGCACCGAGGTGTTGCCCTTCATCGCCACCGCCGCGTGCGGCTTTATTGATGACGAGTTCCAAGCCGAAGAAACTCCAGTAGGACTGGCGTCGAATATGCAGGAAACTATGGCATGCCTCGCCCGCGATAGAAAAATAATAAGAAGGTATAATTTAACGATGTTTGCAGAGGGCATCTTCTTTCAGGCGTTTCCCATCGCCGCCGGCATCGCCGGCCTGGCGCTGTGGCGCCACGCTGCGCGCGCGCGCCGGGCCGCCGAAACCGAACTGGCCAGCGTGCGGCAGCGCCTGGCCGCCAGCGAGCGCGACGCGGCCGTGGTGGCGCACAGCGAGCGCCAGTTGCGCGACATCCTGGCCCGGCTGCCGCTGGCGCTGTTTGTGAAGGATGCCGATTCCCGTTTCGTGATGATGAACGCGGCCTGCGAGGAGGCCTTCGGCCAGACTTTCGCCACCCTGGCTGGCACCCACGGCGGCGAGCATTACCCGGCCGAGCAGCAAGCCGGCTTCCTGGCCGCCGACCGCGCCGCTTTCGCCTCGCGCAAGCTGTGGACCGACGAGGAGTGGGTGTGGCACGCCGGCCTGCGCCAGGACCGCCGCCTGCTGACCTACAAGCAGCCGCTGTACGGCGAGGACGGCCAGCCGGCGCTGCTGATCGGCATGTGCGTCGATGTGACCGAACGGCGCGCCGCCGAGGAGGCGCTGCAGTCGAGCCTGCGCCAGCTGCGCGAACTGAGCGACCAGCAGGAAACCGCGCGCGAACGCGAGCGGCGGCGCCAGGCGCAATGCCTGCACGACGACCTGGGCCAGAGCCTGATGGCGCTCAAGCTGGACGCCACCCTGCTCGGCAGCGCGTCGCAGGCGCGCCATCCGCGCCTGCACGCCCACAGCATGCGCGTGCTGGCCACGCTGGACTGCGCCATCGGCGCGGTGCGCACCCTGATCAACGACTTGCACCCCAGCACGCTGGAACTGGGCCTGCCGGCAGCCACCGACTGGCTGCTGAAGCAGCAGGAACGGCGCAGCGGCATACACTGCCAGCTGCACCTGATCAGCGACAGCGCCGCGCTGGCGCCGCCGCAAACATGGGCCATCTTCCGCATGATCCAGGAGGCGCTGTTCAGCATTGAAACCTGCGCCAAGGCCACCCGGCTGGACGTGTCGCTGGACCTGCGCCCCGGCACGCTGCTGATCGTCATCAGCGACAACGGCCTGGGCCGCCAGGCAAACGGCAGCCGCAGCGCCACGCTGGCCATGCTGGCGCTGCGCGAGCGCGTGGCAGCCTACGGCGGCGAGCTGGGCGAAGACAGCGCGCCCGGGCGCGGCACCACCCTCACCATCATGCTGCCCAATCATGAAAAACGGGAGGCCGCAGCCTCCCGTCCGGGTCCATCCGTGCGCGCCTGACGGCGCATCCCGCCGGCTTAATGCGTGGTCAGGAAAGTCTTCAGCTTGTCCGAGCGCGACGGCTGGCGCAGCTTGCTCATGGCCTTCGCTTCGATCTGGCGGATGCGTTCGCGCGTCACGTCGAACTGCTTGCCCACTTCTTCCAGCGTGTGGTCGTTCGACATTTCCACGCCATAACGCATGCGCAACACCTTCGCTTCGCGCGGGGTCAGCGAGTCCAGCACTTCCTTGATCACGTTGCGCATCGACGCGTGCAGCGCGGCGTCCAGCGGGGCCAGCGTGGTGTTGTCTTCGATGAAGTCGCCCAGTTGCGAATCGCCGTCCTCGCCCATCGGCGTTTCCATCGAAATCGGCTCTTTGGCGATCTTCATGATCTCGCGCACCTTGTTCTCCGGCATTTCCATCTTGACCGCCAGCGTCGCCAGGTCCGGCTCGCTGCCGGTTTCCTGCATGATCTGGCGCGAGATGCGGTTCATCTTGTTGATGGTCTCGATCATGTGCACCGGCACGCGGATGGTGCGCGCCATGTCGGCGATGGAACGCGTGATGGCCTGGCGGATCCACCAGGTGGCGTAGGTCGAGAACTTGTAGCCGCGGCGGTATTCAAACTTGTCCACCGCCTTCAGCAGGCCGATATTGCCTTCCTGGATCAGGTCGAGGAACTGCAGGCCGCGGTTGATGTACTTCTTGGCGATGGAAATCACCAGGCGCAAGTTGGCCACCGTCATTTCGCGCTTGGCGGTGCGGGCGCGCTTCTCGCCGGCCGCCATCTGCTTGTTGATCTTGCGCAGGTCGGCCAGCGGCAGCGCCACGCGCGCCTGCAGGTCGATCATTTTCGATTGCAGCTCTTTCACGGCCGGCACGTTGCGGCCCAGCACCGCGCTGTACGGATAGCCCGCATCGACTTCGCCGTCCACCCAGTCCAGGTCCGTCTCGTTGCCCGGGAAGACCTTGATGAAGTGGGCGCGCGGCATGCCGCAGCGGTTCACGCACAGTTCCAGCACGGCGCGCTCGATGGAACGCACTTGCTCCATCTGGCCGCGCAGCGTGTCGCACAGCTTTTCCACCACCTTGGCGGTGAAGCGGATGCCCAGCAGCTCGGCGGAAATGACTTCCTGCGCCTTGTTGTAGGCCGGCGAACCGTAGCCGCCGGCGGCCTTGCGCATTTTCTCGAACTGCACTTCGATCACTTCGAACTTCTCCAGCGCGCCCTTCTTCAGCTGCACCAGCTGCTCGGTGGAGAAGCCGGCCGCGCCGCCGTTGGCGTCGCCGTCTTCTTCTTCGACTTCTTCCTCTTCTTCCTCGTCCTCGTCCGACGCGGCGGCATGCGCATTGGCAGCAGCGGCCGGCGCCGGCGCGTTGCTGGCTTCGTTCAGGTCGACGAAACCGTCCACCACTTCGTCAACCTTGGCTTCGTCGTTCTCGATCTTCTTGGCCAGCGCGATGATTTCCGCGATGGTGGTCGGGCAGGCCGAGATGGCCTGGATCATGTCCTTCAGGCCGCCCTCGATGCGCTTGGCGATCTCGATCTCGCCTTCGCGCGTCAGCAGCGCCACGGCGCCCATTTCGCGCATATACATGCGCACCGGGTCGGTGGTGCGGCCGAAGTCGGAGTCCACGGTCGACAGCGCGGTGGCGGCGGCGGCCTCCACTTCGTCGTCGCTGGTGACGGCGGCCACGTTGTCGGTCAGCAGCAGGCTTTCCGCGTCGGGGGCGCGCTCGTAGACCGCGATGCCCATGTCGTTGAAGGTGGCGATGATGCCTTCGATCGCCTCCGGATCGATGATGTTTTCCGGCAGCTGGTCGTTGATCTCGGCATAGGTCAGGAAGCCGCGGTCCTTGCCCATGTTGATCAGGTTCTTGATCTGCAGGCGGCGGCGTTCCAGGTCCTCGGCGGTCACGCCTTCGGTGCTCAGCGCGTCCAGCCCCTTGGCCTTGCGCTCGCGCGCTTTCGACACAGCCTTCAGCTCGGCGCGCTCGACGGCGTTCAGCGCCGCCACTTCATCGTTTTCCGGCGTGAATTCGCTCGGCTTGCGGCCACGGCGGCCCGGCACTTTCACGCCCGGCAGCAGGTAGCCGGAGGTGTCGATGGTGGCCAGGGTGGCGGCATCGGTCACCTGGCTCACGGCCGGGGCGGCGCCCGGCGCCACCACCACCACCGGGGCCGGCTCGGCCTTGGCCTTGGCGGCGCGGGTCTTCACCACCACCGGCTTGGGGCCGGCCGGCGCGGCCAGCGACACGGCGGCCGAAGCGGCGCCGGCCTTGCGCGCCACCTTGACGGTGGCTTTCTTCTCTTCCGCAACCACGTCGGCCACGGCATCGACGGCCGACGTGCTCATTTCAGCCAGCTCGGCCACGTCGGCGGCGGCGTTGTCGGCACCGGCCACGGCGGCCAGGCGCGAACGCGTCTTTTTTACAACGGTAACTTTGCCGGCAGCCTCTTGCGCATTGTCGATGACATAAGATAAAGTGGTCTTAGGTACAGCCAGTTCCGCCGTTTTAGCGCGGGGGGCTTTAGTGGACAGCGTGAGGGTTTTCGGCGTTTTCGTCATTACAAATATCTCTCAATGGCAGACCCGGGGGCCGGCGGCGCGTAGTGAAAACAATGCCACCCGGGCCGGCAAGGGTCCGATGGCGCGTAGGGGTGCTGGAATGAAAAAAGCCCGTTCGGACGGGCTGGCAACTACGTACAGTGCAGAGCGGGAAAAGGCAGAGTAACTCCTGTTTCAACCTGACGGGCACGGTGCTTCATTTGGTGCGTCGGCAATTATAGCGCGTTTCGGGCCGGCGCGCACGCGCAAAATTGTGGTTAAAATAACATTTTAGCGGATTTGGCAATGCACTCCCCTGCCCAGCGTGATATGCTGGCGGCTCTCTGCTTAACCTGTGATGTCGATGAACACTAGCCTTACCCCTGAGCCAGCGGCTGAAGTTGCCACCCCGGTTGTAATCAATCCGGTCGTTGCCGCCCCGGCCAATCCTGCTGCGGCAAGCCCGGACGCCGGCGCGCCGGCGCTGACCGCCCGCACCCTGCTGAAACAGCTGCAGCAGCAGTTCCCCCCATTCCGCGATTGCCTGCCCCTGTCGATCGGCATCGACAAGCAGATCCTGGCGCAAGTGCCGGGCATCGACAAGAAGCTGATGCGCACCGCGCTGGGCATCCACACCGGTTCGCAGCGCTACCTGCGCGTGATGGAAAAAGCCACCGTGCGCTACGACCTGGACGGTACCGCCGGCGCCGAAGTGACCGATGTGCACCGCAAGCACGCCAAGGAAGTCTTGAAGGAGCGCCTGAAGAAGGAAGCCGACCGCAAGAAGGCCGAGCGCGATGCCGCCGCCGCCGAGGAAGCGGCCCGCGTGCGCCAGGACAAGCTGGCCCAGCTGACGGCCAAGTTCTCCAAAAAAGGCTGATGAGCGACACCGCTGCGGTCTCCGCCGAGTCCGCGCCCGAGCTGCCGCCTTATGTCGGCATTACGCTGGCCGAAGTGCGGCTGGTGAAGACCGCCGCCGACGCGGAGGAAGCGCAGGCGGCGCTGCTGGCGGCCGACGCGGTGGGCTTCGACACCGAATCCAAGCCGACCTTCCAGAAGGGCCAGAGTTCCGACGGCCCGCACCTGATCCAGCTGGCCACCGACCGCCTGGCCTACCTGTTCCAGATCGGCGCCGCGCCCTCGCCGGCGCTGCCGGCGCTGAAAGCGGTGCTGGAATCCGAACTGACGCTGAAGGTGGGCTTCGGCCTGTCCGACGACGTGCGGCGGCTGCGCGCCAAGCTCGGCATCGAGCCGGCGCGCGTGGTCGACCTGTCGGTGGCGCTGCGCGGCGGCCAGCGCAACGACCTGGGCGCGAAAAGCGCGGTGGCCAAGTTCTTTGGCCAGAAGCTGCAGAAATCCAAGAAAATCTCCACCACCAACTGGGCCAGCGCCCGCCTCAGCGAGCGCCAGATCCTGTACGCCGCCGACGACGCGCAAGTGGCGCTGCGCGTGTACCGCCACTGGATCGCCGCCGGCAACGTGCTGCCGCCGCAGCGCCCCGCCAAAGCGCGCCGCCCGCAGCGCCGCCGTCCCGTGGCCGACGCATCTCCCGCCGGCGACAGCTAACACCGGATCAAGCTGCCCAGCGTGGCGATGGCCGCTTCGTGCGCGGGCGTCCACGGATGGCCGTAGTTCAGCCGCAGGCAATTGCGGAATTCGCGCTTGGCCGAGAACATCGGCCCCGGCGCGATGCCGATGCCGTGCTCCAGCGCGGCGGCGTGCAGCGCCAGCGCGTCCGCGCCGTCCGGCAGCACCACCCATAAAAAGTAACCGCCCTCCGGATGCGTGACGCGCGTGCCGGCCGGGAAGTGCCGGGCCAGCGCCGCCAGCATCTGCGCCTGCTGCTGCTTCAATGCGCTGCGCAGCTGCCGCAGGTGGCGGTCGTAGCCGCCCTGGCCCAGGTAGTCGGCCAGCGCCAGTTGCGACGGCATGGCGGCCGCCAGGCTGGTGCTCAGCTTGAGCCGCTCCACCGCCTGCGCGTAGCGCCCGGGCGCCGCCCAGCCCACGCGGAAGCCCGGCGCCAGGCATTTCGAGAACGAACTGCAATGCAGCACCAGCCCCTGCCTGCCCGGCGCGTCGTAACGCTTGGCCAGCGCCGGGCGGCGCGCGCCGAAATACAGCTCGCCGTAGACGTCGTCCTCGATCAGCGGCACGCCGTGCGCGGCCAGCAGCGCCACCAGCGCCTGCTTCTTCTGGGCCGGCATCAGGCTGCCCAGCGGATTCTGGAAACTGGTCATCAGCCAGCAGGCGGCGGGACGGTGGCGCTGCAGCGCCTCGGCCAGCGCGCCCAGTTCCATCCCTTCGCGCGGATGGGTGGCCACTTCCACCGCCTTCAGCTCCAGCCGCTCCAGCGCCTGCAGCGCCGCGTAGAAGCTGGGCGACTCCACCAGCACCGTGTCGCCCGGCCTGGCCACCGCCTGCAGGCACAGGTTCAGCGCTTCCAGCGCGCCGTTGGTGACCACGATGTCGGCAGCCGGCACCGCCGCGCCGTCCAGCTGGTAGCGCAGCGCGATCTGGCGCCGCAGCTCGCCGTTGCCGGCGCCCAGGTCGGCCACCGAGCTCCACGGGTCCAGCCGCCGCATGCTGGACGCCACCGCGCGCGCCAGCCTGGGCAGCGGAAACAGCTCGGGACTGGGGAAGGCGGAGCCGAACGGCGCCGCCTGGCGCGCACGCGCCGCCTCCAGCACGCCGAACACCAGCCCGCTGACGTCCACGCTGCGCGGCGCGCCGTCCGGGCGCGAGGGCTCGGGGTCGGGCTGGGGGGCGGGCTGGGGACCAAGCTGAAAGCCGGGCGCAGCGGCCGCGCGGGCCGGCGCCACGTAGTAGCCCGAACGCGGCCGCGACTCGATCACGCCGCGCGCCTCGAGCAGGTAGTAGGCCTGGAACACGGTGCCGGGGCTGGCGCCGCGCCGCGCGTGCTGCTGGCGCACCGACGGCAGCCGCTCGCCCGGCAGCAGCACCTGCCGCGCCACCATGTCTTCGATTTCCTGCGCCAGCGCTTCGTACAGTTTCAAACTGATCCTCGGTTTTATTGCGATTCTGAGCCTGTCAAACTTGGCAACACAGGCGTATCCTGTCCCCTGATTCCCATCCAAAAGCTATTTTAACGGGACACCCATGCACACCACCTTATCGAGCATGCTCGCGCGCTCCTGCGGCGCCGCGCTGCTGGCCTGCGGGCTGGCTGCGGCGGCGCCCGCCGGCGCCGCGCCGGCCGCCCTGAAAACCCTGCCCGACACGCTGGAGCAGCGCGTGGCCGCCTGCACCGCCTGCCATGCCGCCAAGGAGCGCAGCGACGCCTACTTCCCGCGCATCGCCGGCAAGCCTGCCGGCTACCTGTACAACCAGCTGCTCAACTTCCGCGAAGGCCGCCGCCAATATCCGATGATGACGTATATGGTGGACCACCTGCCGGACGCCTACCTGCGCGAGATCGCCCAGTACTTCTCCGAGCTGCACCCGCCCTACCCGGCGCCGGTGCCGAATGCGGCCACGCCGGCCATGCTGGAGCGCGGCCGGGTGCTGGTGCACCAGGGAGACGCGGCCAAAAAGGTGCCGGCCTGCGTGGCCTGCCACGGCGCGCAGCTGACCGGCGTGGCGCCCGCCATCCCTGGCCTGCTCGGCCTGCCGCGCGACTATGTCAACGCGCAGTTCGGCGCCTGGCGCAACAAGGTACGCCGCGCCCACGCACCAGATTGCATGGCCGAGATCACGGCCCGCCTGTCGGACGCCGACGTGGCCGCCGTTTCCGGCTGGCTGGCTTCGCAGCCGGCCGACGCGCAAGCCCGCCCGGCCGCGTCCATCGCCATGCCGCTGCCGCTGGAGTGCGGCAGCGCCGGCGTGGCGCAAGGTTCTCCCGGCGCCCCGGGCATTGCCGGCGCGCCGGCAGCGGAGGCCCGGCCATGAAAAAGCTGCCCATCATCGCCATCGCCGTGCTGGTGCTGGCCACCGGCGCCGGCTTCATGCTGTACCCGGCCGACGATCCGCTGCCGCCGCTGAGCAAAACCGCCGCGCTGCCGCAAGCCGAGCGCGTGGCGCGCGGCGCCTACCTGGCCAGGGCCGGCGACTGCATGGCCTGCCACACGCCGCGCGGCGGCGCGCCTTACGCCGGCGGACGCGCGCTGCAAACGCCGTTCGGCAGCGTGATCTCGCCCAATATCACGCCCGACCGCGAAACCGGCATCGGCCAATGGAACGCGGACGACTTCTGGCGCGCCCTGCACAACGGAAAATCGCGTGGCGGCCGCATGCTTTACCCCGCCTTCCCGTACACCAGCTACACTCACGTCACGCGCGACGATTCGGACGCGCTGTTCGCCTACTTCCAGAGCCTGGCGCCGGTGAAGCAGGCCAACCAGCCGCACCAGCTGCGCTTTCCCTACAATCAGCAGCTCGGCCTGGCGTTCTGGCGCGCGCTGTACTTCCGCCCCGCCGCCTTCCGTTCCGACAGCGCGCAGAGCGCGGACTGGAACCGGGGCGCCTACCTGGTGCAGGGCCTGGGGCATTGCAGCGCCTGCCACAGCACGCGCAACGCGCTGGGCGCGTCCGGCGACGGCCTGTCCGGCGGGCTGATCCCGGTGCTGGGCTGGTACGCGCCGTCGCTCACCTCCGACCGCGAGGCCGGCCTGGGCGACTGGGCGCAGCAGGACGTGGAGCAGTTGCTGAAAACCGGCATCTCGCCGCGCGCGACCGTGTTCGGACCGATGGCCGAGGTGGTGCGCGAGAGCTTGCAGCATCTGAGCGATGCGGACGTGCAGGCGATGGCGGTGTACCTGAAAACGCTGCCGCGCCAGGAGCCGCCGGAGCGCTATGAGCGCAGCACGGCGCCGGAAGCACGCGCCCAGCTGGAGGCCGGCGCGCGGCTGTACACCGCCCATTGCGTGGAATGCCACGGCGTGACCGGCAAGGGGCTGCCGCCGCACTATCCGCCGCTGGCGGGCAACCGCGCGCTGCTGATGGACGAGGCGGTCAATCCGATCCGCATCGTGCTCAACGGCGGCTTCGCGCCCGGCACGGCCGGCAACCCGCGCCCCTACGGCATGCCGCCGTTCAGCCACAAGCTGAACGACAGTGAAGTGGCGGCCGTGGTGTCCTATCTGCGCAGCGACTGGGGCAACAACGCGCCGCCGGTCAGCGGCAACGACGTGAACCGCTACCGCGCCGTGCCGCTGGACTAAGCCGAACCGGATGCCTCAGCCCAGCAGGCCGAGGCGGTCGGTGGTGGCGTTGCGCGCGTCTTCGAGGGCGATCTTGCCCTCGTCCAGCAGCACGCGCAGCGCCGCGTTCATGGTGTGGCAGCCGTCGCCGCCCTTGGTCTCCATCCAGTCGCGGATGCCGGCGATGCTGCCGTTTTCGATCAGGCGCGCCACGTCCGGGTTCATGGTCAGGCACTCGGTGGCCAGGTGGTAGCGGTTGCCCTCCACCGACGGCAGCAGCGCCTGGCACAGCACGCCGCGCAGCGCGTGCGCCAGCGCCTGCTGCTGCGGCTCGCTGTTGCCCAGCATGCGCAGCATCTTCTGCAAACCCAGCTCGGTGGAGCGCGCGTGCAAGGTGGCCAGCACCAGCGGGCCCGATTCGGCCAGCGCCAGCGCTTCCTGCGCCGTCTGCGCGTCGCGGATCTCGCCGATGACGATCACGTCCGGCCGCTCGCGCAGCGCATCCAGCGCGCCCAGGTAGAAGCTTTCCACGTCGCCGTCGAAGCCCACTTCGCGCTGGGTGACGATGCAACGGCGCTGCGGGATCAGGGTCTCGACCGGGTCCTCGATGGTGATGATGTGGCCGGAACGGGTCTTGTTGATCTCGTCCAGCATGGAGGCGATGGTGGTGGACTTGCCCTGGCAGGTGTCGCCGATGATGAGCACCAGGCCGCTGGTCAGCTGGGAAAACTTTTGCTCGTTGGCGCGCAAGCCCAGCTGCGCCAGCGCATGCGGTTCCTTGGGGAAGCGCCGGATCACGCAGCCGAGCCGCTTCTTGCCCTGGAAGGTGAAGCAGTTGGCGCGGATGCGCGCCGTGTGCAGGTCGATGGAACGGTCGAAGGCGCGGTCCTGGATGCGTTCGCGCCAGTTCGGCTCCACCACCTCGAAGAATTCCTCCAGCTCCTCGCGCGTGATGGGCGAATCCGTCACCGCCACCAGGCCTTTGGGCTGGCGCAACAGCAAGGGGCTGTTCTGGTGGATCAGGATGTCGCTGAAGCTCAGCCTGGAATTGAGCAGATGCAGGATCTGCTCGACCAGGGTGCCGAAGACCGGATGGTCTTCGTTTTCTTCATAGCTGAGGGTGCGGATCTGCGAAGACTGGTGATGTTCCATCGTACTCTACTCTCCGGGTAAAAAATGTCGCCTGGAAAGATTATACGGGACGCTTGGGGAATTCAAAGCCTGTTTTGAGGTCCATGTAGACCTTTACGCCACCCTTGTTGACAACCGACTTGGCCGGCGGGGGCACCCCGGCCAGTTCGCGCGTGAACACCGGCAGGCCTTCGCCCTTGCGCAACTCCTCGTCGGCGCGCTGGAACACGTTGGCGCAGCCGGTTTCGGCCAGCAGGGCCTGCACGATGGGCACTTTCCAGGCGTCCACGGCGCCCGATTGGAAGCTGCACAGCAGGAAGCCGGCCGGGCCGCCGTAGTAGTCCACCACCAGGCCGGGCAGGCCGTCCTCCTCGGCGTGAATCAGCTGCATCAGGTCTTCCGGGCCCAGCTTGGCCACGGCTGAGGCGCGCTTGGCGATGGCGGCCTTGACGCGGCGCTTCATCATGGCGTGGTCCACCGGTTCGTCTTCGCGGAAGGTCCAGACACGGGCGCGGATTTGCACCGCGTGGGCATTGTAGGCGGCGCGCGCCAGGAATTTGCGGGACGACGACTGCACGGTGGCGGTGGCGCCGGCCTTGCCTTTTTCCTGCGGCCGGCCTTCGACGCGCTCGATGGCGGTCGGATAAATCCAGGGGTCGCCGGCCAGCAAGCTCTTTTCCTTACCCTGTTTGATGGTGATGATCAGCATGTATTTCCAATGTAGTTACAGCCAGCATGATACCGCATGGCGCGCGCCGCCCCCTGCGGATTGCATTCTGTTCCGCCCTCCGCGCAGTCTGTCGCATGGGGCGGGCGGCGGCGCCGGGCTTTCCCTACTATCCCACCATCGAACAAGATTCACGACAAGATCAACCAGGAGACCACAACATGGCAATCAATCCGACCGTCCGTTCCGCCCTGCGCAAAGCCGCGCGCACCACCCTGCTGGCCGCCAGCGCCCTGGCTGTCATCGTTCCCGCCGCCCAGGTGCAGGCCGGTCCGTTCAGCTGGCTGGGCGGCGGCGAGCGCGTGCAAGGCAGCGGCAAGATCACCAAGCAGACCCGCGACGTCGGTCACTTCACCGGCCTGGCGCTGGCACTGCCGGGCGACGCCGAAGTCCGCCTCGGGAACACCGACAGCATCACTATCGAAACCGACGACAACCTGCAGGCGCTGGTGGAAACCGTGGTGGAGAACGAAACGCTGCGCGTGCGCCCGGTCAAGCGCAACATGCGGCTCGATACGCGCAGCATGAAAATCATCGTGCAGGCCAAGAGCCTGGACCGTATTTCCGTGGGCGGCTCGGGCACGGTGGACGCCGAGAACCTGAAGGGCGCCAACCTGACGTTCGACGTGGGCGGCTCGGGCGCCATCAATGTGCGCGGCATGGAAAGCGAATCGGTGTCGGTGTCGCTGGGCGGCAGCGGCAGCCTGAAGGCGAGCGGCACCACCGAGCGGCTGAAGGTGTCGATCGGCGGTTCCGGCAAGGTGAACATCGGCCAACTGGCCGCGCGCGACGCCTCGGTCAGCATCGGCGGCTCGGGCCAGGCTACGGTGTGGGCCAAGCAGTCGCTCAACCTGAGCGTGGCCGGCTCCGGCGACATCGGCTACTACGGCGATCCGCAGATCAGCAAATCCATCATGGGTTCGGGCAGCGTCAAGCGCCTGGGCGCCAGCCCGCAGTAAGGCAAGACAGGTTACTCCAGCCCGGCAGGCGCACAACCCGCCGGGCTGCGTTATTTGGCGTTGAACAGCTGTTGTACGGAGGCGCCGTCCAGCAGGCGGTTCAGCCACTCTTCCAACTGCCGGGAGTCGGCTGATTCGATCTGTACCGAAACACCGGGCGGCACCGGCAGCTGCTGCCGCTCAAGCAGCCGCTCCAACGTTCGCCGAAGCGCCTCCTGCTTACCCAACTCGCGCCCTTCAGCCTTGCCTTCCGCCTTGCCTAGCGCCTTGCCTTCCGCCTTGCCTTCCGCCTTACCTTCCGCCTTGCCTTGCGCCTTGCCTTCCGCCTTGCCTAGCGCCATTCCTTCGGCCCTGCCTAGCGCCATGCCTCGTGCGCGGCCTTCCGCTTCGGCCTTGGTTTGAATCTCCTGCTCACGTTTTTTCTCACGAGCTTTTCGGTCTTCAATGACCGACTCCATCCACTCATCGAGCGACAGGTTTCCCATAGCAAATTCCTCCTCCAGCGAAAAGTCCGGCGCGCGCTCCTTGCGTTGCATGCAACTGGACAGCCAATGCAAGATGCTTCGGCGCAAGGGCTGTGTACTTCCAGCCTGCAACCATTCCCCCACCGAATTGACGACTTCCGCACAAGCCCGCCTGGAACGCGCTCGTTCCAGGCTGAACAATGCAGCAACGATGTTGCGCTCAGCGACATCCAATCCAGCTCCCACTTTTCTTTGATCTATCAGGAGGTATTTTAGTTCCGGCTGAAAAGGGGCCAGTCCTTCAGGCTGCGGCAGCCTCAGCCCGGACAAGGAATGGCTGGCAGTCCAGCGCCGACTGCCGCTGTACAACACGATGGGCAGCACGGGCGGTAATTTTCCGCGCCGCTTCAGTTTGCGCTGCTTGAGCAGGTCCTGATACAACAAGCCGATGTATACCTGCATCCGCAGGGCCATCCAGCGGTCGCAACTGGACTGGAACTCCAGTAGCAGGTAGACGTAGATGCATTCACCGCCCACGCGCAGACGCCAGACCATGTCATCATGCCTGTGTTCACCATTGTCACCGACATAGCTGGCATTGACGCGCTCAAAAGCAGCAACTTCCAGATCCTTCGCCCACGCATATGGCACAAAGCCGCGCAACAAGTCCCGCATCAGCTCGGGATGCGCAAACAGCTGTTTGTAGCCAGTGTCATGGTCTGCCTTCATGGCCTGATTCTAGGGCGGCGCGCAGGCGCGCGGCGGCCTGCCTGAGCAAGCCTTGAGCGGTCTCAAGCGGCGATGAAAAACGCCCGGCGCGGGGCCGGGCGGGGGAACTTACAGGTCGAACTTCAGTTCCGCGACCAGCGTGCGCTGGGTGTAGGGGTGGAAGGCCCAGTACTTGCGGTTGTTCAGATTGTCGATGCCTAGCGCAGCGCTCCATTGCGTCGTGAAACGGTAGCGCACCCGCAGGTCTGTGACGAAGTAGTCGGACACGCCGGTGTAGGTTGCGCCGTTCGGGTCGCTGTTGTCCAGCGTGCCGTACTGGCGGCCGCTGTAGCGCGCGCCGAAGCTGGCGGTCCACCTGTCGCCCACCCGGTAGGACGCCAGCAGCGTCGCCCGCCAGTCCGGCACGCGCGGCTGACGCTTGCCTACGCTGGCCGGCAGCCTGTCGTTGCGGGCGATCCTGGAGTCGGCATAGGTCATGCTGCCGGTCAGCGACAGGCCGCGCACCAGCACCTGGTCCGCCTGGTAGGCCAGCTCCAGCCCCGTGGTGCGGATCTCGCCCACGTTCTGCACCGTGTTCACGGTTGGCGTCAGCGCTTGCGAATACAGCGCGTCGCGCGTGTTCTCGTGGAACGCGGTGGCGCGCAGGGTGCCGCGCTCCAGCATGCGCTCGGCGGTCAGCTCGCCGGTCCACGACTTCTCGGCGCGCAGCGAGGGATCGGTGTTGACGATCCTGCCGTCCACGATGGAGCCCTGGAACAGCTCCGCCGCCGTCGGGTTGCGCACGGCGCGGCCGGCGGACGCCTTCAGTGTCCACAGGTCCGACGCGCGGTAGGCCAACGCCGCCTTGGGCGACCAGCTGTTCTCGCTACGCGAGGGGAAACCCAGCAGGCCGCTGGTTCCCGGCTGGGCCGCCAGGCTGGCCGCGCTGGAGATCTCGCCGCCGAACGCTTGCCAGCGCTCGAAGCGCAGGCCCAGCGTGGCCTTCCACGGCTCGCCGATGCGCCAGGTGTCCTGCGCGTACACGCTTTCCAGGCGCGTCTCGCCGTTGAAGGTGGAGACGTGCTTGCCATCGCCCGCGCCGATCCAGTCCGGGCTGCTGAAGACATGCGTGCGCAGCTTGGCGCTGTCGCGCTGCAGGCCGAAATCGACCACGTGCGCGGCCGGCCGCCACGTGCCCTTCAGCGCCAGCGTATTCCAGCCGCTGCCGCCCATGTCCGTGACGTTGCCCTGCCCGTTCGTGTCCAGGTCCGGCACCGCCACGGTCGGCGTGCGTACGCGGTCCCTGGCGTAGTCGTACAGGCTGGCCGCCACCTCCCAGCTGAACACGCCCCGGCTGTGCTGCTTGAGCGAGAAGCCGTGCATCACGTGTTCCAGGTCGCCCCGGCTGGGCGCGAAGTCCGACGGCAGCAGGCTGTATCGCACGCCGCCTACGTTGACGTCACCCTTGTAGACCGGGTTGCCGGCGGCGTCGCGCAGGTAGGACCGCGAGGTGCGCTCGGCGTTGTTCTTCCACCATCCCAGCGTATAGCTGGCGCGCAGGATGGGCGACACGTCGTAGGCCAGCTTCACTTTCGCGTGGTCCTGCACGGTATGGATTTGATTGGTGGCGCCCAGTATCAGCCAGTCCCTGTTGACCGGGTTGCGGTCCGCAATGGCGCCCGTCACCGGCACGCCGCCGCCCGGCGCCCCTTGCGACAGCAGCTTGTTGGCGAAACCGATCGGCTGGCCGTTGCTGTCCAGGCGCGACACATCCACCCACCACGACCAGGCGCCCTGCCGGTTGCCGATCGACGCGCTGCCCTGCTTGCCGTAGTGGCGGCTGTCGCTGCCATACTGCTTAAAGCCCTGGCCATAGCCGGACAGCTTCACGTGCGCTTCCAGGCGGGCCGGCATGCGGGTCTGGAAATCCACCACGGCGCCGGCCGAGTTGCCCGGATAGGCCGCCGAGAACGGCCCGTACAGCACATCAACGCGCTCGATTTCCTCCGGCGTCACCATGCCCCAGCGCGGCGTATAGGTGGCGCCATTGCCCAGCAAATTGGACAGCAGGATGCCGTCCGCGTACACCAGCGAGCGCGCGCTGTTGCCGGTGCCGGAAGCGCGGCTTGCCAGCACGGCATGGTCGTAGTCGCCGATATAGCGCTTGCGCACGTTCAGGCTGGGCCGGTACTTCAGCGCATCCTCGCTGTCGCTGGCGTTGATGCGTTCTTCGATCTGCGCGCCGGTGATGCCTTCCATGGTGGTGGGGATCTGCGCCGGCAGCGAGCTTGGGCGGCCGCCGTTGACGGTGACCACTGCATGATCGGCGCGCGCAGGACAAATCACGGACGCAGCAGCGCCCATCACCGCCAGCATCACTGCCAGCGGCTTGCGTTTCAACTTGTTCATGGTGACCTCAGTGCTGGTGGGCGGCGCCTTCGGCCGGAACCACGTCCAGCACGGGTGCCGGCGCCAGTACTTTGACGCCCGCTTCGCCGGGAAGTTCATCCCACGCCATGCTGCCCTTCACGCACTCCTGCACAACCTTGAAATACAGCTTGCCCGGCTCCGCAGGCAGCTTGGCCTGCACGGTGAATTCGTCGAAATGCCCGTCCTCCAGCGGCCCGCCGCGCCACGTCACTTCGCGCACGGCGGCCGTGATCTTGCGGCCGTGCGATTCCACCGGAACCGACAGCTTGCCTTCCATCGTGCGGATTTTCCAGCCCGGCTTGGGCATCGGCTTGGCGCCGGTGACGGACTCGGGCAGCATCACGGTGACGGCCCTGGTTGGGCTGCCGTCGCAGCTGTGGCCGACGCGGAAGGTCAGCTTCTGGTAGCTGGCCGCCAGGCCGGTGGCTTGCTCCAGCGTGACGTGCGCTTGCGCCGGCGCCGCCAGCAATGCGCCCGCGGCAGCAGCCATGAAAACAAGGTTCATCTTCATGGCGGCCCTCACTTGGCGGAATAGGTCAGCGGCCGCACGGCCACATTCAGCTCGATGGTTTCGAGCTTGTTGTCCTTCTTGCGTACCACCAGCGTGAGCGGCACGGTCTCTCCCTCTTTCAGCTGGCGCTTCAGCTGCATCAGCATGATGTGGTAGCCGCCGGACGCCAGCTCCACGGTTTTGCCGGCAGGGAGGTCGATGCCTTCAACCTGCTGCATTTTCATCATATTGTTTTCCATCGCCATCTGATGGATTTCGGCGATGCCGGCCACGCTGGAGCGCACTTCGACCAGGCGCGCGTCCTGCGCCGATTGCAGCTGCATGAAGGCGCCGCTGGCTTTGGCGGCGGGCACGGTGGCGCGCACCCATGGGTCTTTGACGGTGACTTGTGCGTGGACTTGGGCGCAGGCGGCGGCGAACAGCAACGCGGTTGCAAGGAATTTGGTTTTCATATCTACCTCTGAAACGATTACGGGATGCGCCCGGGGCGGGTAAGGCCAAGGGCGCAGATGTAAAGCTGATTCAGACTTGCACGGGCGGCCCGCGCGGGCGCGACGCCGACCAGGCCGCAAGCGGCCGCGGTGCGCGATAGAACAGGAACGGGTGAAGCTGGGACTGTGCCGCGAACGGCAGGCCGGACGCGGTGGACGGCGGCATGCCGAAGGAGCCGGCGTGGGTGACGCAATAACCGCAGTCCTCGCCCATGGACATGGCCTTCTTGCCGGCCTCGTCCTCCATCAGCAGGAAAGCGGCCGGCAGCGGCTTGCTCTTGTCGGCGCGGCAGAATTCGAAAGCGGCCGGATTGCCCTCGGCCATGGCGTGCGAAATCGACGGCGCGAGCGCGTTCATCAGCACCGCGATCACCGCGATCCAGATCCACAGCGCCTGGTGTTTCCACCTGTTTGCCAATCTCGTTTGCATGGTGCGAAATTATACAGCAGCTAGCGCCCCGCCGCTTCCAGCGCGGCCGACAGTTCCTGCGCGGCCTTCCAGCGCTGCGACGGTGCGGGATGCGCAAACTGTTCGAAATTGGGCGCATGGCTGGAGCGCGCCAGCTTCTGGAAGTAGCGCGCCAGCAGCGGCGCCTGCCAGCCCGCGCGCCAGGCCAGCTTCAAGCCTTCGCGGTCGGCCTCGGTCTCCTGCTGGATGCCCAGCGGCGCCAGCTTGCGCATCAGCGCCGCATCGTTGTCGACCGCGTCCTGCAGTTCGGCGAAGGGCCGGCCGCGCCAGGCCGGCTCGATGCGCATCGCTTCCTCGTATTCCAGCAGGTTGTGGCGCAGCACGGCGTGGCAGATTTCGTGCGCCAGCAGCATGGCCAGTTCGGCGTCGCCCAGCACCAGCTTGTGGACATAGGCGCGGCTGATCAGCAGCTTGCCGCCCGCCATGGCGTAGGCATTCTCGTCGCCTTCGGGCGCGGTGTGGACTTCCCACTGCCAGGCGGCGGACTCGGGATAGTCGCGCGCCGCTTGCGCGATGAGCGGCTGGGCGATGCGTTGCACGCGCTGGTGGAAAGCGGGGTCGGCGTCGAGCTGGTGCCGTGCCTGCAGCTCGCGCATGTGGCTGCGGTACAGGCGCTCGGCGCCGGCCATGACTTCACCCTGCGTCAGCGCCGCGGCGGCGCCCGCATAGGCGAGGAACAAGAGTGCGGAAAAGTAGCGGCGCATGGGCACATTCTGCCACAGCGCCGCAGGCGGCCGGGCTTTAGCGCTCGCCCTTGAAGGTCTCGCGCTCGATCAGCACGGTCTCGGCGCCGTCGGTGAGCCAGATCTGGCCGTCCTGGATGGTGCATTGCAGCTGCATGGTGCGCTGGGCCATCTTGGCCAACTGCTCGGTCGCGTCGGACTGCAGGTTGATCACGCTGAGGTTCTTGGCGCGTTCGACCTTGTTGGCCAACGCCTTCCACCAGATATGGCTGGTGGCGTTGTAGCTGTACACCACCACCTGCTCCGAACGGCCTGCTCCCTTCAGCAGCTTCTTGTCGTCCGGCTGGCCCACTTCGATCCACAACTGAATGGCGCCGGTCAGGTCCTTCTGCCACAGGTCCGGCTCGTCGGTGTCGAACAGGCCCTTGGTGAAGGTCAGGTGCTCGTGCGCGTGGATGGCGAACGCCAGCAGGCGCACCATCATGCGTTCATCGGTCTCCGACGGATGGCGCGCCAGCGTCAGCAGGTGCGTGTCGTAGTAATTGCGGTCCATGTCCGCAATCGATAATTCGGCTTTGTAGATTGTTGCTTTGAGGGCCATTGCTAACTTCTATGTCCAATAGGGGTTATTTAAAGATGACGGTTTTGGAACCGTTCTGCAGCACGCGGTGTTCCGTGAACCACTTCACGGCGCGCGCCAGCACCACGCACTCGACGTCGCGACCGATGGCCGACAGCGTGTCCGCCGTCATGGAGTGATCGACGCGCTCCACGTCCTGCTCGATGATCGGGCCTTCATCCAGATCGCTGGTGACGAAGTGCGCGGTGGCGCCGATCAGCTTCACGCCGCGGTGGTGCGCCTGCGCGTACGGCTTGGCGCCCTTGAAACTGGGCAGGAAGGAATGGTGGATGTTGATGGCCTTGCCCTTCAGCCGCGCGCACAGCTGCGGCGACAGGATCTGCATGTAGCGCGCCAGCACCACCAGGTCCACCTGGTGGTTGTCCATCAGTTCGATGATGCGCGACTCCTGCGCCAGCTTGGCCTCTTCCGGCGCGCCGGCCGCCAGCGGCAGGTAGTGGAAGGGAATGTTGTAGCTGGCCGCCAGCTGGTAGAAGTCCATGTGATTGGACACGATGGCCGGGATCTCCACCGGCAGCAGGCCGCTCTTGTAGCGGAACAGCAGGTCGTTCAGGCAATGGCCGATTTTCGATACCATCAGCATCACGCGCGGCTTGACGCGCGCGTCGCGCAGCTTCCAGTCCAGCTGCATGGCTTCGCCCAGCTGGGCGAAATCGGCGCGCAGCTGCTCGTCGTTCACGCCCGGCTCGTCCAGCGAAAAGTGCACGCGCATGAAAAACAGATGCGATTCGGCGTCGCCGAACTGCGCGGAGTCTATGATGTTGCAACCGTGGTCGGCCAGGAAGCCCGACACGCGGTGCACAATACCGCGCTGGTCCAGGCAGGACAGGGTAAGGATGTATTCTGGATGCGTCATGACAGAAAATTTTAGGTTAGACGAATATCAACCCGCTATTGTCGCACGCCTGCGCGGCAGTTCCATCAATTTGAAAAATAGCACGATCGTTCAATTCTAAGTTATAGTTAAAGAACTCACTATTTGGAGACATAAAATGACCTTGGAGAACCTGCAATTCCGCCTGGCCAACCGTCCGGTAGGCATGGCGAAAGCATCCGACTTCCAGCAAGCGGCCGAACCGCTGCGCGAACTGGCCGACGGCGAAATCACCGTCAAGACGCTATACCTGTCGCTGGACCCGGCCATGCGCGGCTGGATGAACGACGCCAAGTCCTATATCCGCCCGGTGGCCATCGGCGAAGTGATGCGCGCCGGCGGCGTGGGCGAAGTGGTGGAATCGAAGTCGCCGAAGTACGCGGTGGGCGACATCGTGTCCGGCGGCATCGGCGTGCAAGCCTACTGGCAAGGCGCGGCGGACGACAAGAGCGCCTCCTTCTTCAAGATCGACAGCCGCCTGGCGCCGCTGACCACCTGGATGAATACCCTGGGCATGCCGGGCATGACGGCCTACTTCGGCCTGCTGGAAGTGGGTCAGCCGAAAGCCGGCGAAACGGTGGTGGTGTCCGGCGCGGCAGGCGCCGTGGGCCAGACCGTGGGCCAGGTGGCCAAGCAGCTCGGCTGCCGCGTGGTCGGCATTGCCGGCGGCAAAGAGAAATGCGACTTCGTGGTCAATGAGCTGGGCTTCGATGCCTGCATCGACTACAAGACCGGCTCGGTGCGCGATGGCCTGAAGGAACATTGCCCGCAAGGCGTGGACGTGTATTTCGACAACGTGGGCGGCGATATCCTCGACACGGTGCTGACGCGCATCAACATGAAAGCGCGCATCGTCATCTGCGGCGCCATTTCGCAGTACAACAACACCACCCCGGTGAAGGGCCCGGCCAACTACCTGTCGCTGCTGGTGAACCGCGCGCGCATGGAAGGCATGGTGGTGTTCGACTACGCGGACCGCTACCATGTGGGCGTGGCCGCGCTGGCGGGCTGGCTGAAGGAAGGCAAGATCAAGAGCAAGGAAGACGTGGTCCAGGGCCTGGAAAACTTCCCGCAGGCATTGACGATGCTGTTCGAAGGCAAGAACTTCGGCAAACTTGTGCTTAAAGTCGCCTGAGCGCCAATCTTGCGGAACTAACCGCCATGACGCTTCTCTAATTGACGGAGCAGCCAGCTTGGCTGCCCGTCACACGTTCACTACGACAAGGAGAAGGGTCATGGCTACAAATCAAGGCGATCAAGGCAAAGGCGGCGGCACCAAGGGCACGGCAAAACGCGGCTTCGCAGCGATGGATGAAGCGCAGCAGCGCAGCATCGCCAGCAAGGGTGGACAGGCCGCGCACCAGAAAGGCACGGCGCACGAGTTCGACTCCGAGGAAGCGCGCCGCGCCGGCCAGAAAGGCGGCGAAGCCGTCAGCCGCGACCGCGAGCACATGGCGGAGATAGGCCGCAAGGGCGGTGAAAGCCGCCAGTCCGCCAACCGCGCGGCGGGCAACCGCCAGGGCGGCAGCGGCACCAAGACGGACGGCAAACAGTAAGGCGGATGCGCCGCCCTTTTCGCACTGCCCCCCCTCTTAAGCCAGAGGCGCGCACTGCACCATAGCGTCCGCCGTGTTTCATCGTGCTGGGCTAGAATCGGCAGGCCCGCTGGCATGGGCCAGCGTTTGCTACCGATTCTACCCACCATCACGAGGCAAACATGACTGCAAGCTCCAAACAAGGCGGCGACGCGCTGACCACCCCGACCGACCTGGGCTCGAAAGCCCGCAAGGAAGTGACGCTGGGCCTGAACCGCCTGCTGGCGGACGCCTTCACGCTCTACATCAAATGCAAGAACTTCCACTGGCACGTGAGCGGCCCGCATTTCCGTTCCTACCACCTGCTGCTCGACGAGCAGGCCACCGCCGTCTACGCCATGCTGGACCCGGTGGCCGAGCGCGTGCGCAAGCTGGGCGGCAGCACGCTGCGCTCGGTGAGCCACATCGCTGAACTGCAGCGCATCAAGGACAACAACGCCGAGTATGTGGACCCGGTCGCCATGCTCAACGAACTGCGCGAGGACAACCAGCAGCTGGTGAAGTTCATGCGCGAAGTGCACGAGATCTGCGACCAGGACAACGACATCGCCACCGCCAGCCTGCTGGAAAACTGGATCGACGAAGCCGAACAGCGCATCTGGTTCCTGTTCGAATCGACCCGCTAAGCCGGCACGCTTAAGCGGGCACGCCCACGATCACGCTGGAGGCCTTGAACAGGGCCGTGGCCTCCATGCCCACCTCCAGCGCCAGCGCCTCGCTGCTTTCCAGCGTGACGGTGGCGCCTATGGTGGCGCCGCCCGGCAGCGCAATGCTCACGTCCGCGCTGACCGCGCCCGGCACCAGGCGCGACACCACGCCCTGCAGCTGGTTGCGCGCCGACAGCCGTGCGCCGTCCGCCCGGGTGGCGACGATCACCGAGGAAGCCTTCACCAGCGCGAACGCGTCCGATCCCACTTTCAGCCCCAGGCTGGCGGTGCTCTCGTGCGTGATGATGGCGACGATCTGCTGACCGCCGGCGATGGCGATGGTGATCTCGTCGTTCACCGCGCCAGTCCTGATGGCGGACACGGTGCCGGCAAAGTGGTTGCGCGCGCTGGTTTTCATTTTCATGGTCTGGATCAAAAGGAAATCGTCGGCCAGCGCATGCGACTGGCGGCTCAGGTGTTCCACGAACAGGCGGTGTTCGCGTTCGATCTTGTGGAAGTTCTCCACCAGCTGCGCGCCGCGCTTGGTCAGCCGCGTGCCGCCGCCGCCCTTGCCGCCGGCAACCCGCTCCACCAACGGCTCGCCGGCCAGGTTGTTCATGGCTTCGATGGCGTCCCAGGCGCCCTTGTAGCTCATCTTCACAGCCTTGGCGGCCTGCGTGATGGAGCCGTGCTCGGCGATGCTGGCCAGCAGCGCCACCCGGTTCGAACCGCCCAGGTGTTCGCCGCCCACCGTCATCCAGACCTTGCCCTGCAAAGCCAGTTCGTCATTTGCCATCACAGCCCTCCGTGGTGGCTTCGACGATGGCGCCGTCCGCCATCGTCAGCACATGCCCGCCGAAGACGCGCGCATCTTCCGGGTCGTGGGTAATCATCAGCATGGGGATGTCCAGGCGGCGCTGCAAGGCGTCCAGCTCTTCGCGCATGCGCACGCGCAGCACCGGGTCGAGCGCGGCGAAGGGTTCGTCCAGCAGCAGAGCGGCCGGGTCGGCGATCAGGGCGCGCGCCAGCGCCACGCGCTGCCGCTGCCCGCCCGACAGCTGCGACGGAAGCTGCTGCGCCACCGCCTGCAGCTGGAACGCCTCCAGCCAGTACTCCAGCCGCTCGCCGTCCACGCGCGGCGCCGGGTTGGACCAGCCCAGGTTCAGCCGGCCGCGATGCAGCCCGAACACGATATTCTGCCGTACGTTCAGGTGCGGGAACAGCGCATAGTCCTGGAACAGATAACCCACGCGGCGGCCCTGCACCGGCAGGTTGATGCGCGCGGCGCTGTCGAACAACAGGCGTCCGCCCAGTTCGATGCTGCCGGCGTCCGGCGTGATCAGTCCCGCCACGGCTTTCAGCAGCATGCTCTTGCCGGCGCCGGACGCGCCGTAGATAACGATACGGCGGCTGTCCGAGCGCAGGCGCGCCTTGAGCGTGAATTCGCGCGTGCCGGCGCGCAGGGTCTTGGCGATGTCGAGCTGGATCTGCATATTCTGTCCGTCAGGCGCTGCGGGTGGGCGTAAGCTTGTTGGCCAGCGCCAGCACCGCCACGCAAGTGACCGAGGTGATGATGACCAGCAGGTTGGCGGTGTCGTCCTGCCCCGCCTGCACCGCCTCGTAGACGGCAATCGACAGGGTCTGCGTCTTGCCGGGAATGCTGCCCGCCACCATCAGCGTGGCGCCGAATTCGCCCATGGAGCGGGCGAAGGCCAGCAGGGTTCCCGCCAGCACGCCGCGCCAGGCCAGCGGCAAGGTCACGCGCAGGAACACGCCGATGGCCGACACGCCCAGCACGCGGGCGGCGTCCTCCAGTTGCGTGTCCACCGTTTCAAACGCGGAGCGCGCCGCCTTCAGCACCAGCGGGAAAGCCACCACGGCGGCGGCGATCACCGCCGCCTGCCAGGTGAAGATCAGGTTGATGCCAAAGTGCTCCTGCAGCCAGTGGCCTATCGGGCCGTTGCGGCCGATCAGCACCAGCAGGTAGTAGCCCAGCACCGTGGGCGGCATCACCATCGGCAGGGTCAGGATCGCGTCCAGCATGTCGCGGCCGGGGAAGCGCGCGCGCGCCAGCAGGTAGCCCAGCGCCACGCCGAACACCACGTCCAGCAAAGTGGCCCACAACGCCACCTTCAGCGACAGCGCCAATGCGATCCATGCCGGCTCCATTGCTTACGGGCGTCCGAAACCGTATTTGGCCAGGATGACCTGGCCGGCCGGCGCCTGCGCGTAGGCCGCGAATCTGGCGGCGCCGGCGGCGTTCGGCGCCGTGCGGATGGCGGCGATCGGGTACAGCACCGGCGTTCCGGTCGACACCGGCAGCGCCACTTTTACTTTGTCCTTCATCACCAGCGCATCGGTGGCGTAGACAAAGCCGGCATCGACTTCTCCGCGCGCCACATAGTCCAGGCTGTGGCGCACCGAGGCGCCGAAGATCAGCTTGGGCTCGACAGCGGCCCACAGGCCGGCCTTTTCCAGCGCCTGCTTCGCGTAGCGTCCTACCGGCACGCCGGCCGGGCTGCCCATGGTGACCTTGCCCACGGCGGGCAGGCGCAGGTCGGCCAGACTCTTGACCGGCAAGGTGCTGGCGGCCGGCACGATCAGCACCAGCGAGTTGCTGACGAAGTTTTTGCGGCTGCCGGCGGCCAGCAACCGCTGCTGCTCGGCCTTGTCCATCGCTTCCTGGTCGGCGGACGCGAACACGTCCACCGGTGCGCCCTTGGCGATCTGCGCCACCAGCGCGTCGGAGGCGGCGAAGTTGAGCAGCACCTTGTCGCCGGGGTGCGCAGCCTCGTAAGCCTGCGACAGTTCCTTGAATGCGTTGGTCAGGCTGGCGGCGGCGGACACGGTGATGTCCGCAGCGCCGGCCGCGCCCATGGCGGACGCCAGCGCGGCGGCGAGGCAAATCTTCTTCGGCATCAAGCACTCCTTCAGGATGGAAAACCGCAATATACTCGATTATATAGCGGAATATGATACATTCTCGCCTCCCCACCCATCCGGCAATCCGTATATATGCAGCCCCTGAAGTACCTCAGCGCCTATTCCGAGCAAATGCAGCAGCAAGTCCAGCAACTGATCGCGCAGGACAGGCTGGGCGAAGTGCTGAAAAAGCGCTACCCGAGCGCGCACGACATCCGCACCGACAAGGCGCTGTACCAGTACGTTCAGGATTTAAAGACCGAGCACCTGCGCAACGCCGCGCCGATCGACAAGGTGGCGTTCGACAGCAAGATCCACGTCATCAACCACGCGCTGGGGCTGCATACGTCGATCTCCCGGGTCCAGGGCGGCAAGCTGAAGGCCAAGCACGAAATCCGCGTGGCCACCATGTTCAAGGAAGTACCGCTGGAATTCCTGCGCATGATCGCCGTGCACGAACTGGCGCACGTGAAGGAAAAGCAGCACGACAAGGCGTTCTACAAGCTGTGCACGTACATGGAGCCGAACTACCACCAGTACGAGTTCGACCTGCGCCTCTACCTGACGCAGCTCGATATCAGCGGCAACAAGCTCTGGTAATGCCCGGGTAGCCTAGACGAAGCGCTGCAGCAGCGCGCCCGGCTCCGATTCCACCATCATCATGGCCGCGTGCTGCGGACGGATGAAGCCCTGTTCGGTGGCGTGGCCGATGAAGCCGACCAGGCTGTCGTAGAAGCCGTCCACGTTCAGCAGCCCTATCCGCTTGCTGTGGATGCCAAGCTGGGACCAGGTCAGCATTTCAAACAGCTCTTCCATCGTGCCCATGCCGCCCGGCATGGCAATGAAGCCGTCCGACAGCGAGGCCATCATGGCTTTGCGCTCGTGCATGTCCTTGACCACGAACTGGCGCGTCAGGCCGGTGTGGGCCACTTCGCGCTGCACCAGCGCGGTCGGGATCACGCCCGTCACTTCGCCGCCCAGGCGCAGCACTTCGTCGGCGGTGATGCCCATCAGGCCCACATTGCCGCCGCCGTACACCAGCGACAAATTCATCTCCACCATGCCGCGCGCCAGCGCCCTGGCGGCTTCCGCATAGCGCGGCGAGGCGCCGCCATTGGCGCCGCAGTACACACACAACGATTTCACGCTTACTCTTCCTCGATCTCGGCTTTCGCCAGTTCCACATCCAGCCGCTCGTTCGCATCGCGCGCTTCGTGCGCGGCCGCCTCTTCGTACAGGGCGACAGCTTCGTCCATTTTCTTCTTGCCGTCCAGCATGGCCAGCGCATTGGCATATTCGATACGCGCTATAGCACTGTCCGGATTGAGTTCGAGCGCCTTCTTGAACAGCTTGTAGCCCTCTTCCTTTTTTGCGCCGTAGGTCAGCCCGCCTATCATGGCGCCCACCTTGTCGACGATCTCGGCATGGTAGCTGCCCAGCGCGATATGCGCGTCGGCGTGCTTGGGGGCCAGCTTGATGGCCGTGTCCAGGCTGTTCTTGACCTTGGCGCCGATGCCTTGCGCCAGCGCCTTCACCACCGAGATGCCTTGCGCGTAGCGGCCCAGCGAGTAGGCGTGCCAGTACCAGGCGGCAGCGTTCTTGGGCTGCTCCTGTTGCTGCTGTTCGCAGCGCTCGGACACTTCCAGGAACATGGCCAGCTTTTTCTTCTCGCTCGGTTCCAGATAGGTCGCATAGATGCAGATGGCGCGGTGCGCCACCGAGTAGCCGTCCGCGCCTTGCGCCAGGCCCAGCTCGGCGGCCTGTTCGAAGTTGCCGGCATGGTAGGCGATCCAGGCTTGCACCAGTTCAGCCTTGGCCGGAAAAGGCTCGGCGTCGTTGGCGTGCAGGCGCGGCCAGGCCTTTTTCAGGCTGGCCGCCGTGTAGACGTATGCGTCTTCCGGATAGGGGAAGGTCTTCCATGCCATGCTTATCTCCTCAGGTTATCTTTTTTAAGTATTCTTCCGACAGTTTCTGGAACAGCAATTGGGTTTCATTGCGCAGATAGGGACCGATTTGCGACAGCACCTGGTAGCAGCCGCGCGCCAGCGCGTCCGCCATCGATTGCTGCTCGCTGTATTTGCGCGGATTGCGCACGTATTCGTAGGACAGCCAATACGTCGCCACCACCACCATATTGGTGGACATGGCGTCGATTACGGCGTCCGACGCTTCCAGCGAGCCTTCGCTGCGCAAGTCTTCGCACAGCTGTTTGGCGACCTTGATCTTGTGCGCCAGGATCTGCTTGAAATGCAGTTCCAGTTTGCGGTTGCGCGACAGCAGGTCGTTCAGGTCGCGGTAAAAGAAACGGTAGCGCCAGATCAGCTCAAACATCAGGTGCAGATACAGCCACACGTCCTCGATATTCGAACGGCGCCCGGCCGGCACCTGCAATATGCGTTCGATCTCCCCTTCGAATTGGGTGAAGATGGAATTGACGATGTCGTCCTTGTTTCGGAAGTGGTAATACAAGTTGCCGGGAGAGATATTCATCTCTTCCGCGATGACCGTCGTCGTAATGTTGGGCTCGCCGAATTCGTTAAACAGGCGGAGCGATAATTCGAGTATGCGCTCCCGGGTACGGCGAGGTGCTTTCTGTAGCATGGCGGATGGTCTTTGTTTTTCTTCCCGCAAGGATAACACCGATGCCAGGCTTTTAGAAACGGCGTACCGGTCAGCGGCCATGGGCTACTTTCAGGTAACGCTCCAGGTCCGACAACGCCGCGTCCAGCCGCCCCAGCGCCTTGCGGCGGGGACGCTGGCGCACCAGCGTCAGACTGCTGTCTTGCAGCACACTCAGCTTGAGCCGCATGCCGTGCCGCGCCAGCTTGGGCGCCAGTTCGTGGCGCTGCTGCCACAGCATCAGCCGGGTGTTCTGGTAGGCCTGCTCGCAGGTGCGGCGGCGGTTGTTGTAGCTGAACATATTGGTGAAGAACAGTTCGGCATCGTCCTCGCTGGGCTGGAACAGCAGGATGTCCACCTCGGGGTGGCTGACCTGGTAGCTGGCCAGGCCGGTTTCCAGGCGCGAGTGCAGGATCGAGCGCACGGTCTGCGACAACACGTCGAGCAGGCCGCCATTGGTGAGCTTGCGCGCGCCCTGCTTGAAGCGGGCGTTATAGGGCACGATGGGGTTCACGCACAGCAGCAGGTCCACGCCGTGCTCGAGCGCGATGGAACCGTGCATGGTCTTGCGCAGCGCGCCGTCGACGAAGTGGTGGCCGTCGATTTCCACCGGCGGGAACAGGCCGGGCACGGCGGAGCTGGCTTGCACGGCGACCGAAATCGGCGTGTCGTCCCGGCCCGGTTCGCCGAAGCAGACGGCTTTGCCGGTGTCGAGGTCGGTGGCCACGATGCGCAGCTTGCGCGGCAGCTGGCGGAAGTCGTTGCTGCAGCCCTTGGCGGCGAAAGCGGCTTTGAGGAAATTGCCGATGGCGTCGCCGGACAGAAAGCCGGCCGGCAGCGCCTCGGTCAGGCGCTCGAAAGACGATGCCAGGCTGCCGCGCTGGCGCGCATAGTGCAGCGCGCCGCCGGCCAGCAGGCCGGGCAGCACGCGGGCGCGGCGGCCGAACTCGCGCAGGGCGGGACGCAGCAGGGTTTCGGGTTTGAACAGCATGGCGCCGGCGGGCGCTTGCACGTCGTCGACATCGCTCTCGATGAACAGGCGGCACATCTGGTGCGGCGTGTAGCCGTTGGCCAGCGCCGCGCTGATGATGGCGCCGGCGCTGACGCCGACGTAGATTTCTGCGTCGTTGAGGTCCAGGCCGTCGATCGCTTCGGCGATCGCGGCCAGCGCGCCTATCTCGTAGACGACAGCGAGCGGACCGCCGCCGGCCAGGGCCAGCCCGACCTTGGGTGTTGCGGCCGATCTTGCGGCCGATGCTGTGGCGCGCCCGGCGGCGGGTTTTCTAGGCATAGACTTTCATTTGCAGCATTCCCTCGGACCCGGTCCGCGAACGGACCGGGGGAGGAGGACCGAGGGAACTGTTTCAGCCGGCTTGAACTTAAGCGGCTTTGTTGGCGGCGCTTACCGACTCGGCGGTAGGGAAAGCGATGGCGGCCGCCTTGGGGGCGGCCTTCGGCTTGGCAGCAGCCTTGGCGACTGGTTTGCTCGCCTTGGCGGCCGGCTTGGCGGCGGCTTTCACTGCAGGCTTGGCGGCGGCTTTTTTGGCGACTGGCTTGGCGGCAGTCTTGGCTGCCGGCTTAGCAGCTGGTTTAGCGGCGGCCTTGGCGGCAGCTTTCGGCGCGGCTTTGGCGGCAGGCTTGGCGGCCTTGGCTGGCGCCACTTTCTTGCCGGTCAGCGCTTCCACGGCCTTGGTCAGCGCTTCCACGCGGGCGTTCAGTTCCTGCACGTCCTTCTGGGTCGGCACGCCGATGGTGCCCAGGGCACGCGATACGCGGTCTTCGAACACCTGCTCCAGCTTGTCCCACGAACCGGCGGCCTGCTTGCTCACGCCAGACACCGTCTCGCGCACTTCGGAAACTTTGTCTTCCGCCAGGTCACGGGTGCGCTGCTGCAGCGCGTTGCCCTCTTTTACCAGCTTGGCGAACACACGGCCGCCCTCTTCCTGCGCCTTGGCGAAAGCGCCCAGGCCGGCTTGCCAGATCTGCTGCGCGGAATTGCGAACGGCACTCGCCAATTGCTTGTCGTCGGCATTGGCCAGGGATTTCAGTTTCTTAACCATAGTGGGCTCCATTGGGACTGTCGTTTAATCGGATCGTTCCTTCGATGAAAACATTCTAGGCTCCATTTCTAGAGATGGGCTTCTAATGGGGTAGAGCGGCCGTTCTAATCGAGCTTGCAACAGCGCTTGCCATTTATTGCCTATCCTGTAATGATTGTTCGCGGCAAAACCCTAAGAATAAAGGAGAGACTTAATGCACTATTTTGTTACTGGCGCCACCGGGTTTATAGGCAAGCGCCTCGTGAAAAAACTGCTGGCGCGCAAAGGCAGTGTTGTGTATTTCCTGCTGCGCGAAGGCAGCCGCGACAAGCTGGCCGGCCTGTATGAATACTGGGGCACCACCAAAGCCCGCGCCATTCCTGTATTCGGCGACCTGCGCAGCGCCAAGCTGGGCGTCTCCAAGGACGACATCAAGAAGCTCATCAAAACGGTCGATCACTTTTATCACCTGGCCGCCGTCTACGATATGCTGGCCGACGCCGACGAACAGACCGCGGTGAATGTGGAAGGCACGCGCAACGCGGTCGATTTCGCCAACGCGATCCAGGCCGGGATACTGCACCACGTCAGCTCGATTGCCGCCGCCGGCATGTTCGAGGGCATTTTCCGCGAAGACATGTTCGACGAAGCCGAGAATCTCGACCATCCTTATTTCGCCACCAAACACGAATCCGAGAAAATCGTCCGCAATGAAACCAAGGGCGCGTGGCGTGTATATCGTCCCGGCCTGGTGGTGGGCGATTCCAGGACCGGCGAAATGGACAAGATCGACGGCCCGTATTACTTCTTTAAACTGATCCAGCGCATCCGCCAGCTGTTGCCGCCATGGATGCCCACGATCGGCATTGAAGGCGGCCGCATCAACATCGTGCCGGTGGACTACGTGGTCAACGCGATGGACCATATTTCCCACCAGCCCAAGCTGGACGGGCGCGCCTTCCACCTGACCGACCCGGAACCGATGCGCGTGGGCGAAGTGCTGAACACCTTCTGCCGCGCCGCGCACGCGCCCACCATGAGCATCCGCATCAACGCCGCGCTGTTCGGCTTCATCCCGAAGTCGATCAAGAAAGGCGTGTTCGCGCTATCGCCGGTGCGCCGCGTGCGCGACGCGGTGATGAAGGACCTGGGCCTGCCGCCGGACCTGATGACCTTCGTGAACTACCCTACCCGCTTCGACAACCGCGACACCGCGCAGGCACTGAAGGGCACCGGCATCGCCTGCCCGCCGCTGGAGAAGTACGCGGCGCCGGTGTGGGATTACTGGGAGCGCAACCTGGACCCGGACCTGTTCATCGACCACACCCTGCGCGGCCAGGTGGCCGGCAAGGTGGTGCTGGTGACGGGCGGCTCGTCCGGCATCGGTCTTGCGGCGGCGCACAAGCTGGCCGAAGCGGGCGCCATCACCATCATCTGCGGGCGCGACGAAGACAAGCTGCTGGAAGCGAAGAAGGAAGTGGAAGCGCGCGGCTTCGAGCTGATCACCTATCCGGCCGACCTGTCGGACATGGCCGACTGCGACCGCTTTGCGCAGGTGCTGATCGCCAACCATGGCGGCGTGGACGTGCTGGTGAATAACGCCGGCCGTTCGATCCGCCGCGCCATCGAGGCCAGCTACGACCGCTTCCACGATTTCGAGCGCACCATGCAGCTGAACTACTTCGGCGCGCTGCGCCTGACCATGGCGCTGCTGCCGTCGATGACGGCCAAGAAGCGCGGCCACGTCATCAACATCTCGTCCATCGGGGTGCTGACCAACGCCCCGCGCTTCTCGGCCTATGTGGCGTCCAAGGCTGCGCTGGATGCGTGGACCCGCTGCGCCTCGTCCGAGCTGCAGGATCTGGGCATCAAGTTCACCACCATCAACATGCCGCTGGTGCGCACGCCGATGATCGCGCCGACCAAGATCTACCAGAACGTGCCGACGCTGTCGCCGGAGGAAGCGGCCGACCTGATCGCCGAGGCCATCGTGTGGAAGCCGGTGCGCATCGCCACCCGCGTGGGCATCTTCGGCCAGGTGCTGCACGCGCTGATGCCGCGCGTGGCGCAGATCGTGCTCAACACCAGCTTCCGCATGTTCCCCGATTCGGACGCGGCCAAGGGCGGCGACGGCAAGAAGCCGCCGCAGATGTCGTCCGAGCAGATCGCCATGCAGCAGCTGCTGCGCGGCGTGCACTTCTAAGCCTCCCCGCCCCCGCGCACCGGAACGCTCCGGTGCGCGTCTGCAATCATGCAGTCATAATTGATTGCTAACATTCTGTACTTGACATGACAGCGGCTCCGCGATCGCGCAGGCGCCACCACATCCAAGGACGGCACATGATTTCTGCAGGCAGACGCAAGTTTCTCCGATTCGCCGCCGCCACCGCCGGCACCAGCGCCACGTCGATGTTCCCCGGCCTGATCGGGGAAGCGCTGGCCATACCGGCCAACAACGCCACCGGCACCCTGGCCGACGTCGAGCACGTGGTCATCTTCATGCAGGAAAACCGCTCCTTCGACCATTACTTCGGTACCCTGTCCGGCGTGCGCGGCTTCGACGATCCGCGCGCGATCGACCTGCCGAGCGGCCATCCGGTCTGGTACCAGCCCAACAGCGCGGGCGGTTACGTGCTGCCGTTCCATTTCGACGCGCTCAACACCAGCGCCCTGTCCGTCGGCACCAACCATTCCTGGAAAGGTGCGCAGACCACCTGGCAAGGCTGGGACGCATGGGTCAAGCAGAAAACGCCGCAAACCATGGGCTATTTCGACCGCGGCGACCTGCCTTTCTACTATGCGCTGGCCGACGCCTTCACCATCTGCGACGCCTACCATTGCTCCATCTTCGGGGCCACCGATCCGAACCGCATGTATTCGCTGACCGGCAGCAACCAGGGCTGGATGGGCGCGATGGGCAGCCTGTACAACATCAGCCCGTCCGGCTACTACAACAACGACCCGGCCCGCGACGACATCTCCGCCGCCGTCACCGGCAGCGCGCCCAATTGGCGTACCTATGCCGAAGTACTGGAAGCGAACCAGGTCAGCTGGAAGGTCTACCAGGAATGGGACAACTACGGCGACAACTACCTGGCCTACTTCAAGAACTTCCGCGTCAACGCGGACGGCAGCCGCCTGTCTTCCAGTTCGCCGCTGTACCAGAAAGGCCGGGCCCTGGCTCCCGGCTCGACGGAAGCCAACTCGCCCGGCACCAAGGGCGACTGGCTGGTGCAAGCCTTCGCCAGCGACGTGCGCAACAATGCGCTGCCCCAGGTATCCTGGATCTGCGCGCCCAACGACTATACCGAGCACTCGCCGAACTCGCCGAACGCGGGCGAGAATCTGACGGCCCGTCTGCTGGCCGCGCTGGTGGCCAATCCGGCGGTCTGGTCGAAAACCGTGTTCCTGTTGTGCTATGACGAGAACGACGGCTTCTTCGATCATGTGCCCTCCGAGCTGGCGCCGCTCAGCGCCGCCATGGGCAAGACCACGCTGGCCGACATCGGCGCCCACGAAAACTACCAGGGCATACCGGTCGGCCTCGGGCCGCGCGTGCCCATGCTCGTCATTTCCCCTTGGAGCAAGGGCGGGCGCGTGTGCTCCGAGCTGTTCGACCACACCTCCAAGCTGCGCTTTCTGGAAGAATGGCTGGTGGCGGGACGCGGCAAGGACCGCGCCGCCGTGCGGTGCGGCCTGATCTCGCCGTGGCGCCGCACGGTCTGCGGCGACTTGACGTCCGCTTTCAACTTCGGCGCACCCAACGCTGCCTGGCCCGCCAGCGTGCCGAAAACGGCGGCCTACACGCGCGTCTCCGGCAAGCCCTACCCGGCGCCGCCCACCGTGCAGACCCTGCCAAAGCAGGAGCCTTGCCCGACCGTCACCGGCACCCGCTACGCCTGCGCCCTGCCTTATGAGCTGCACGTGCACGGCCGCGCCGTGGCCGCCAGGCAGTTTGCGCTTAGCTTCGGCAACAGCGGCAAGACTGGCGCCGCCTACCGCGTCTATTCAAGTTTGCGCACCGACGGCCCTTGGTATTACACGGTGGAGGCGGGCAAAAGCATAGAGCAGGAAGTATGGAACTGGAGCGGCGCCACCTATGAGTTGAGCGTCCATGGCGCCAACGGCTTCCTGCGCCAGTTCAAGGGCGCCACCGCGCTGGCGGCCGGCGCCCGGCCGGAGCTGCAGACCGTCTACGACACCGCAAGCGGCGACATCGAGCTGGTCCTGTCCAATCTGGACGGCCTTGCCGCCTGCACCTTCTCCATCACGGACAACGCCTACGGCGCTGCCCAGTCCGAGTACGACGTGGCGGCGGGCCAGCAGCTGGCGATCCACTGCGCGCTGGACAACAGCTTCGGCTGGTACGACTTCAGCATCGGCTGTAAACACGACCCATTATGGCTGCGCCGCGCGGCAGGCCACGTCGAAGACGGCCGCCCCAGCCGCACGGACCCGATGATAGGCACCAACAAGGTGAAAATCACCTTCGACACCAGCACGCCGTATGTGAGCAAAGGCGCCGCCGCCGTGTTCACCTACGCCGCCCCGGCTGGCAAGACCGATCCGAAAAACTGGATCGGCATCTACGCGCCCGGCACCTCGCCCGGCAAAGGCAGCGCCGCGCTGTGGGCCTATGCGCCCGACGCCAGCGGCTCCGCCTCGTTCAACACCGCTGCCCTGGCCGTGGGCGAGTACACCGCCTGGTATCTGTACCAGGACGGCTATGCGGCGCTGGGCGGCCCGGTCAGCTTCAGTGTCGCCCAGCTGACGACGGCCACGGCCAGCGTTCCGAAGGGCGCACCTGTCGCCTTCAGCTATGCCGTGCCGGCAGCCAAAGTCACCAGCACCAACTGGATCGGCATCTGGCCGGCAGGCGCCACGCCGGGCAGCGGCACCTATCTGACCTGGCAGTACGTGACCCTGGCGAACGGCAATGCCAGCTTCGACACTGCCAAGCTCGCGCCGGGCAACTACTCGGCCTGGTGCCTGTACAACGACGGCTACGGCCTGCTGGCCGGTCCCTGCAATTTCACGGTCGCCTGAACGGCGCAACCCAGGACAACACAATGAAAACAATCGTACACTCCCTGTTCGGGTTGATGCTGGCGGTGTCGGCGCCCCTGGTCCAGGCCGGCGTCCTCGCCTTCGACAGCCGCGCCGCCTTCAACGCCCAGGGCAGCATCGCCTACAACAGCAATTTCGACGATTTCGGACGCGGCTATCATTTCCCAGGCTACGGATACACGCGCGGCGACGTCAGCTACCTGTCGGAGGAAAACCTGATCGTCGGCGCCGGCACGCCCTACTCGGTCGGCGCCAGCCGTGCCGTGATGAGCAATGAATACTGGTCGCCGCTGGAAGCCCGGATAGCCGGCGCCACCGCCTACACCCTGCTCGGCTTCGACGCTGCTGTCACCCGTGGCGTGGTCGGCGTCACGGTCGACACCAACCAGGGCAGCTACCGCTTCGACGGCGTGGCGTTGCCCGATGGCTCTTCGGCCTTTGCCTTCCTGGGCTTCCGGGCCGATGGCTTGAACGAGTACTTCACCGGCTTCCGCATCGAGACCCAGGGCGTGGGCCATCTTGCCGGCGTCACGGGCGTCGCCGTCGGTACCGCGTCGGCCGTACCTGCGCCGCCCAGCATGGCGCTGCTGCTGGCCGGACTGGGCTTGATCGCCGCCCGGCGCCGGCGCCGGGGCTGACTACGGTTCTCACGCCGAGCCGCCATCGGCGCTAGAATGTGCCGATGGCGCCGAAAATCCTCTGGGTTGCATTGCCGCTGCTGCTGTATGCCGTCTGGCTGGCAGCAATGCGCTGGCGCGGGCGTACGCCGGGGCGGCTGGCCCTCAACGTGCACACCAGCGTGCTGCTGCTGTGCTATCTGCTGAGCACTGCCGGGCTGGGTATTTTCTGGGTCGCCAACCAGCAGTTGCCGGTGTTCGACTGGCACTACCTGTTCGGTTACGCCACGCTGCTGCTGGTCTTCATCCATCTGTGCTTCAACTTGCCGCTGGTGCTGAACTGGCTGCGTAACCGTGCGCCGGCGGCGCGGCCTGCCTCGGCCGGCACCGTCCCGCGCGGCGCGCCGGCGCTGGGCATGCCGCTGGCGGTCCTGGCCGCGCTGGCGGCCGCGTTCTTCCTCGGCATGCGCCATGGCGCGGGCGACCTGCCGCTGCAGGCGGGCGCCGGGACCGCCTCGGATGCAGGAGGCGCAGGAAACGCAGGAGGCGCGGGGGGCATCGGCGGCGCGGCGGCGGTACTTCGCTACCACGAATTGTCGTCCGAGTCGCGCCGCAGCGTGTTCCTGCGCGCGCCCGGCATCGAATGGGGCGATGCGCCGGAGCCGTTCAAGCGCTATCCGAACGCGCGGCAGGTGGCGCTGCCGGCCGCCAGCCCGGCCTCGCAGCCGCTGCAGGCGGCCATGCGCGGCCCGGCGGCCACGCCGCAGCGCCGTCTTCGGCTGGACGAACTGGCGCAGATCCTGCACCTGGCGGCAGGCGTGACCGCGCATCGCGGCGGACGGGCGTTGCGGGCTGCGCCTTCTTCCGGGGCGCTGTTTCCCAGCGAGCTGTATGTGGCGGCGCGCACCATCGACGGGCTGGCTCCCGGCCTGTACCACTATGGGCCGGAGCAGCACCGTCTGGCATGGATCGGCCCGCTGCCGGCCGCAGCGGACGGCTTGGGTGCGCCCGCCGCGCAGGACGCGGATGCATTGCTCGTCCTGAGCGCGGTTTTTCGCCGTACCGGCTACAAGTATCACAACCGCGCTTACCGCTATGCCGCTGCCGATGCGGGCCACTTGCTGGAAAACCTGCGCATTGCGGGCCACCAGGCAGGCATGCACGCTACGCTGCTGCCGCAGTTCGACGAGGCCATGGCGGCGCGCGCGCTGGCAATCGACGGCGTGGAGGAAGGCGTGCTGGCGATGATGGCGCTGCGGCGGTCCGGCCCGGTGCCGGTGCCCGGCACGGAGCGAGCGCCAGCCGCGCAGGAGTATTCGGCAGCGGCGGCGCCGGCAGCACCAGCGGCGCCAAGGTCCGCGCCCTCGCCCCCGCCCGCGCCACAGGCAGCGCAAGCAACGCTGGGCGCGACTGGTGTGATTCATCAGGCAACGTCGCTGCGGCTGCTGCCCCGCGCCGGGGAGGACACGGAAGCCGCTGCGCCGCCATATGGCCGCCTTGCTGCGGACGCCCTGCCGCAGGGCGCGCTGCGCTTGCCCGCGCCGGTTGCCGCACCCGCAAGCGCGCACGCCGTCATCGCGCAGCGGCGCAGCGTGCGGCGCTATACGTCCGGACCGGTGCCGCTGGCCGCGCTGGCCACCGTCCTGGAGGGCATGGCGCAAAACCCGCAGCTGTCGGACGCGATCCGCATCGACCTGGTGGTGAACCGCGTGGCGGGCCTGGAGCCGGGCGTCTACCGCTATCTGCCGCAGCATGCCCTGCTGCCGGTAACGAAAGGGGACTTTGCCGCCCGCGCCCAGCAGGCGGCGCTGGCGCAGGACGTGATCGGCGGCGCGGCCGTGGTGCTGGTGCTGTCCGCCGACACCGCCGGCACGCTGGCGCAAGGCGCGCGCGGCTATCGGCATGCGTTCCTGGAAGCGGGCATGGTGGGCGAACGCTGGCTGCTGGGCGCCGTCGCGCAGGGGCTGGCGGCCTGCCCCGTGGGCGCCTTCTATGACGACGAAGCCGCCGCGCTGGTGCAGGCGCGCGGGCGCTGGGTGCTGCACTTCGCCGCGCTGGGCCAGCCGGCCAAGTGACTAGGGCGTGCCCTTCCCTTGCAGGCGCACGTCGGGCGGCAGCGAGGTGGACGGCAGCCAGTACTGGTGCAGCCGCAGGAATGTACCGTCGCGCTTCATGTCGCGCAGCGCCGCGTCCCAGGCGCGCACGGTTTCCGGCGCCGTATCCCTGGAAAAGCCGAAATAAACGTCGTCCACGCTGAGCTGCTTGACCAGTTCCGCGTCGTCGGGCGCGTAGCCGGCTTTCTCCAGCGCCGGCCCCACCAGCTCCTCGCCGTCGAACCACAAGTCGAAACGCTTGCTCATCAGCATGCGCGCCCCTACCTCCGAGCTGACCGGTTCGTCCGTGACGTTGTAGCCGAAGCTGCGCGCGCGCTGCACGAAGATGCTGCCGCGCCGCGCGGCCCCGCGCAGCTTGTAGATGCCGTCGCCCAGCGCGCGCAGTTCGGCGCCCCGCCCTTTCAGCGCATACGCCGATACGTGCGCGACGAACACCGGGCCGACGAATACCAGCCGCCGTTCGCGCTCGGGCGTGCGTACCACGGACAGCAGCAGCACGTTGGCTTCGTTCATGGCGATGGTGTTGGCGCGCGCCCAGGGGATGATCTGGACCGGCTCGCGGCCACCGGTGCGCTGCTGGATCTGCTGCGCCAGGTCCACCGCAAAGCCGGACGGACGGCCGCGGTCCATGAAGCCGATCGGCTTGCTGTCGATCGTGTAGATGCGCAGCGGCGCGGCAGCCCGGGCTTGCGCGGGGCGTGCCGGCACCAGCGCAAGTACCAGCGCCAGCACCGGCGCCAGCATCAGCGCCAGCCCAAACCAGGCGTGCGCCCCGCGCCGGCGCACGCTGGCGGCCACCTCAGGCCGCTTGAACGGGCTGCTGCCCGTGCAGCTGGCTGTGCAGGCGGAAGCCTTCACGGATGTTCTCGCGCAGCACCGCGCCCTTCCACGGCTTGGTGTAGAAACGGTCGATGGCGCCGTGGTTGATGGCGGCCATGATGGGCGTCAGGTCCGCATAGGCCGACAGCATGATGCGGAAGGTGTCCGGCGCCAGGTTCTTCACCCGTTCCATGAACTCGGTGCCGCTCATCAACGGCATGCACTGGTCGCACAGGATCACCTGCACCTGGTGCCGCGCCAGCACGTCGAAGCCTTCGGCAGCCGTCTGCGCGGTGAGGATGCGGTAGCCGTCCTGCGACAGGAAGTCGCTCAGCACGTCGAGCATGAAGGCGTCGTCGTCGACGATCAGCAGGGTTTGCTGGTCGACCTGGTTCTCGTCCACCGGCGCCTGCAGGTATTTGCCCTCCCTCAGCATGGCCTCGAACTCGTCCTCCGGCAACGGGCGGCTGAAGTAGTAGCCCTGCATCTCGTCGCAGTTGTGGCGCCGCAGATAGGCCAGTTGCGCGTCGCGCTCCACGCCTTCGGCGATCACCTGCAGCTTCAGGCTGTGCGCCATGTTGATGATGGCCAGCACGATGGCCGCGTCGTCCGGGTTGCTGGTCACCTCACGCACGAAGGCGATGTCGATCTTCAGCTTGTCGATCGGGAAGCGCTTCAGGTAGGCCAGCGAGGAATAGCCGGTGCCGAAATCGTCGATGGAAATCTGGATGCCCAGCTTCTTCAGGTTCTGCAGCACCGTGATGGTTTCCTCGGCGTTCGACATCAGCGAGCTTTCGGTCAGCTCCAGCTCCAGCAGCTCGGGCGCGATGTCGTGCTCCTTGATGGCGCGCATGACCTCCTCTTCCAGCCCGCCCACGAAGAACTGGATGCCGGACACGTTGACCGACAGGTGCACCGCGCCGATGCGGGTCTTGCCCCATTCGGCGATCTTGCGGCAGGCTTCGTTCAGCACCCAGGTGCCGACCCGCACGATCAAGCCGGTTTCCTCCAGGATCGGGATGAACAGCGCCGGCGACACCATCCCATGGCCCGGCCGCTTCCAGCGTATCAGCGCCTCGGCCCCGCTCAGACGGCCGCTGCTGATGTCGATCTTGGGCTGGTAGTACAGCACGAACTCATTGTTGTCGATGGCGCGCCGCAGCGCGTTCTCCAGGTCCAGCCGCGCCAGCGACTGCGCGTTCATCTCGGCGGTGAAGAAGCGGAAGGCGTCGCGCCCGGCCTCCTTGGCGCGGTACATGGCGGTGTCGGCGTACTGGATCAGGGTGTCGGCGTCGCTGCCGTCCTCGGGAAACACGGAGATGCCGATACTGGCCGTCACCGTCACCTCGTGGCCCTTCAGGTCGAAAGGCTTGCGCATCGCCTCGCGGATCTTGTCCACCACCGCGATGGCGTTCTGCGCCCCTTCCGGCAGCATCAGGATGGCGGCGAATTCGTCGCCGCCGAAGCGGCCGATGGTGTCGCGCACGCGCAGGCAGTCCACCAGGCGGCTGGAGAACTGGCGCAGCAGCTCGTCGCCGATGGTGTGGCCCAGCGTGTCGTTGATGTTCTTGAAGCGGTCCATGTCCAGGAACAGCACCGCCAGCGCCCACTTGTGCTCGCCGGCCTGCTGCAGCGAGTGGCTCAGCGAATCGTAGAACTGGCTGCGGTTGGGCAGACCGGTGAGGGTGTCGAAGTGGGCCAGCTTGAGCAGGCGCTGCTCGGCCTCCTTGCGCTCGGTGATGTCGCGCGCCACCGCCACCAGGATCCAGTTCTGGCCCGAGCGCAGCGTGCGGCGCTGCACTTCCACCGACAGCGGCGAGCCGTCCTTGCGGGTCAGCAGCAGCTCGGCCATGGCGCCGCTCTGGTCGCCGGCCAACAGCTTGTCGTACAGGTCCTCCAGGCGGCGCAGGTCGCCGTCGATGGACTTGTTCGGCCCCACCTTGAGGAAGTCCTCGCGCAGGTAGCCCAGCATGCGGCAGGCGGTCGCGTTCACGTCCACGAAGCACATGCCGGCGCGGTCGACCAGGAAGATGGCGTCGGCGGTGGCGTCCATCGCCAGGCGGAAGCGGCGCAGGTCCTCGTCCAGGCGGATGCGGGCGTTCATGTCCAGCTGCAGCTGTGCGTGGTGGCGGCGAATCTCGTCGTACAGCAGCAGGTTTTCATAGGCCACCGAGATCTGCGCGGCCACCGTGGCGGCCACCCGCTCGTCCACTTCGCTGAAGCTGTCCGCGCCCAGCTTGTCCACCAGGTACAGCCAGCCGTGGGTGCGCTCGCGCGAGGCGATCGGCACGCCGAGGAAGGAATGCACCGGCGGATGGCTGTCCGGCAGGCCGATCGCTTGCGGGTCGCCCGGCAGCGCGTCGATGCGCACCGGCTGGCGCTGTTCCAGCAGCCCGCCCAGCACGCCGGCGCGCGGCGTGGAGGCGATCAGGCGCGCCTGCTGGCCCACGCCGCAGGCGGCGAAATGGCTCAGCTCCTGCGCGCCCGATTCCAGCACGCCGATGCAGGCGTACTTGGACACGCAGATGTTCTGCGCCACGCGGCATCCCACCTCGATCAGCGCCTGCGGGTCGCGCTCGGCGCCCAGCTCGATGCCCAGCTCGATCAGCGCGGTCAGCCGCAGGCTCACCGCCTGCAGGCTGGACAGGGAGCGCGACAGGCGCTCGGTCATCGACGTCAGGTGCTCGGCGCCGGGCTCCCGCCCGTCGCCGGTGCTGGCCAGCTGCGAAATGAGGGCGCTGCTCGACTCCAGTTCGCCCAGGTATTCGGCCACCTTGTGGTCGATGTCCAGGAAGCGCCCGCCGCTGGGCGGCTCGGGCGCGAACTGCGGCACGCTGTCCTCCTCGTCGGGCGTGACGCCCAGCGCTTCGCGCACCGTGCGCAGGATCACGTCCGGGTCGGACGGCTTGGGCAGCACCCAGCGCACGCCGCAGGCCTCGGCCACGGCCATGGCCTCGCGCTCGCGGTAGGTGGCGGTGTAGAAGATGATGGGCACGTGCGCCGTGTCCGGATTGCTGTGCATGCGCGTGACGAACTCGTAGCCGTCCATGTTCGGCATCAGGATGTCCGAGATGACCAGGTCGGGCCGCTCGGCGCTGACCATCTTCAGGCCCTCGGCGCCGTTGGACGCTTCCAGCAGCCGGTGGCCGCCGTAGCCCAGCAAGGTCATCAGGAACTCGCGGTTGAGCACGTGATCGTCCACGATCAGGATCGTGGCAATGTCGTTTTTAGCCGGGGGTGACACTTCCCCCGGCAAAAAAGACTCGATCTGGGTGACGAAGGTGTCCGGCTCGATGGGCTTGCCGATGTAGCCGTCGAAGCCGGCCGCCAGCAGCCGCTCGCGGTCGCCCACCATGGCCAGCGCGGTCACCGCCAGCGCCGGGATGGACCGCAGCGCCGGGTCCTGCTTGAGCTGCGCCACCACGCCGTAGCCGTCCAGCTTGGGCAGATGCACGTCGCAGATGATCAGGTCGGGCAGCTCGCGCCGCGCGGTGGCCACGCCCTCCTCCCCGTCATGCGCCATCAGCGGCGTATAACCGAAGGCGTTGAGCAGATACACCATCAACTCCATATTGGTCGGATTGTCTTCTATGATAAGGATGCGTGCGGACACGTTTGCGCTCCCGGTTAAGTCGATTCTTCTCTATACGGCATCGTGCGCCGCTTCCAGCGGCACGGCAAGCGTAAACACGCTGCCGCGCCCCTGCCGGCTCGCCACACTGATCTGCCCGTTCAATAACTGCGCGAGCTGCAAGCTCAACTGCAATCCCAGGCCCGTGCCCTGGAACCGGCCCGGACCGCCGGCGCCGCCATCCGGCGGACTGAAGGCCCGCGACAGCAGGCGCTGCTGGTCCGGCGCGATGCCGACCCCGGTATCGCTGACGCTGACCGTGGCGCACGCGCGCCCGTTGACGTCGGCCGTGTCGAGTTCGATGCGCACCGCGCCGCTGTCGGTAAACTTGATGGCGTTGTTGACCAGCTTGCTCACAATCTGCTGCATGGCGCGGCGGTCGCAGCGCACCTTGATATCGTCATGCGGCGCGTTGAAATCGAACTGCAGTCCCTTTTGATGCGCTTGCGGCTGAAATACCGGAAGTAGCTCCGCGATCAAGGCGTGGCACTCCAGCGGCTCCAGCTTCAACTCCACTTTACCCGAAGCGATCTTGCTCAGGTCAATCAAATCGTTAATCTGCGCCAGCAGCTGGCGCGCGCTGGCCTGCACGGTGCGCAGCTGGCGCTCCTGTTCCCGGGTGAGCGGTCCGGGCAGCTTCATCAGCATGGTGCCGGCAAACCCGATGATGGCGTTGAGCGGCGTGCGCAGGTCATGCGACATGCTGGCCAGAAACAGGTCGGTGGCGCGGTGCGCGTTATTCAGCTCGGTAGCCAGCTCGCTGTGCTTTTCCTGCAGCGCGAGGTCGAGGCGCTGGCGGTCGCGCCGGCAGCGCACGGTGCACAGCAGCAGCGTGCGGCCGTCCGCCGCGATGGTTTTTGCCGCGCAGTCCACCGGCAGCGGCGTGCCGTCCCGGTGCCGCCACAGCGCTTCATAGCGCGCGTGGCCGTATTCGAGGATGTGCTGCTCGATGGCCGCGCCATCGTCTTCCTGCCCGGGCGCCAGCACCAGCTGGGCCAGCCGCCGGCCCAAAGCATCGGCCTGGGCGTAGCCGAACATGGCTTGCGCGCGGCTCGTCCAGCATACTATCTCCCCGCCCGGCCTCGTCACGATGACGGCTTCAGGCAATTCCTCCAGGATCAGCTTGGCGAAGTCAGTTGGCATCGTTTTGCCTTGTGCTGGGCATGCATGCATCACCATACAGCAACCGAACGCGTGGATTCTCACCAATAGTCACACTACAACGACAGGCGGGGACGCTATGAATTGCCGCTTCTCAATGCAGTCTACCTAACACGGGCCGGACTGTCTATTTTGTTTCCAGAGCAGCACCATCACGCGACAGTTGGGTCACTTCGTCCAGTACAAAGCGCAGCGTTGCTGGGTGCGAACCGATCGCCACGTGGCCGATGCCGCCCAGTTCCACGTTGCGGGCGCCCGGCAGGCGGGCGGAATCCTGCGGCGCCACGATGTTGTCGTGGTGCGACCACAGGGAAACGATCAGCGCGCGCACTGCCGGCGGCTCGGCGGCGGCCAGTTCCGCCAGCCAGCCCGAATTGCGCTGCATCTGGCGCGCGTTCAGGCCGGGGCCGAAGCCGGCCAGCGCGGTGCCGTGATGCGGCGTGCCGAGGGTGATCACGCGCGCCACGCGCGCGCTGCCGAAAGCGCGCAGGTGGGCGCGCGCGGCCAGGCCGCCCATGCTGTGGCCGACCACGATGGCTTGCGGCCGGCCGGTGGCGGCGCACAACTGCTGCAAGGCGGCGTCGATCTGCGGCGCGTAGTCGTCGATGCCGGCGCCCAGCGGTTCCAGGTCCACCGTCATATAGCTGACGCCGCCCTGCCGCAGCCGCGCCGCGAGGCGGCTCCAATAGGCGCCGTTGCAGGCATAGCCATGCAGCAGCAGGACGGGCAACTGTGCAGGACCGGCGTCATGCCCGGCGAGATGCAATGTGGTGCGCGGACGCAACATGGTCCACGTCTGCATCGTCATGGACGAGGCGAATTCGCGCGCGAACATGCGCAGGAAGCCCGCCGGCGCGAGGGCGTGCGGCGCCGGGACCGGGCCGCCCGCGCGGCGCGCCATGCGGAAATTATTACCGGAAATTACCATCCGGACCAGCACCACGCCGGCCAGGCCCAGCGCCAGCGCGGCCGGCCAGCCGGGGCCGGACCAGCCCAGCCGAGGCCCCAGGTAGACCGCCAGAGCCGCCACCGCCAGCGCGAAACACAGCTGCAGCAGCAGGATGGCGAGCATGACGCGGCGGGCCATGTCAGCCTCGGGCGGCCCGCAACAGCGGAGCGGTGGCGGTATCGGCGTTGTCCGCGGCGGCGCCAGGGTCCGCATGGCGCGGCGCCGGCTTGCCGCTGAGCTGTCCGGCCAGGCCGCTGGCCAGGCGCGCCACCATGCCGTAGATCGACAGCTGCGGATTGGCGCCGATCGAGGTCGGGAACAGCGAACCGTCATGCACCGACAGGTTGGCAACGCCATGGTAGCGCCCCTTGCCGTCCACCACGCCGTGGCGCGCATCGGCCGCCATGCCGCAGCCGCCCATCACGTGCGCCGACACCACCCGCATCAGCAGATTCTTGAACGGCAGCCCGTTGATGGCCTCGCGCGCCTGCTTCCAGCTGGTGTAGCTCTGCGCCAGTTCATGCACCGGCAGCACGCTGCGCGCCCCGGCGGCAAACTGGATCTCGGCCATGGACAGCAGCGCACGGCGCGCGCCGTCCCACACGAAGGGCGTGATGCGGTAATCCAGCACCGGGGCGCCGTGGCGGTCCAGCGCCACGCTGCCGCCCGGCGCGTCCGCATGGAAGCCGTCGCGCAGCAGCGCCAGCAAGCCCTGCACGTGCGGGAACTGGCGCATCATGGCCGCGTGCTCCTCGCCGAAGCCGGCCATGGTGGTCGACAGCAGCAGCGGGTGCAGCGGCGGCGCCTCCAGCTTGTAGCCCATAGCGCCGTCGACGGCTTGCGTCTCCAGGAAATGGTCCGAGTAAATCGACTGCGGCGCGCCCGCGTAGCCGTCCACGCGCTGCTCGAACAGGCCGGACGAGATGATGGTCGGATGCAGGAACGTGCGCTTGCCCAGCAGGCCGTGCGGATCGGGCGCGCCCGAGCGCAGCAGCAGGCCGGGCGTGTTGATGGCGCCGCCCGCCGCCACGTAATGGCGCGCCTTCACCGTCACCCGCTTGCCGGTGGGCGCCAGGCCGTCCGCCGTGAGCGCGGTGGCCAGCAGGTGGTCCACCGCGCCGTTGCGGAACACCAGTTGTTCGGCGCGCACCCGCGTCAGCAAGGTGGCGCCCCGCTCCAGCGCGGACGGGATGGTGGTCACCAGCATCGACTGCTTGGCGTTGGTGGGGCAGCCCATGCCGCAGTAGCCCAGGTTCCAGCAGCCGTTCACGTTGCGCCGGATGGACGCGGTGGGTATGCCCAGCCGGTCCGCGCCGCGCCGCAGCAGGTCGTTGTTCTCGTTGGGTGGTACGTCCCAGGCGCCGATGTGCAGGCGCCGCTCCATCATGGCGAACCATGGCGCCATCGCCTCCGGCGTGTAGTCCGCCAGGCCGAAATGGCGCTGCCAGTAAGCCAGCGTGGACGGCGGCGTGCGGAAGCTGGAGGTCCAGTTCACCGTGGTGGAACCGCCCACCGCACGGCCCTGCAGGATGTTGATGCCCTTGTCGCGCGTCTTGCGGGCGCCGGCCTCCTGGTACAGCGTGGGATAGGCGTCCGCCTCGCGCATCTTGAAATCGCTCGACGACTTCAGCGCGCCCTCCTCCAGGATCAGCACCTTCAGCCCGGCCATTGCCAGCAGCTCGGCCGTCACGCCGCCGCCGGCGCCGCTGCCCACCACCACCACGTCCGCCTCCAGCGTGCGGTCGCCGTCCAGCGCGGCGCCGTCGATCACTTTCCAGCCGGCGGCCAGGCCGGCGCGGATCGGGTCCGGTATCACATTCGGCTTTGCGTTTTGGCTGGCACTCATCAGCTCAGCTCCTTGAGCGGGCCCGGATAGCCGGTGGCGGCCCAGCTGGCCGGGTCGGCATACCAGGCGCCCAGCACCAGGTCGTGCAGCGCGTGGTAAGCGGTCTGCAGCATCTGCAGGCGGTGCAGGCGCCAGTCCTGCAGGAAGGCGGCGGCCTGCGCCGGCGTGGTTTGCTCCCAGGCCGGCACGCCGGCCAGCAGGCGGCGCGCGGGCGCCAGCGCCAGCAGGCCGAACAGGTCCTGCACTTCCTTCTGGGTGCTCAAAGGCAGGCTGGCCACGGCTTGCTGCACGCCGTCCGTGGTGCGGGAGATGGCGGCGTCGCGCGCGGCTTCGGCCTGCGGCAGCATGGGGCCGACGATGGCCGGAATGATGGCCACCAGCACGGCGCGCGCCTCGCCGTCCAGCACATAGCGCTGCAGCGGCGCGGCGCCCTGCACGGTGCGGTACAACGCACCGCCGGCAGCCAGCGCCAGCGCGCCCAGCACGCCGGTCTTCAAGAAGGTTCTGCGGTTCGGCATGTCTCTGATATTCCGGTATTTTTTTGCAGTGTACGCCAAAGATCCGCGCGTCCCGCGTGCAAAAATAGAGCCACGCATCTATTTGCTTCTGGTAAAAATTCACCATGAAGAACGAACATCTCGCAAGCCCGCTGGAACAGCAGCTGCGCGCCGCCCGGCTGGAGCGCCAGGCCGCCGGATGCGATCCGGCCCTGCAATCGGCGCGCCTGGCGCTGAAAACCTTCCAGGCCGCCCGCCTGGCGCGCACCCATGCCGACCTGCTGGCCGCGCCCGACACCCGCCAGGCCGCCGGGTTTTTCCTGGAAGAGCTGTACGGCACCCACGACCTGAGCCAGCGGGATACCGACCTGGAGCGCATCGCCCCCACCATGCAGCGCGTGCTGCCGGCCGACGCGCTGCAAACCATCACCGAAGCGATGCAGCTGGACGCGCTGGCCGAGCGCCTGGACACGGCCATGGCCCGCCTGCTCGGTCCGCAGTTCAGCGAAGCCGCTTATATAGAAGCCTACCGCCAGGCCCTGGGCCGCGCCGAGCGCGAGCGGCAGCTGGACCTGGTGCAGGCGCTGGGCGATTCGCTGGGCCAGCTGGTGCGCGTGCCCATGCTGAGCGGCACCCTGATGCTGATGCGCGGCCCGGCCCGGCTGGCCGGCCTGGGCAACCTGCAGCAGTTCCTGGAGCGCGGATTTACAGCCTTCAAGCGCATGAAGCGGCCGCGCGAGTTCGTCGCCGCCGTCACCGGACGCGAGCGCGCCATCATGGAACGGCTGTACGGCGGCCAGGCGGCGCCGTTCGATATTGGGTGAGCTTACTTCGTCTTGTCCGCGAGTTTGTCCGTGATCTTGCGCGCAATGCCGCGCAAAATGTTCACTTCCTCGGTTTCCAGCTGGGTGCGGGAAAACATGCGCTTCAGCCGCGGCATCAGCTTGCGCGGGTTGTTCGCGTCCAGGAAGCCGATCGCCACCAGCGCCTGTTCCAGGTGCGCATACATGCCGTCGATCTGCGCCAGGCTGGCCGCCTCGCCCTGAAAGCCGATGGCGGGTTCGGCGGGAGCAGCGGCCACGGCGATGGCAGCCAGGGCCGCCATCCTGCATTCATACACCAGCACCTGGGCCGCCTGCGCCAGGTTCAGCGAGGAATAATCCGGGTTGGCCGGGATATTGATCAGCGCATTGCACTTTTCCACGATTTCGTTCGGCAAGCCGAAGCGCTCGTTGCCGAAAATCAGCGCCGCGTGCAGCTCGGGGCCGGCCGCCGCCTGTTCTGCGAACTGGCGCGGCGCCAGCACCGGCGGCGAGTACTCGCGCAGGCGGGCCGACACGGCGGCGGCGAAATTGATGCCTTCCAGCGCCTCGGCCATGCTGCAGACGATGCGCGCCGAGGCCAGGATATCCTGCGCGCCGCTGGCGAACGCCACCGCCTCCTCGTGCTCCAGCATGCCTTCAAAGCGCGGCGTCACCAGCACCAGCTCGCTGAAACCCATGGTTTTCATGGCGCGCGCCACCGAACCAATGTTGCCAGGACGACTAGTTTCGACCAGAATTATTCGCAGGCGGTGAAAAAGAGTCGCTGTATTTTGAGGCTGCATCATTTAAAATAGCGCCACTACGCGCGTTCGAGATGGATTTCGGTGGCATTCTAACCATTCCAACCCGTTCCCGCACCGCTCTTTCTCACAATCGCTTTTTCACATTGCTACACGCCACCCTGCCTGGATGCACCGCGCCCGGCGGGCAGCAGCGTTTTTTTCACGGAAGCTACCATGCACCCAATGCTCAACACGGCTATCAAAGCCGCCCGCCGCGGCGCCGCCGTCATCAACCGCGCCAGTTTCGACCTCGACCGCGTCATCGTCAATGAGAAGCAACACAACGACTTCGTCACCGACGTCGACACCGCTGCTGAACAGGCCATCATCGAAGTGCTGAGCAAAGCCTATCCCGACCACGGCTTCCTGTGCGAAGAATCCGGCGCCTCCGCCAATGTGAACGACGAGACCGAGTACCTGTGGATCATCGATCCGCTCGACGGCACCACCAATTTCATTCACGGCTTCCCGCAGTACGCCATCTCCATGGCCCTGCAGCACCGCGGCGTCATCACGCTGGCCCTGGTCTACGACCCGGTGCGCAACGACCTGTTCACCGCTGAAAAAGGTTCGGGCGCCTTCCTGAACGACAAGCGCATCCGCGTGGGCAAGCTGGACCGCATCGCCAAGGCCCTGCTGGGCACCGGCTACCAGGCCGGCAACCCTGCCGCGCTGACCGAATACCTGAAAATGTACGGCATCATGGCCGAACGCAGCCACGGTGTGCGCCGCGCCGGCTCGGCCGCGCTGGACCTGGCCTACGTCGCTTGCGGCCGCCTGGACGGCTTCTACGAAAAAGGCCTGAAGCCGTGGGACATCGCCGCCGGCGCGCTGCTGGTGTCGGAAGCGGGCGGCATCATCGCCGAGTTCAACGGCGAGTCCGACTACCTGCACAAGGGCAACGTCATCGCCGGCAGCCCGAAGGTGTTCGGCCAGATGATCGGCCTGTTGGCTGAATTTGCCTGATGTTTGCCGGACTTTAGTTGGCAATGAAATAATTTAAGTAACTTTGTTACAAAATAAAAGGGGCTGCGGCCCCTTTTTCATTTCCCTGCCGCAACTTGAACGACAACTAGCTGTTATACTCGCCGCAGCGGCACCTCGACCAGTCCATGGCCGCCACCCCGAGTAAAAACTGATTGCCTCCGACTGGCGCCCAAAAGGCGACGAGCCGATCTTAACTAAAAGTCATCATGTCATTTTCTACCCTTGGTCTGTCTGACGCCCTCGTCCGCGCTGTCGCCGAAACCGGTTACACCACGCCGACGCCTATCCAGACCCAAGCGATTCCGGCTGTACTGAACGGCGGCGACCTGCTGGCCGGCGCACAGACCGGCACCGGCAAGACCGCCGGCTTCACCCTGCCCATCCTGCACCGCCTGTCCACCGACGCCAACGGCGCCAAGCAGAGCAACCGCACCGCCGCGCGCCCGATCCGCGCCCTGATCCTGACCCCGACCCGCGAACTGGCGGCACAGGTCGAGGAAAGCGTGCGCGTGTACGGCAAGTACACCAACCTGAACTCCGCCGTCATTTTCGGCGGCGTCAGCATCAATCCGCAGATCAAGCAGCTCAAGCACGGCGTCGACATCCTGGTCGCCACCCCGGGCCGCCTGCTGGACCACATGATGCAAAAGACCATCGACCTGAGCAAGGTCGAGATCCTGATCCTGGACGAGGCCGACCGCATGCTGGACATGGGCTTCATCCGCGACATCAAGAAAGTGCTGGCCGCGCTGCCGCCGAAGCGCCAGAACCTGCTGTTCTCGGCCACCTTCTCGGACGAGATCAAGGCCCTGGCCGACAACCTGCTGGACAGTCCTGCCACCATCGAAGTGGCGCGCCGCAACTCCACCGTGGAAGTGATCGCGCAAAAGATCTACCCGGTCGACCGCGACAAGAAGCATCCGATGCTGTCCTACCTGATCCGCACCCACAAGTGGACGCAGGTGCTGGTGTTTACGCGCACCAAGCACGGCGCCAACAAGCTGGTGGAACAGCTGGGCAACGACGGCATCGGCGCCATGGCCATCCATGGCAACAAGAGCCAGGCTGCGCGCACCCGCGCGCTGGCCGAGTTCAAGGACGGCACGCTGCAAGTGCTGGTGGCCACCGACATCGCCGCGCGCGGCATCGACATCGACCAGCTGCCGCACGTGGTGAACTACGACCTGCCGAACGTGCCGGAAGACTATGTGCACCGCATCGGCCGCACCGGCCGCGCCGGCGCCACCGGGGAAGCGGTGTCGCTGGTGTGCGTGGACGAGCACATCATGCTGAAAGACATCGAAAAGCTCATCAAGCAGACGCTGCCGCGTGAAGTGATCCCCGGCTTTGAGCCGGACCCGAACGCGCGCGCCCAGCCTATCCAGCTGCGCAGCGGCGCCGGCCACCACCGCAACGCCCCGCGCCAGGGTGGCGGTGGCGGCGGCAACGGCCGCAGCAAGCCGGCCGCAGGCGCCAGCGCCGGCGGCGCAGGCAAACCGCGCAGCGCCGGCAATGGCGGCGGCGGTGGCGGCGGCAACGCCGGCGGCGGCCGCGCCCCGGCAGCCCCGGGCGGCGGCCGCAGCGCCCCGCGCGCCGCGCCCCCGCACCGCTCCGGCGGCCGCGGCCGCTAAGCTCCCTCCTCCCGGCATGCCGGGAGGCAAAATGGGGGGCGCACGCCGCGGGGCGGCGTGGGCCGAACCCCCGTAGCTAAAAAGCAAAATGGGGGGCTCACGCCGCGGGGCGGCGTGGGCCGAACCCCCGTAGCTAAAAAGCAAAATGGGGGGCTCACGCCGCGGGGCGGCGTGGGCCGAACCCCCGTAGCTAAAAAGCAAAATGGGGTCAGGGTTAATTAAGTTATATACTTAATTAACCCTGACCCCATTTTTCTTATTGTCATGCCGAAGTTTGCAGCCAACCTGTCGATGCTGTTTACCGAGCTGCCGTTCCTGGACCGCTTCGCGGCGGCGCGCCAGGCGGGCTTCGATGCGGTGGAATTCCTGTTTCCGTACGCTTATGATCCGGACCAGCTGAACCAGCGCCTGCACCGCCACCAGCTGCAGCTGGTGCTGCACAATATGCCGCCCGGCGACTGGGCGGCCGGCGACCGCGGCATGGCCTGCGATCCGCGCCGCGCCGAGGAGTTCCGCGCCGGCGTGCAGCAGGCCATCGAATTCGCCACCGAACTGGGGGTGGCCAAGCTGCATTGCATGGCCGGCATCCTGCCCGGCGGCCTGGCGCCCGAACGCGCCCGCGAGACGCTGGTGGCCAATCTGCAGTACGCGGCCGAGCGCTGCCACGAGCACGGCATCTCGGTGCTGATCGAACCCATCAACACCTACGATATTCCCGGCTATTTCCTGAACCACAGCCGCCAGGCGCTGGACATCATCGCCGCCTGCGCGCGCCCGAACATCCTGCTGCAGTACGACATCTACCACATGCAGCGCATGGAGGGCGAGCTGGCCAACACCATCCGCGCCTGCCTGCCGCAGATCGGCCACATGCAGCTGGCCGACTCGCCCGGCCGCCACGAGCCGGGCACCGGCGAAATCAACTATGCCTTCCTGTTCAAGCTGCTCGACGAGCTGGGCTACGCGGGCTGGGTGGGCTGCGAATACAATCCGCTGGCCGGCACCACCGAAGGCCTGGGCTGGCTGGGCAGCCTAGCTGATGCCGGTTTGCGCTAGCGCAAAACCCCGATCTTTGCACGGAGCAAGATAGGTCCTCACCTTCCTGGGAGAGGACCAATGAAACTGCCCCGCGTGCTGGCCACTGCGCTGGCCACCCTGTTTGCCACGCTTATCCTCGGCGGCTGCGCCGGCAATCCCCGTTTGCACGAGGCGCGCGAATTCGCCGCCGCATCCGCGAAACTGGGCGGCTATGCCGACTTGACCCAGCGCTTCCGCGACACCTATCTCCGCCAGCAACCCTACCTGTCGGCCGCCGCCGACCAGCGCGAACGGGTGGCCGATGCGCGCCGCCGCGTGGCCTATCCGGACCTGATGGCCATCCACGAGGCGGTGCAGCTCTACATGCAGACCCTGGGCAAGCTGGCCGGCGGCGAGGCCTTCGATCTGAAGGAGCCGATCAAGGCCATGGGCAGCGGCATCAAGGCCTGGCCCGACACCGGCCTGACCGACCGCCACGTGAACGCCTACAGCGGCCTGGCGCAACTGCTGGCGCGCGCCGTCACCAATCCCCACCAGGAGCGCGCCGTGCAGGCCATGGTGCGCGACGGCGACCAGGAAATGCAGGCCTTGCTGGAGGCGATGCAGAACCTGCTGCGCTACTACAGCAAGAGCAACGACAACGAGCGCGACACCGTGCTGGGCATGCTGGAGGTGGAGATCCAGTTCGCCGACACGCCGCGCGACCGCCTGCTGGCGGCGCTGGCCAAGTCGCACCGGCTGGCCAAGCGCAACGAGTACCGCCTGATCGGCTTGCGCCACACGCTGGCGGCCAAGCACGTGGCGGCCATTGCGTCGGCCCACAAGGCGCTGGTGGCGTACATGGCGCAGCCGGACAGTGCGGCCGCCCGCAGCGCCCAGGCCGGGAGCGGCAATGAATTGCGCGCCAGCGCCGCGGCCGTCGCCACCTCCACCGCCGAACCGGTTACCGAATAAGGAGAACGCCATGACCCAGCCCATCACCGCTGCCGACTTCGAAACCCTGGCCGACAGCCTGTCCGCCTGCGCCGACGAGCTGCACCTGCGCATCATGAAGGCGATCCGCCGCAACCCGCCGGGCGGCCCGGCCCGAGAACCGCACAACGACCGCACCACGCAAGCCGCGCTGACCGGCCTGCCGCCCCGCTCCGACGCGTCCACCTCTGCTGCAACCAGTCCCGGCCACGGCGCCGCCGCGCCCGCCAACGGCAACCTGGACTTCGGCATCTCGCACGGCGCGGCGCAGGCGCTGTTCGAGAATGAGGTGGCGCTGCGCCAGCGCGCCAACACCCTGTATGTGGACGCGGCGGTGCTGGCGGCGGCCGGCCTGGGCGCGCCGCAGCGCGTGCTGCTGGACCTGGTGGCGGTGGCGCGGCGCCGCATCCGCCAGGCCAGCCTGCTCAAGGACCTGATCGGCATCACGGCCGACATGCTGGGCCTGGCCGCCGCCATCGCGGCCGGCAAGCCCGAGCATTTGCCCGGCGTGGTGGAGAATATCAAGGAGCGCTACGCACAACTGAGGGAAGACCGCGCCAGCTAGCGCCGCAGGAGCCTATAATCCAAGACATGCCCCCACTCCCGTAAGGAGCGCAGCATGTCTTACAAAAGCATCCTGGTGCACGTGGACGAAACGCCGCGCGTGGCCGAGCGCATCCGCCTCGCGGTGGAACTGGCGCTGCAGGACGACGGCCACCTGCTGGGCGTGGCCATGACCGGCATCGCCCGCGCGCTGTACCAGAACGCCATCGTCGACGAGCAGGACCCCAACCTCGCCCTGCACCTCAATTTCCTCCGGGAACGCGCCAACCGCGCGCTGGAGCAATTCGGCCCGCTGGTCCAGCGCCTGGGCCTGCAGGATTTCGAGCAGCGCGTGGTGGACGACGACCCCGGCGCCGGCCTGAGCCTGATGGCGCGCCACGCCGACCTGGTGGTGATCGGCCAGGCCGATCCCGAACATGTGTCCACCTCGGCCGGCAGCGACTTTCCGGCCCAGGTGCTGACCCATTCCGGCCGCCCGGTGCTGGTGGTGCCCTATGCGGGGCTGCCGCAGCCGGCCTCGGGCCAGGCCGGGCCGGCGCGGCGCATCATGCTGGCCTGGAACGCCAGCAAGGAGGCGGCGCGCGCGGTGCACGAGGCGCTGCCGCTGCTGCGGCGCGCCGAGCGCGTGCACATCGCCGTGTTCGATCCGGACAGCCAGCGCGCGCTGCATGGCGACGCGCCCGGCGCGGAATTGCTGCAGTACCTGGCCCGCCACGGCGTCGAGGCCGAGGTGCTGCTGCGCCAGTCGCAGCGGGCCGGCCTGCTGAAGCGCCCCACCGGCACCGGCGAAGCGCTGCTGTCGCTGGTGGCCGAGCACAACTGCGACCTGCTGGTGCTGGGCGCCTACGGCCACTCGCGCTTCCGCGAAACGCTGCTGGGCGGCGTCACCCGCACCGTGCTCGAAAGCATGACGGTGCCGGTGCTGATGGCGCACTAGCCTTCGGACCAGGACTGGCTGCGGATCTTGGCCACCTGGCGCTGCGCCAGCCATTTCCACAGCTGCAGCGCGTCGGCCTGCGGCGCGCCGGCCATGCGGCGCGGGCTGGCCAGGGCGATCTCGCAGTCGCGGTCGGACCATTCGGCAAAGCAGATGTCGCCGCCGCTGGCCACTTCCACCTCGTACATCAGGCCGTCGTCGTAGCCGAAGCGCAGCACCGCCGTGCCGGGGCCGCCGTCCGGGCCGTGCGCGGCCCCGCTGTAGACTTCCGCCAGCGCCGCGGCGAGCTGGGACTCGGTCGGCGCGGCGACGTCGCGGCCGTCCGGGCGTGTCAGCACTACCCATGCCTGTGTCATTGACGTTCCCCCTTCTTAACTCGTTAACATTCTTCTGGCGAATAATGTACCGGCTCGGGCAACTTTGCCATGATCCATGTCTAGCATGGGACTTGAGGACGACTTTTCAGATCATGTATCGGTATTTTTATTGTAGCAACTATATAAGGCGGCACCAGCGCGGCCAATCAAATCTTGCGCCGGTTGTTGGTCTGCAACATCAGGCGCCGCCCACCGGCTTCCTTGTTGCAAGCAAGAATACTCCGCGCCGGCCCTGCCCGCATAGGGCGCGCGCCATGCCGCCGTCTATGGCGCGTCCCAGATTGCCCCCAGCCGCGTGCCGCTTCCGTACGGGCGCGCACAGAGCGCCGTGCCCGCCGTATAATAAAAATCAATTGCTTGTCCCTGTCCGCTGTCCACTCATAGGAAAAGCCCGATGGAATTGGATGCCATGCCGCAGTTGTCCGCCCGCGCTCTGGCCGCCAGTTCGAACGGCGTGCTGATCGCCGATGCGCGCCAGCCTTCCTGCCCCATCATTTACGCCAACCCCGCGTTCTGCCGCATCACCGGTTACGCACTGGACGAGCTGCTCGGCCGCGGCTGCCTGTTCCTGCAGGACGCGGACGGCGACCAGGCCGCCGCCGCGCTGCCCGCGCTGCGCCTGGCCATGGCCGGCGGCGAGGACGCGCACGTGGTGCTGCGCAACCACCGCAAGGACGGCACGCCGTTCTGGAACGACCTGTTCCTGTCGCCGGTGCCGGACCAGCACGGCGAGCTGGCGCACTACATCGGCATCGTCACAGACATCACCGAACTGAAGGAGCGCGAGGAGCGGCTGGCCTTCCACAGCACCCACGACAGGCTCACCGGGCTGCCCAACCGCCACCTGTTCACCGACCGCCTGCAGCAGGCGCTGCTGCAGGCGCAGCGCCACGGCGGCCAGCTGGCCCTGCTGTGCATCGGCATCGACAACTACGCCTTCGTCAACGAAAGCCTGGGCCACGCCGGCGGCGACCAGCTGCTGGCCGGGGCCGCCGAGCGGGTGCGCGCCAGCGTGCGCAACGAGGACACCGTGGCCCTGTTGGGCGGCAACGAGTTCGTCGTCATCCTGGGCGATGTGGCCGACCCGTCGGACGCCATCGCCGTGTGCGAAACCATCTTCGCCGCGCTGTCCCCGGCCTTCGCGCTGCAGGGCCAGCTGGTGCACGCCAGCGCCAGCATCGGCATCGTGCTCAGCCCGCAGGACGGGCGCGACGGCGCCACCCTGCTGCGCTACGCCGACATGGCGCTGACCCGCGCGCGCGAACTGGGCGGCGCGCACTACCAGTTCTTCGCCTCCGAGATGAACCACCGCACGCTGGAACGCATCGGCATGGAGGCGGCGCTGCGGCTGGCGGTGTTCCGCGACGAGCTGCAGCTGCGCTACCAGCCGCTGGCCGACATGCGCAGCGGCGCCGTGTCCAGCCTGGAGGCGCTGGTGCGCTGGCAGCATCCGTCGCTGGGCCTGATCCCGGCGCAGCGCTTCGTGCCGGTGGCCGAGGAGGCCGGCCTGATCGGCGCCATCGGCGCCTGGGTGCTGCGCCGCGCCTGCCACGACGCGCGCGCCTGGCGCGACGCCGGCCTGCCGCCGGTGCGGGTGGCCATCAACGTTTCGCCCAAGCAGTGCCGCGACCGCCAGTTCGCCGCCCAGGTGGCCGCCGCGCTGGACGAGTTCGGCCTGCCGCCGTCGGCCCTGGCGCTGGAAATCACCGAGGCCGCGCTGCCGCAGGACACGGCCGCCGGCCCCGAGCAGCTGCAACTGCTGGAGCCGCTCAAAACGCTGGGCGTGGCGCTGGTGCTGGACGATTTCGGCACCGGCTACTCCTCGCTGAGCAACCTGAAGCGCTATCCCTTCGACGCCGTCAAGATCGACTGCGCCTTCATCCGCGACATCGTCACCGACAGCGGCGACGCCGCGCTGTCCAAGACCATCATCTCCATGGCCCACCTGCTGGGCATGCAGGTGGTGGCCGAAGGCGTGGAGAGCGAAGCGCAGTGCGACTTCCTGCGCCGCCACAGCTGCGACCTGATCCAGGGCTATTTCTTCGCCCCCCCGCTCACGCCGGACGAGGTGCAAACCCTGCTGCGCGACGACCGCCGCCTGCCGCCGCACCTGCTGCGGGTGCAGAAGCAGCAGCGCACGCTGCTGCTGGTGGACGACGAACAGAACATCGTCTCGGCGCTGAAGCGCCTGCTGCGCCGCGACGAATACCAGATCCACACCGCCAACAGCGGCCCGGAGGGGCTGGACGTGCTGGCGCGGCACGCGGTGGACGTGATCGTGTCCGACCAGCGCATGCCCGGCATGCTGGGCGCGGACTTCCTGCGCAAGGCCAAGGAGCTGTACCCGGACACGGTGCGCATCATGCTGTCCGGCTACACCGAGCTGCAATCGGTGACCGACGCCGTGAACGAGGGCGCGATCTATAAATTCCTCACCAAGCCGTGGGAGGACGAGCAGCTGCGCGGCCACATCGCGGAAGCGTTCCGGCTGAAGGAAATCGCCGACGAGAACGAGCGCTTGAACCTGGAGCTGCGCACCGTCAACCACGAGCTGGCCTCGGCCAACCGCCGCCTGGAGGACGTGCTGCGCCAGAAGCAGCAGCAGATCAGCCGCGACGAGATCAGCCTGAACGTGGCGCGCGAGCTGCTGCAGCACCTGCCGCTGCCGGTCATCGGCATGGACGACCAGGGCATGATCGCCTTCGTCAACGCGGCCGCCGACCACTTGTTCCGGCGCGGCGGCGCCCTGCTCGGCAACGAAGCCTGCGTGGTGCTGCCGGAACTGTTCCCGGCCGGCGACGGCTTCGACGCCATGGCCTCCGGCAGCCGCCGCGCGCCCGGCACGCACGAGGCCGACATCGACGGCACGCGCTTCGCGGTCGACGTCTACCCCATGGGCGCCAGCTCCACGTCACGCGGCAGCCTGATCACCCTGAGCCGCAAGGAGGAAACCGTATGAGCAGTATCAGCAGCGTGATCGATCTGGACGACGCCAGCGCCGGCATGGTGCTGGCCGAAGCCTTGCTGGACGCGCACGGCGCGGTGCTGCTGCCGCCGGGCGCCGTGCTCAGCGACAGCACCCTGTCCTCGCTGCGCCGGCGCGGCGTGGCCAGCTGCAGCGTGCTGGTGCCGCCCGAGCCCGAGACGGCCGAACAGGCGGCCGCGCGCCGCCAGCAATGCGTCGAGCGCCTGCAGCACTTGTTCCGCCGCAGCGCCGAGACCGAACCCACCGGCGAGCTGCTGCGGCTGCTGGCCGATTACCGCAGCCGGAGTTGACGATGCCGACCATGGAAGATGTAGCCCGCCGTGTGCAAGACCTGCCCTCGCTGCCCGCCGTGGTGGGCGAGTTGCTCGCTTGCGTGGGCCAGGAGGGGCTGGACATGCAGGTGCTGGCCGGCAAGCTCGCGCTGGACCAGTCGCTGTCGGCCAAGACCTTGCGGCTGGCCAACTCCTCGTTCTACGGCATGCCGTCGCGCGTGACCACCATCCAGCAGGCGGTGGCGGTGCTGGGCGTGCACAATATCCGCACCCTGGTGACGGCCTGCTCGATCACCGGCAGCTTCCACAGCGTGGCCGGCAACAGTTTCGACTTGCCGGCGTTCTGGCGCCACTCGGTGGGCACGGCCGCCTGCGCGCGCGCGCTGGCGCGGCCGCTGCGCCAGAACCCGGACACCGCCTTCATCGCCGGCCTGCTGCACGACCTCGGCACGCTGGTGCTGGCCACCCGCTATCCGGCCGAATACGAACAGATGGAAGCCTACCGCCGCGAGCACGACTGCTACCAGGCCGAGGCCGAGCGCGCCGTGTTCGGCTTCGACCACGCCGGCATCGGCGGCGCGCTGGCCGCGCGCTGGCAATTCCCGCAGCAGATCCAGCACGCCGTGGCCAGCCACCACGCGGCGGACCAGCTGGACGCGCCCTCGCTGGCCCTGGCCGTGCACCTGGCCGACGCCTTCTCGCACGGGCTGGAGTTTTCCGGCCGCAGCGACGAGCTGGTGCCGGTGCTGGGCCAGCAAGCCTGGCGCGCCGCCGCGCTGAGCGACGAGGTCTGCCTGGAAGTGTTCGCCGAGTCCGAGCGCACCTTCCGCGACCTGGCCCAGATCTTGGTCAACTGAACGGAACCGCCATGTCCCCAAGCACAGCCAGCGCCGCGCCCCCTTCCGCCCCCCCACCGGTCTCCGCCGCCGAAGCGGCGCCCGCGTTCGACCTGTCGGCTTTCCTGGACGGCCACCCGGTGGCCACCTTCGTGATCGACACCACGCATACCATCACGCACTGGAACAAGGCCTGCGAGCACCTGCTGGGCTGGAGCACGGCAGAGATGGTGGGCACGCAAAACCACTGGCAGGCGTTCTACCCCAAGCAGCGCGCGCTGCTGGCCGACCTGATCGTGTCCGGCGTGGACCCGGCCGCCAGCGAGTATTACCGGGAAAAACACAAACGCTCGGCGCTGATCCCGGGCGCCTACGAGGACGAGGATTTCTTCCCCAACATCGGCGCCAGCGGCCACTGGCTGCACTTCACGGCCGCGCCGCTGCGCGACGGCGCCGGCCGCGTGGTGGGCGCGATCCAGACCCTGCGCGACGTGACCGAACGGCGCGTGGCCGAGAACGCGCTGCGCAAGGCGCACGACAACCTGGAACACCTGGTGGAAAAGCGTACCGCCCAGCTGGCCGAGGCCAACCAGCGGCTGGAGGACGACATCCGCCAGCGCGAGCTGGCCGACGCCGAACTGCGCCGCCGCAACATCGAGCTCACCGAGCTGAACGAGCAGCTCGGCATGACCCAGCAGCAGCTGCTGCAGTCCGAGAAGCTGGCCTCGATCGGCCAGCTGGCGGCCGGCGTGGCGCACGAGATCAACAACCCGATCGGTTACATCTTCTCCAATTTCGGCACCCTGCAAAGCTACCTGGGCAGCCTGTTCGACGCGCTGCAAGCCTACCGCGACGCCGAGCCGCACGTGGCCGACGCCGCCGTGGCCGAGCGCCTGCGCGCCATGCGCGAAGACCTGGACCTGGACTTCCTGCGCGAGGACATCCCCTTGCTGATGAACGAATCGAAGGAAGGCATCGTGCGCGTGCGCCACATCGTGCAGGACTTGAAGGACTTTTCGCGGGTGGACGCCAACCAGGAATGGGTGTGGGCCAACCTGCACCAGGGCATCGATTCCACGCTCAACATCGTCAGCAATGAAGTCAAGTACAAGGCCGACGTGGTCAAGCAATACGGCGACATCCCGGACATCCAGTGCCTGCCGCTGCAGCTCAACCAGGTGGTGATGAACCTGGTGGTGAACGCGGCGCACGCCATCGGCGCCGAGCGCGGCACCATCACGGTGCGCACCGGCGCCACCTCGGGCGCGACCGCCGGCGCCGCGGAAGAGCAGCAGGTGTGGCTGGAAGTGCAGGACACCGGCGGCGGCATCGCGCCGGACAACCTGTCGCGCATCTTCGACCCCTTCTTCACCACCAAGCCGATCGGCAAGGGCACCGGCCTGGGCCTGTCCATGGCCTACGGCATCGTGCGCAAGCACAACGGCAGCATCACTGTGCAGTCCACGGTGGGCGTGGGCACCACCTTCCGCGTGCTGTTGCCGGTGCGCCACGAGGAAGCGCCGGCCGGGCAAGGACCAGAGCAAGCATGAATTCCGCCATCAAATCCCCCGCGACGCCAACCATGACGCCAGCCCAGCCCTTCGCCGCCGCCTTCGGCGCCACTGCCGGCGACAGCGCGCCGCCGCCGCCCACCCTGCTGTGCGTGGACGACGAACCCAACATCCTGGCCTCGCTGCGGCGCCTGTTCCGCGCCAAGGGCTACCGCGTGCTGCTGGCCGAAAGCGGCGCGCTGGGCCTGCAGGTGCTGGAAACTGAAAGCGTGGACCTGGTCATTTCCGACATGCGCATGCCGGAAATGGACGGCGCGCGCTTCCTGGCGCAAGTGAAGGAGCGCTGGCCGGACACGGTGCGCCTGCTGCTGACCGGCTACTCCGACATCCAGTCGATCCAGGACGCGATCAACTGCGGCGAGATCTACCGCTACATCACCAAGCCCTGGGACGACAACGACATGCTGCTGGTGGTGCGCCACGCCCTGGAGCGGCGCGCGCTGGAGCAGGAGAAGCAGCGCCTGGAGATGCTCACGCTGCGCCAGAACGAGGAGCTGAAGTCGCTCAACCAGAGCCTGGAAGCCAAGGTCGAGGCGCGCACGCTGCAGCTGCAGCTGTCGCGCGACGCGGCGGTGGCCGCGAACGACAAGCTCAAGCAGAACTTCGTCACCACCATCAAGGTCATCTCCAGCATGCTGGAGATGCGCGGCGGCGCGCTGTCCGGCCACGCGCGCCAGGTGGCCGACCTGGCCCGCAAGATGGCCGTCAAGCTCAAGCTGGACACCAGGGAAAGCCAAGACATCTTCGTAGCCGGCCTGCTGCACGACCTGGGCAAGATCGGCTACAGCGACAGCATGCTGGCCACGCCGCTGACCATGCTGCACGGCGAGGAGCTGGGCCTGTTCCGCAAGCACCCGCTGCGCGCCGAGCAACTGCTGATGCCGCTGGAGGATTTGCGCGGCAGCGCCGCCATCCTGCGCGCCCAGCTGGAGCGCTTCGACGGCAACGGCTTCCCGGACGGCCTGGCCGGCCTGGCCATCCCGCTGGGCGCGCGCATCCTGGCGCTGGCGGTGGACTATTTCAACCTGCAGCAGGGCGCGATGGTGCAGCGCCACCTGCGCGCCGACGAGGCCAAGTCGCTGATCATCAACGCCAGCGGCAAGCGCTACGACCCCAACGTGGTGAACGCCTTCCGCCAGGTGGTCGACGGCGGCGCCGGCGACGAAGCCAACGGGGTGGAGATGCTGTCCGGCGAGCTGGTGCCCGGCATGGTGCTGGCGCGCGACCTGGTCAGCCGCGACGGCCTGATGCTGCTGGCCGCCGACCACGTGCTGGACGCGCGCATGATCCAGCAGGTGCAGGACTTCGAGACAAAAAGCGAGGGCCGCCTGACGATACGGGTGCGGCCCCCCAAGGGAAAATAAGGGCACACCATGAGACGCATCCTGCTGCTGGACGATGAGATGAATGTGCTGATGGCGCTGCAGCGCTCGATGCGCGCGCAGCTGAAGCACCTCGATCTGCAAACGGAGATCTTCACCAATCCCTACGAGGCGCTGCAGCGCGTGTGCGTGTGCGATTTCGACGTGGCCATTTCGGACTACCACATGCCGCAGATGAGCGGCGTGGCCTTCCTGCAGGCGCTGAAGGACGTCGCGCCCAACACCGTGCGCATGATGCTGACCGCCTCCACCGAATTCGAAACGGCCATAAGCGCCATCAACGAGGCCCACGTGTTCCGCTTCATCCCCAAGCCGTGGCAGCTGAACGACCTGCAGGAGAATATCGGCGAAGCGCTGGCCCTGCGCGACCGCCTGCTGGCCGACCAGGCCGCGGCCAAGGCCCAGCCCAGCCAGGACGCCGGACCGCTGACGCCGCAGGAACTGGAAGCGCAGCGCCTGGAGGCCGAGGAGCCCGGCATCCTGAAGGTCAACCGGGCGCCGGACGGCTCGATTATCCTGTAACGCTCAACCCTTGGGCGGGTGCACCGGCAGCCGTATCGTGAAGCGCGTGCCCTTGCCCACTTCGGACGCCACCTCGATGCGGCCGCCGTGCTTGTTGACGATGCCGTAGGACAGCGACAAGCCCAGCCCGGTGCCGCTGCCGACCGGCTTGGTGGTGAAGAAGGGTTCGAAAATGCGGTTCAGGTTTTCCGGCGGGATGCCGCAGCCGGAGTCGCCCACTTCGATCCAGACCCAGCCGTTCTCGGCGCCGGTGCGCAAGGTGATGGTGCCGCGCTCCTTGATGGCGTGGCCGGCGTTGACCAGCAAATTCATGAACACCTGGTTCAGCTGCGAGGCCAGGCACTCGACCTGCGGCAGCACGCCGTAGTGCTTTTCCACCGTGCACTTGTACTTGATCTCGTTGGCCACGATGTTGAGCGTGCTGTCCAGGCCGTGGTGCAGGTCGGCCACCTGCCACTCGGTTTCGCCCACGTGCGAGAAATCCTTGAGCGCCTGCACGATGTCTTTCACGCGCTTGAGCCCGTCCATCGATTCCTTCACCAGCTCGGTCACGTCCTCGCGCAGGAATTCCAGGTCGGCCGCCTGGCGCGCGGCGCCGATGCGCGCCGCCAGCGCGGGCGGCAGCGGCTGCGCCGCCAGCGCCTGGTCGTAGGCGTCCACCACGCCGAACAAGGTGGCCACGTAGTTGCGCAGCGTGCCCATGTTGGAGTTGACGAAGCCCACCGGGTTGTTGATCTCGTGCGCGATGCCGGCCGCCAGTTGGCCGATGGAGGCCATTTTTTCCGACTGCAGCAATTGCTCGTGCGCCTCGCGCAGCTTGGTGATCAGGTCTTGCTGGGCCTGCTCCATGTGCTTGCGCACGGTAATGTCGGTGAGCGAGCCGATCACCTCCAGCGGCGCGCCGTGCTCGTCGCGTATCAGGCGCAGGCTGTCGTGCATCCACAGGTAGGAGCCGTCGGCGATGCGGAAGCGGTACTCGTAGGCGCGCTGCCCTTCGGTGAAGATGCTGGCCAGGCTGGAGAAGATGTTGGGCGCGTCGTCCGGGTGGATGTGGTCGAACCAGAAATTGGGATCGGCCACCATGTCTTCCGGCCGGTAGCCCAGCACATTGAGGGCGTTGTTGCTGACGAAGGTCATCTTGAAGTCGCCGCTGGGCACGGTGCAGTAGATGATGGCGGGCGTGTTGTCGACCAGGTACTGCAGCCGGACCAGCGGCGAAGCCGCCTCTGCCGATGGAGCCGGCGCCACCGGAGCCTGCGTGAAAAAATCGAATTCCTCGAATTGCATGTCGCCACCCTTCCCGCGCGCCTAGGACATGCGTGAATTATGCTCTTTTCCTCGGCGGAAAGCGCACTATTTGCCAGGCACTACCAGCTTGCAATTGCGTAGGAACGGCGCGGCACGCCGGACGCGTCCGCCGTGGCCGCCGCAAAGACCGGTTCGGGCAGGGCCGGCGCCGCCGGCTGCGGCAGCCAGGCGCGCGGATCGACGCGGTAGTACTTCATGAACTCGTCATAGAGCGCGGCGTGCCGTTCGGCCATTTGCCACGGCTTCTCGAAGAAGGTTTCGGTGGCCACGGCGAAGAACTCGGCCGGGCTGGTGGCGCCGTAATGATCGAGCACGCTGTCCTGGCGGCCGTAATAGGCGTCGTAGCGCAGAGTGTCATAATCTCGCGACAGTACCGCCGACCAGCTGCGGTAGCTGTCCTGGCTGCCCAGGTAGGGCGCACCGTTGGTGCTGCCCGATTCGCTGTCGAGCTGGTGCGCGAACTCGTGCAGCACCACGTTGTGGCCATCGGTCCAGTCGCGGTAGCCGCGCTTGACGTCGGCCCAGGACAGCACCACGCGGCCGTCATCCCACGACTCGCCCAGCAGGGTCTGGCGGTGGGCCGTGACCACGCCGCCGGCCTCCATCTGCTGGCGCGGCACCAGGAAGGCGCTGGGATAAACCAGGATGGTGTGCAGCGCGCGGTATACCTTGCTGGGACGGTTCAGCAGCAGCAGGCAAGCCTGGCCGGCGATGGTGTAGCGCATTTCGTCGTCCAGCTCCAGTCCTTCGCAGCCGACGAACTTCTTCTGGTGCAGGAACTGCTTGACCAGCTGCCGCAACTGCTGCTGCAGCGCGGCGCCCATGCTGGCGTAGACCGGGATGTTGCGCTGCAGGATGGCTTCGGCGGCGGCCGGCAAGGGCCGGGCCAGCGCCCGGCGCAGCGTCCAGCGCGGGTATATCAGCGGCGCGGCCAGTGCCAGCGCCAACACGGGGAGCCACAACAATCCGTCCATAGTGCCATCCATAAGGAAACTCGTCCGCCTCAGGTGGGGTTCCTTTCCGACAATTCAATGCAAAACAGCCGGAACGCATTCCGGCTGTTTTAGTGTAGCACCCGATAGGGCACTGCATGGCACTGCGGCCGCGGTATGCGCGCCCCGCCGGGCGGACCGGCTTATGGCTGCGCTTTTTGCAGCGAGGTCGGGGCGCCGAACAGGGCTGCCACCAGCGGGTCGCGGGTCACCGGGCCGCGGTTCACGCGGATCGCATAATGGGTGTCGTCGGCCAGGATGTGGAAGTGGCGGCCGGCGCCGGCCATGGCCTGTTCACGCAGGCTGGGGCGTTCCTTGCGCGGCGGCGCGCCTTCGCGCTTGGGCTGCACGATGGCGGCCAGGAACTGCTTCACGCGCTCCGGGTCGGGCGTCAGCTGGTATACCGCCTTGCCCAGGTAGGTGGCGGTGCCTTCTATATAGCGCGCCAGTTCGATCACGCCCGCATCGCGCAGGTCGCGGATGTACTTGCGGGCGCCGGACGGCGAAAACTTGAGGAACCATGCAATCTCGTCGGCCAGCATCTCATGCTGCTGCAGCTCGGCGATCAGCTTTTGCATGTTTTCGATGCGGCGCAGCGTTGCCGAAGTCGAACGCACCCGCTCAATGGGGGCCAGCGACAGGGCCTTGCGTTCAGGAATAGGACCGGGACGTTCTACCAGCGTCAGCCGTGGTTTGTCAGCAGCCTTGACAGGCTCCTGCATGGCGTGGCCGGAATTTTGGTTTTCTCTGATTGCATGCATTTCATCACTCCTTATAACGATAGCCAGGATTGCGTGTCCAGGGGCCCGACTGCCTCGCAGGCCACGCATTCGTCTACTTCTGGGGTCTAGAATGCCGTGGCGACCATTTTTGGTCTGTGCGGCAACGAACATAAGTGAGCAATAGGTTAATAAGGGAGCAAACCGGGGCCGCTTGGTGCGTTCGCGAACAGAGCAGTCCTGTGACCGCCGTTAATCTGGATGCATCTTTTCCAAAGAGAGGACTCATCATGAAAATTTCCATCCTGTTGGCCACCGTGGCCGCCGCCCTGACCCTGACCGCCTGCGAAAAAACCACTGTTAACAACCCGCCTGTAGTGGAAACGCCGACGCCGGCCCCCGCCGCCGTGCCCGTTCCCGTCCCAGGCCCACCCGGACCGCAAGGCGCACCGGGCGAACCCGGCAAGGCCGGCGACACCCTGATCGTGGTGCCGGAGGCGCCGAAACCCGCGGAAGAAGCGGCGCCACCGCCGCCAAGCCGCTGATTTCCGGACTAGCCAAGTCACCAAGCTTGTTACTCTGCTACAATACCTACCGCGCTGCACCATTTATGGTGACGGCGCGGTTTCCATTGGACTGCGCAAAATGCATACAGTTCACGGGCTGGACCGTCACATTTCGGCAACACTTTTGATGTAGCGCAAGAGTTTTGTGCGGTAGCGCACGGAGCTATTGAGCAAATGTCCATAAAGTCCAGTCCAACAGCTCAGCACTGGCTGGAAACTTCGCTGTCTAGCAGCACCACCCTCAAATAAAAACGGGAGTTACTTGTGAAAAAGACCAATAAAATCGCTATCGTTGCCGCCCTGCTGTCGCTGTCGTCGACCGCCGTCCTGGCGCAGGAAGCCGTGATCAACCCTAACTGGTACATCCAGCCCAGCCTGAGCATCCTGGACCAGGACTCGGATTTCGGCATTGACAAGCAAGGCCACGGCGCCGGCCTGAAGTTCGGTAAGGCCCTGAACCAGAACTGGGATATCCAGACCGGTTACACCTACGCCCGCAGCCGCGACAACGGCACCCGCTACCAGCAAGAAACGCTGGGCGTGGACGGCCTGTACCTGTTCTCGCGCAAAGCCGTGCGTCCATTCCTGCTGGTCGGTATCGGCGCCGAGCGTTCGCGCACCAACCTGCGCAATGCCGCAGAGCGCGAAAAGAGCGCACCGTTCGTCAGCGCCGGCGTGGGCTTCCAGTCCGACCTGACCGACCGCCTGTCGCTGCAAGCCGACCTGCGCAACGTGCACGCCTTCGTGCGCGACAACGCCTTCCCGGGCGTGGGCGCCAACAGCAACAACGCCTACCTGAACTTCGCGCTGAACTACGCGCTGGGTCCTAAGCCAGTACCGGCAGCACCGCCGGCACCTGCGCCAGCGCCAGTGGCCGCCCCGGCACCGGCACCGGTTGCTCCTCCTCCACCGCCGCCGCCAGCGCCGCGTTTCGAGAAGGTCACCATGTCGGCAACCGAACTGTTCGCCTTCGACAGCGCCAAGCTGAACCCGAACCAGCCTAAGCTGGACGAACTGGCCACGCTGCTGAACAACAACCCATCCGTCGGCAACGTGACCATCACCGGCCACACCGACCGCCTGGGTTCGGACAAGTACAACCAGAAGCTGTCGGAACAGCGCGCCAACTCGGTCAAGGCTTACCTGACCGGCAAAGGCGTTGCCGCTGACCGCCTGAACGCTGTTGGCAAGGGCGAGTCCCAGCCAGTGGTTCAGTGCGACAACAAGAAGCGCGCCGACCTGATCAAGTGCCTGGAGCCTAACCGCCGCGTTGAAGTCGACCAAGTCACCATCGAACGCCGCGTGAACTAATCGCACGGCTGGTCGTCTGACTGTGAGGAAAAGGGGCTTCGGCCCCTTTTTCTTTTTCGGAAGGAGATATTGCCATGAGACACATTCCGCCCAAGGTGAAGACGCTGCGCAGCGTGGCCGTGTGCACCGTCACCGAATGGCTGGAGCACCGCGCCAGCAGCAAGGGTGCGGCGCTGGCCTTCTACACCATGTTTTCCATCGCGCCCATCCTGGTGCTGGTGATCGCCATCGCCGGCGCCTTCTACGGCGAGCAGGCGGCGCAGGGCGAACTGTTCGGGCAACTGCGCGGCCTGGTGGGCCCGCAGGGCGCGGACGCGCTGCAAGCGGTGCTGGCCGGCGCGCGCAACCAGGAAGAAGGCAAGCTGGCCACCCTGGTGGCCAGCGCCCTGCTGCTGTTCGGCGCCACCACCGTGTTCGCCGAACTGAAGTCCAGCCTGGACGAAATCTGGCAGCTGCCGCCGCCCACCCAGGGCACCGTGTGGGACACCGTGCGCACCCGCCTGCTGTCCTTCGGCATGGTGCTGGTGCTGGGTTTTCTGCTGATGGTGTCGCTGGTGGTGAGCGCGGCGCTGGCGCTGCTGGAGAAATACTGGCAGGGGCTGTGGAGCAACGCCGCGCTGGCACTGTCGGTCATCAACTGGATCATCGGCTTCCTGGTGATCGCCGCCATGTTCGGCGTGATCTACAAGCTGCTGCCGCGCATCGCGCTATCCTGGCACGACGTGACCATCGGCGCGCTGGGCACGGCGGCCCTGTTCACGCTGGGCAAGTACGGCATCGGCGCCTACATCGGCAATAGCGGCGTGGCGAACAGCTTCGGCGCCGCCGGCTCCCTGATCGCGCTGCTGCTGTGGGTCTACTACTCGGCGCAGATCTTCTTCCTCGGCGCCGAGTTCGCGCGCCAGTACGCGCTGCAGCTGGGCAGCCTGCGCCACCACCCGCGCGACGAACAAGGCAACCTGAAACTCTAGTGCACGGCGCCCGGCATGCTGGCCGCCGCGTGCGTGATGTCGAGGCCGCCGCCGCCCAGGCAGCCGGCAACCGCGACCGGCACGGCGCCGGGCCGGTTCACCGCATGCAGATGGAACAGCAATTGCCCGTGGGCCAACTCGCCCCAGCCCGCCATCACCAGTTCACCGGAAGAGCGCTGCTGCATCATCACGTGCACGCTGCAAGCCAGCCCGGCGACCGGCTCGGCCAGCAGCAGGTGGCCGACGCGGTAGCCATCCTCGCCGATGGAGCGCGTGACGACCGCGCCCAGCAGGGTCTTCTGCTTCAGCAGGCCCGGCAAGGCGTCCGGCAGCGCGGCCTGGCGCGACACGCACACCACGTGCGCGGCCTGGCCGTAGCGCAGGCAAAGGAAGTTGTTCTCGTCAAACTCCAGCCCCAGGGCGCTGTCCCGCAGGACGGCCAGGACTGCGCGCGACATCTGCGCGCCGGGCCGCTCCACCGGCAGCGCGTGGCCGTCGGTGTCCGCCAGCGCCAGCAGTCCATCCGCGTGGGGGAAGGACAATTCGTTGCGTTCAGTATTCCCAGGATTGCCTTTAGCATGGATAGCCATTCTCTTCTCCGGTGGTTGGACGAACCTTGTTTTTATACGCCGGAGCGGGAAGAAATTCAACCGGCGGGAGCGCATTTTTTCGCGCCCGCCGCGCCGACTATGTGCAAGCTACTCGCCACTGCAGTACAGATAACGGCCGGACGCCGACGCTTTCCGCAGCAGCGCCTGGAACGCCGCTATTTCAGGCGATGCGTGCTGGCCGCATGCCGTCCTGATAGCGTCAGCCAGCAAGGCAGCGTGGCTGGGAGGAAGTTTGGCATCGTCATACTCGGACATCGCCACACCGGTCTTCCGCCTGAAGGCCGCAAGTGCAGGCGCAAGTTCGCCCATAGCCCGGCTGGAAAGCATCCCGCCCGGCGCACGCCCCAGTTCCGTTTCGATCTCTATATGCAGCGGCATCTGTACTCCCCATGGTCCCCAGGACCATGATCATACCGTCCGGCGCCGCATGATAGAATTTCCTGTCATCATCAAAACTAAAGACTGGCAACCCGCGCGATGATTTTTCTGCTGCAGCTTTTCCTGTTTGTCCTCGCGGGTTCCCTGCTGCTGGCGGGGATTCTCGTCGCTATCAGTTTTTTGTTTCCGAAGGATAGTGCCTTGCGCGCGGGCATCAGGACAGCGGCGGCCAAGACCCCGGCGGCCGGCGTCAAGCTGTTCAATTCGGTGTTCAGCTGGTTTTGCTGGCTGCTGGTCGCCGGGCTGATACTGATGGCCCTGAGCGGAGCGGGAACCTAGCTATTCCCCCAGCAGCTCGGCCACCACTTCCATGCCTTCGACGCGCTCGGCCACCACCTTGACGATGACGATCACCGGCACGCCAAGCAGCAGGCCCCACACGCCCCACAGCCAGCCCCAGAACAGCAGGCTGACGAACACGGCGGCCGGGTTCATGCGGGCGATGCGGCCCGTCATCCAGGTGGTGACGAAGGTGCCCACCAGGGTGGCGATGGCCAGCGAGGCGCCCGTCACCAGCAATACCATTTGCAGCGATTCGAATTGCAGGAAGGCCACCACGCCGGTGGCGCTGGTGATCAGCAAGGGTCCGAAGTAAGGCATCAGGTGCAGCAGCCCGGCCACGATGGCCCAGGCGCCCGCGTTTTCCAGCCCGATGGCGCGCAAGGCCATCCACATCAGCAGCGCCAGCAGCAGGTTGGTCACCAGCAGCATGAACATATAACTCTGGATGCTGCTGTTGATGTCCTCCAGGATGTGCACCGTCACCTTCTTCTTGCTCAGCGACGGCCCGGTCAGCTTGACCAGCTTGCGCTTGAAGGTGTCGCCCGCCAGCAGCAGGAAGAACACCAGGAAGATCACCATCGCGGCCTGGCTGACGAAGCCGGCCACGCCCATCGATCCGGCCCAGACCCAGTCGATCACCTTGATGCCGCCCTGCTCCGCCTGGACGGCCCTGCGCGCCGTGCGCTTGGCGCCGCCGGACGCGGCCTGCTCGATCTCGGTGGCCACGGCCTGGATGCGCTCCAGCGTGCTGGGCCCCTTGCCCAGCTTGTCCGACAGCAGGCGCGACAGCTTGTGCGTGACGGTGGGCAGTTCTTCGACGATGTTCTGGAATTCGCCATGCAGCTTGTCGGCCGTGACGGCCGAGCCGAACAGGATGGCGGCGGTGACCAGCGTGGCGCCCACCGGCCGCGCAATGCGGATGCGCTCCAGCCAGCACACCACCGGGTTCAGGGTATAGGCGATGAAGATGCCGAGCAGCAGCGGCACCAGAAATTGCTTGCCCCATTGCAGTGCGTACAGGAAGGCCACGGTGGCGATAATGCCCAGCGCCAGGCCGCGCGCGTGCACGTGCAGCGGCAGGCGGGCGCCTGCGTCTAGCGGTGGTACGGGGAGAGCTTCTTGCCCGGTGGCCGGGACATCCGGCACGGTCGCCGGAGGAGTGTCCGGCACAGGCGCCGGAGCGGGGGGGGATGCCGCCGCCGCTTCCAGCGGGCGGCTTGCTGCGTCGTCGGCGTGCATCATATTCTTTCGCTTGCCGGTGCCATCCCCTCGGGGACGGCGCCGGCCGCATGCTTACTTCACGCGAATGTCGTTCTTGACCGACTTCACGCCAGCCACGCCGCGCGCAATTTCGCCGGCCTTGGTGATGTCGCCTGGCTGGGCCACGAAGCCGCTCAGCTGAACGGTGCCTTTGAAGGTCTCGACATTGATCTCGGTCGATTTCAGCGTAGGCTCGTTGAAGATGCTGGCTTTCACCTTGGTGGTCAGCACGGTGTCATCGACGTATTCGCCGGCACCTTCTTTAGTCGGGGTGGAAGCGCAGCCGACCACAGCAAACACGGTAGCGGCAGTAAACACGGCGGTTGCAAATTTTTGAGCGATCTTCATGGTGTTCTCCTTGGTTGGCAGGTGCTCAACTGAGCAGTCTGCAGTGTCACCCAGCCACCGCGCGGCATCTGTACGCTAGCGTACACACCAACATTTATTTTCTGCGTTTGCCACAAGCCCACAACGGGCCCACAACGAGCCCAGCCGCCACAAGGCTTCGTGCGTCATCGCACAGACCCTCGCCGCCAAGCTGACTATGCTGTAAGCACACTTTTCAGGAGATCGATATGAAGACTACACAAACCGTCGCGGCACTGATGATCGCAGCTTCCGCCCTGATCAACGGCTGCTCCAGCACCCCCATAGATTCCACCAATTACTCCACCGCCAGCAACGACTCCACTCATGGCGTGATCGATTCGATCCAGATCGTCCGTATCGATCCCGCCACCAGTGGAGTTGGCGCCGTCACCGGCGGCCTGGTCGGCGCGCTGGTCGGCAACCAGGTCGGCTCGGGCAGCGGCCGCACCGCCGCCACCGCCGCCGGCGCCATCGGCGGCGCGCTGGTGGGCAACAGCGTGGAACGCAACCGCAACCAGCCCTACGACGCCTACCAGATCACGGTACGGCTCGACAACGGCGACTATCGCACCATCAACCAGGACAGCGTGTATGACCTGCGCGTGGGCAACCGCGTGCGCATGGTCGATGGCCGCGTGTACCGCTACTAAGCACTGCGTCAACTCAATAAATCAAGGAGAACACCATGGGCACCATCATCCTCATCGTATTGGTCCTGCTACTGATCGGCGCGCTGCCGGCCTGGCCGCACAGCCGCAACTGGGGGTATGCGCCCAGTGGCGTCACGGCAGTGATCGTGCTGATCCTGCTATTCATGCTCTTTACCGGCAGGCTATAAGACATAGGAGAACTCTATGAAACGCACGCTCGCCATTGCCATGCTGGCCGCCTGCTGCGCCGCGCAGGCGCAGGTCACGCCACCGGAGGTGGCGGCCCAACAGAAACAGGAAATCAAACGCGGCGATCCCGCCCGCTGGACCAGGGAAGACCGCACGCCGGCGCAGCAGATGGCCACGCTGCGCAAGGAAATCAACGCCGCGCTGGCCGAAGCGCGCGCCGAATGCAAGCAGTTGTCCAAGGAAGAACGCAGCGACTGCATGAAGGAAGCGCAAGCAACCTATGTGGCGGACATCCGCAATATGCGCCAGCAGCTCGCCAATGCCAACAACCCGCGCCAGGGGGTGTACGACACCAGCGGCCAATGATGCAGCAGCCGCACAATGAAAAACGCCGCGGACATCGCGGCGTTTTTCATTGTGCGGCTTGTCGTGTGGCTACTTGCGCCTGGACAGCCACAGGCCGGCCGCCAGCGCCGCCACGCCGGCAAACAGCGCCGGCTTGACGAGGCGGCGCCGCGCCACGAAGGTGCCGACCCGGATCGCGATGGGCAGCGCGCGCGTCAAGCCCATGCCCTTGACCAGGCCGATAATGCCGGCCAGGCTGGCCAGGCCGCCCAGGCCTGCGGCAGCGCCCTCGCCGCCCTGCCCCTGCGCGCCCTTGGCGCCGCCGCCGAACAGCCCCGCGAAGCGGTGCTGCACCGCGCCCAGCGCATGCTCGATGGCGCTGTGGACGATGGCGTCCGGGCGCAGCGCATTGGCAACCTGGGCCTTTGCATGCACCACGCTGACGCGGTAAAGCTGGCCTTCCAGCACCAGCTTTTCCTTGGCGGCCGCCAGGGCCGCGCGTTCTTCCTTAGTCATGGCAACTCCATTACAACAGCATGTCGCGGTCGCCTTGCAGCTCCGCCATCGTCATGGGCAAGGCGAGCTTGTTCTGCCGCAGCAGGCCGCGCGCCATCATCACCAGCCACAGGGTGATGACGATGAACACGGCGGCCAGGATCAGCAGGATCTTCCAGCCGATCGCCTCCCACGCCAGATAGACCACGGTGGCCGTGGTGAACGCCACCGCGAACCAGCCGGCCACCAGCGCCAGCGCAAATACCACCGACAGCTGCACCAGGTGCTCGCGCACCTCGGACAGCTCCAGCGCCGCCAGCTCGATGCGCGACAGGATCAGCCGCGCCGTGTTGCGAAAGACGCCGGCCAGCGAGCCGATCAAGCCAGGGGCAGGCGATGCAGGTTGCTCCATGTCAGCTCCTGGCACCGGCAATTACTTGCGGCCCAGGATCACGCCCACCAGCAAGCCGACGCCAGCGGCCAGGGCGATCGAACGCCATGGATTTTCTTTCACATAGGCATCAGTCGTCTGTGCCATTTGCTTGCCGGCCGCAACGGCGCTTTGCTGCGCCTCATGGGCCTTGGCCAGCGCCGTGTCGAGCGCGCGCATGCCGCGGCCGCGCAGTTCTTCGGCCTTTTCGCCGGTCAGCGCGGTGGCTGCGGTGAACAGCGCCTGGGCGTCCTTGACCAGGGTTTTCACGTCGTTGTTCACGGTACTGATGTTATTTTCAAGCATGATGGACTCCTGTTGTTATGGTGGGTAAAAACGTACTGCAAAAAAAACTTAGTCAAGCATTCATTCGGCCAGTTATTCGAGCAGGTCTCGCATATCGTCGGCGTGTTCCTCCTCGACTGCCATGATCTTAATCAACAATTGCTTTGTCGTCGGGTCCGATTCGCCGATCTGCTCGATCATCTGGCGGTAGGACTCGATGGCCACCCGCTCGGCGATCAGGTTGGCGCGCACCATCGACTGCACCTCCCCAGACTCATCATACTCGGCATGGCTGCGATCAAGCAACGTTGCCGGATTAAAATCAGGTTGGCCATTCAGCTGAATGATACGCTCAGCCAGCCAGTCCGCGTGTTCCTGTTCCTGGGTGGCATGCTCGAGGAATTCGGCCTTGACGCCGGCGTTGTCGCGCCCGGCAACCGTGTAGTAATGGCGCTTGTAGCGCAAGATGCAGACCAGTTCGGTGGCCAGCGCGCCGTTCAGCATCTTGATGACCGCCTCGCGGTCGCCTTTGTAGCCGGCCGTGACCGGGCCGTCCGACAGGTTTTGCGCCGCGGCGCGGATGGCTGCCGTATCGATGCCGGCGGGTGGGGATAGTGTGGATTCAGCCATGACAATTCCTTTTCAAGTGTTCATCGGCGCGCGTTCACCGGGCGGCCCGCATCGGACAGCACGATTTCCACGCGGCGGTTCAGTTGGCGGTTGCCGGCCGAGTCGTTGCCGGCCACGGGATAGGCTTCGCCATAGCCGCGCGTGGCCACGCGCGTGCCTTCGATGCCCATGCCCATCAGCGCGCTGCGCACCGCTTCGGCGCGGCGCTGCGACAGTTCCAGGTTGTGCGCCGAGCTGCCGGTGCTGTCGGTGAAGCCTTCCACCATCACGCTGCGGTCCGGGTTCTGGTTCAGCACGTCGGCCAGCTTGCGCAGCGTGCGCTGGCCGCCCTCGGTCAGCACCGCCTGGTCGGTATTGAACAGCACGTCGCCAAAGGTGATGACGATGCCGCGTTCGGTCTGCTTGGCCTGCAGTTCGGCCAGCTGGGCCGCCAGTGCGTCGGCCTTGGCTTGCGCGTCGCGCGTGGCGCCGGCCTGGGTCTCGGCCGCCATGCGGGCCGCGTCGGCCTGGCTGCGGGCCGCCTCGGCTTGCGCCTGGGCCTGCTCGGCGCTGCGCTTGGCGTTCTCGGCCTCGACGGTGCGCGCGTCCAGGCGGATCTGGTCGCGCTGGCGCGCCGAGTCGGCCACGGACGCTTCCGCGCCCTTCTGTTTGGCGACTTCCTGCGCCACGCCGATGCGCTGCTTGGCGATGTAGGCCAGCTTGTCGACTTCGGCGGCGTCATCCTTGCGGGCCGCCGCCTCGTTGGCGCGGTCCAGCGCGGCAGTGGCCTGGCGGAACTCAACCGGTGCATACTGCGCCACCGCCGGGTTGTTCTGCGCGGCCATGTAGTCGCCGCGGGTCTGGTCCAGCAAGCTGGTGGTGGTCGGAGCCGAGCTGCAAGCGCCCAGGGCGATGGCCAGCGCCAGCACGGCGGGTTTGAGGTTCATATTCATTTTCTATCTCCTGGCTTATTTGACGGCTTATTTGACGGTCGTGGTGTTGGCGCGGTCCAGCTCTTCGCGCAGCACGCGGATATTTTCCTGCAGCGCGTCGGCGGCGGCGGTGGCCTTGGCCGAGTTGGCCTTGCTCTGCGCCAGGCGGGCATCAGCCTGGGCCTGGGTGGCCAGGTCGCGCGCGGCCTGGTAGTCCTTGGCGGCCAGCGCCTGGTTGGCGCGCAGCATTTTCTCGCGCGCCGACGTCATTTCGGCCGGGGCCAGTTCGGCCGCGCCGGCGGAGGTGGCGTTCTCGACCGCCGCGCGCGAAACAGCGACATCGGCGGTGGCGGGCGCCTTCTGGCTGGCGCAGCCGGCCAGCACCAGCAGGACCAGGCCGCAAATGGCGGAAGTGGATTGCATACGCAGCGCAGTGCTCATTATTGTTCTCCTTGAATGTATGAGGGGGTATCAACGTTATAAGCGTTCTGGAGAACCCATTCAGTACGGTGCCGCACATTGCACCCGCCATGCGTGGTGTAGGCTATCGCCATACTCCCAGTATGAAAGGCCGCGCCATGTCCATGCCGAGAAGAACAAAAATCGCCCTTGCCATCGGCGGCACCCTGATCGCCGTGCCCGCCATTGCCCTGGTCGTGCTGCTCAACTACGACTGGAACCGCGCCCGTCCGTGGCTCAGCGAAAAGACCGGCGAAGCGATCGGCCGCGCCTTCTCCATCAACGGCAACCTGGCGCTCACGTGGGAAAAGCAGATCGTGCCAGAGGGCGAGCGCAGCTGGCGCGACCGCCTGCCGTGGCCGCACCTGGTGGCGAAAGACGTCCATCTCGGCAATCCGGCCGGCATGCAGCCGGCCGAGATGGCCAGCGTGGGCGAGTTCTCGTTCTCGCTCAATCCCTTCGCCCTGCTGAGCAAGCAGATCTCGATCCCGGTGCTGCGCTTCGAAGCGCCCACCGTGCTGCTGCAGCGCAGCGAGGACGGCAAGAACAACTGGACCTTCCAGAAAAAGGACAAGCCCTCGCCGTGGCAGCTGGACTTGCAGCGCGTGGTGTTCAACAAGGGCACCGTGCACTACAAGGACGCGCTGGCCAAGGCCGACGCCACCGCCGAGATCGACACCATCAACGCCGATCCGGCCTACGGCGTGTCGTGGAAACTGAAGGGCCAGTGGCGCGGCGCGCCGGTCACCGGCCACGGCAAGGCCGGCGCGGTGCTGTCGCTGCAGCAGCAAACCACGCCCTACCCGATCGCGGCCGACGTCAACCTGGGCGGCACCCGCATCGCCGTCGAAGGCACGCTGACCAAGCCCACCGCGCTGGCCGCGCTCGACATGAAGCTGACCATGGCCGCGCCCAGCATGGCGCGCCTGTACGGGCTGACCGGCATCGTGCTGCCGGAAACGCCGCCCTTCACCACGTCCGGCCGCCTGAAGGCCACGCTGGGCAAGGACGGCGGCCACTACATCTACGACAAGTTCACCGGCAAAGTGGGCTCGAGCGACATCAGCGGCCACATGGAATACCAGCAGAAGCAGCCGCGCGGCTACCTGAGCGGCAACGTGGAATCGCGCCTGCTGCAGTTCGCCGACCTCGGCCCGCTGGTGGGCGCCGACTCCAACGCCAGCAAGCAGGCGCGCGGCCTGCCGGCGGTGCAGCCCAGCGGCAAGGTGCTGCCGGTGGAAAAATTCCGCACCGAGCGCTGGACCAGCATCGACGCCGACGTGAAGTTCAAGGCCGACCGCATCGTGCGCGAAAAACAGCTGCCGATCGCCAACCTGGTGACCGAGATCCACCTGAAGGACGGCGCGCTGACGCTGACGCCGCTCAACTTCGACTGGGCCGGCGGCAAGCTGACCTCGAACGTCAAGCTCGACGGCAGCGGCCGCACCGACAAGAATGCCATCCGCGCCGAGCTGAAGGCCAGCGCGCGCCACCTGAAGCTGAAGGAACTGTTCCCCACGCTGGACGGCCTGAAGGCCAGCGTGGGCGAGATCAACGGCGACGCGTCGCTGAGCGCCACCGGCGATTCCGTGGCCACGCTGCTGGCCGCCTCGAACGGCGAAGTGAAGGCGCTGATCAACCAGGGCAGCATCAGCAAGCTGCTGCTGGAGCAGATGGGGCTAAACCTCGGCAACGTGGTGCTGACCAAGCTGTCCGGCGACAAGCAGGTCAAGCTCAACTGCATGGCGGCCGATTTCGCCGTCACCAACGGCCTGGCGCAAACGCGCGAATTCATCGTCGACACCGAGGACGCCGTGATCGGCGTGACCGGCAGCGTCAACCTGGCCAGCGAGCAGCTGAACCTGACGCTCAAGCCCGACAGCAAAGGCTTGCGCATCATCACGCTGCGTTCGCCGCTGTACGTGACCGGCACCTTCAAGAACCCGGACGTGAGCGTGGACAAGGGCGTGCTGGCCATGAAAGCCGGCGGCGCGCTGGCGCTGGCGGTGGCGGCGGCTCCGGTGGCGGCGCTGCTGCCGCTGATCAACACCGGTCCCGGCAAGGACAGCGAATGCGCCAAGCTGCTGGCGCAGGCGCGCCAGAAACCGGTGGCGCCGCCGCCGGGCAAGACGCTGAAAGGCCGCCCGGCGCGGAAACAATAAGTAACACATATGCCCGCCCAGGCTCGCATCAGCGTGCGATGGCGTACAGAACATTTGGCTGAGCGCGGTTAATCTGGTCCTGTTGGAAGCGCCTGTTGCCAGGCGCAATCTTTCAAGGAGCAAACGATGAAAACTCTGCAATCCCTTCCCGCCCTGCTTGGCGCGCTGATGCTGGCCGCAACGGTAGGCTGCGCATCGACGTCCACGGCTGAAAGCACCGGCGAGTACATCGACGATACGGCCCTGACCGCCAACGTCAAAGCCGCCATGGTGAACCAGCCGGAACTGAACGCTTCCGAAATCAACGTGGAAACCTACCAGGGCACGGTGCAGCTGAGCGGCTTCGTCTCCTCGCAGGCGGACATCGACAAGGCAGTAGCGGCGGCCCGCAGCATCAACGGCGTGAAAAGCGTCACCAATGACATGCGCCTCAAATAAAGGAGAACAATCATGAACCACATTAAACATCTGGCGGCCATTGCCGCAGTCCTGTCCCTGAGTGCTTGCGCGGGCATGTCCCAGCAAGATAAAAACACGGCGGTCGGCGCCGCGGTGGGCGGCGTGGCCGGCTCCGTGCTGACCGGCGGCAGCGCGGTCGGCACCGTCGGCGGCGCAGCGGTGGGCGGCGTGATCGGCAACCAGGTCAGCAAGCCGCCGCGCTAAGCAGCCTGCCTCATAGCAAAAAGGACTTCCGCGGAAGTCCTTTTTTTACGGCCGCATTTTGGGATGCGCCCGGCCGGGCCGGGCTACAGGAACACATTGGCCATGCCGATGCTGCCGGTATCCTTCACCATCTCGTAGCAGCGGCAGGACACCGCCTCCAGGCCGGCCGAATCGAGGATCTCGATATTGCCCCGGCTGTAGGTGATCAGCTTCTGGTTCTGCAGCGCGCTGGCCGCCTTGGTCACGCCGACGCGCCGCACGCCCAGCGCATGCGCCAGGAACTCGTGCGTCAGGTGGAATTTTTCCGACTGCAGGCGGTCCCGCGTGATCAGCAGCGAGCGCGCCAGGCGCGCCTCCAGCACGTGGAAGCGGCTGCACACGGCGATCTGGATGGCCTGCGCCAGCAAGGTGTCCGTGTAGCGGTACAGCAGGCGCTGCAGCGACTCCATGCGTGCGAACTCGGCGCAGAAATCGGCCGCGTGGATGCGGCTGGAATGGCCGGCGCGCTGCACCACGGCGCGCACCTGCGCCAGCTCGTGCCCCAGCGCCACCGACGAGCCTATCATGCCTTCGCGGCCCACCGAGCCCACTTCCAGCGTCATGCGCCCTTCCGCCACGGCCAGCAGCGAAATCAGGCTGTCGCTGGGGAAATAGATGTACTGGATCGCCTGCCCGGGTTCGTAGAGCACGTCGCCCACGTCCGAATGCACCTGCTCGCACAGCGATTCCAGGTGCAGCAAATCGTCCTCGGGCAGGCTGGCCAGCAGCCGGTTGCCAGAGTCGGGCGGCGGCATATTGCTGTGGGCGGTGGCGACGGTCAGGTCCATGGGATGGCAACAGTTAGCTTTTCTTCATCATGAAACCAAGGGTAGCGGCATTGAATTTCCATGTATGTACGCTGACGCACTGAACTAGCCGCCCGGCGCGGCGACAATCCCATGCATCAGTCTGCAAAGGAAAAACATCATGCATAGCAACCCCGCCAACTCCATCCGTTCCAACCACCCGCTGCTGCTTATCGCGGCCATCGCCGTGATCCTGTTCTGCAGCGTGGGCATCGCCGCGCTGATGGGCTGGCTGCCCACTTCCAACAGCAACCCGGCGCCGCAGCAAGTGGCTGCGGCCTCGCAGGCGCAGCAGCCCGCCAGCGACGCCGTGGTGGCCTCCTATCCCGGCTACCACCCCGGTCCCGGCCCCGGCTCCAGCCTGACGCCGGTGCCGCCGCCCGCCAATGCCGCCTACGCCGGCGCGGAGCCGGCCTATGAGCGCGCATCCGAGCGCACAGCCGAGCGCGCCCCCGATCCCGCAGCCCAGCCACGGCGCGCGGCGCAGGCCGAACCGGCCGTCTGCAAGAGCTGCGGCGTGGTGGAATCGGTGCGCGAAGTGACCACCCGCGCCCAAGGCAGCGGCCTGGGCGCGGGCGCCGGCGCCGTGGTCGGCGGCTTGCTGGGCAACCAGATCGGCGGCGGCCATGGCCGCCAGCTGGCCACCGTGGCGGGCGCCGTGGGCGGCGCCGTGGTCGGCAACCAGGTGGAGGGCAATATGCGCGCCACGCGCAGCTACACCATCAAGGTGCGCATGGACGACGGCAGCCAGCGCACCTTCCACCGCAGCTCCCCCAACTGGCAGCAGGGCGAACGCGTGCGCGTGGTGAAGGGCGAACTGCGCCATGGCTAAGACACCGTGGCCAAGAAATAATCATTAATGTACGGCACCGAACAGAACACCCGGCGGCAAGCGCCGATACTGACAACTCCTAAATAACATTGAGACGAGAGGGCCACTATCATGCTATATACCATCGCTGTAGTACTCATCATCCTCTGGCTGCTGGGCCTGGTGACTTCTTATACCATCGGCGGCTTCATCCACATTTTGCTGGTAGTGGCTATTATTATGATCCTGCTGCGCCTGATAAGCGGACGCGGCATTTAGCCAAAAGGAAGGTCCATGAACCCAATCGGTAACAACCGCAGTAAAACACCCCTGGCCGGCGCGATGGCGCTGGTCATCGCCCTCGCCAGCACCGGCTGCGCCGACATGTCCGCTACCCAGCGCGGCACGGCCACCGGGGCCGGCGCAGGCGCCGCGCTGGGCGCGCTGATCGGCGGCACCACCGGCAGCCACAGCAGTGGCCGCACGGCAGGCGGCGCGCTGATCGGCGCGGCGGCCGGCGCCGTCATCGGCAATATCTGGTCGACCCGCATGGAAAACCAGAAGCGCGCCATGGAGCAGGCCACGCAAGGCACCGGCGTTCAAGTCAGCAAGACCGCCGACAACCGCCTGCGCCTGGAGATTCCGAGCGACATCTCCTTCGACACCGGCCGCGCCGACATCAAATCGAACTTCCGTCCCATCCTGGACCGTTTCGCCACCACGCTGAACGAGAATCCTGCCGCCACGGTCAGCATCATCGGCCACACCGACAGTACCGGCAGCGACGCCATCAACCAGCCCTTGTCGGTCGACCGCGCCTCCAACGCGCGCGACTACCTGGCTGCGCGCGGCGTGTCGCCCACCCGCATCGTGGTGGAAGGCAAGGGTTCGCGCGAACCGATCGCCTCCAACAACGACGACAGCGGCCGCGCCCGCAATCGCCGCGTGGAAATCTTCGTAGCGGAACCGCAAAGCCGAGGCTGATGCGGTATGCTGGCGGCTACGCTTAACGGGAGCCGCCATGCCATCCACACGCAACCTCCGTCTCACCCTCCCGGCCGCAGTGATTGCGGCCGCTTTCATGTTGCCCGCGTCGGCGCAGACCATCCGCCCCGGCCTCTGGGAAATCAACAACAAGGTCAGCAATGCCAAGGGCGGCAACGCCAACGCCCTGGCCGAAGCGCAAAAGCAGCTGGCCGCGCTGCCGCCCGAGCAGCGCCAGATGATGGAAGCCATGATGGCCAAGCAAGGCATCGCCCTCGCCGGCGGCGCCGACGGGGGCATGAAGATCACCTATTGCGTGACCAAGGAAATGGCCGAGAAGAAGGAACTGCCGGCCGGACAGCAGGGCGACTGCAAGACCAGCCAGACGCCCATCCCCGGCGGCATGAACATCAGCTACACCTGCACCAACCCGCCCTCGACCGGCAGCGGCCAGGTGCTGTTCCAGGGCGACAGCGCCTACACCATGCGCATGAACATGTCCGGCACGGTGCAGGGCAAGCAGGAGAGCATGACCATCGACAGCACCGGCCGCCTGCTCAGCCCCAGCTGCAGCGCGAAAAAATAGCTACGTGACGTGGATCAGTGCTGGTCCATGAACGCGAAATACAGATCGCGCGCCTGCGTGGCCACCGGCCCCACGGGCAGCGCGCGGTCTTCATAGCGCACGCATGGCGTCACCTTGCCGTAGTTGCCGGTGTTGAAGATCTCCAGCGCCGTCAGCAGCTCCTCCGGCTTCACCGAACGCTCCTCCACCGCCACGCCGGCTTCGGCCAGCAGCTTGATCACGCGCGCGCGGGTGATGCCCGACAGGAAGGTGCCGTTCGGCACCGGCGTCACCACCTTGCCCTCCGGCGTGACGAAGAACAGGTTCGCCGTGGCGAACTCGGCCACGTGGCCCTGGCTGTCCACCATCACCGCGTTGTCGTAGCCGCGCTCCTTGGCCAGGCGCAGCGCCTTGGTGGAATTGGCGTACAGCGCGGACGCCTTGGCGTCGGCCACCGCCATGTCGGCATCCGGCCGGCGCAGGCTGGACAGGCAGGCCGAGAAGCCGGTGAACGGCGGCATCGGCGCATCGAACAGGGTCAGCGCGAAGGCCGACTTCTCGGCCACCGGTATCAGCAGGCCGTCGGTGCCGAACACCAGCGGCCGGATGTACAGTTCGGCGTCCGCCGGGAACCTGGCCACGCCCTCGCGCACCAGTTGCTCCATTTCATCCACGCTGAGCGGGCACACCAGGCCGACGCTGGTGGACGAACGCACCACGCGCTCCAGGTGCGGACGCAGGTCGGGCATATGGCCGCGCACCGAGCGCGCGCCGTCGAAAACCGAAGAGCCGAGCCAGACGCTGTGGTCCATGGCGCCGAACAGCGGGGCATTGCCTTCGCTCCAGCTGCCGTTGAAGTAGGTGAGATACATGAAAATTCCGGGCGGTTGTTGATCACAGTCGCAAACTGTAGCACGGCTATGGCAAAACTTGCTCAGAATGAATGGCGCAAGCCCAGGTTGATGCCGCTGTTGCCCTTGCCGCTGTCGGTGGCGTTGCCTACCGTATAGCCGGCGCCGTTCTTGTTCTTGATCTTGGCGTAGGCCGCGTACAAGCTGGTACGCTTGGACAGCGCATAGGTCATGCCGGCGGCGATCTGGTCCGCATCCTGGTTGGCCAGCGTGCGGTCGTTCTTGTGGATGTAGGACACCATGAAAGTGGCCGCGCCGCGCGGAATGGCGATGCCGGCCAGGATGTCGTGGCTGTTATTGGTCGGCATCGGCGCCACCAGCGCGCCGTAGGGGTTGGACGGGTCCCACGGCGAGCTGCCGATGCCCCGGTTGACGCCGTAAGCCGCGTACAGCGTGGCGGTCCGCATGTTGAAATTGGCCGCCACCAGCGTATTGCGCGACGAATAGTCGATTGCCGGCACCACGCCGGTGGCGTCTGACAGGTTGTTCTTGCGCTGGTGCGCCACGCGCAGCGTGAAGGGGCCGTTCTCGTAGCCGATGGTGGCGCCGTAAGCGCGGTTGTGGCGGGTGCTGTAGGGCGACTCGCCGAAACTGTAGATCGCGCCGGCGCTCCAGCCGCGCACCTGCGGGGTCGAGTACTTGACGGTGTTGTCGTAGCGGCGCGTGGTGTAGCCGGCCAGGTTGGTGGCGGTGCCCGCCATGCCGCCCCGGAACGGGTCGGCCACGTCGATCAGGGTTTCATACTGCAGGTTGTACTGGCGGCCCAGCGTGATCGCGCCCCAGCGGCTTTCCAGCCCGACAAAGGCCTGGCGGCCGAACAGCCTGCCCTCCTCGGACTGGCCGGTGTCGGCGCCCACGCCCGCCTCCAGCGTGAACACGGCCCGCACGTCGCCGCCCAGGTCTTCCTTGCCGGACACGCCCAGCCGCGAACCGCTGGCCACGCCGCTGCTGACCTTGGTCCCGGCGCAAGCCGTGCCGCAACCGCGCTCGGCCACCACGCCCGCGTCCACCACACCGTAGACATTCACCGACGACGCCGGCGGCTGAGCCTGTGCCAGCACGGCCAGCGGAGACAACAACACGACGGTCCAGAGTGCGGTTTTCATAATAACTACAGATTACGCCGCAGTGACTTGCATTTCTGTGCGCGCGCTCACATTCAAACCGGTCAATTGTCGTCCGCTTGATATTCATCATGGCGGGAGGCGTATAGTTTAGCAAAAACTACCAAATCAAAAGCCCGGAGACCAACCATGAGCACCACCGCAGCCCACTACGCCGCCCAGTACGCCGGCAAGCGCATGTCCGCCAGCGACGCCGTCCAGCACGTGCGCGACGGCGACTTCATCATCGTGCCCTCGGGCGCGGGCGAACCGCCCACCCTGCTCACCGAGCTGTCCGAGCAGCGGCGCCGCTTCCGCGACGTGAAGGTGTCGCAAATCCTCGCGCTGCGCAAATACGGCTACTTCGACTGCGACACCGTGCAGCACGTGCGCCACGTCGCCCTGTTCTTCGGCGGCGCCTCGCGCGCCGCCGGCCAGGCCGGCTGGGCCGACTTCATCCCGGCCTATTTCTCCGAACTGCCCAGCCTGATCGAACGCGCGCAGATCCCGTCCGACGTGGTGTTCTCCATGGCTTCGCCGATGAACGAGCAAGGCTGGTTCTCGCTCAGCCTGGGCGCCGACTACACCATGGCCGCCGTGCAGCAGGCGCGCGCCGTGGTGCTCGAAGTCAACCCCAACGTGCCCTTCGCGCATGGCCAGTGCCACCTCCACATTTCGCAGGTGGCGGCGCTGGTGGAAAGCAGCGAGCCCATCATTGAAGTGGGCCTGCCGAAGATCGGCCCGGTGCAGGAAGCGATCGGCAAATACGTGGCCGACATGATCGAGGACGGCTCGACCCTGCAGATCGGCTACGGCGGCATTCCGGACGCGGTGGTGATGCAGCTGACCGCCAAGCGCGACCTGGGCATCCACACCGAAATGATAGGCGACGGCATCCTCAACCTGGTGGAAGCGGGCGTGGTGACCAACCGCAGGAAAACCTGGCTGCCGAACAAGATGGTGGCCACCTTCGCGCTCGGCTCCAAGCGGCTGTACGACTATATGCACCACAACCCCATGCTCGAGATGCACCCAGTCAACACCACCAACGACCCCTACATCGCCGGCCAGAACGACAAGCTGATCGCCATCAACGCCAGCCTGCAGATCGACCTGCTGGGCCAGTGCGGTTCCGAGAGCATCGCCCACCTGCCCTACTCCGGCACCGGCGGCCAGGTCGACTTCGTGCGCGCGGCCAACCGCTCGCGCGGCGGCAAGGCCTTCATCGTGCTGCCCTCCACCGCCAAGGACGGCACCATCTCGCGCATCGTCCCCACGCTCACGGCCGGCACCCACGTCACCACCGGCAAGAACGACATCAACTACGTGGTCACCGAATACGGCGTGGCCCAGCTGCGCGGCAAGTCCGCCCGCCAGCGGGCCGAAGAGCTGATCAGCATCGCCCACCCCGACTTCCGCGCCGAACTGCGCCAGGCCGCCGCCAAGATCAACCTTTGCTAAAACCCAATATGGGGTCAGGGTTAATTAGTCGGCACGGCAATATTAACCCTGACCCCATTTTGCAGTGAGGAAATGTGCGATTGCAGCATTTCGGGTAGACTAGAGGGATGCTTAATATTCTTGAAAGCATCTCCGATGCGACCGCCAGCATCGATACGCTGGTAAAACTTTTCAATACGCTGCGCCCGAAGCGGCCCGCCGATGCGGCCCAGGCAATCGCCAACGTCCGCACCCTGACCCGCCTGCTCAAGGCCGATCCGCTGCACGCGCAGGCGCTGCGCGACTACGTGCTGCGCCTGCTCGCCGCGCGCCGCCATTCCAGCCTGTACACCGAGATCGGCGTGCTGTCGAACGACGGCTTCTTCACCGAATTGAAACGCCGCATCGCCTACCGCGTGCTGCCGCCCGCGCTGGGCGACGAGTATCTGAGCGATGCGCTCGACCAGCTGGCCCACGAGGAAACCGACCACCTGTGGATCGGCGCCGTTCCCGCCGCCGACTGGCTGGAGCTGTTCGACACCGTCTTCACCGCCCAGCCCGGCATGGGCAACGTGATGCTGCCCGGCCTGCTGGACGCGATCCGCACGCTGTCCTACCGCGTGGCCGCCATCGGCCTGGAACCGAAGCTGACCAACTTCCACACCGAGATCGAAGTGTTCGATTCGCCGTTCACCGAGCAGAACCGCGAAGTGAACGCCTACCTGGAGGGCTACCAGCAGCTGCTGGCGGGCCAGGCCGAGCAGGTGGAGGATGCCGCCCACCTGCTGGTGATGCTGGACCAGTGCGACGCCGTGGTGGCCAAGATCCGCAAGAAGGCGCTGGCGCAGGGCACCAGCATCGCGCTGACCTATCTGCTGGTGACGCTGACCCAAAGCATCGACCGCCTGCGCAAGCTGTTGTTCCTGGTCGATACCTCCGGCGGCCTGCTGGACGCGCCGGCCAGCGAGCGCCGCGCCGCCGGCATCGCGCTGATGCTGGAGCTGATCGAGGCGCACAACAAGAAGTACACGGTGCGCGACCTGCTGGCCGACAATATCCACCTGCTGGCGCGCAACGTCACCGAGAACGCCAGCCGCACCGGCGAGCACTACGTGGCCGACAACCGCAGCCAGCTGGGCGGCATGTTCCTGTCCTCGGCCGGCGCCGGCCTCGTCATCGGCTTCATGGCGCTGTTCAAGATCCTGATGTCCTACCTGCGCGCCGCGCCGCTGGTGGAAGCCTTCCTGTTCAGCATGAACTATTCGCTGGGCTTCATGTTCATCCACCTGATGCACTTCACGGTGGCCACCAAGCAGCCGGCCATGACGGCCTCGCGCATCGCCACCGGCCTGCAGAGCCGCGACGGCAGATACCTCGACGTCGACAGCATGGCCGAACTGGTCAACAAGGTGTTCCGCACGCAAGTGTGGGCGGTGCTGGGCAACCTGGCCACCGCCATCCCGACCGCCTGGCTGATCGCCTTCGGCTGGCAGCGCATCACCGGCCGCCACCTGGTGTCGCCGGAAAAGGCCATGCACCTGCTGCACGATATCGACCCGATCGGCAGCCCGGCGCTGCTGTACGCGGCGGTGGCCGGCGTGTGCCTGTTCCTGGCCGGCCTGATTTCGGGCTACTACGACAACAAGGCGCTGTACACCCGCTTCGCCCAGCGCATCTCGCAACGGCGCGGCCTGGGCCGCATCATCGGCCAGAAACGCCTGGACCGCCTGGCCGTCTACATGGAGAACAACCTGGGCGGCCTGATGGGCAATTTCTACTTCGGCATCCTGCTCGGCAGCATCGGCACCCTGGGCTTCCTGCTGGGCCTGCCGATCGACATCCGCCACGTCACTTTCTCGTCTGCCAACTTCGCGACAGCAATTGTGGCCTTGGATCACAATGTCAGCTGGCAACTGGTGTTGAAGTCCGTATCGGGTTTCCTGTCCATCGGCGCGGTCAACCTGCTGGTCAGCTTCGCGCTGGCGCTGTGGGTGGCGCTGCGCTCGCGGCAGGTGCGCTTCAAGCATGGCTTTGCCCTGCTGAAAGCGCTGGGCCGCCGTTTCATCACGGCGCCGGTCGATTTCTTCCTTGGCGCCAGGGATACGGCCCCCATATTGCCGGATGAGACGACCATGAAGAGATAAAGCTATGACACTCCCAAGCGCGCGCGGCTGGCTGGCAACCATACTGACCTGCTGGTCCCTGGTGGCGTGCGCTTCGCTGCCCACGGTGGAGCTGGACGACGCCAAGGCCAAGGCCGCCGCGTCGGACGCGCCGCGCATCCACACCGCCAACGGCAAGCTGTCGGCCAACACCAGCGAATCGCTGCTGAAGAAGCGCTGGGCCAAGGGCGCGCTGGACCTGGGGCAGCAGGCGGCGCTGGAGGAAGCGGCCACCGGCGTGCCCCTGATCGCGGGCAACAAGGTGCAGCTGCTGTTCGACGGCCCCGCCACCCTGAGCGAAATGATGAAGGCCATCGACGCGGCCAAGAACCACGTCAATTTCGAGACCTATATCTTCGACGAGGACGTGCTGGGCAACCAGTTCGCCGACCTGCTGCTGAAGAAGCAGGCCGAGGGCGTCACCGTCAACATCATCTACGACAGCGTGGGCACCATCGGCGTGCCGCAAGCCTTTTTCGACCGCATGCGCGCCGGCGGCATCAGGCTGGTGGCGTTCAATCCGGTGAATCCGGCCAAGGTGCGCGGCAACGGCTGGAAGGTGAACAACCGCGACCACCGCAAGATCCTCATCGTCGACGGCAAGGTGGCTTTCACCGGCGGCATCAACATCAGCGACACCTACTCGAAAAGCTCGCCGTTCCGCTCCAGGGCCAAGCCCACCGACAAGAAGGACGTGGGCTGGCGCGACACCCACGTGAAGATCGAGGGCCCGGCCGTGGCGGCCTTCCAGTGGCTGTTCATCCAGGCCTGGACTCAGCAGGACAGCGACGACCTGCGCGACGCCGACTACTTCCCCACCCCGGTGATCGCCGGCGACCGCATCGTGCGCGTGCTGGGCAGCGCGCCGGGCGGCAGGTTCGAGATCTTCAAGGCCTATCTGCTGGCGATGCAGGAGGCGAAAAAATCCATCCACATCACCATGGCTTATTTCGTGCCGGACCAGCAGACCATGGACGCGCTGACGGCCGCCGCCCGGCGCGGCGTGGACGTGCGCCTGGTGCTGCCCAGCGTGTCCGACAGCGGCCTGGTATGGCACGCCGGGCGCGCCAAGTACGACGAGCTGCTACAGGCGGGCGTGAAGATCCACGAGCTGAAGCTGGCCGTGCTGCACGCCAAGACCGCCGTCATCGACGGCGTCTGGTCCACCGTGGGCTCGACCAACCTGGACACGCGCAGCTTCCTGCATAACAGCGAAGTGAGCGTGATCGTGATGGGCGAGTCCTTCGGCGCCGAGATGGAGCGCGCCTTCCAGGAGGATTTGCGCAACTCCACCGAGGTGAAGCTGGAACAGTGGCGCCACCGCCCCTGGAGCATGCGCATGAAGGAGTGGTCGGCGCGGTTTATGGATTACTGGCTGTAGGTTCCCGGTAGCCGCCGACGTGCGCCTTGAGCGCGCGGAAGCTCACGCCCCGGTCGTCGCCCAGCAGGAAGGCGCGCACGCCGCGCGCCAGCCACGCAGCGTGCTGCCCGGCTTCGCGCGGGATGGCGCAGAACGGCACCCGGTGCGCCCTGCAGGCGTCGGCCACGCGGCCGATGGCGGCCTGCACTTGCGGATGCTGCGCCCGGCCCGGATGGCCCAGCGACTGCGACAGGTCGATGGCGCCTTCCAGCACCATGTCGATGCCCGGCACGGACAGGATGCTGTCGATATTGTCCACGCCCTGCGCATCTTCTATCATCGCCACCACCATGATCTCGCGGTTGGCCTGCTCGAAATAGTCCGTCAGCGGGATGGCGCCAAAGCCCGTGGTGCGGCCGCCGCTGATGCCGCGCTGGCCCAGCGGGTGGTAGCGGCTGGCCTGCACGGCGGCGCGCGCATCGTGCGCCGTGCGGACGTGCGGCACCACCACCCCCATCGCGCCCGCGTCCAGCACGCGCGTGATGTCCGCGCCGCCGCCCGCCGGCACCCGCACCAGCGCCGGCAAGCCCGCGCACTCGGCGGCGCGCAGCATGTGCTCCAGCGTCTCCGGGTTGACGCAGACGTGCTCCGTGTCGAGGATGACGAAGTCGTAGCCCGCGCAGGCGATCATCTCCACCATCAGCGCCGACGGCATGGAATTGAGCAAGCCGTGCACGGCGGCGCCCCCGGCCAGCTGTTGCCGCAGGCGGTTAGGCTTCAGCATGCAGATACCATTGGTGTGGATGCTGGTGCCGCAGGAAGTCGTGGTGCGAGATGTGCCATGCGTAGGCGCCCGCCAGCGGGAACACCAGCACGTCGCCGCAGCGCACGCGCGCCACCGGCGCATCGAAAGCCAGCACGTCTTTCGGCGTGCACAGCTGTCCCACCACGCTGACCGCCGTGTCCTGCGCCTGCGGCCGCGCGTACGGATGGGGCCAGGCCTCCACCGGCATCACGTGGAAGGGGTGGCTGTGGCCTTGGGCGGGCGGCGTGCGGAAGTGGTGCGTGCCGCCGCGCCCGACCACATAGGTCTTGCCATAGCTGGGCTTGACGTCGATGACTTCCATCGCATAGTAGCCGCACCAGGCCGTCATGTAGCGTCCCAGCTCGAAGCGCAGCTTCACGCCGGGCATGGCCTCCTGCCGCATCAGGCGCGCCAGTCCGGAGCAGAAGCCCTGCCAGTCGAACTGCGCCTGCCCGTCGCGGTAGTTGACGCCGATGCCGCCGCCCACGTTGATGTGGCCGATATCCAGGCCGTGCTGCGCGCACCACAGCTTTACCTGGCGCAGATAGCTGGCCATCAGCTGCAGGTGCGCCTGCGCGTCCAGCTGATGCGACAGCAGGTGGAAATGGAAGCCGCGCAGCGCCAGCTGCGGATAGTCGCGCAGCCGCGCCAGCGCGGCCGGCAGAGCGGCGGCGGGGATGCCGAACGGCGTGGGCTTCCCGCCCATCATCAGGCGCGTCTCGGCCAGGCCGTCCAGTGCCAGATTAATCCGCAGCAGCACCGGCACGCGGCCGCCCGGCGCCGCATGCCCGCGCCGTGCCGCCAGGCTGCCCAGCCGTTCGATCTCGTGCACGCTCTCCAGGTGCACCCCGTCCACGCCCAGCTCCAGCGCGGCCTGCAGCTCGCTATCCAGCTTGCCCGGGCCGCTGAAGATCACCGGCGTGTGCGGGAAATGCTCCCTCACCCACGCCAGCTCGCCGCCGGAGGACACTTCGAAGCCGTGCACCAGCGGCGCCAGCGTGCGCAGCACCGGCAGGTCGGAATTGGCCTTGATCGCATAAAACAGCTCGCACTGCTCCGGCAATGCCGCCACCGTGCGCGCGGCGTGTGCCTGCAGCGCCTGCATGTCGTACACATAGGCGCACAGCGGCTCGCGCGCTTCGGCCAGGGCATCCTGCAGCCCCTCCCGCAGGCGCCCGAACACCGCATCCATCCTCAATTCCATGCCGCCTCCCGCACCGTCATCGGATTGCCGACCGGGACATACGTGGTGGCGCGGTCGGCGCGCTTGAAGAAGCGGTTCAGCAGATTGGTCTTGCCGGGCAAGGGCGCGCCCGCCAGCAGCTCGCCCAGGCGCGCGGCCGACTGGCTGTCCCCGTACAGCTGCTGGTAGCGCTCGACGTGGTGCCGCACCACCGCCCACAGGCGCTTGCGCAGCAAGGCGTCGCTGCCGGCCAGCTGGTCCACCGCCTCGCAGAAGTTGTTCACGAACAGGCAATAGGCGATGCGCTTCCAGCCCAGGTCCGCGCTGTACCACAGCGCCGAGCGGGCCGCTTCGCTCACGCCGCGCAGGTCGCCCACGCTGTAGCGTTCGCGGGTCAGCTTCACGCCTTCGAAGTCGCGCAGGAAGACCTGGCACGGCAAGCCGTCCGCCACGCCCACCAGCACGTTCTGCAAGTGCGGCTCGAAGATCAGCCCATGCGCGAAATAGCAATACAGCACCGGATACATCAGCTCTTCCACGTAGCACGAGAACCAGCGCTCGGCCATGGCGGTATCGCCGGCGCCGGTGGCAGCGGTCATGCCGCCGCGCGCCTGCGCCACCAGTTCGCGCAGGCGCGCCGCGCCGTGCACGTGGTTGCCGAACAGCGCGCCGGCCAGCAGCGGCACCGCGCCGGGGCGCAGGAAGTCCTGCCAGCCACGCCGCAGTATCATGCCGAACGCTTCGCTCACGTCGCGGTCGCCGGCCGCGTCGCCGGACTTCAGGTCCACGCTCATGAAGGCCGGCTCTTCCAGCACTTCCAGGCCGGCAAAACGCTGCTTCAAGTCCGGCATCAGCCCACGCATGATTTCGCTGACCTGCAACGCGCCTTCCAGCTCGTAGTGCGCGTTCTTGCGCACGCAGTTGGTGATGCGGATATTCAACGAACACTTGTAGAAGTATTCCTGGTCCGGGTGGTACAGCGTGCGGATGGACGAGGTGGGGAAATATTCGGCGCCTTGCGGGCCGAGGTAGCGCAGCCTGCCCTGCTCCAGCGCGGCCGCCACCAGCGGATGCTGCAGCAGGTGGCTGGCCTGCCACGGGTGCACCGGCAGCAGCGCATGGCTGTCGTCCGGGACCAGGCCGGCGGGGGCTTGCGCCGCCACGATCTGGTCGCAGCTGCGCTCCAGCAGGGAACGCTGCATCAGGTGCTCGCGCTGCACCGCGAAATAGTGCAGCGGGAAGCGCGCGCCGGTTTCCGGTGAGTAGCGCAGCATGTCGGCATGACTCACGCCCTGGCGGCTTTTCGGCGCCGGGTGGAAGGGATGGCCGAACAGCAGCGACTGTTCGGAGGCGATGAAGGCGGCCGCCGGCTGCGCGGCGAACGGGCCAGGATCGGCCACCGCCAGCACGGCCGCCGTCACGCCGACGCTGTCGCGCATCTGCTGCATCAATTCCTCGTTGTGGCCGGTGCCGGTCTGCTGGCCCAGTTCGCGCAGCAGCGTGGCGGCCAGCGCTTCCCAGTCCAGTATCGCCCACGGCTTGCCGTCGGTCTTGGCGTAGAACGCCGAGGTGTAGCTGAAGTTGCCCGTGTCCGACGGCGCGGCGACCGCCACCAGCAGCCGCGCACGCGTGTGCGGCAGTGCAATCTGCAGCACGCTCGGCTCAGCGGCGCCGCCTGCACCGGCCACGGCGGCGCGCATGGCCATGCGCAGGGACTGCGGCCAGTCGTCCTGCGCGCCGGGCGGGCCGGCCTGCAGCTGCCCATGGGGCGCCGCCACTTCGCGGCAGTAGCAATTGAGCAGGGTTTCCATCGCGCGGCGCGCCGCGTCCAGTTGCGCATCCGCTTGCGCGTGTTCGGGGAAATTCGCGGTAGTGGCTTTCATGGTTTCTCCAATACGTATTTTTGTGTGGGGGCGCAGGCCAGCGCCGCGGCGTACAGGCCGCAGGCCAGCATCACGGCGGCGCCGGCGATGAAGGGCGCGCGCAGGCCGGTTTGCTGCACCAGCAGGCCGGCGGCCAGGCCGGCCGCGACGGCGCCCCATTTGGAACTGCTTTCGAACCAGCCGAAGGTATGGCCGGCGTTGTCATGCTGGACCAGGCCGGCGATCAGGCCGTGCAGCGCGAGGTAGGCCAGCGTCATGCCGAGGCCCATCAGCAGGCGCCAGGCGGCCAGCAATTGCCACTGCGCGCCGCCGCCCCATGCCTGCCCGGCCAGCGCCAGCACCAGCAGCAAGCAGGCGCCCGCCATGGTGGCCAGCAGGTGGCTGCGGCCCAGCCAGCGGCTCAGCGGGACGGCGCACAGCAGGTACACCAGGTGCGGCAGCCCGAACAGCAGCCCGGCGATGGCTGGCGTTGCCGCGCCGGCCTGCGCGTAGCTGACGAAGTACGGCATGGTGGCGACGGTGGCGAACACGAACAGCCATTGCAGCAGGTAGACTTGGCGCGGCGTGGCGGCCACCGGCTCGACCCTGGCTGCCTGCGCCTTGGCCGCCTTGGCAGCGGCGGCGGCGCTGGCCGGCAGCAGCCAGATGCCAAGCGCCGCGCACAGCGGCAGCGCGGCCAGCCAGCGGTACAGCGCCAGCGGCGAACCGGTCTGCATCAGCAGCCATCCCAGTCCCAGCGGCGCAATCACGAGTGCGGCGCGGGCCGACCACTGCATCAGCGTCAGGCTGCGCATCAGCGCCGCGCCGCTCACCACCGTGGCCAGGTAGGCATTGGAGGCCGAGAAGGTTCCGCCCAGCAGGCCTTGCAGCACCAGCGCGGCGACGAACCATTCCACGCTGGGGGCGAAACTGGCCAGCAGGAAGCTGGCCGCCAGGCCGAGCTGGGCCCGCAGCAGCAGGCGCTTCTTGCCGTAGCGGTCCGCCAGCCTGCCCCACCACGGGCTGCTGAGCGCCGTGAAGAAGGTGGGCACCACGTACAGCCAGCCGGCCAGGAAGGGCTGGCCGCTGTGCAGCGAACCTTCCAGGATCAGCGCGAAGAACGGCGGCATGCCCAGCGCAGCGAACGCCGCCACGAAGTGGCACAGCATGACGGTGCCGATCACCAGCCCCGGGCGGGTACCGCCCGCCGCGGCCGCTGCGCTCATGCCATCCTCAGGAAGTTGGGCGCGCTGCGGCCATAGAACTTGTTCACGTCGGCCGCGCCGGTTTCGCTCTTGTCCGACAGCGTGGCCGCCACCAGCAGGCATTTCAGGTACAGGCGCTCGTCCTCCAGCAGCACGCGGCGCGCCAGCGACGCATCCTCGCCCTCGGCTTCCAGCTGCGCCAGCACGCGTTCCACGCAGCCGCGCACGCGCCGGTGCAGTGCGGACGGCTCCACCTTGAGCGCCAGCGCGTAGCGCTCCGCCAGCACGGCGACGTTCAGCTGCAGCGTGATGGTGATGAACATCTGCGCCAGCGGCAGTGCGTCGGCCACGGCGATGCGCTGGTCCTGCAGGTCCGCCACGTGCGCCGCCAGCTGCGGCCAGCGCCGCCCCAGTTCGCCGGTGTGGATGCGGGCCGCGTCGTTGTCCTTCAATAGCAGGCGCAGGCGCGGCCCGCCCTGCCGCCGCCCCAGCACCAGGACCGAGTTCTGCTGGTTGGACTCCAGCGCCACGCCATAGCGCAGCCACAGCGTCAGATGCAGGCCCAGGGTCAGTTCCAGGTAATCGTCGAAGAAGGCCAGCAGGTCGCCGTCGTAGTAGCGCTGGGCCAGTTCCTGCGCCACGATGCCGCCGTGCTGCGCGGTGGCCGTGAGCGCGGCGACGGACACCACCGAGCAGCCTTGCAGCGCCGCGTCCGGATAGCGCCGCAGTATGTAGCCGAGGAACATGCGGTGGTCCGCGTGCGCGCCCGCCTGCTCGTCGGTGAGCAGCAGGCGCTGTGCGTAGGCCGGCTCGCGCGCGGCAATGGCGCCCAGCAGGGTCTGGATACTGTGGCCGTCGCGGATGGTGCTGGGCTTGATGGTGCGGATGTTCCTGGCGCCCAGCGTGCGTATCGTCAGCGGCACTTTCAGGTGCCACTCGGGCGCATCCAGCAGCACCACGGTGCGCACCGACAGCGTGGGCGCCACCGCTAGCCACGGATGCGGCGCGGCGATGGCCTGCCCGGCCAGGCCGCAGCCTTCCAGCATGGCGTCCAGCTGCTCGCCCCAGACGAAGGGGTGGACCGGCAGCAGCACGTGGCTGCCGGCCAGCTCCGGCGCCAGGCCGACGTCGGCGAAGCCCGGCCATGCGGCCGGCCGCCCGCCCGCCGCCCCGCCTTCGGCGAACACCAGCGCGCGCGGCAGCGCCAGCCAGCGCAGCTGGAAGGGCTGCTGGCACTCCGGCCCATAAGCTTCCAGCGCGGCGCGGTCGAAGCCCAGCTTGGCGCGCGCGGTGGGATACAGCGGATGGTCGTGGAACGCGGCCACCCTGTCGTAATGCAGCAGGGACGCGCTCCAGTCCATATCCTGCGCGCCCGCCTGCTCCAGGCGCAGCGCGCCGAACCAGCGTTCGCGCTCGGTGTCCGCGATGCGGCGGTGCTCAACCGCCAGGCGGCACTCGGCCGCGAACGAGGAGAACAGCGCCCGCGCCTGCGGCGCCAGGCCGCGCGCAAAGCATTCGAGGATCTCGCCCAGCGTCAGCAGCTCGGTGTACCGCACGCCCTCCTGCCACAGCAGCGGCGCGGCCGTGCTGCGCCACTGCTGCATGAAATGCGCGGGCTGCACCGGTATCCACAGCACGCCGCCCTGCAAGTGCGGCAGCCGCAGCCACTGCGCCCCGCTGGGGCGGCTCCACGCGCCGGGATAGCCGGCCAGCTGCTCCGCGCCGGCCAGTTCGGCCTGGCTGACGCAGCCGCGCACGTCCTCGCGCAGCAAGGCATCGAGCACGCGCTGGCGGATATAGCTATCCTCTTCCCGCATGTTGACGGCGGCGCTCAGCGCGCGCAACGCGCTGCCGCGCCTCACGCCGCGATCTCCCACACCAGGCCGGCGCTGACGCGGTCCATGGCCTGCGCCAGGCTGTGCGCGTCGCGGCCGGTGCCGCGCAGCACGCCGAGGTAGTCCTTGTTGGAGTTGCTGAGCCGGATCTGCTCGCCCTGCTCGCGCAGCGGCTGGTACTGCCACTGCACGCCGTCGCTGCCGGCGCCGAAGGCGGACGGCGACGCGGCCAGCCGGCCTTCCTCGGAGGCGGTGAAGTAGCGTATCAGCGCGGCGTTCTGCGCCGGCTTGAGGTCCGGCAGCGGCTGGCCCAAGTGGAGCCGCAGCACGGTCTCGAACAGCGGGATGTGCAATGTGTCCTGCAACAGGAACTCGCGGTAGTCGCCGATATTGCGGTAGTTGATCTCGATCAGGCGCGGCCCGGTGGGGCTGAGCACGAACTCGGTGTGGCAGGCGCCGAAGCCGATGCCGAAGCGCTCTATCATGCGCACCACCTGCGCCTCCTGCTGCGCCGTCAGGCCAGTGCCCCAGCGCGCCTCCAGCTCCACAAAGTACGGCGGCGGCGACAGGCTGACCTGGAAACCGCCCAGCACGCACAGGCGCTCGCCGTCGCCCAGCGTTTCCAGCGTGTACAGCGGGCCGGGGATGTATTCCTCCAGCAGCAGCGGCGCGCCCGACTGCGACTGCCAGATGGCGGCGCACTGCTGCCGCAGTTCGTCCTCGGTGGCGGCCAGCGTCACCTGCTGGCTGGCCACGCCTTCGCGCGGCTTAACGATGCACGGATAGAGCACCTCGTCCACCAGGCGGTCCAGGTCGTCCGGGCTGCAGGCCAGGCCGAACCACAGCGGATCGAGTCCCTCCGCTTTCAGGTGCTCGCGCATTTGCGCCTTGTTCTTGGCGCGGTAGGTCACGTGCCAGTCCTTGTGCGGCAGGCCGAAGTAGTCGGCCGCGACGGCGGTGCTGGTTTGCAGGTGGTCGCTATTGGAGAACAGCGCGGCCGGCGCGGCGGCGCGCGCGCTGAGAACATCGATCACGGCCAGCGGGTTGAACACGTCGCAGGCCACGATTTCGGCCGGGTAGGCCGGCAAGCCGGCCTGGTTGAAATGCTTGCGGTGGGCGTCCGCATGGTCGCTCAGCAGCACCACGTTCAGGCCCAGGGCCCTGGCTGCGGGCAGGAAGCCCAGGTTGACGGAATCGGTAGGCACATGGGCCAGGATGATCAAGTCTTGCATCGTGTTCCTCATTCGGTGGAGACGGATGACTTGCTTGCTTCCGCAGGTGGGAAGCTGGCTGGCTTGGAACAGCGATAATACTGTGAATGCGAATCATTATCAATTAAAAGTTGTTTTTATTTATAGATTGCAATATGATATTGAGAATTATTTGCATTTAGCCAGCCGCCGCCAGCCGAATCCATCGAATCAATCAACAAATCAATCATCGAATCCATCACCCATTACGTTCTCGAGGAATCCGCATGGCACTGAAGAAAACCCCGCTGGCGCTGCTGCTGGCACTGAGCTTCCCCACCCTCACCCACGCCCAGATCGACGCCGCTGCCGCCGGCATCGCCGCCGATGGCGTGATGCCGACCGTGACCGTGGTGGGCGCCGCCAACGCCGACAGCTACAACGCCGCCAACTCGTCCAGCGCCACCAAGACCGACGCGCCGCTGCGCGACATTCCGCAAACCGTGAACGTGATTCCGCAAACGCTGCTGCGCGACCAGGGCGTGCGCTCGCTGCAGGACGCGCTGAAGGCGGTGCCGGGCGTGGGCATGTCGCACGGCGACGGCCAGCGCGACCAGGTCACCATCCGCGGCTTTTCCGCCATCGCCGACCAGTTCATCGACGGCATCCGCGACGACGCGCTCTATTTCCGCGACCTGTCCAACATCGAACAGCTGGAAGTGGTGAAAGGCCCGGCCGCCGTGCTGTACGGACGCGGTTCGTCCGGCGGCCTGATCAACCGCGTGACCAAGAAGCCGGGCGTGGACATCAGCGAAGTGGCGCTGCAAGTGGGCAGCTGGGCGCAGAAGCGCGCCGAGTTCGACCTGGGACGCAACATTGCCGACAGCGGCGTAGCCTTCCGCATCACCGGCGCGGTGGAGGACGCCGACAGCTACCGCGACCAGCAGTTCCTGGAACGCCAGGCGCTGGCGCCGTCGGTGCAGTTCAAGCTGGGCGCGGCCACCACCCTGCTGCTGCAGGCCGAATACCTGCACGACAAGCGCGTGACCGACTTCGGCATTCCGTCCTACCAGGGCCGGGTGGTGGACGTGGCGCCGGGCACCTACTACGGCGCCGCCAACGCCAGGGACAACGACTTCAGCGAAGCGCGCGTGAAAGCGGCCGGCTTCGTGCTGGAACACGCCTTCAGCGGCACGCTCAAGCTGCGCAACGCCTTGCGCTACTACGATTACACGCTGAACCGCAACAACACCCTGGTCGGCTCGGTCAACGAGGCCGCCAAGACCGCCTCGCTCACGCGCGGCAATGTGTTCCGCGCCGAAGACGGCTACTTCAACCAAACCGAACTGGTGCAGAAGGCCGAGCTGGCCGGCATGCAGCACCAGATCCTGTACGGCGTGGAGTTCGGCCAGCAGGACAAGGAAGTGCTCAACCGCTCGCAGGCCAACGTGGCCACGGTATCGCTGTTCAACCCGGTGGCGCCGGCCGTGCCCTTCATGGCCGGCGGCGCGCCGGGCGCCAACAACCTGTCCAAGTTCGACGTGAGCAGCGGCTACCTGCAGGACCAGGTGACCCTGGCGGCCAACTGGAAAGCGCTGGCCGGCGTGCGCTACGACCGCTTCGAGCAGAAGACCATCGAGCGCCGCGTGAACCAGCCCAACCTGGCGCGCACCGACAGCACCTGGAGCCCGCGCGCCGGCCTGGTGTACCAGCCGGACGCGAAGCAGTCCTATTACGCGTCGTTCAGCAAGTCCTACCAGCCTTCCGGCGAAACCTTCGCGCTGGCCGCCAACAACGCCGACATGGCGCCGGAGCAAACGCAGAACAAGGAACTGGGCGCCAAGTTCGACCTGCTGGGCGGCCGCGCTTCGCTGACCGCCGCCGTGTTCCGCCTGCAGCGCGACCACATCAAGGCCACCGACCCGGCCACCAACAAGATCATCCCCATGGGCACCCAGCGCACCGACGGCGTGGAACTGACCTTCGCGGGCGACCTGGGCCAGGGCTGGCAGGCATGGTCCGGCTATTCCTGGCTGGATTCGAGCATGATCGCCTCCATCGCCCGGGACGACGGCCAGCCGGTGCAGGGCAAGCGCGCCACGCTGACGCCGCGCCACAGCGTCAACCTGTGGCTGAGCAAAGCCTTCAACAGCAACTGGGGCGCGGGCGCGGGCCTGAACTACGTGGGCGAGCGCTTCGCCAACCCGGGCAACACCGTCACGCTGGCCGGCTACACCACGGTGGACGCCATGGCCTACTACCGCGCCAAGGCGGTGGAAGTGCAGCTGAACGTGATGAACCTGCTGGACCGCGAGTACATCGTGTCCGGCCACGGCTCCAGCAAGTTCCTCAGCCTGCCCGGCGCGCCGCGCTCGGCGCAGCTGACGCTGCGCTACAGGTTCTAAGCCATGCTACGCCGCGGCGGGCCGGGTGGACTCCCACACGTCGCCGTTGCGGCAAAACACCTCGCTGCTGGCCAGTTCAAACGTGGCCAGCGCGTCCTGCCAGCTGTAGCGCTCCACCGTCAGCCGGCCGGTTTCCACGCGGATGGCGTTGAAGGAGTTTTCCTCGCCGCGCTTGCGGGTGGAGGTGGCCGTGCCGGCCTGCACCACCAGCGCCGCGTAGCCGGCGATCTTGTAGCGCTCGGAGCTGTTGGCCGCGTGGCTGGAGTGCAGGTGGCCGGCCAGCAGCAAGTCGACGCCGCAGTCGGCGAAGGCTTCCATGGCCATCGGCGCGCGGTCCACCAGGTCGTCCTCGTCGAAATGCTCGGGCAGGTCGAAGGGATGGTGCGTGACCACCACGTGCGTCAGCCCGTCCGGCAGCGCGTTGAAGCGCTCGCGCAGCCGCCCCACCTGCTCGCGGTTGACGCGGCCGTCCTTGAAGGTGAGCGAGCGCGCGGTGTTTATGCCCAGCACGGCGATTTCATCGTCCACGTATTCCGGCGCCAGGTCGGCCGTCATGTAGCGGCGGTATTTCACCAGCGGCGTGAAGAAGCGCGCCGCCACGTTGTAGAGCGGGATGTCATGGTTGCCCGGCACCACGATCTGCGGCCCCGGCAAGGTGTCCAGCCAGGCCCGCGCCGCCTTGAACTGGGCGCTGCGGGCGCGCTGCGTCAAGTCGCCCGACACCACCACCACGTCCGGCCGCAAGGCCTCCACGCGCGCCTTCAGCGGCGCCAGCAGCGCCTCATCGACGCGGCCGAAATGCAGATCCGACAAATGCACCAGGGTACGCATGGCGTTCTCCTTTGGTATACGCTACTTTGTTATCCGTCTATTTGGGCACCACCACCGTCAGCGCGCCCGCGCGCATGCGGTAGGACAGCGGCGTTTGCATCACCGTCACCTCGCCGTCGGTGGCCACGCGGATGCGCGCGTTGCCGTGCTTGCCGCCCTTGCGCGTGTCTATCGTCATCTCGGTGGCCAGCAGCACGTCGAAGTCGCGCTGCTGCGCCAGGGTGCCAAGCAGCGCGTGCCAGGCCAGCCGCACCAGGCCCAGGCGGCTGGGGCGCTGCGCCACGTACAGGCTCAGCATGCCGCCGTCGATGCGGCTGCGCGCGCCGATATTGAAGCCTTGCATCAGGTATTCGTTGTTGCCGATGAAAACGAAAGGCGTGCGCCGCGCATGTTCTTCGCCGTTCACGCTCAGCCGCACGTTCAGGAAGGGAAAGCGCCGCAGCGCCGCCAGTGCGGCCCAGGTGAACGCCAGCCACTTGCCGCGTCCCAGCCGGCTCTGCTGCTTCTCGCGGTCGCGCACAATGTCCGGGTACAGGCCGAGGCTGGAGTTGTTGAGAAAAATGCGGCCGTTGACCTCGCCCACGTCCACCCGCATGTGGCCGCCGGTGGCGATGGCGGCAATCGCCTGGTCCAGCTCCAGCGGGATCTGCAAATCCTTGGCGAAATGGTTCAGGGTGCCGAGCGGCAGCACGCCGTACGCCACGTCGGTGCCCGCCAGCACCGAGGCCACGGCGTTGATGGTGCCGTCGCCGCCGCCGGCCACCACCAGCCGCGCGCCCGCCGCCACCGCCGCCCGCGCGGCCGCGATCATTTCCTCGCCGCTTTGCGCCAGCGTGATGTCGGCTACATAGCCGTGCCGGGCGAACTTGGCCACCAGCTGCTGCGAGAACTCGCCGCAATAGCCCAGGCCTGCGCCGGCGTTGATGATGACGGGAACCACGGTGGCCACGGCTATCCTTTCGCGTGCATGCTGGTCTGCGCAGTCCGCGCCGCCTTCGCGGCCTGCCTGCGGCGCAAGGTCGAGCAGCCGGTGATGCAGACCGCCAGCCAGCCGCAGCCCTCCACCATCGCCCCCAGCACGTCGCTGGGATAATGCGCGCCGAGATAGATGCGGCTGATGCCGGTCAGCGCCACCATCAGCGTGGCGCCGGCCACCACGGCGCAGCGCACGCGCCAGCGCTGCGCCGTCATCACCGCGTAGCTGGCCACCAGGCCCCAGAACAGCGTGGCCGCCACCGTGTGGCCGCTGGGGAAACTGTAGGTGGCCAGCGTGAGCATGGGCTCATCGAACACCGGGCGGGCGCGCTGGTAGATGTGCTTGAGCGCCACGTTCAGCAGCATGCCGCCCGGCACCGACAAGGCCAGCGCCAGCAGCCAGTAGCGCCCGTGCAACTCCGCGCGGCGCCTGAAAAAGGCGCCCGCCAGCGCCACCAGCAGGCACATGCCGGCCACGCTGTGCACGTGCGTGAGCAGCCACATGAGGGTGGTGTACGGCTCCTGCGCATTGACATGCATCCAGGTCGACACGTGCAAGTCGAACGCGGCCACGCCGTCGTTCTCGGCCACGTCCTCCGCCACCTCGGCGAAAACGGCCACGGCCGCCATCATCAGGGCTGCGCCGGCGGTCAGGTGCAGGCCGAATTCGCCGCCGGGCGTCAGGCGCGCTTCCACGAAGCGCATCAATTTCGAAGTAGCTGTCTGGTTCAAGGTGGATGGTTCTCCTTTGTTTTGCAAATGATAAGGCTTGTGCGCGCCCGGCGTCGGTTCCCTGGCGCACCGAGGGCGCTGCACAAAAAAACAACAGTTATTAAAATCTACTGATATTTCATACAGTACTGTGTTTTTCAACAGTAGTTGTGATACAGTGGCTTCACTCGATCAACACTCAACTGACCCAAAGGAAGAATCATGACTACATTGAACAGCGGTTTCGGCTCCCGTTTCGGCCTGGAATATGCCCCGATGTCTTTCCTGGTGCGCTTCGGCAAACGCGAGATCCTGGTGTGCCGCGACTTCCGCAAGCGCTTCTATGCAGTCAACCCTATCCTGGAATGCGACACCGGCGTGCAAGCCGGCCACCTGGAAATCCTGGTGCTGCGCCGCTGGCTGCTGATCCTGTCCAAGGCACACTGATTTACATTTGTTCATACTGGGCGCGCAAAAAGTCGCGCAGCTGCAGCACCGTCGGCGTCACTTGCGAGCGGTGCATGCACACCAAGTGCAGCGGGGTTGCTTCGCCCACGATGTCGGGCAACAGTACTTGCAGCCTGCCGCTGCGCAAGTCGTCCGACAGATCCATCTTCGATTTATACGCGATGCCCAGTCCCGCCACGGCCCAGCGCCGCACCAGGTCGGCGTCGTCGGCGCAGCGGTTGCCGCGCACGGCCAGCGTGACCGCAGCCTTGCTGCCGGGCGGATAGAAGCTCCAGTTATTGTGGATTACGTCGTCCAGCGCGTAGCACAGGCAGTTGTGGCGCTGCAGATCGTCCAGCGACGCCAGCCTGCCGTGCTTGCGGATATAGTCCGGCGAAGCCACCAGCACGCGCCGGTTGTCCGGCGCAATGGGCATGGCGATCAGGCTTGAATCCTCCTGCTTGCCATAGCGGATGGCGATGTCCACCGGCTGGCGGTACATGTCCGCCTGCCGGTCGCTCACGCTGATCTGGTAATGCACGCCCGGATACTGGGCCTGGAACTTGTCCAGCCAGTACAGCAGGATATTGCGCCCCAGGTCGGACGGCATGGCGATCTTCAGCGTGCCGCCGGGAACGTCCTTGGCCTGCATCAGCGTGTCGTGCCCCTCTTTCAGCAGCCGCAGCGCCTCGCGCGCATGCACCAGGTAGCGCTCGCCCTCGTCGGTCAGGCGCAGCGAGCGCGTGGTGCGCGCGAACAGCCGCAGCCCCAACTCCCCTTCCAGCCGCTTCAGGCCGGCGCTCGCCAGCGCCGGCGAAATCTCCAGCGCGCGGGCCGCCGCCGACAGGCTGCCCTCATCCGCCGTGCGCACGAATACCGTCAAATCATCGAGCCGCAGCACTATCCTCATTCCTTTGAAAGTGTTTCAGGAAAAGCCCTCTTTTTCGCGCCTGCGAAATAAGTGATGATACTCGCATCGCACAACCATCCAGGAGTTTCCCCATGAAAGCCGTTGCCTACCGCGCCTCCCACCCTATCGACCATGCCGACGCGCTGGTCGACGTCGAGCTGCCCGAGCCGCAAGCCGCCGGCCGCGACCTGCTGGTCGAGGTGAAGGCGGTGTCCGTCAACCCGGTCGACACCAAGATCCGCAAAAACGTGGCGCCGGCGGACGGCGAGCTGAAAGTGATCGGCTGGGACGCGGCCGGCGTGGTGAAAGCGGTCGGCCCGGACGTGACGCTGTTCAAGGTGGGCGACGAAGTCTGGTACGCCGGCTCGCTCACGCGCCCCGGCACCAACAGCGAGCTGCACTTGGTGGACGAGCGCATCGTCGGCTACAAGCCGAAGAACCTGGATTTCGGCCAGGCCGCAGCCCTGCCGCTGACCGCCATCACCGCGTGGGAGCTGCTGTTCGAGCGCCTCGGGGTCAGCCGCAACCTGAGCCGCAACCCGGGCCGCGAACCGGGCCGCGACGCGGGAGAGACCGGAAAATCGCTGCTGGTGATCGGCGCGGCCGGCGGCGTCGGTTCCATCCTGGTGCAGCTGGCGCGCCAACTGACCGGGCTGACCGTCATCGCCACCGCATCCCGCCCGGACACGGCGGAATGGGCACGCCAGCTGGGCGCGCACCATGTGATCGACCACAGCAAGCCGCTGGACCAGGAAATCAAGCGCCTCGGCCTGCCGCCGGTGAACTACGTGGCCGCGCTGAACCAGACCGACAAGCATTTCGCCGCGATCGCCGAACTGATCGCCCCCCAAGGCAAGCTGGGGCTGATCGACGATCCTGGCCAGCTGGACGTGAGCAAGCTCAAGCGCAAGAGCGTGTCGCTGCACTGGGAATTCATGTTCACCCGTTCGATGTTCGAAACAGCCGACATGGCGCAGCAGCACGCGCTGCTGAACGACGTGGCGCAGCTGGTGGACAGCGGCGTGCTGAAGACCACGCTGGGCGAGCGCTACGGCAGCATCAACGCCGCCAACCTGAAGCGCGCCCACGCGCTGATCGAAAGCAACCGCGCCAAGGGCAAGCTTGTGCTGGAAGGGTTTTAAGCGGGCCGGGCGCACTCGGCGCCGTCCTGCATGCCGCGCAGCAGCGCCAACGCGGCCGCGTCGTGCTCGGCCAGCACCTGCTGCAACTGCGTGGCCGACTCGTATGACTCGGACAGCAGCTTGACCAGGTTCTCCTGCAGCCGCGCCAGCCGGCGCGAGCTGTAGCCGACGTTGCCGAACAGCCGCGTCACGTCGAGGCAGATCTCGCGCAAGTCCCACAAGGTGCGCTTGGTGCATTCGATATCGTCGCGCATGGCCTGGCGCACGTCGATCAGCTCGGTCCTGGCCTCCTCCCTGGCGCACAACTCCTGCACCGACACCAGCCACGAACGGATGCGCACGGCGACGCGCTCGATGCGCGCCATCTTGGCCTGCATCGAGTAGCAGTACTGCAGCGCCAGCAGCCAGTACGGCAGGCGCGCCAGCACCATCGGCAAGCCCGCCGCGCGCAGGCGCTGCTCCATCTTCTTGATTTTCGAGAGCATCTCCCAGATGCCGTGATTCACCGGATGCGGGCGCATGATGGCGGCCTCCGAAAACGGCGGCGCACAGCGCGCCGCCCAGTCACCCCAGTATAGCCAGCGCACACGAGCCCGGCGCATCGTCCGCTTTGATCCAGCGCAAACCCGGCCCACCTAGCCCGGCGACAGGAACACCGCCCGCTCCGCCTCGCGCCGCCGCGCCAGCCCGGCCACGCGCCGTCCGCCGGCCTTGTTCCACACCAGGAAGCTGTCGGCCGCCGCCGCCAGCTCCTGCGCCATGGTCTTGCGGCACACCGAGCTGGCGCCGAACGCGCCCAGGCCGATGTTGTAGGCCAGCGAAACGCAGGCGGCGGCGCGCTGCGGCGGCTCCAGGTACAGCGCCGGGCAGCGCTTGAACACGCCCAGCAGGAACTGCGCCACGCGCCGCTCCAGCTCGGCGTCCGCCTGCCGCTGGCTCCACACCATGCCCGGCGCCACGCCCAGCGTCTCGCCCCAGCCTATGGTCCACACGCCCACCAGGTCCTGGTAGGCGCGCAGGCGGCAGCCTTCGAAGCGGCGGATCAGCTCCAGTCCCAGCTGCAGCGCGCCGGGTTCCGGCAGCGCAGCGAAGCGGTCCCGTGCGGCCGTCATTTGCCGCGCTCGCGGATGGCGCGGCCGACGAACCAGAACGCCAGGATGCCGGACAGGATGGCGCGGTCCTCGGCGTCGTAGATTTTCAGGATCGCGTCCCAGCCGCCGATGCCGGCCTGGCGCGCCACCATGAACATGGCCAGCTTGGCCAGGCCGTACATCAGCAGCACGTAATAGGTGGCCAGCGGCCGCACCAGCACGTTGAGCGCGTCGGCCCAGCGGATGCCGCTCAGCTGCATCTGCCCCTGCAGCGCGGCCTTTTGCGCGTCCAGCAGCGCCAGCGTTTCATCGACGCCGCCCTGGAGCTCGGCCAGCGCCTGGCGGCTGGCCGCGCGCGTCTGTTCGAGCTGGAACTGGCGGTCCAGCATGGCCAGCTCGTGCGCGTTGTCGCTGCGCTTGTTGAGAAAGCCGAACAGCTCGGGCAGCAGCCGCAGCAGGCCGCCGCCCAGCATGGACAACAGGGAAATAATCATGAACGTTCTCCTTTCAGATACCAGGCCAGCCAGGCCAGCAGCAGCGCGTCGCCGTAGCCGGGCGCGGCGGTGCGGCCGAACAGCGGCGCCAGCACGATGTCGAGCGCGCCGGTGGTCAGCAGCAGCCAGCCCAGGCGGGCCGCCAGCTGCGTGTGGCGGCCCATGTGGTTGATGGTGTAGAACAGCCCCTGGCACAGGATCGCCAGGGCTGCGATGAGATAGATAGCCGGCAGCATCACTGCCCTCCGACGAAAGAGCGCAGCCGTTTCAGGCCGGCAGGGATCAGCACCTGCGCGGCGATGCCGAGGCCGGCGCCGCCGGCCAGTCGCATGAAATCGCCCACGCTGTGCAGCCAGGGAAAGTAATGCAGCGCCGCCGCCGCGATCACCGGGGCGAAGAAGCCCGCCAGCAAGGCCGAGCCGGCCACTGTGCTGGCGATTTTCAGCGCCGACATCGGCGGCAGATAGGACAGCGACACCAGGCCGCCGAAAAAGCCGGCCAGCAGCGCGTCATACTGCACGCCGAACACCGAGCCGCTCAGCGTGATGGTGCCGGCGGCGATGGCTATCGACGCAGTCGAGCTTGCGGGTTCCGCCATGGGGTTCCTTTCGTAATGGTTTATCTGGATGACGCCTGTACTAAGGCAGCAGGCCGTAGTGCAAGTGGTGGCGATGGTCATGCTGAACGCCAGCGGCACCACGGTTGATGACTGCCTCTTTGGAGGTCGCGTACCACAAGCGCCACGGCTGCAATACCGCCTGGTAGCCGCGCAGCGCCAGCAATGCCGCGGTGAACTGCTGCACCAGCTCGGGCTCAGCGGAACGTGGCGCGTTCACGATCTTGCCACTGCCATCCTTCACCGGGCCATAGCTGGTCTCGATCCTGACCTTGTTCAGATCGGACAGGTCCAGCGCGCGGCTGGTAACATGTGCTTCCGACCAGCCCTTCTTCTTGCCGGCATAGCGCCGCATGCGCTGCAGTCTGCCAGCGTCCGCGGCGGGGTCCTGAAGCAGCGCCTCGTAGGTGCGCTTGTAGTCCGCAAACAGCGGCCGCCAGGCGCCGTTGATGGTCAGGCTCTCCATCGCCGGCACGGCGAACGCCGCATCGAGCAGGTGCTGGTACACGTCGAAGTCCGTCTTGCGCAAGGCCTCGTCCGCGCTAACGCCTAAATCCCCGGCCCAGTTGGCGAAGTCGGCGCGCCAGAGTATTGCCATGCTCCGTCCGCCGCGCGACACGGTCGCCTTCCGGGCATTGCCGGCCAAGGGCTGGATGCCGCTATAGAACGCGCAACGGGCCTCCTGCAACGCCGCCGGCAAGCTGCAAAAATTGTGGACCAGCCTGCGGAACAGCGGCGTATTGCGGGCGTCCACGCCGCCGACGACGTCGGCCGTGGCGCCGCGCTGCACTCCCATGGGATAGCCGTACTTGTTGAACAACAGGGATTTGGCCGTGAGCACGTCCCCGGACTCCAGGGCCATGCCTGCGCGCAGACGTTCATCGACTGCTTCCAGATACGCTTTAAAGTCCGCCTGGCTGCGCAGCAGCGCGCCCTTGCGCAGCGGGCCTGCGGCGACCGGGCTGGCCGCTGCCGCCGCAGGCGCAACCGGCCTGGCCGCGTTGGCGCCGCTCTTGCCGTTGTCCGCCACCACCAGCTTGGGCGGCGCGGCGGGTTTGGCGGCCCCGATCCGCGCCGGTTCGGGCTTGCGGCCATTGCCGCCGTTGACCTCGATCTCGGTTCGCCACGAGTCGCCGTCGTAGCTATGCACCACCGACTGCACCAGGTAGTCGCCGTTGAGCTGCTCCATCATGCCGGCAAGGCGGATGTACTTTTCCGCAGCGATATCGGCCCGTCCCGCCGTGTGCAGGCTGCCATTGAAGGTGGCGCGATTCAGCGCTTGCAGGCGCGCATTGGCGGCGGCCTGCGCCGATGCCGGATTGGGATAGACGTGACGCAGAATATCGACATTGCCGCCGCTCGCCACACCGTCGGGATTGCGGGCTTCCACTTCTATTTGCTTGCCGGTGGCGGGATCCTGCGCCTTGGCCAGCACCGCGTCGTAACTGCTGCGATTGGCCCGCGTAAATTGGAAATCGCTCAGATCGGTCAAGGTCAGCGCAACCGGCGGCAAGGCCGTACCGCTCGCCGACTTTCCAGCGCCCTGCGGCATGACCAGCAGTTTCCCGTCCTTGGCCGTTGCCGTGGCGCCGTGCAGGCGCGCCATGCGCGTGATGAAATTCAGATCGCTTTCGTTGACCTGGTCGGCACGCGGCACCGCCGCGTCCACGCTGCAAACGGGCTGCAGCTTCATGCGCGCTGCCACCGCCTGCACGATAGCGGCCAGGGTCGTCGCCTCGTAGCCGAAGTTCTGCCCAACCTTAGCTGCCGCCGCCATATCGATCGCCTTGCCATGAATGGTCAGCGCCGCCGGTGCATGCTTCAGTTCACTGACATAGTAAGTGCCCAGGTAGGTCAATCCCTTGCCGGCCCAGCCGATGGAGATCCGCAACGCGCTGCCGGTCGGCGGTTCCTGCAGCACCGCCCCGCGATTGTCCAGGTGCAGCTCGCAAGTGTCCGACTCCAGACCCGGCTGGTCGGTGACCCTGAGACTGATCAATCTGTCGCTCAGCTGCTGCGTAATGTCCTGGCCATCGGCTTCAATTTGAAATTCGGCGCGCATTTCAGCTCCACAGTTGAATGACTTCGGTACGCGGCGCAGGCAGCTCCGGCAGGCGTATCAGCAAGCCGGCGGCAAAGGGCTGCGGCTGCGCCGCCAGGCCGGGATTGGCCGCGTAGGCCGCCTCCACGGCGCGCGCCACGAAACCGTAGTGGGCGTGGCATATGGTGTCCAGCATGTCGCCGTCACAGGTTCTGATAATCGTCGCCATAGCGTTTGAACTCCAGGTTGAAAATATGTTTGCGGGCGGCGCCATCGGCCATCAAGCCGTCCAGTTCCTGGCTGATGCTGGTCATATACCAATGGCCCAGCACCTCGCCGTAGCCGGTGGTCAGCAGCAGCGGCTCCAGCGCATTGCCGATGGCGCGCAACTTGTCCAGCTCGCGCGCGCCGCGCTTCGCGGCCGCATACACCACGCCGGACAAGGACAAGGTGTCGCCGCCCTGGCTTACCGCGTGCGCCGCCTCCTTGCGGTTCAGGCGGGCCGCCGCCGTAATGCCGTAGCTGGTCTGCCGTTTCAGCGTGCTGAACGCCGCAGCGGACAGGCCGAAGTGGTACAAGGTACCGTTCTTGGTGCTCAGCATCAGCAAGTGCGGCGTGGCGGCGGTGGTGGCCACCGCCGCCGATGCCGCAGCGGCGGCGCCGCCGACTGCGGACGCCTCGGGCGGCTTGTCCAGCGACGACACCGCCGCCGGCAATGCGGGCTTGCCCGTCATGCCGGAAACCGCCTGGAATTTCTGCTGCAGGCTGCCCACCGCCCCTTCCAGCTTGGCCGCCGCGCCTTTCACCGCCGCGATCTTGCTGTCCACCAGCTTGCCCGCCGCCGCCTGCATGACGCCGATGCTGCGCTGTATCACCTCGCCATCCAGCAGCGGTACCACCCGGTTCAACAGCGCGGTGGACGACGTGACCAGCTTGGTCGCCTCGTCCACATGGCCAACCGCCATGTCGGCCAGCTTGGTGAACCGCACGGCCTGCTTTTGATACTGCTGATCCATCTTCAACGTCACCTGCGCTTCCGCCTTCGCGGCCCGCTCGGTGGCGCGCGCCACTTCGCTCGTGGCCTTGCTGATCAGATCCTTGATACTCATATGGCCCTCCTAAAGCATGGGTACATCAAACAGGCTGCTGCGCTGACGCTGAGCCTGGAACTGGCCCAGCAAACGCTGCAGATGCGGCAGCAATTGCTCGGCAAAACCGCGCGGATCCTTGGCGTCGCCTTGCACCGTGACAGAGATGGATGGACTGAAATGGACATTGGACGGCGCGGCCGCCTGCAATGCCGCCTGTGCCTGGCCTCGCGCAACGTCGCCTGCCGCCGCCGTTCCGCCTGCCGCCATGGCCTGCGCTTGAGCCAATGCTCCGCGCGGATCGGCCGCATCCGGTTTGGCTGCCGCCCGCATACCCGCGTACAGCAAGGCGCCCGCGCCGGCCACCGCCAGCCCGGCCGTGGCGGAGACCGCGAGACTGCGCCTGCCCAGCCGGGGCTCGGCGGCGCCAACCACGCTGCTGGCCGCACTGCCGGCCGCATTGCCGGCCGCGTTGCTGACCGTGTTGCTGGCCCTACTCCCGGCCGTATTGCCGGCCGCCTTGCGCGTCCGGCGTGCAGCCCAGGCCTTGCCCAGCGCATCGATGCCTTCCGCGCCCAAGGCGGCGCCTACCCCGCCGCCGATCAGGCCGCCAACGGCAGCGCCGACAGGTCCGCCAAACGCGCCAAGCAGCGCGCCCACCTTGGCGCCGGCCGCACCGCCAGCCAGGCTACCGCCTACCTTGCCCAGGCCGCGCGCCTTGTCCCCAACCGTACCGGGTCCCCGCAGCACCTCGTACGCCTCGTAGGCCGCGCCCAGACTGCCCAGCGAGCGCCGGCCGAGGCGCCCCAAAACTTTGGGCGCCTGCTTCAGCCGCTCCAGCATGCCTGTCTTGCCGCGCGCCGCAGCCGGTGCGGGCGCTCCCGCCGCGCCGTCAGTCGCCGCGCCGCCGCTTGCCCGGCCGCTTGCCCGGCTGCCTGTTCCGGCAGCCGCGCCGCTTCCGCCGGCCCCGCCCCTGGCCTTCCTGTTCTTCTTGCCCTTCTTCTTCGCGTCGCCCCGCTCCGCACCGGCGCCGCCGGCGTCAATCGCCTCGCCCGGCCAATTCACAACGAACACCTTCTGCGTGCCGCCTACCGCAGGCGCTTCGCCTCCGGCTACCGCAGCCACCGCCTCGGCGGCGCTCCTGGACACCTTCATCCGTCCCAGCATCGCGCCGATGCCGAATTCCCCCGCGCCCCGCAGCATGCCCACGCCGGCCTTGGCCAGCCTGAACGCGCTGATCGCCCCCACTATGCCGACGATGCCAGCCACCGCATGCGGCGACGACTTGGCGAACGCGCCCGCCGCATCGGTCAGCGCGGTCAATCCCTTTGCCGCCATATCGCTGGCGGGCCGGATCGCATCGCCCACGCTGCGCTTGGCCTCGTTGACGGAGCGGTCAAGATCGGACCACAGTTCCTGCGATTGGCCACGCTTTTCCTGCTGGTCCTTCTGCAGGCGATCCATATCGTTCCCGACTTCCTGCGTGGGCAGTTTGTTCAAGTAATTCCGTGCCAGTACCCCGGCAGGCACCGGCGGATGTTCTCCCGAGGCCGCCGCGCTGCGCGTGGCCAGCTTGGCCAGCACTTCCTTTGCGCCCTTGGCCGCATCCTCGGGCGTGGCCGCTGTCTTCGCCTGCTCGTTCAACAAGGCGACGGATTTCACCACCGCCTCCTGCCCGGTGATGCCCAGCTTCTTCATTTCCATCAGCAGCGCAGGCAGCTGCTTCGCCATCTCTTCCGCGCCGAATTCCCCGCCGCTCAGTTGCGCCACCGAAGTCAACGCCGCCTGCATCGCGGCCGGCGTCATCGCGCTGTCCTTGCTGCCGGACGTCTTGCGCAATGCATTCATCAGCGCCGCCGTATCGCCGGCCGACACGCCCTGGCCCACCGAGAACATGGACAGCAACCTGGCTTCATCCAATATGGCCGAACCCTGAGCGCCGCCCGAAGCCAGCTTGCCGGTGGCCTTTGCCAATGCGTCGCGGTCGATGCCGTTGGCGCGCGCGGCCTCTGCCACCTGGTCGCCGAACGCCTTTTTCTCAGCCGCAGTCTGCTTGCCCACCAGCGGCGCCACGTCGTTGACGATGGCCTGGTAATCGGCCGAAATCTTCACCGGCTCCGATAGCGCCTGCCACAGCGTGGCCATGTCGCCCACGGCGGCCTTGCCCTGCTCCAGGCTCTTGCCCATACGCTCGAAGCCGTCCGCCTTCCACTGCATGCCCTTTGAAGCGAGGCTGAGCCGCAAAGGGCTGCGGCTCAGTCGCTCCGCGTGCTTGGCCAAGGCCTCCGCCTGGCGCCGCAGGCTCGCCACCTTGCCCTCCACGTCTGCAAAGACGCGCCCCAGGGTGGGGTCCGCCACGGCCTTGAACAGCACGTTCAATTCCAATTTATCGGCCATCTTCTACTGCCCTCCTTCCTTGCCTTCATCGTCCAGCCACCACAACATATCCTCCAGCGTCATGCCGTCGATCTCCGATGGCTGGAACGCGTACTCACGCGCCAGGCGCCGCGCCAGGCTGCGCAGCTGCGCCGGGGTCACCTGCAGCATCGGATACCAGGCGAAAATAGGCTTCCTGGATGCGGTTGTAATCGGTCAGCTTGAGCTGCTCCAGGTCCGCCGGCGACACTTGCGCCAGGCTGGCGAACAGCGCCAGCTCGCGCTCCTCCACGTCGTTCGGATGCATCTTCTGCGCGCCGCGCATGTCGCGCACGGTGGGCGCGCGCAGCACCAGCTGGTTGGTCTTCACGCCGTTGAACGACTCGGGGCGCGACAGGGTGACGGTGATGGCGTCGGTGCCCGGACGCAGCCAGGCGGGAATGGTGTTGTGGTCCATGGTGATCCTTGAGATGAAAAGGCCCGGCGCCAAGGCCGGGCTTGGGGTTATGGGATTACTGGCCCAGCGCGGCGCGCACGCCGGCCAGCTGGTCCTGGCCGTCGACCATGCGGATGCCGGCCACCGGATCGATCTCGATCACAGGCGCGCCGTCGATCTCCAGCTTGTAGTAGCTGCAGCCCACGCTGTACTTGGTTTCGCCCTTCTCGCCGGTCTTCCAGTCGCCCATGTCCACTTCCTGCAGCAGGCCGCGGAAGGTGGCCACGGCCGCCACCACTTCGCCCTTCTGGTTCTTGAAGGCGCCACGGAAGCTGCCGTTGAAGCTGTTCTGGTCGGACAGGCCGAAGAACTTCAGCACGTCCTTGGCCACGCCGGTCATGGAAAATGCCGCGTCCATGGCCTCCAGGCCCATGTCCATCTTGACCGGAGCGTCCATGCCGCCGGCGCGGTAGTCTTCGGTTTTCACCTTCAGCTTGGGCAGGGTCACCTGGCTGGCCACGCCCGCGTAGGAGTTACCGTCGACGAACAGGTTGAAGTTGTAGAGAGTCTGAGGAATCATGTTGTGGTCCTTTGTAGTAGTCGGGTTTGATTAGTTCGATGCGTCCAGCACTTCGGCGACCCACTGGTTGGTCACCTCGACGCGGAAGTTCGGGTTCTCGGCCGGCGGCACGTCGGTGAAGCGGATGTTCCAGTACACCTTGCCCTGCTCCAGCTGGCTGGCCGAATTCAGCTCGGGGTCCGCGTAGACCTCGAAATTGATAATGCAGCCGGCGTTGCGCAGGTCGCGCATGAAGGCATTCAGGCCCTCGGTCACGTCCTTCACGTAGGTCTTGGTGATGCCGCGGTCCACCGCCCACTTGTGCGCGTACAGGATGGCGTCCATCACCATGTCGGTGGTGCGCACGCGCGTGACGAAGGCCCACTTCGGATCGGCCGACAGCGTGCGGTTGCCCCACAGGCGGAAGCCGCCGTCGCGGATGATGGTGGCGATGTTGGCCTGGTTCAGCAGGTTGGCGCGGCAGGTTGCGTCGCCGTCCAGGAACTCGACCGGGCGCTTGGTGCCGGTGATGCCCACCAGTTCCTTGTTGGACGGCGAAACCCAGAAGCCGTATTCGGCGTCGGTCCAGGCGAACAGGCCGGCGGCGGCGGCCGACGCAGGCGCGTCGACGTCCTTGCTGGTGGCCGCGTCCCATACGCGCACGCCCGGGTCCACCATGTACAGGCGCTTGCTGCCGAAGTTCAGCGCGTGGGTGACGGCCGACTCGTCGTCGGTGTTGGGGCCGTCGATGATGGCGACCGCGCGCAGCTTGCCGGCGATGCCGTCCATCTCGGTGGCCACCGCCTGGGACGAGGAATGGCCGGGCGCGGCCAGCAGGCGCGGGTGCAAGCCCAGGATGGACTTGGCGTCAAGCAGCGCCTGCAAGCCGGTGCGGGCGCCTTGCGCGGTGACGCCGCCGATGATGGCGGTGGTCTGCGCGGCGGCGTCAGCCACTTTGGCTACGCCGACGGCGGCCACCACCGCGCTGGTGCGGGCGTAGATGGCGCGCAGCGACTGGTAGATGGCGCTGTCGGCGCCAAAGGCGGCAGCCGCTTCGCGCAGCGAGGTGATCTTCACCGGTGTGTTCGGCGCGGCCAGGTTGGCGCCGGGAGTGTAGGTATCGACCAGGCCGATCACCGAGCTGGATGGAGTGGCGATCGAGCGTGGGCCGGTGTCGACCAGGGTAACGGTGACGCCGTGGAAGAAGGATGTTGCTGGCATTGTGAATCTCCTAGAAATGAAAAAACCCGCTCGGGGCGGGTTGGAAGGGACTGCGATGGGTGCTGCTGATCGGCGTGCTTAGTTCAAGGTCAGCACGCCGGAACTGATGTTGCCTTTCACGCCGGCGATAGGCGTGGCGGTGGTGTAGTTGAACACCAGGTTGGGATGGTTGATGCGGTAAGTCCCTTTGCCGAATATATTGGACAGATCCCCCTCGTTCGGGCAATACGACCCGGCGATGCCGGAGAAGACGCACTGCTCGAACACAAAGCGCGTCAGGTTGCGCGTGCCCGCCGAAGCCTGCGAAAGCGTCAGGACTTGCATGCCGTCGCCGACCGCGCTGACTGGGCAGTTCTTGGCCGATCCATTGTCAATGGTGAAAAACTGGCGGAAGTTCTCAGTCCCCGCCGCGTTCACGCAAATGGCGAGAGAGTGATAGGTGTAGTACGTGTTGGATTCGGCATCCTCGTATTGCGATCGAAACGCTCCTTGTACAATAGCTGCCTGGCCTGCTGCATTAGTCTTGTGCATGGCCCAACCCAGTCCGGCGCCGTCCACTGTATTGCCTGAAAAGGTGAGCCGCGTGGCGCTTACCGGCGTGCCGTCGTTCAGGAAGATCGCGCCATAGCCTGCCACACCAGACCCCGCCACCAGCAGCAGGAAGCGGTCGCCAAACGGTACAATCAGATGCGAGCCGTACATCCCTTGCCCGTTCACAACAGTGGCGCCGCGCCTGACCAGCGTGCCGTCGGTTTTCACGATGCTCAAATCCATGATTCCACTGTCGTTAGAAAAAGCGAACGCCACCTTGCCATCGGAGAGCCGTCCCATCACTGCCGTGCGCTGAGCGGAAACCGCCGCACTGAGCACCTGGCTCAGCACACCGGCGTTCGTCAAGACGAACAGAAATGCCTTGCCAGGCGTCTGCGTGCCCCAACAGACCTTGTCGTCGCCAAGCGTACTGATGCGACGGGTTACATAGTTGGCAAGCGACCCTACGCTCGCCACAGTTGCGGTCTTGGGTGTGCCAATGATGGCCAGATTTGCATCGTAGACGGCGAAATTCACATCCGAGGTGGGCGAAACCTTGTAAACAAATGCGACCTGTCCGGTGCCGAATCGCTCCATATCAAACGCGCGGGTCCGCGATACCTGATGCACATACATGGCCGCAACGTTTGCCGCGACCGTCACCGCCGCCAAACTGGCCCCGGTAATCAGATTGACCCTGGCGGCAGAGATGGTTCCTCCGGCAAGCCAGCTATAGTAAAGATTGCCGCTCGCTGCATCGAATGCATGGTTCCAGTTGTTCGGACCGCCGCTCGCACCGGCGATGACGACCGGTGCCAGTACCTGGCCATTGCTGCCGTTGCTGCGCTGGCCGGCGTTGAAGAAGAAAATCTTCATCTGCGAAGCGACCGAGACAATCACCGCGATGTTGACGCCATCGGTGACAACATCCGAAACCTGGCAGTCGCCCGTCGCAAGCACCAGGTCCGCTTCCAGAGTGGCGTCTTTCGACGCCCAGCAGGTGCGCAGTTCGGTCAGGTTCTTGTAAACCATGAACAGCATGCCGCCAGCCTCGACCATCTTGTCGCCATAGTCATTGCTCGAATTGCTCAAGTTGCTGTTGGGGACCGATGTGGTCCTCAGCACTGCATTCGATGCCGTTTGCGAGCCGCCCAGAATATTCTGCAGCGATGCCTGCGCGATAGTCACACCGCCGGTTAGCGGGACGAACTTGCCATCGGGGCGGCGAAATACCGGCACACCTGCAGAAAATGGCGCCCCCGCAACCGCGACCTCGGCAATTTGCGTGCCGAGCGCGCTGCTATTGAGATAAATCGTCATGGTCAGGTATCCGCAGTAATCGCGCCGTTGTAGGTCACGCCCACGAAGCCGCTGGTGCGCACGAATATTTTCTGGCCGCTGCCCACCACCAGGCCAGTGACCGTTGCTGGGATAGCATCCATCAGCATCTCCTCGAACATCCAGTCCGCGGCGACGGGAGCGCCGCCTGCGGTGACCGCCAGGGAGATAGTCGCGTTGGTGCGCGCCCGGTTGTTGAACACCAGTGTGCCGACTGCCTTGCGGCCGGGTGCGGACGTAAACAGCTCGACGTCCTGCCCGCCCGGCGGGACTGCCGCCGCGAGCCTTCCAGAATTATTAGCCATCATTCCTCCTTAAAAACTTGCATAAAAAAGTGCCTGGCCGATGTCGCCGGAATCGGCTTTGGCCGCCAACTGGCCATCCACGTAGGACTGGTCGGCCTTCCCGGCAACGCGGCTTTCCACATAGGCAGGGGTGGCCTTCAGGGCCAGCTGGTCGTCGACGTAGTCGGCGTCCGCCTTCAGCGCCAGGCTGGCGGCGACATCGCTCTTGTTCGCCTTCAGCGCCAGCAGCGACGTGATGTCGCCGATGTTGCCCTGGGCCTGCTTGAGCACGGTGACGATTTCCTGCACCGTGTCGAGGTTGACGTCGTCGCTGGCGACCAGGGAACGCAGCGAGAACAAGGCACCGTCCACTTGCGTGAACGCCTCGCGTAGGCGGGCGACATCGGTTTCCAGATCGTTGTCCGGGTGCGGCAGCGGAAGTCCTAGGTGGGGAGTGGATTGAAGTATCGTCACGCCAGCACCTCCGCTGCGCGGCCGTTGCCGATCAGGCCTGCGATCTCCAGCGCTTGCGCGCCGGCCAGCGTGGCCGGGTCGTCGAGGTTGATGTCGTCCGCCAGGCAGAACTTCTCCCACCAGGCGCGCAGGGCACCGTTCGCGCCGACGGCAGCCAGCACGGCTTGCAGTTCGGCCGAGGTGAAGCGCTCGGTGAACTGCTTCCGCGTCAGGCGGCGCGGAGCGGCGACCGGCACGTCAACGGACCAGGTGAAGGCCGGTACGCTGGCGACGTCGGTCAACGCATCCAGCGCAGCTTCCGCAGCATCGCTGGAGCGACGAATTGCCTCGCGCTCGGCCAGCACCGCATCGACTTCCGCCAGCGTCGCCCAGCCGGCCGCCTCGCGTTCACGGGCCCGCCCCAGCTTCCAGTCCAGAGCTTCGATCAGGCGAGCGGCCTCAGACTTGATCCGAATCTGGCGGGCTGCCTTTGCTTGAGTCAGCAGCGCGGCGGCGTCGTGGAATACCGTCGCGCCGTCGCTGTCCAGAAACAGGCAGGATGGATCGGTCAGGTCCAGGTCTACCGGCAAGCCGCTCAGCGGAATGCATACGCCGCGTCCGTGAAACTCCGCAGTTCCATCGATCGAACCGATGCAGCGGCGCGTGATTTCATCGAATATCAGTTTTTTCATTGTTGTCCTAAGCATTTAGCGGAATAAAGGCGAATTCAACGGCTGCGTAGCCGCGGTAAGACAGCGAAGTAGCAAAGCGGCGCATCGGCAGGCGCGGTGACGCGGTCAGCGCTGTATGGTTGTACGGATTAGCGTTACGTTCAGAGTACTGGACATTGGCACCGTCGTAGGTAACCCACTCATTCGTAACATTCCCGTCACCCCACCCTGCGTTACCAGCCTTGGTCGTCAGCCGGACAAACAGCCCAATGCCGTTTCTCAAAGTCGTTTGAGCAGACCACGTAGCCGCTGAGCCATAGCTAATTTTCGCAACCAGCGGCGAGGTGTAGAGCGCATCCATTGCGACATTCGACGCATTGAGAAATGCCATGGCGGTGGCCGATGCGGCCATCGCGGCCACTGCTGTGCTCGATGCAACGACAGCATTCGTTGCCGGCGGCGAAGCGAATATCGCAGTCATCGCCGAAGCCGATGCCGCTACCGCAGTCATTGCCGTGCTTGAAGCCACAACCGCATTTAGCGCAGTCGTGTTAGCTAGCATTGCCGATATGCCGGTGGCGAATCCGACTAATGAAGTCATTGCCGTAATCGACGACGCAACGATGTTGAGGGCGTTTGCGGAGGCAAGCAATGCGCTGATGGTTGATGCCGATGCCGATATGATATTCATGGCAGTGCTTGATGCCGCGATTGAGCCCATGGCGACGGATGAGGGGTAAATCACGCTCATCGCAGCTGACGTAGCTATCAGCGCCGACATAGCAGAAGACGACGCTGCCATGGCATTCATCGCCACTGTCGAGTGGACAATGAAGTTGATAGCCTGTGCGGACGCGGCAACAGCGCTAGCTGGCGACGACGCTGCCGCCAGGGCCGTCATGTCGCTCCACACAACAGGGTCGAGACCGGCGGCACCGGAAGCGAGTTTCGCCATCGCCACCGAACTAGCCCTAAGGATGGCCATGGCTGGCGCGCTGTTGAGCAAAGCGGTCCGCGCAGCGGACGACGCGCCCAGCACGTTCATGGCTGAGGCCGAAGCCGCCAGCGCGGTCACTGCGGTGGTGGATGCAGCCACCGCATCCACATTGGCAAACACCAGCGGATCAAGTCCGACGATACCAACTGCCAGTTTGGTTGTCGCCAGCGGACTTGCGTTGATGGCCGCCACGGCCACGCTGGACGCCAGCAGCGCCGTGCGGGCAACACTGGATGCCGCGACCGCATTCATCCCCTTCGTGCTGCCCGCAACGGCGGCCATGGCCGGCACACTGGCAGCCATCGCCTTCATCGCCTCTTGCGACGACAGCACCAGTTCAAAGCTCTGCCGGTTGCTGGCATCCTCCAGGTAGGCGTCGAGTTCGGCGCTGGTCATGCCTTCGATCGGGGCAATGGCTTCGGGCAGGATGGCGTCGAAGCGGTTCACGCTGTCATAGCTGCGCAGCATGGCGCCGGTCAGGACCAGCGTGGCATCGTCGGCCGTCGCCAGATCCACGGCGGTCAGCCGCGCCTTGGCCCGCGCCAGGTACTGGTTGCGGAAGTCGGTTAAATTGGTACTGGACATGGGTCCTCCTTATAAGCCTGCATACAGCAGCGACGATATCGCCGTCAGCTGCGCGGCGACGCGTTCGTCCTGGCTGGATAGCTGGGTGTTGACGGCGGCGTTGTTGGCCGCCAGCTGCTCGGCCACCAGCGTGTTGACGGCGCCGATGTCGGTGCGCGCGGCCTTGATGGCGGCGATCAGTTCCTGGACCGTGTCCAGGGTCAGATCGTCGCTGTGCAGCAGCGCGTCCAGCGACTCGACCTTTTGGTCGAGCGCCGCCAGCGCGGCGCGGATGCGCGGCACGTCGTCTTCCAGGCTGTTGTCCGGGTGCGGCAGCGGCAGCCCCAGGTGGGGCGTGGTTTGTTGTATCGTCATTTACATCACCATGATGCGAAGGTTGCGGACAAAGGGACGGGCGGCGGCGGAACCGGCGGTGGCCAGGCGCGCCTGCACCACGTTTTCGTTCACGCCGGTCTGCTCGTACACCAGCTCGTGCCAGCCGTTGTCCAGCGCCGTGGTGCGGATCTGCGGAATCGGCGCGGACCAGGTGTCGCCGACGTCGCCGCCTTTCAGCTGCACGGTGGCGGCGGCGCCGCTCGGCAACTTGGCGTCGATCACCACCCGCACCCGCGAACCGGTGCCGGCCTTGACGGTGCGGCTGACGTAGTCGCCGTTCTCGCCCAGCCAGCCCACCATTAGCTGGCCGCCACGGTGCAGCACCGGCGACACCGAACTGTCGCCGCGCAATTGGGCGCGCAGCGTGACGTTGCCGGTGACCGGCGCCGACAGCGCCAGCGGCTGGTTGCTGGACGCGGCGATCTCGCTGCCGTCCGGCAGTACGACGGTGTAGCCGATGGTGGCGTGCGCGCTGGACTTCTGCTCCAGGGCCATCACCATCAGGTCGGTGGCGCCGTTCACCGCCACCGTGCCCAGGTCGATATTGCGCACGGTCTCGGTGTAGTTGGCGGCCAGTACGCGGAACTTGATGTCACGGTCCTGGTGCGGGGTCCAGGTGCTGTTGTTGCTGGACGAGAGCAGCACGCCGATGGTGTACGGCTGCGCGGTCACCCAGGCGGCGCCGTCCCACTTGCCCAGCTCCGCTATCGACAGCGCGGTCTCGGCGTCGTTGCACATGACGACGAAGGCCAGCTCCTCGTTCGCTTCCGTGTAGTACGGCAGCGCGAACAGGGCGCGGGTGGCTGTGCCGTCGGTGCGGATCTGGCTTGGCGACAGGCGCGCTTCGGCCAGCACGCGCAGGGCCGGCAGGCCGGTCTGCACGGTGCGCAGCTGCACCACCACGTCGGTAGCGCCGACCGCCTCGAACCACAGGTCCACGCCCACCAGATGCGCCGGGGTAGGCGACAGGAAGGTCTGCGCCAGCGGGTCGACGCCGACGTTGGCATAGTGCGCTTCGCCCTTCTTGATCACTTCCCACGCATCCTTGGCGCTTTGCTGCATGTTCTTCTCGGCGTTCGCCACCGCGCCGGTGAGGAATTCCTTCAGCAACGCGGCGCCGGTCACGCCCTGGTTGATGGCGCCCATCCAGAATTCCACGCCCGCCGGCTCGCCCTCGCGGCCGAGGAAGGTGGTGTACATGCTCTCCACCTGCGCGCGGATCGGATCGGTCGACGGAGGCTTAGGCACTGGCTTCGGAATGGGAACCGGCGATTCATCGACCTCCGTTTCCGGCACGATCACCGGTACGGCGGGCACCGGCGCCGGTTCGTAGCGGTACACGTACTCGGTGACCACGCGCCGCAGTACGCGGTCCTCGGCCCAGCTGGCGGCGGTGTAGAACGCGCTGCCGCGGCTGCCGCCGCTGCCGATGATCTGCACCAGCTTGCGGCCGACAGGCACGTTCGGCGGGATGTTGAACTGGCCGCTGACCACGCCGTTCGCGTCCGCCACCGGCCGCACTGCCGGGTTGGACTGCGAGCCGGGCGTCACGGCCACGCTGTCGAAACTGGCCCCCACCACGGTCTCGTTCGGACCGAAGCCGGTGATGCTGAATTTCACCGTCACCGGCCGGATCACCTGGTCCTGGTTGCGCGCGCTGCTCAGCGTTTCCACCGACGTGGTGGACGACGGGCCGGCGCTGTCGCCATACGGCACGCGCACCACGATGCGGTTGGTCAGGTTGCTGGTCCAGCTCTCGGTGGTGTAGGTCATCTGGTCGATGGCCGGGTCCAGCACCACGCTGGCGGGCAGCGGCGCGAAAGCCTGGTAGGGATTCACCGCCATGGAGCCGGTGCGGCGGTTCTGCTCCACCAGCGAAATCACGGTGTGCGCCAGCGTGGTCGGCCCCGCCACGTCGTTGCCGTAGCGCGAGGCGGACAGCGCCACCGGCAACGTCAGCGTGCCGCTGACGATGGCGCCGGACTGCACCTGGCCCGCGTCGCGCATGCTGTCGTCCATGAAGGGATCGACGAACACGCCCTTCTTCTGCACCGCTTCGCGGTTCATCGCGTCCGATTGCAGCTGCTGCTGGGCGATCAGCATCTTCAGGCCGTCCAGCTGGTCCTGCACGTGCGCCAGGTCGGACATGGGCACCATGCGCGGGCTGTCGAGGCTGATGCTGGTGCTGGCGTTCCAGTGCTGGTAGATGGTCGCCAGCAGCAGCAGGCCCGCAGGCACGCTGGGCGGCGGCGGCATCCAGTCGCTGGCCACGCCCTTGATCGGCACGATGTCGCCGGCCTCGTTCAGGCACAGGCGGTCCACGCGCGGCATCTTGTAGCGGTAGCTGGCCAGGATCAAGGTGCCGGCCACCGCGCCGGTCACGGTGAAGCCGGCGTTGTCCACCAGCGTGGGCGCAACGGTCACGATGTGCTGGTACTTCACCGTGTAGGTGCTGCCGGCGGCCGGCTCGGCGCCGGCCGGGCTCCAGTCCACCTTGCCGCCGGTGAGCTTGTAGTCGGTGTTCTTCACGTAGACGGTGGCGCCCTGGCGCACTTCCACGATCTGCAGCACCGAGGTGTCGGGCAGCGGATCGAGGCCGCCGGCGATCACGCCGTGGCTCAAGGTCACGCTGCGTTCGGCGGTCATGCTCACGCTTTCCAGCTGCGCAATCGGGCCGTAGTCCACGTTCACGCGCTGCGCCGCCGTGCCGCTCGACACGTGCGGTTCGTCGGCAATGGCATTCAGGTCCGGCGCGGCGGAGTACACGTAGCGTAGCGCGGCGCGCAGCTCCACCTGCTTGCCGTTGGCGCGCGCGGCGCCGGCCGAGATGATGTAGCTTTGCTTGTCGCCTTCCAGCTCGGCGCCACGGCGCACGTCCATGCCGCTGATGATGTAATTGCCGCCGGTGCTGTCGCGGTCATAGCGCTGCAGGGCCACCGATACGGCGTCGATGGTCGGCGGCGCTTCCTTGGCCTTGAGCACGCCGTTCAGCACCTGGTACACCGGGTAGAACTTGCCGGCCTTGCCGTCGCCCGCCACGCCCCACACGGGGTTCAGCTGCAGGCGCGCGGCGCCCGGTTCCATGTAGCCGCGCGTGCCTTGCGCGGGGTTGAGCAGTTCCGGGTCGTCCAGTTCGGTGACGGTGGCTTCCTGCAGGTAGACGCCGACGGCGATCTCGCCTTCCACCGGCACCTTCAGCGTGGCCGGGCCGATGCCGCGCACGGCGCCGGCCAGCCACAGCGCGCCGGACGCCAGGCGGGTGTCGCCGGTGACGCCGTCCACCACGCAGCCGGCATCGCGTATCAGGTCGCCGTCCTTGAACAGCACATTGCCGATGTTGGCGATGCGGTCGATCAGGCCGGTCTGCATTTCATTCAGTTCCGCCGACTGCAGCACGCGCTCGGCACTGAACAAGTGCTTCTCGTGCCGCTTGGCGGGGTTGAAACGGTCGTAATAGGTCATGCACTTCCCCTTAGAACGGTAATACGTATTCGAACGCCGGACGCACCGCGCCGTTGCGGTCGAACATCTGGCTGCGGTCCAGCAGGTACAGCTTGCCGGGGTTGGTGATCTCGTCCGGAGCGAAGTAGCGCTGGCCGGCCGGCAGGCCGCTCTTCAGCTGCGTGCCCAGGAAGATGCCCAGCTCGCGGATACGGGCCGACGGCGCCTCGTTGAAGGCGAACACCACGCGCACGTACAGCCAGCGCGTGGGCGTGGCGGACATGCGGAAGTTGCCCTGCGGGGTTTCGATGGTGCCGGCCGGATCGGGTTCGACGAAGCCCACTTGCGTGGCGGCGCGGCGGCCGATCTCGTTGACCAGGGCGGCGGCGTTCACCGGCTCGGGTTCGGCCTGGGTGTCCCAGGCGGGATTGCCGCTGCCCCAGGCCACATGGACGGGCTGGGCGGCGACCAGTTCGGCGACGGCCACGCGGCCGTCCAGTTGTTTTGCTGGCATGGATCAAACTCCTTCGAAGGTGGTACGGGTTGGTATTGGTTCGCGCCAGGCGCCGGCCCAGCGGCCGGTCCAGGTGCGCGTTTCGATCGCCATGGCGATGGCGGCGCCGTCGCTGCGGGCGTTGCTGCTTGCTTCGTCCTGCACCGGCATGACGTTGACGTAGCCGTCGTAGCCGGTCGAGATGGCTGCTTCCTCAGCCTCGGGCTGCAGCGCGTAGCCCTGCTGCGAGACCATGCCGCCGACCACGTCCACCAGCACTTCCGAGTCCAGCTGGAAGGCGTCCAGGCGCCAGCTGTTGTCGTCCCACACGCGGGTGGAATAGGTGCTGAGGGTGCCGTAGCTGGCGGGCGGGTCTTCCGCCGGCATGGCGGCGGCGGCGCGGGTGCCGAAGCTGAGCTTCACGCCGTCCACGTACACGCCGGAATCGTCGTCGAGCAGGGACTGGTCCAGGCGCGAGAAGTCCAGCTGCACCGGGCGCAGGTCGTAACCGTGGTACATGCGGTAGAAGCGCGCGTGCGCCGGCAGCGACTGCCCCACCAGGTGGCGGATGGCCGCCAGCTGCGGCTGCGCCTGCGCGGTGCCTGGGTCGATCTGCAGCCAAGGACCCTGCTGTTCCAGCGCGGCCTGGTAGCCGATCCAGGACAGGGCGCGCTTCACGGAAGCGGCGCTGCCGCGCTGGCGCAGCCACGGCAGGCCCTGTTCGATCAGCTCCCCGGTGCTGCTGAAGTAAGGCGCGAACTCGGCCAGCTGCCATTCGGCCGCTTGCCACGGGGCGAAGCCGGGCGGACGGCGCGTGCGCAGGCCGGACGGCGCGTCGGCCAGCGCATCGAGCCCAGGGCGCGGCGCTGTGCGGGCCAGCGCGCGTTCCAGCGCGGTGCTGTTGGATGGCAGCAGGCGCGCAGCGTCGGGCAAAAGCACGGGCAAGGGCACGGGCGCTGCGGCGCCGGCCAGCGCTGCGGCGGCAAACGCGCCGGCTACCGCGAAGGCGCCCGCTTCGCTGGCGCTGATGCCACCGAGGTCGCCGACATCGCCGGCTACCATGCCACACCTCCGTCGCGGATCTCGACGCTGCCCGGCTCCACGTACTCGTTCGGCGCCACGCTCACGCCGTCGGTGTCAAGCTGTACGCGGGACACGCCTTCAACGTGCAGGCGCCCCGCCAGCCACGAGGCGGACAAATCGCGGCCGAGGCGCGCATGCTCGGCGATCTGCAGCGGCAGCGCTTCCTGCAGCTGCGCCGCCAGGTCGAGCGGCGCCGTGCTTTCGCGGTAGATGGTGGCCGTCACCGCCAGCTGACGCGCTTGCGCCAGCACCACCGTCAGCGGCACGCCGAGCGGCTTGGCGTCGTCGGCGGCGAAAGCCTGCTGCACGCCGGCCAGCACGGCGGCAGCGTCGGCTTCCGGCTCCGGCCACACGGCCAGCGCCACGCTGCCTGGCGTGGACGGCATGATGGCCGCGTCATGCACCTGCGGACTGGCCGACAGCGCCACGTAGCGGTACTGCTCGGGCGTGCCGTTGCCGGCCAGCGCGGCAATGCGCAACTGCGTGCGCAGGCGCAGGCGCTCGTCGCCTTCCTCCGGCAGGCGCGCCACGTTGTAGAACGCCGCCGCGTGGTCCAGGTCCGTGTCTTCGGCGTAGGCGATCAGGTTGGCGCGCGCCGCGTCGTTGATGCGGGCGCGGATCTGCAGTTCGCGGTAAGCCGCCAGCTGCAGCAGCTTGACCACCGGGTCCGATTCCAGCGCCGCGTTCCAGCCCTCGCCCATGTTGGCGCGAAAGCCGGCCAGCATGTCCTGGTAGATCTGCTCGAAGTCGAGCGCCTCCACCACGTCGGGCGGAGGCAGTTGTGTGAGGTCGATGATGCTCATGTTTGCACTTCCATAATCATGCTGGTCCCCAGGTAAACGCCGCTCAGCTTGAGCGTGACGCTGCCATCGATAACCGACTCCACCGCCACCGCCTGCAGCTGCAGGCGCGGTTCCCAGCGTCCCAGCGCGCGCGCCACTTCGGCCTGCACCGACGATTTCCAGCCCGCCGTCAGCGGCAGGTCCACCATGCGCGGCAGCTCCGAGCCGTACTCGGGCCGTTCACGGCGGCTGCCTTGCGGCGTGGTCAGGATGTCGCGCACGCTTTGCAGCAGATGGGCCACGGCGGTGAGCGGCTGGCCGGTCTGCCGGTCCATGCCGACGATGCCCATGGTCAGGCCGCCGCGCGGACCACGGGCACGCGCTGGAATTCAGCGTGCTGGTCGAGGTGCGCGATCAGTTCGGGACTGGCGGCGGTGATGTGGCCGTGCAGCACGCGGTGCGTGGTGCCGTTGGCCAGCACAATGCTGCGGCTCTTGTAGGCGGTGTCGCGGAAGACGACGGGGGTTTTCGGTTCGGCTTTTGCCATGCTGTAGCTCCTTGAGGTTAACAATGGGCGAAAAAAAACCCGCACGCGGCGGGTCGGGTTCGGGTTTGAAATTCCAGTTAATGCTTATGGTGGTTGCTGTTGCCGCCGCCGTCCATGACGGCGCCGGCGGCATCGACGTTGCCGTCGATTTTGAGGTTGCCTTTGAACGTGGCGCTGGGCGCGTCCACCACCAGCGCGGCGCACTTGAGCGTCACCGTGCCGCTGCTTTCCACGCTGATGCTTTTGCTGCCGCTGGCTTTCAGCGCGCCCGCTTCCCAGTCGTATTCGAGCAGGCAGCCGTCGGGCATGCGCCAGGCCATGGCCTTGGGGCGCGCATCGCCTGCCTGCGCATGCTGGTCGGTGTAGAAACCTGGCAGCACGAAGCCGCCCGCCGGTTCGCCGGACGGCGCCACGATCAGGGCCTGCTCGCCCACCGACGGCGCGCGCCAGTGCCGCGCTTCGCCCGCGCCCAGGCTGAGCCAGGGCAGCATGGCCGATATCCACGGCCCCACCTGCACCCGGCAGCGCGCGTTGGCGTGGTCCACTTCGGCCACCGTGCCGGCCTGTATCAGCGCGGCCAGGCGGCGGTCCAGTTCCGCTATTGCGTAGTCCATGCCGCCTCCATCAGATTGCCGGCTCGGCGCCGGCCGGCCAGTAGTGCGCTTCGCGGCCGGCGCCGGTTTCGGGATCGATGCCCAGCATCAGCGCCAGGCCGCTGCTGTCCTCGTAAGGCCAGGCGGGCTGGCCCAGGTCGATTTCATGGGTCCATTCCAGCAGCCAGGCCAGGCGCCCCGCTTCGGGCGCCGGGTCCAGGTCCAACGCGGGCGCCGGCCCGGCCTGCACGAACTGCGCCACTCCGATGGCCAGGTTCCAGGTTTCGTGGTGGATGGCCAGCGCCAGCCGCGCCGCCAGGCCGCGCACCTGCAGCGCCGCGCCGCTGGCCGCCGCGTCGCAAATGACGCGCGCCTGGAAGCGCGCCAGCAGGCCCATTTCGCCGCTGCCCGGATCGCGCGCCGGCGCCAGCTGCGCCAGTTCGACCAGCACCGCCGGCAGCGCCAGCGCGGCGCCGGCCGCCGGGTAGTGCGCCACGGTGGGCACGTCGTGCAGCTTGGCGGCGAGGCCGGCGCGGATCGCCTCGTGCAGCTGTTCTATGGTTTGTAATGGTTCACTCATGCCGCAAACTCCTGAGGCGAAAAAAAACCCCGTGCGGCAAAACCGGACGGGGAAAGTAAAAAAGCCCGCTTAAGCGAGCTTTGGATGCAATTACTGCGATGATGACTAAATCATATAGGCGCTGTAACACGCCGTCAAGCCCTTTTTCAAAAATTATTCAAAAAAGTCGCCGACCACGCCCTGCTCGCGCAGATACGGCTCCAGGCGGTCCAGCGCCACCTGCTCCAGTTCGCGCAGGCGGGTGCGGATTTTTTCGAAGGCGCGCGCATACGTCATATGGTTGCCGCCGAAATTGCCGGCCAGCTCGCGGAAGCTGATCTCCATCTTCTTGTGGTTCGCGTACAGCTTGCCGATCATGCAGTCCACCGCGAACGGCTTCACCGCCGGGAAGGCCGGCGCCAGCCAGTCGGACAAGCCCTTGATCGCTTCGATGCGCTCGGCAGAGAAGGCGAAACGGCGGTTGCCCTCATCGTCCTCCATCTCGGTGTGGCCGTAGCGCGCCTGAAGCGCCCAGGTCTCCATGCGCGGCAGCTTGCTTTTCACCGCGTGCACGATCAGCGCGCACTGGGCGCGCACTTCCAGCGGGCTGAGGCCCGCAAAATTCACGCGGCGCGAGCTCTGGCCGCGCAGTTGCTCCAGCCATTCGCGCTGCTCGCTGCCCGGATTGGCCGCGCTTTCCAGCATCCGTATCAGCATCTTGCGCAGCGGCGCGTCCTGCGGCGCCTCCTGCCCGGTAATCATGTACGCCACGTGCACGGCCTGCCCCGCACTGGTGAAAATCGCGTCTTTATTCATCGTGTCCACTGCCATCATCTGTCTGCCCTCCTGGTTGTTCAGCTTGCTATAGGGAACAATATATACGAGAATGAATAGGCTAACAATACTCGAATGAATAAATATTGCGCTTATCTATACGCGGATGTATAGTGTAGGCATGGATATCTCTAGCCGGCTGGAATCAGCCATGAAAGCAGCGGGTTACGAATCGCAAAGCGCGCTCTCGCGCGCTTCGGGCGTGCCGCAACCCACCATCAACCGCATCCTCAACGGGGTAGGCAAAAAGGGGCCGGAAGCGCACACGCTGGTGCAGCTGGCTGCCGCCTTGCACGTCACCTTCGAATGGCTGCACGAGGGCATCGGCACGCGCGAGCGCGGCACGGCGCCGGCCGGCGTGCTGCCCGCGCAATACACGCCGGTGGTGGTGGCGCCGGAGGACGACACACGCTTCTACCAGATCCAGAAGGTCAAGCTGCGCCTGTCGGCCGGTATCACCGGCTTCGCGGTGGAGCCGGAAACGCACGACGGCAGCACCCTCAGCGTGCCGCGCCACTGGGCCGACCGCAACGGCTTCAACCCCGAGCGCCTGATCGGCATCAAGGTACGCGGCGAGAGCATGGAACCGTCGCTGTTCGAGGACGACCTGGTGATCATCAATACGGCCGACAACAAACCGGTCGATGGTGTCGTGTTCGCGGTGAACTACGAGGGCGAGCCGGTGGTCAAGCGCATGTCGCGCGACGCCGGCCAGTGGTGGCTTACTTCCGACAATCCGGACCAGCGCAAGTACCACCGCAAGGTGTGCCGGGGCTCCGATTGCATCATCATCGGCCGCGTGGTGCGCAAGGAGAGCGACCGCATTTGATTCCGCCAGGCACACAAACAAGCACACAAACAACACACTGTTCGCCCTGCTCGTCTTCCTAAAGAAATAGGCATAGAATCGATTCAAAGAGTTGCGCCTAAAAAAGTTGCAAACCGGAGGGGGATACATCGTGAACGCTCATTCGTGGCTGGACCGGCTGCTGCTTTGGCAGAAATTCATCATTCTCAGCGTGCTCGCTCTGCTGCTTGCCAGCATCCCGACCGCGCTCTACCTGCGCGAAGCGGGCAAGACGCTGGACGCGGCGCAGAACGAACTGGCGGGCCTGGCGCCGTCCGCCGCCATCCTCAAAGTCATCCAGAACACGCAGCAGCACCGCGGCCTGGCCGCGCTGGCGCTGGGCGGGGTGGCCGGCGCGCAGGAAAAACGCGACGCCAAGCAACGCGAAACGGACGAGGCCTACGAGAAGATGGACGCCATCATCCGCAGCTTCAACAACAAAGCCATCGAACAGGCCTGGGAAACGCCCAAGCGCGACTGGACCACGCTGCGCGGGCAGGTATCGAGCCGCAGCATCTCGGTGCCAGCCAGCTACGAGGCGCACACCGCGCTGGTGCCCAAGCTGCTGGTGGTGAACGACCTGATCGGCGACCTGTTCGGCCTGAGCCTGGACCCCGACCTGGACAGCTACCAGCTGATCCAGGCCATGTATTACCAGCTGCCCTACCTCACCGAGGAAACCGGCAAGATGCGCGCCAAGGGCGCCGGCCTGCTGGCCAAGCAGGAGGCCTCGCCGGAAGACCGGATGGCGCTGTCGGCCATCGTGGCGCGCGTGAACGACAGGATGACGCAGACCGCCACCGCCTACAACAAATCGGTTGGCGCCAATCCCGCAGTGAAAGCCATGGTGGGCGCGCAGTGGCAGGAGGCGCAGGAGCTGGCCATGAAATCCATGCAGCTGGCCACCGAGCAGATTGTGCGCGCCGAGACGCTCACCTATCCCGGCACCGACTACGTGGCGCAAACCACCAAGGCCATCGACGCGCAATTCACCGCCAACCAGGCCGCCAGCAAGGAGCTGGAAATCCTGCTCGAGAAACGGGTCGCCACCCTGCGCAACACGCGCTGGATCATGATCGGCTCCATGCTCGGCCTGATCGTGGTGGCCGGGCTGATCGCGCGCATGATCGCGCGCTCGGTCAGCGTACCGCTGGATGAGGCGGTGCGCATTTCGCAGCGCATTGCGCAGGGCGACCTGACGGCGCACTTCACGCTGGAAGGCCGCAGCGAGACCGCGCAGCTGATGCGCGCGCTGAAGGACATGAACGACAGCCTGGTCAACATCGTGGGCAGCGTGCGCGGCAGCGTCGACACCATAGGCTACGCCTCGAACGACATCGCCAGCGGCAACTCGGACCTGTCCTCGCGCACCGAGGCGCAGGCCTCCAACCTGGAGGAAACCGCCGCCTCGATGGAGCAGATCACCTCCACCGTGCGCCAGAGCGCGGACAACGCGCGCCAGGCCGATGAGCTGGTGACCAGCGCCACGGCCGTTGCCAGCAAGGGCGGCCAGGTGGTGGAGCAAGTGGTGCAGACCATGGGCGCGATCAACGACAGCTCGCGCAAGATCGTGGACATTATCGGCGTTATCGACGGTATCGCGTTCCAGACCAATATCCTGGCGCTGAACGCGGCGGTGGAGGCGGCCCGCGCAGGCGAACAGGGACGCGGCTTCGCGGTGGTGGCGTCCGAAGTGCGCAACCTGGCGCAGCGCAGCGCCAGCGCGGCCCGGGAGATCAAGGACCTGATCAACGACAGCGTGCAGAAGGTCGACGCCGGCAACACGCTGGCGGCGGACGCGGGCAAGGCCATGAGCGACGTGGTGGACAGCGTCAAGCGCATCACCACCATCATGTCGGACATCGTGCACGCGGCCCAGGAGCAAAGCGCGGGCATCGAGCAGGTGAACCAGGCCATTACGCAGATCGACGAAATGACGCAGCAGAACGCGGCGCTGGTGGAGCAGGCCGCCGCCGCGTCGGAGAGCTTGCGGCAGCAGGCGGGCGCGCTGTCGGAGGCGGTGTCCGTGTTTACGTTGCATGAGAACGACACTGCGCACGGCGCCGTGCGCACCGCGCCCCCGCCGGCACGCCCCACCGCGCGCCAGCTTGCGCTGGTCAAACGCGCCAGGACCGTCTGATTTTCGGCGGATTCCGTTCAATTCTGGACAGAATCCGCGCACCTGTCTCAAACGGGACAAAACGAAGCGGTTTATAAAATTTCCGTCTCAATCCCCAAGTAAATTCGAATTTGTCCGGCAACCGGGCCTGCTGCATAGTGGCGCGCACCACCATGCTGAAAGAGGCCCTCATGAAACACCTGAACCATGTGCTGCTGATGCTCGCCATGAGCAGCGGCGCCGCCGCACACGCATCCGAAGCGGACCACCGCGAGTTTGAAGCCACCCTGCACGTGCCTTACCGCGCCGCCCCGGCCGGCGACGGCACGCAGCAGGAAGCGCGCACCTTCACGCTGGAATTCAGCTATCCGCACGTGCAGCGCGCGCAGTCGGCGTTCTGGCTGGTTGAGCTGCTGGGGCCGGACGGCGAAACCGTGCAGCGCTGGCACGGCGTGGAACGCCTGTTCAAGGAGCCGGTGCAGGTGCAGGTGGACTGGAGCGCGCAGAACGGCCGCGCCGCCATGCCGGAAGGCCAGTACCGCGTGCGCATGCGCGCCGTGGCCCAGGACGCCCGCTCCATCAAGGGCAGCGCGGAAGACGCGGTGCTGCAAGCGCTGGCCGAAGCCGATGAGGCGCACGAGCAGGAATGGGAACTGGCCGTGGGCAGCGGCGCCGCGCCGGCCATGCCGCGCTTTAGCGCCATGCCGACCGGCCCTGCAAGCGCCGCGCGCGCCCGCGCCGAAGCCCGCACGGCCGTCGATGCTACGGCTGCCCGCACCGGCGCCGCCGCGGGCAGCGCGCCACAGCGCCTGCGCCAGGGCGCCGCACCGGCCCCCGCCTCCCTGCCCTACACGGTCTACTTCGGCAACCTGCACAGCCAGACCAACCACAGCGACGGCGGCGGGGCGCTGGCCTCCTGCACCGGCGCGCAAGCGCCGCAAAGCGCCGCCTACGGCCCGGACCACGCGTACGCCTACGCCAAAAACCGCGGCCTCGATTTCCTGCTGGCGTCCGAACACAACCACATGTACGACGGCTCCGACGCCACCAACACCTCGGCCGACGCGGCGGCGGCCAAGGCGCTGTACCAGTCCGGCCTGTCCATGGCCAGCAGCTACAACAGCACCAATCCCGGCTTCCTGGCGATGTACGGCCTGGAATGGGGCGTGATCAACAACGGCGGCCACCTGAACATCCTCAACGCCAACGAGCTGCTGGGCTGGGAGAGCAACAGCAGCGGCCAGCTGCTGGCCGACACGGCCACCGCCAAGGGCGACTACGCCGCGCTGTACACGCTGATGCGCCAGCGCGGCTGGCTGGGCCAGTTCAACCACCCCGCCACCAGCGGCCAGTTCGCGGCCGGCGGCGTGGCGCTCGGCTACACCGCCGACGGCGACCAGGCCATGGCGCTGTGCGAGGTGCTGAACACCTCCGCCTTCTCCACCAACACCACCGAGACGGAAACCGGCCGCAGCAACTACGAAGCCGCGTGCAAGAAGGCGCTGGAAGCGGGCTTCCATATCGCCTTCAGCAGCAACCAGGACAACCACTGCGCCAACTGGGGCGCCTCCTACACCAACCGCACCGGCGTGCTGATCCCCACCGGCACGCCGCTGAGCAACGCCAGCTTCATGGAAGCGATCCGCGCGCGCCGCGTGTTCGCCACCATGGACAAGGCTTCGCAACTGGTACTGACGGCCAACGGCCATATCATGGGCGAGCGCTTCAGCAACAGCGGCTCCTTGCAGCTGCAGGTGAACTTCGCCAACAGCGCCGGCAAGACCGCGTCCACGGTGCAGATTTTCGAGGGCGTCCCGGGACGCAACGGCACCGTCACGCAGCTCTCCTCCAGCGCCAGCACCACCATTACGCCATCGAACGGCGAGCACTTCTATTACGCCAAGGTGACGCAGAACGACGGCAACATCCTGTGGTCCGCACCGGTCTGGGTCAGCCAGGGCGCGGTGGTGGAACCGCCGCCGCCCCAGCCACAGCAGCTGGTCCTGAACGGCGGTTTCGAATCCGGCACCGCATCGTGGACCGCGAGCAGCGGCGTTATCACCAACAGCACCAGCCAGGCCGCGCACGGCGGCAGCTACAAGGCCTGGCTGAACGGCTACGGCACCGCCCGCACGGACACGCTGTACCAGCAGGTGGCCATTCCGGCCAGCGCCACCAGCGCCACGCTGAGTTTCTGGCTGAAGGTGGCGTCCGACGAAACCACCACCACCCAGGCCTACGACACGCTCAAGGTGCAGGTGCGCAGCAGCAGCGGCGCCGTGCTGGCCACGCTGGCCACCTACTCCAACCTGAACAAAAGCAGCAGCTACGCACAGAAGACCTTCAACCTGGACGCCTGGAAGGGCCAGACCGTGCGGCTTTACTTTGAAGGCATAGAGGGTTCCACCGTCCAGACCTCCTTCCTGGTGGACGACGTGGCCCTGAACATCCAGTAGAGACCTCCACTGGTTTTTGGGGGCGGTATCCCACCGTCCCCTTTTTTTTGATTCACTTACTTAGGAGTCCTTTACAAATCCAAAAATGGGCTTATAATTCGCTGCATGGACATCAAACCTGAAACCCCATGGGACGGCACCCCGGACGTATCGGCGCGCATCATCACGGCGATCTCGCGCATCGCCAGTGTCATGCGTTCCGGCGTGTGGGAATTCGCCACCAGCGAAAACCTGAATCCGGCCCAGACCGAGATACTGCAACTGCTGCATGCGCGTCCGCACGGCGTGCGGCTGTCGTGGGTGGCGGCGCAGTTGTCCATTTCGGCCGCCAGCGCCAGCGACTCGGTCGCCTCGCTGGTGTCCAAGGGCCTGGTGCGCAAGGCGCGCGCCGAGGATGACGGACGCGCCACGGCGCTGTTCCTCACCGCCAGCGGCAACGCGGTGGCCGAACGCATCGGCAGCGCCGTCAGCTTCGCCGACGATGCGGCGGCCGCCCTGCCTCCGGCCATGCAAGTGCATATGCTGACCGGGCTGCTCAAGCTGATCGCCGAGCTGCAGAAGTCCGAACGTTTTCCGGCGCTGCGGGCCTGCCCGTCGTGCCGTTACTTTGAAGCGAACAAATATCCCGGTGCGGAAACGCCGCACCACTGCGCATTGGTCAACGCGCCGCTGCCGATATCGTTTATCCGCATCGACTGCGCTGAGCATGAAGAGGCCGACTTGGCCACCCAGCAACGGAACTGGGCGATCTTTGCATGACCTTCCGTTTTTTTACTTATTTTTTTAACTTTTATATTTAGGAGTCCTACATGAATACCCAACGCATCCCTCTCGTCACCCCTGCCGGCACCACCGGCGAGCGCCAACAGCTGCTGGGCCAGATCCAGCAGGCCTTCGGCGCCACGCCGAACATGTTCAAGGCCGTGGCCAATTCCACCGCAGCGCTGAAAAGCATGTGGGGCTCCTTCGGCGCCCTGGGCGGCGGTGTCATTCCCGCCAAGCTGGGCGAGCAGATCGCCGTTGCCATCGCGGACCGCAACAACTGCGAGTACTGCCTGGCCGCGCACACCGCGCTGGGCCGCAAGGCAGGCGCCAGCGCCGAAGAGATGAGCGCTGCGCAAGCCGGCCAGTCGGCCGACGCCAGGACCGCCGCCGCGCTGCGCTTCGCAGTGGCCGTGGTGAACAACCGCGCTCAGATCGACGACGCCGACGTGGCCGGCCTGCGCGAAGTGGGCTACAGCGACGAGGAGATCGTCGAGATCCTGGCGCACGTGGCGCTGAACCTGTTCACCAACTACATCAACGTGGCCTTCCAGGTGCCGGTCGATTTCCCGTCCGTCAAACTGCGCGCCAAATAAAGGAGGAAGCGCCATGATCGTCAACCATCCCGCGCCGGAGCTGCAGGTTTCGGCCTGGCTCAACGCTGCCCAGCCCGCCGGTCAGCCAGCCGGCCGGCCGCTAAGCCTGGCCGCGCTGCGCGGCAAGGTCGTGGCGCTGTACGCTTTCCAGATGCTGTGCCCCGGCTGCGTATCGCACAGCATCCCGCAGGCCAACCTGATCCGCGACACCTTCGATGCGGAAGACGTCGCCGTCATCGGCCTGCACAGCGTGTTCGAACACCACGACGTGATGACCAGGCGCGCGCTGGAAGTGTTCATGCACGAATACCGGATCAAGTTCCCGGTGGCGGTGGACATGCCGTCGTCCAACGGGCCGGTGCCGCTGACGATGGAGCAGTACCAGCTGCGCGGCACGCCCAGCCTGCTGCTGATCGACCGCCAGGGCAAGCTGCGCTACAGCCACTTCGGCCGCGCCGGCGACATGCAGGTGGGCGCGCTGATCGGCCAGCTTTTGGCTGAACCTTTGGCGGAATCCGCAACCGGAGCGGCAGCGGACTGCAGCGACGAAGGCTGCGCCATCCGCCGCTAGCCAGGGCTGGCGTAATCCACCTGCTTACCGCCCTATCAAGCAACTATGCAGGCATTGGCGCAAGGCTGGCCTGCCATGTGGCAATCCAGATTGTCGAAAGTGGTTTCGGCGATTTCGCGCAGCGCCTCGGTGGTGAAAAAGCCCTGGTGGCCGGTGACCAGGACGTTGGGGAAGGTCAGCAGGCGCTGGAACACGTCGTCGGAAATAATGTCGGCCGAATGGTCGTGGAAGAACAGCTCGCTCTCCTGCTCGTACACATCGATCGCCAGCGCGCCCAGGTGGCGCGACTTGAGCGCAGCGATCACCGCGCAGGTGTCGAGCAGGCCGCCGCGCGAAGTATTCACCAGCATGGCGCCCGGCTTCATGCGCGCCAGCGCCGCCGCGTCCATCAGGTGGTGGGTGGCCTGCGACAGCGGGCAATGCAGCGACACGATCTCCGACGCCGCCAGCAGCTCCGGCAGCTGCGCCACCGTGCCCAGGGCGCTGAACGCGGCGGGCGGCGCCGGGTCGTAGCCCAGCACGCGGCAGCCGAAGCCGTGGAAGATGCGCGCCGCCGCCAGGCCGATCTTGCCCAGCCCGATCAGGCCCACCGTCTTGCCGTGCAAATTGCTGCCCAGCAGTCCGTCGAGCGCGAAATTGCCCTCCCGCACGCGGGCGTAGGCGCGGTGCGTGTGGCGGTTCAGCGTGAGCACCAGCGCCAGCGTGAACTCGGCCACCGCCTCGGGCGAGTACGCCGGCACGCGCGCCACGAACAGGCCCAGCCGCGCCGCCGCCGCCAGGTCCACGTTGTTGTAGCCCGCGCAGCGCAACAGCACGGCGCGCACGCCCTGCCCCGCCAATGCCGCCAGCACGCCGGCATCGAGCGCATCGTTGACGAACACGCACACCGCGCCGCAATCCCGCGCCAGCACAACCGACTGGAGCGACAGCGCCTCGGTGAAATACTGCAGCGCCACCGCCCCGCCGGCATGGCGGCGCGCCAGCGCTTCGTCCAGAAAGCGGCGGTCGTACGGCTGCGCGCTGAATACGGCGATCTTCATATATGGCTCCAAGGCAGTAAAAGGTTAAGTTCATTACGGCAACTTAGTTTGCTTTTGGGAAAAATTGTGACATAATCATGCTTGCCGCTAAAGCTGCAATCTTAGTACCGAATCACCCGCATCGCCGCCATGAATTACGCATCCGACACCCAAACCCTGCTCGACCAGCGACTGAAAACGACCGGCTGGCAGATCGCCCAAACCGTCGTGCTCGGCCTGCTGGCGGCTTGCCTGTCGCTGTTCGGCCAGGTGTGCCTGGAGCGCGCCCGCCCCATCTTCCCTGCCCTCGACCAGAACTTCGCCGCCTGGCAAAGCGGCTACACCCTGGTGCTGATGGTGATCGGCGTGGTGTGGCTGGTGGCCATGCTGCAAAGGATCAGCTTCTTCCAGGACTGCCTGGAGCGCCTGCGCAGCCAGCGCCGGCTGGATGAACAATACGCGGTGCGCCGGCAGCAGGCCGAGGAAGCACGCGCGGCCAAGCTGGCCGAGAAGGCAGCCAGGGAAGCGGAAGCCGAAGCGGCGCGCGCAATCAAGCTCGGCAAGAATGAGCGCAGCACGAAGTTTGACTACTGAGTTGATTATTCAGTCGACTAGCGAGCCGATTACTGAGCAGGCCCGCAAGGTTAGCCAGCACACAGTCCATTCGCGCAATCGCGCCTAGCATCTTTCCTGAACAGCCGAGGCATCAGGCCTGGGCGATTTAAGGAGAATTGCAATGGACAGCATCAACCGCAATCAGCCGGAACACAACCGCTGCAACCTCACGGGCAGCGAAGCCATCAAACGCATCAAGGACATTGCCGAAGAAGCCAAGAGCGGCTTCTTCTGCACCGCCAACCGCGTCATTCCCATGAGTCCGCTCAAAGTCGACGAAGCGGGCAACCTGTGGTTCCTCAGTGCCGATGACAGCCACCACAACCAGGACATCGCGGCCAATCCGGCGGTGCGCCTGTATTTCCAGGCCTCGCGCCATTCCGGCTTCCTCTACTTCGACGGCCACGCGGTGATCTCGCGCGACCCGGCGATGATCAAGGAGCTATGGAGTTTCACGCTGAAGACCTGGTTCACCGAAGGCGAGAACGACCCGCGCATCACGGTGATCCAGGTGCGGCCGGTGGAAGGCTACTATTGGGACAACAAGCACGGCAACGCCGTGGCCGGCGCCAAGATGCTGGTCGGCGCCGTCATCGGGCAGACGCTGGATGACTCGATTGAGGGGACGATACGGCTGTAGCCGCGTCTGACTGCGGCTTAACCCCAGCCGTACCAGGCGTCGCGCAGTTCGCCCACCTGGACTTGCTGCAGCGTAGCCTGGCTTTCCAGCCAGGCGCGCACCAGTTCGCGGTGACGCTCTTCGACTTTGCCGTAGGCTTTGTCGGAGACGACAAAGCCGCTGAAGTCGCTGTTCATGCCGCCGCCGAAGGCCAGGCCGTTGGCTTCGATGGCTTCCAGCAGGAAGCGGTACAGCAGGCTGTCGCGCTGCGCTTCATCCTGGCCGGCGGCCAGTTTGGCATCGACCATGAAGCCCAGTTCCTGGAACTCGCCCAGGTGCATTTTCTTACGCTGACGCCGGTTGGCGCGGTGATGGGATCGGCTCATGTTTTTCTATCCGGTGAGTTGCAAAGCCGAATTGTCTCACGGCACCGGTGGTGGAGAACAGGGGGCTTAGATGGCTGCGGGCGGCACCGGCGCGGTGGTGGGCGCCAACGCTATTGGCGCCGGCTGGGCGTAGATCACGATAGGCGTGGGGGCGGCCACCGGCCTGCTGACGATCAGATTGACGCTGCCTATCCAAACGGCACACATCGCCACGACAGCGCCCATCATCTACTTGAAGAAATTGGCGGAGTTCGTTTGCAGCATGGCGTTGGCCTCGGCAAATTGAATCCGCTAGCTGGCAGTGAACTCGTCGAATTTTTTGTTCTGGGCTACGGTGAAATGCGCGCGCGCTTCGTGCCTGGAAATAGCTTACATTGCCGTCCATGAAACGCTCAACCTTGCCCCTATACAGAAAAGGCGGCGGCCGCGAGTGCGATTTCCTGCTGGTGTTGTTTTAATAGTCACTCCACCGAAAGGCAGAACAGGCAGAGCAAGAAGCGCACTAGAATGTGAATTTGTCTACAGAGAGCGGGTTCATGTTCAAGCAACTGCGGAAGGTGCTGACCGGACTGGTCCTACTGTTGCTATGCCAGTCTGCGATGGCGCTCAATCCGGCCATCCGGGTGGCCAACCTCAATCACGCCAGCTGGAGCGAAAAGGACGGCGTGCCGTCCGACATCCAGTCCCTTGCGCAGACCACCGATGGCTGGCTATGGCTGGGCACCACGGACGGCCTTTACCGATTTGACGGCGTCAGCTTTGAACGCGTGCCGCTCAAGTCCGGCCGCATCAATGACCTGAGCGCTTTGCCCAACGGCGATCTGCTGATCTCCTTCGTTTGGGCCGGGATGGTAGCGCTACATCCGGACGGCAGCATCACTGAACTGGCCGGCAACGACGATACCTTCCGCATGGGTAACTTCAGCGGGATGATGACCGACCGCGAGGGCGCCATCTGGGCCGTCAGCATGAAAGGGCTATTCCGCTACCGCGCTGGCAAGTGGGAGAACATGCAAAGCAGCCCCAACTGGGCGACCTTGGCCTCCCAGTTGCTGATCGACCAGTACGACCGGGTCTGGTATGTCGACGAATCAGGGCTGTACCGCTACGAACGCACCACCGGAAAACTGATACAGGTCGCCGACGGCGGCAAGCGCGGACCGCTGATCCAGTCTCCCGACGGCCGCATCTGGACCAATGCGAACGGCGTGCTCTATCCGGTGCCGGCACCGGCGCCCGGCGCCACCCTGCCGCGTTCGCCCGAGTTCAATCACCTGCAATCGCGCTGGTCGGGGCAATTCGACCGCGACGGCAATTTTTGGGCGCCGGCTTGCACGCGCGGTCTGTGCCGCGTGGTCCGTGCCGGCGACTTGCCCGACCAGCCGATCAACATCGCCGCGCAGGCCACCGACCGCCTGGATCAAAGCTGGCAACTGAGCGCCATGCCGACGACGCAAGTCCTGGAAGACCGCGAAGGCAATATCTGGGTGGTCACCGCATCCGGCCTGGACCGCTTCCGGGAAAACAAGCTGCAGCCATTGCAACTGGACTCGTCCTCCGTGATCTCCACCATGGTCAAAGACAGCGATGGCCGGGTGTGGATACGGGAAGAGGAAAGCAACAAGCTCTTGCGCCTGGCCGAGGACGGCACGGCCGTGGCCGATCCACGGCGCGGCATCACCGCCATCATTACCGGCCGCGACGGCGCCTTGCTGCTGGCGGGAAAACGCGATATCGAACGCATCCACAACGGACGCTCCAGCCGTATTCCGCTGCCGGCGCCGGGCGGCAAGCCGGCCGACCTGCAGGTACTCGGCATCACCGACGACGGAAAAGTGCTATGGATGGCGGCCGTCCAGACCGGCCTGATGGGCTGGGTAGACGGCCAGTGGAAACCGCGCTCGGCGTTCAACCTGCCCAAGCGCATCAGCATGACGGCGGCAGGCGATACCGGGCAAATGTGGCTGAGCCACAGCGCTGGCTTCCTCAGCCTCTACGACAACGGCAAGCTGACGCGCTACGACATCGGCATGGTCGGCCAGGAATCGGGCATTTTCCCCGGGCCGCAAATGGTGATCGCCGGCGAGCGCGGCATTGCCGTGCTGCGCGGGCACAAATTCGAGGCGCTGGCGCCGCACAACTCGGAAGTGTTGCGCAACGTGACAGGCTTGGCGATCACGCCGGAAGGCGACCGCTGGCTGAACGGCGCGCGCGGCGTGGTGCACATCCGGCGCGATGCCTGGGAAGCGTCGGTCCGGCAGCCGTCGATTCCCCTGGCATATGAGGTAATCGATGCGCTGGAAGGCTATCCCGGCCGCGCCTCGATCCTCAACCGCCTGCCCTCGATCTTCAACGCCGGCAACGGCAAGTTGTGGTTCCGCGCCACCGGCGGCGTGGTGAAGCTGGACACCAGGGCGCTGCGGCCCAGTGCGGTCAAACCTGTCGTGCGGCTGCTGCGGGTGAACACGGACGACGGCAGCCATCCCGCCGGCGGCCGCCTGTCGTTGCCGCCGGACTCGCGCAACTTCAATATCCAGTACACCGCGCCGGGGCTGCGCAAGCCCGAGGCAATCCGCTTCCAGTACCAGTTGAAGGGCGTGGACCCGCATTGGCAGGAAGCCGGCACGCGCCGCGCCGCCTACTACAACAACATCGAACCGGGCCGCTATGTGTTCCAGGCCCGGGCAGTGAATGAGGACGGCATCGTCGGCGACACCATCGCGTCCATGGAGCTGGAAGTGGCGCCCACCGTCACGCAAACATGGTGGTTCAAGCTGGCCTGCTTCGCCGCCAGTGCGCTGGCGCTGTACTGCCTGTACAAGTACCGGCTGAAGGTCGCCACCGACACCCTCTTCCACCAGCTGCAAGTGCGGCAGGAAGAACGGGAACGCATCGCGCGCACCCTGCACGACACCATCCTGCAAACCGTGCAGGCGCTGATACTGCACGTGCACAATGTGGCGCTCAAGCTGCCGGGAGGCAGCGAGCCGCGCGAGAAGCTGGAAAAGATCTTGCAGAATGCAGACCACGCCATCAACGAAGGGCGGCGCCAGGTACAGCAACTGCGCCAGGGCCCGGACATCGAGCAATGCCTGAGGCAGACCGGCGACATGCTGTCGGCAGTTTACACCGGCACCTCCTTTACTTTGAAGGTGAGCGGCAAGCGCCAAGCCCTGGAGCCAAGCATACTGGAAGATCTGTGCGCAATCGGGCAAGAGGCGATGCACAACGCCTTCCAGCACGCGCAGGCCAGCGCCGTCACTGCCAGCCTGGACTACGGCGCCGCACTGCTGGTGCTGCGCGTGGCCGACAATGGACGCGGCATCAATGAGGCGGAAGTGGCCGAGCGCATCAAGGAGCAGCATTGGGGCATGGTCGGTTTGCGCGAGCGGGCCATGCGCATCGGCGCCAAGCTGGGCATCAATGGCGTGAGCGGCAAAGGCACCACCATGGAACTCTCGGTAGCCGGCAGCCGGGCCTACGCGGCGGCGCCCGGCTAGGTGTCATGCGCAGATCAGCGCGCGCCTGTGGTCCGGGGCCGCCTGGCCTGCGTTCAGGTGCGCATGGGCACGCAAGTGCTCGACCAGCAAGTCGATGAATTTGCGCACTTTGGACGCACCGAGTTTATTGCCCCGATGGAGCACATACACCGGCAGCGGCTCCTCCTCGTAATCGGCCAGGATGACCCGCAGCCGGCCATCGTCCACCGCGCTGCCCACCTGGCAGGACAGCAGCCGGCAAATGCCCAGCCCGCCGATTGCCGCATCGATAGCAGCCTCGTTGCTGGTGACCGTCAGGCGCGGCTTGATGCGCACCACCATGGGATCGTCCGGCGTGCCGAAGCGCCATTCCAGCCGTGGCGAAACACCGCTGGCAGCAATCACCGTGTGGCGCAGCAAGTCCGGCGGATGCAGCGGCAAGCCTTTCACCGCCAGGTAGGCGGGCGCGGCGCACAGGATGGGCCGCACCTGCCCCACCCTGAGCGCCTTCAGGCCGGAGTCCGGCAGATGGCCGATGCGCACCGTGACATCCATCCCCTCCTCCACCAGATTGACGGCCCGGTCGACGAAATAAGCCGACACATCCACCTCTGGATACTTGTTCAGGAACTTGACGATGCAGGGCATGATGAAGTCCTTGCCGAACGCGTCGGAGGCCGCGACCGACAGATTTCCCTTCAGCGCGGAATTGGCGGCAGCCACCGCCTCATTGGCTTCGGCGATACTGGCCAGGATGCTGCGGCAATCGGCCAGATAGCGCCTTCCGGCCTCCGTCAGCCGGACGTTGCGGGTCGTGCGCAGCAGCAGCTCCACACCCAACTGGTCCTCCAGCCCCGAGATGGCGCGCGTCACGGCGGCCGGGGACAGATCAAGGCGGCGCGCGGCCGCGGCAAAGCTCTCCCCCTCGCCGACACTGACAAACACATTCATGAGATGGATCTGGTCCATGCCTTGCTCCTGACGAGATACGGGACGGCGCATCATTGCGCCTGGAGCATTATTTCGCACAACGTATCGTGCAACAATGCACTTTCGGGTAACTGTTTTACCCGGCTGGAGCCGCGTCGGCGGACACCCGATCGTGTGATGCCGGCTGCGGCCGCCGGTGGTAGAGTTGAGAAAGGAAAAAGGGCTGAATATGACGAGCGGCGACCCCATTAGCGTCTTGATTGCGGACGACCATCCGCTGCTGCGCAGCGGGATTGCCGGCGTGCTGGCGTCCGATCCGCGCTTCCGCGTGGTGGGCGAGGCTGACGACGGCATCGCGGCGGTGGAGCAGTTCAGGCAATTCCGTCCCGACATTACTTTGATGGACCTGCAGATGCCCGGCCTGAACGGCATCGACGCCACCAAGGCCATACGCCACATCGATCCCCAGGCGCGCATCATCATCCTGACGACCTTCGATGGCGACGTGCAGGTGACCCGCAGCCTGCAGGCGGGGGCCAGCGGCTACATTCTGAAGAACCTGACCCGTACCGAGTTGATCGACTATATCCTCTCGATCCACGCGGGCGGGCGGCCCCTGCCGTCACAGGTGGCCAGCAGCCTTGCGGGCAGCTTCCAATCCGACTCGCTGAGCAAGCGCGAAATCGAAGTGCTCAGGCTGGTCGCCGGCGGGAATACCAACCAGCGGGTGGCCGATGAGCTGGGCTTGCGCGAGGACACCATCAAAGCCCATATGAAAGCCATCTTGCAGAAACTCGGCGCGCGCGACCGCACCCACGCGGTGATGATCGCCATGCGGCGCGGGTATTGGGAAAGCTGATCAGCTCCAGGGTACGGGCAAATTAGCCGCAGATTCCAGTTCGGCTCCTACAAGTTCGCGCCCACCGCGCAGCAGAATTAACTTGTAAGGATCAGGACCTAGTCCTTTGACATTGTCCCCAATTGCTTCGCGGACCGCTCGATGCCTGTAAAAATGGTTGCTGCTATCCTGTCCGGAAATCCCGGTGGTAGACGGGCTGCAACCGCCTCGATCGCCCCCGCCATCCGCGCCAGCACGCGTTCGATAACGTCTTCGGCATCGGCGCGCAGGAAGCACCTGGCTGCGGTGCGGTTGAAGTGCCGGCGCTGCACATCCGAAAAACGGTAGTGCTTGTTCTTGCCTAATAAGGCCATGGCAAGCGTAGCCTTGTGCAAGGAGTATTGATTCGCCCCGCCCCCCTCGATCGGCCAGATGGACATCACATCATAGAGCGGCGTGAGCGCGTAGCGGCCAGCCGGCAGCAAGCGGATGCTGAAGTTCTTGGCATGGCCGTCCGGCGCCGCCATCAGCCAGAACAGCACCTGGCTTGCCAGCAGCGTCGTCAGGTCTTCCTCCGCCCGCTCCGAACCACGCAGCACCGCAGCGAGATCCTGCAGGCCCGGGCCGCCATCACTTTCGTACTTCAAATGCGGCGCCACGCCAAGAGCCTGGCAGAAATCTTCCTGCGGCAGCCGCATGATCCATTGTCCGGACGAATGGAATTTCCTGTCGAAGCGCTCAACGCCAAGCACCTTCTGACCGCCAAATTTCAGGATGGCGGTTCGCGCCACCGGCAAACCGAATTCCTCCAACAGGTTCATGCACAGCCATTCGTTCTCTACCGATGCGGTCAAATCGGCTTTGCGGCGCCCCACCAGCCCCATCGGCAATTTGAGTATGTGGGTGGTGGGCGTGGAACCGTGCGGCCGCATCCAGTTGTCGTTGTGCCATAGCAAAGCCGTCTTCTCCTGTGCCCCGGCAAGTGAAATACGCAGTTCATCGACGTCATCGCCGCGCCCTATCGGTCCCGGCTGCGTTATCTGGATCAGGTGTCGCTCGACATCCTCCTCCGACATGACACTGCCGTTGATGCACTTGACGTCGGCAGGCACCTCATCCTCCTTCAGCAGCTGGATAGCGCCGACACAGTCCCTGCCTATTTCCTGCAGTAAGTCGAACGCCTCGATGGACGCCAGCTTGAAATGCGACGCCAAGCGCTTGCGAATTGGCTCGCTATCGGGAAGCAGGTTGTCGAAGAAGTTGCGGACGACCTCACCTCGCAAGGGCTGGTCTCCGGTGTATGGCAACGACAGCGACAACGGGCGCCCAACTGCCGATTCGCGCCACGCTTCATCGTAACGGAATTGGGTTTCGCCCCGGGTTGGGATAGTCCAAATGCCAACACGATCGCCATTGCTCCACACCGACAGTGACCGCGAGTGTGATTTCCGGCCCATGGTTTACCACTCCGGCGTGTTTGGGCCGCGCTCTTCGCCGATGCCATTCTTCGGTTGCACGAGTATCTCGTGATTCAAGGCGGCGAGCAGCGCCAGCAGTTGATCGACATTGATCGTGCCCGGGTCCAGTTCCATGGCCGAGATGCGGCTTTGGCTGACGCCCAGGCGCTGCGCCAGCTCCGTCTGCGACAGGCCTGCCGATTTCCGCGCCGACTGAAGAAGCGGCCCAAGCTGCTTGGAGAGCGATAAGATTTGCTTCATAGATTCTTTCGATTACCTGTCAAGCGAGTATTTGTAGATTACGCGTATTACTGATATCGGTCAAATACCCACAATACAAGTAACTTGGACAACCCTAATTTCTGCGACGCCCGACGAGGTCACGCCCGACGAAGGGGGCCCGGTCCGGCTTTCTGACACGGGCTATACCGTAAATTGGCGGCGACGGGGTCAGGTCCGGCTTTCTGACACGCGCGGCGACAAGCGAGGGGGTCAGGTCCGGCTTTCTGACACGGGCTCGGCCGTAAGCGGGCGTCGACTTCGGACGCACTGGAGAACGCTGACGGTGGGACTTCGAGTAGCCTAGAACCTGAAATGGGGATACGATCGCGCGCCCTCGGCGCGCGGGGCTGCGCGCGCAGCGCGCAGCAGTTGGGCGATTCGGATAGCCTCGCCCCCTTTAGGGGGCTACGTCTTCGAATCTCACCGTTTCCGTCCGAGCAATAAAAAACGGGCTCCCGCAGGGGAGCCCGTTTTTTATTGTTCTGGCGGAAGCGGTGTCCGCACAGTGGGCGTCCATTGGGGTCCATCACATTCCACGCATCACTTTAAAATCAAACAGTTAAGCGAGATCGACGTCCATTAGAGTCCTTTACTGTTTGCTCAAATCCGCGTACTATTTGATGGTCAATTTGATAGTCAGGAAGTAGAATGGCACGTCAACAGCAGAAGCTCACTGCGCTACAAGTGAGCAAGCTTACCAAACCTGGCCTGTATGGTGATGGCGGCGGTCTTACGCTCCAGATCACAAAGGGCGGTGCCAAGTCTTGGCTATTCCGATTCATGATGACTGGCAAAGCGCACGGCATGGGACTTGGGCCGACGCATACTGTTAGCCTGGCGGAAGCGCGCCAAAAGGCATTAGCAGCGCGTAAGCTCCTCTTGGATGGCATCAATCCGTTGGCGGCGAAGAAGCAAGACCAGCTTGCCACCGCACTAGCGAATGCGCGGATGATGACCTTCGACCAATGCGCCGAGGCGTACATTTCCGCGCACAGGGCAGGCTGGAAGAACGAAAAGCATGCTGACCAGTGGACCAACACACTCAACACGTATGCCAGCTCCATATTCGGACAACTGCCGGTGGCAGAAGTCGACACGGCCCTGGTTATAAAGTGCTTGAAACCTATCTGGCAGACCAAGACAGAGACCGCTAGCCGCTTACGAGGCCGAATCGAGTCGATCCTGGGATGGGCCACAACCAGCGGCTATCGCACTGGGGAGAACCCAGCCCGCTGGAAGGGGCATTTGGATAATCTGCTCGCCACCATCAGCAAGGCTAGCCGCACGAAACACCATCCGTCCCTACCTTGGCAGCACATGAACGACTTCCTTACGCACCTTAGAGCGCGTGCTGGACTGTCTGCTCGTGCTGTGGAGCTTGCTATCCTCACGGCTTGCCGGTCAGGTGAAGTGCGCGGAGCCAAGTGGTCTGAATTCGACCTCGCTAAGAAGGTCTGGACGATACCAGCGGAGCGCATGAAAGCACGTCGGGAGCATGAAGTGCCACTCAGTGAAGCGGCTCTGCGCCTGCTTACAGCCATCCCTGAGACAGGTGACTTGGTATTTACGGGAACTAAAGGCCAGGAATTGTCCGATATGTCACTAACGGCGGTAATTCGCCGCATGAACGACGGTGATTCGCCTGTTTGGGTTGATGCAAATGGCGATGGCATCACCGTTCACGGCTTCCGCAGCAGCTTCCGCATGTGGGCGGCGGAGACCACCAGCTATCCACGTGAAGTCGCTGAGCATGCCCTGGCGCACCAACTTCCAGATGCTGTCGAGCGGGCTTATCAACGTGGCTCTCAGTTCGCAAAACGAGCTGCTCTGATGGCTGAATGGGCAACGTACTGCGATAAAGTGCCCGGAAAAGCTGAAGTGACTCCAATCAAGCGTCGCCACCAAGCGGATACATCGAAATAGAAGCTGAATTCGTTAAAAAAGCGAAGCCTTTTGGGCTTTTTGAGGTAAATAGTGGTTCTGAGCAGCTTCCATTTTGATCAACGCTTCAATGATTTTTGGTCTACTTACCTCATACCGCTTTGCCAGTTTGTCTAGATCAGCAATTGCTTGGTGTGATAGCTCAAAATTGTACTGTTGCTTGTCTTTTTTATTTTCCCGCTTCTTCTTTTGATTCCAATTGTTCCTGATTTTTTTAACATCCAACTCTTTTTGCGCAGCATTGACGCCAATACGGTCATAGAACCTCAGCAGTTCTTCGCAACTAGTGATGGCCTCCTGACCATATGTCTCGCGTGGCTTATCTTGAACTAGCCAATCCCAGGCGTATGCGCATCGAGCCGCTTCCTCTTGGTCTTTAAACCACTTAAAAATGCCATCGGTTTTAAGATACTCATTCCAATCACTTCTCATCTTTTCGATAGCGTTGAGCTTATAGCGGTAATCGATCTCGTAAAAGTCGATTTTAGCTATGAGCAAATTTTTCCCAAATAAGCTTGTAGGGATGGGAAAGAAGTTGATATTCAACGTACGTGATGTGTAATCGAGGAGCCAGTCAATCTGGCGCACATCGTCCTTGATCCAATCCAATTTCTCAATTGGAAGCATAGATTGTTGAGAAACGACTTCAATCAATTCGTTAACTCGCTGCCAGTGCAAAAATCCGGTCAGAAACTCACGCAAGTTTTCTGTTCCAAAACTCTCAATTGGCAAATTTGCGCCGTCTTTGCGTGCCGCTAGCCAAAGCCAATTATTAAACCGTTTATCAGCCAGCCTCTGTATAGCTGCTCCCTGCATGATTTCCTCCTGGCAATTTTTTGACATGGTTCTCATGCCAATTTCTAGAGGTATTCTAGCGTATTTTTAGAGGGAATTTAGACGAAATATAGACGGATTTTAGATCATTTCTAGATTTACACTAGAATGATACTAGATTGCCACGTCGCTCTATCGCCCTAGCATAGCCCTAGTTTAGACGCGGAATGCTCATGTTGGGACGCCCCAACATGCATGACCGCTGCTGGCGGTTCAAGCTGGCATTTCGATGCTGCCTGCGGCAGTCCACGGCTACACAGGAACCACTTCGCCTAGGCTACATCGCTGGCGAACCAACTGTCTCCAGTATAAATGCTGGCAGTTATTTTGACTCTTAAGCGGAAAAATATTCGGTGTCCAGATCGTTTGGAACAAACAACCTGGAGCCGCAAAAATGAAAGTACTTCGCCTGGCACAAGTCATGGACTCAACCGGACTCGGCCGTTCAACTATCTATAAATACATTGCTGAAGAGAAGTTCCCTATACCTCTCCAACTCAGTGAGCGCTGTGTAGGTTGGCTGGAAAGTGAAGTCCAGCAGTGGATCCAATCACGCGTGGATATGCGTGAAGCATCGAAGTGATCCAATGAAGATTTTCCTCTATGCTTTAGCCAATATTTTGCCAGAGTAATGATATAGGGTCATTACTCTACTTTCTTGCCTACTTTCCCGATCAGAATCCCGTCATTTCAGCAGTACCAATTCTCGGTATTGGTAATATGTTTTATTAAAGAGATAGAAGTATAGAGGTAGATGACTAGATGAAAGATATAGGAGGAATAGAAGCGAAAAACATTAAAGGAAAGATATGCCACTGATGTCATAAGTACATCTGGTCGCATTGAAAGGCAATCAGGTAATGACCAGGAAAGGAATTAAATACTGCCATCCATGATGGTATAGAGCAACCAAAGGACTACGAGCATGACCTATCAATTCAATCCCAATCATACCTTTCACTTTGGAACAGAGTACGCTGGACTGCCCATCCAAGATAAAGGACCATTCATCACCGAGTACTTAGAGCGTCTTTACCGTACAATGATCCGCGCCTTGAATCAATACCGTGAAGTCTTCACTTTCAGATTCGATCTACGTCTACCAGCTAATCATATCCCTGATCGCTCTGTTTACGAGAACGAGCTCATTGACCGTTTCATCGAGTCATTCAAAGCAAAGATCAAGCACAACCGCCAAATGGCAAGGAGAGAGAACCCATACGCGCATGACAGCGTTGTACGCTACGTTTGGGCTAAAGAGGTCGGCCATCGAGGTCGCCCCCATTACCATCTGGCCATCTTGCTCAACAGGGACGCTTTCTGTGCGGTAGGGGCGTATGAGCTAGGCAGAGACAACATGTTTAACCGCCTGCATGAAGCATGGGCCAGTGCGCTTGGCTTGCCTGTCAGTGCTGTATCCGGCCTCGTGCACATTCCTGATAACGCTTACTACTTCCTGCGTCGTGATGACCAGAACAGCATGGCAGATTTCTTCTATCGTGCCAGCTACCTGTGCAAGGCTGCTACGAAGGCATATGGCAATGGCGGGCATGGATTCGGTGCCAGTCGGATGTGAGTCTACGAAGGCGGAACAAACTCCGCCTCAGCCTTTCACTTTTTATAGGTCACGGTCAACGTGCCGGTAGCGAGGTTCTTGGCGATCTCATAATCGGGATTCCATGTCGCCACATTGTGAACACCAATGGCCAAGGCAGACACCCAGCCGCCGATGACCGTGGGCGACACTGGAATGGCTGCCGCAGCCACAGTCGCTGCTCTGCCCTTCGTATAGATGCGACAGCGAAGCCCCTTCGACTCAATGAGATTTTCCAAGGTCTCTACCGCCTCGCCCATGTTGAGCCTGTCGATATTCTCAAGGACGAAAGAACCCTTCTGTTCAATCAAGGCCCTGATCTGCTCATTCGAAATGCTCTTGATCGAGTAAACGCCGAAATCCATTTTTTCTCCTTTCATAAACAACGATACTTTTTGCACAGCGGTCAGAGATACAACGCCATGGTTGACGGCCAGCGCATTCGCGCCCCCGGCTCTGTGCGATGTGGCCAAACCAGGCCGGGAACTGCTGGGTGGCGGTGCACTTGTTCAGCGAGAGTGGGTGCTATCCCACCCTGTGCTAATTGGATGAATCAGAGATTGCAGTTCCGTGGCTCTTGCAGTTCCAGGTCTTTGAACTGCACCCACCCAATTGGCTTCTTGGATTCGGCCTCGACCACCTGCACCATTGCGCCGTCCTGGCCGACGATGGACATCGTCCACAGCTTCGATTCGACCTTGCCTTCCTTATCTTTCGGCGAAGCCTTTACGACAATTGGCTTGACCGCAAGGCGGCCGTCTTTCTGGACGGTCGATTTAGGCATCACGCACTGGCCGACGTGGTTTGCGGCCTGTGCGGACAGGGAGACGAAAAGAGCAGCGATGATGAGGGACATCTTTTTCATGATGATTCTCCTATGTGAAAAAACGGATTAACTAAAAGGTCGGAATTACGCGGTGTACCGCTAACAGCGCCTGGGATTCAGCCAGGGAATTTAGCTGCATGTCGGCCTCCAATCGTTCCTTTGGGAAATACTTGCCAAGAGTATTACATGATACTCAAAGTCTGTATACTCAAACTCTGTAGACCTAAAGTATTCATCTCGTCAACCTGTCGTACGTGCAAATTGACGAGCAAAACCCATCTCCACGCGTCCCCGCCAAGATTGTTTTCGGTGCGAGGCTTCGCCATGCCCGCGAAGGGCTGGGACTATCCCAAGAAGTACTGGCTGAGAAAGCCGGGCTTCACCGGACCTACATAGGTCAAGTGGAGCGAGGCGAGAGGAATATTTCGGTAGACAGCATGGAACGATTGGCCGATGCGGTAAGCCTTCCGCTATGGGACATGCTTAAGCCTCTAAGCGCGGCTTAAGCTACTTGGGCCTGAAAGTGTTTAGGCCGGCGTTTTCACTTTCAGGATTCGATACACCGATGCAATGCCGATTGAGCACGCGTCAGCAATTTCCTGCTTGGTTAGCTCCTTGGCCGCGAGCGCTAACACCTTCGCCCGTTTGGCCTGCGCGGTCGGCATCCTGCCGGTATAGGCTCCGCGCTGCTTGGCGGCGGCAATCCCTACCTTCTGCCGCTCCAGCATGTTTTCGCGTTCAAACTGAGCGATGGACGCGAATAAGTTGAACGTTAGCCGACCGGATGGAGTAGCGGTGTCAATCGCCAGGTCAAGAATGCGGATCGTTGCGCCGGCCCGCGCCACCTTTGCTTCGATCTCGACCATGTGGACCATCGAGCGCGCAGCGCGGGACAAGCTGCTGAAGACAAGCACGTCGCCCGTCCTCAGTACGGATAGCACCTTGGCGAACTCTACTCGGTCTTCCATTCGCACGCTGCTGATCTGCTCTTGGTAGATCGACTGATCCGTGCAGCCTGCCCCCTTCAGCTTTGAAATTTGATCTGCGAGCCCTGCGACCTGTTCAACGGTCGAGGTGCGCGCATAGCCGTATGTTGTCATACTGTTCCTTTCTATCAATAGGTTTTAGATGTGGTGAAATTATCAATAGGCTCTAGAATGAGAGGCCGTTTTGATAGTTTTTTGATGGGGCGACGGTCCGGATCATTTGACCCTGCCCTATTGATGGATAACGCCGCTGCAGGCAACTCAATACTCATCGGGCAACAAGAGGGTAGTGATTGAGCGATCAGCGTCAGTGATGACCCACAATCGCTCTTCTCCGACCATGTACGCAGAAAGCAGTTGAGCACCGCTTGCTAAGGCCAACTCATTTGCCTGTGCGTCATCGGGCGGAACAACTCCCCATTGCCCCCCCTGGTGTAGCGCCAAGAAATAAAACGGGGACAGGTTGTGAGCGTCTAACAATCTGAGCGCCCCAGGCGTCGAAACTATATTTCCCATTGGAAAGCGACTCGTTGGGATTGGTCGTTTCATTGTGCCTCCATAAAAAGCAACGCTCAATGCTGCCAAGGCAGCATTGAGCGTTGCGGGTTGATAAATGTAAATGCTTGAAAAATAGAACCTTGAACGTTCGTGGTCGACCATACAGCTCGTTTTTAAGCAATCGTCGTACTACGGTGCGAACTATCTTTGACCTCCCTCAAGAGGCCTTCGCAGCTTTTGATGCATAATGATGCAAAATGATGCATAGAGGACGTACCACCATGAAAACTGTTCGTACAACGGTCTCGCTATCGTCCGACCAACTACAACAGCTACAGTCGTTGGCGGACAAGCACGACCTTTCACTTGCATGGTTGATACGGCAAGCCGTTTCTGAGTACCTGGACCGTGTGAATGATCAGGCAACCTTCCAGCCTCTCAAAAGGACGGCGTTGAAGGAAGAGCATTGATGTTTACTAATTATCAAAGCGGCTATCTCGCGCACCGGCTACAGTTGGAAGGCGGCGAGGAAGAGTCGTTAACCCAAGCCATCGCTGGTGCGAAGGTCGATATGAACCCGCACCAAGTAGATGCAGCGATGTTCGCTCTAGCGTCTCCGTTGTCGAACGGTGTGATCCTCGCTGACGAAGTGGGCCTAGGGAAGACCATCGAGGCAAGCCTCGTGATGGCGCAAAGGTGGGCGGAACGAAAGCGCAAGATCCTTCTCGTCGTCCCGGCAACATTGCGTAAGCAGTGGCAGCAAGAGCTTGAGGAGAAGTTCTCTCTCCCTTCGCGGATCCTCGAAGCAAAGAACTTTCGAGAAGCGAAGAATCAGGGCGCTGATAATCCGTTTGATGCTGAATCAGCATTTGGCAGTGCGACAGTGGTGATCTGTTCCTACGAATTCGCCGCACGTAAGGATATCGAACTTGCACAAGTGCCGTGGGATCTCGTGGTACTGGACGAAGCCCACAAGCTGAGGAACATCTACAAGACAGATGGGGCCAAGACTGCACGCAAGCTCGATGCCGCCCTCAAGGGCCGTCCCAAAGTGATGCTGTCGGCCACGCCGTTGCAGAACAACTTGCAAGAGCTATATGGGCTCGTGTCGATGATCGATCCTCATTTTTTTGGGGACCTAAATTCTTTCAAGGCTCGCTACTGCCGCCCGAAGATGGAACGTGTTGAGTTCGAATCGCTTCGTGAACGCCTGAAAACAATCGTTCGGCGGACACTGCGCCGGCAAGTCCAGGAGGAAGGTGGCATTAAGTTCACGCGCCGCTACTCCATGACAGAGGATTTTCGTCCGTCGGCAGATGAACTTGCGCTTTACGACGAGGTGTCAACCTACTTGCAAAGCGACGACTTGCTCGCGATTAAGCCAGGTGCCCGCCACCTTGTAACCTTGGTCATTAGGAAAATCCTTGCGTCCTCGTCGTTTGCGATACAGGGTACCCTCACAACCATGATTGACCGACTCGAAAAGCAGTTGCCGCTCGAAGCGGTGCTGAACGACTATGAAGGAGCGGATGACATCGCCGACGAGGAAGGTATCGACGAACAAGAGTTACCGGATCCCGTTTCGCTGGAAATTGAGATCGCAAAATTGAAGGGGTTCCGAGACCTCGCGCAGCGAATAACCCAGAACGAAAAAGCCGAGGCTCTGCTAAGGGTTCTCGGACGCGCGTTCGAGTTTGCTGAGCGTCTTGGCGGTGCGAGGAAGGCGGTGATATTCACTGAGTCGGTCCGTACACAGGCTTGGCTGTACGCGCTTCTGACTCAAAATGGATATGCCGGGAAAGTCGCCATTCTCAACGGCAGCAATACCGACGAAAATTCACGCGCCACCTACCAAGCATGGCAACTCAAGCACCAGGGATCGTCACGCATATCCGGCTCTCGCACTGCCGACATGAAGGCCGCTCTTGTGGACCGCTTCCGGCACGATGCCGAAATCATGATCTGCACGGAAGCCGGAGCGGAAGGTATCAATCTCCAGTTCTGCTCGCTTCTCGTAAACTACGATCTACCGTGGAATCCGCAGCGCGTCGAACAAAGGATCGGGCGTGTGCATCGCTATGGACAGAAACACGATGTCGTAGTCGTGAATTTCATCAACAAGGGCAATCGTGCGGATGAACGCGTCTTCGAACTGCTCAGCCAAAAGTTCCAACTGTTCGAAGGAGTATTCGGTGCGTCGGACGAGATTCTCGGCTCCATCGAATCGGGTGTAGATATTGAACGCCGGATCCACGTCATCTATCAGCAATGCCGGAATGATGCGCAGATCGACGAAGAGTTCAACCAGTTGCAGGAGACTCTGAAAATTGAATTGCAAGCGCGCGAGCACGAGACGCGCCGTTCGCTCTTCGAGAACTTCGACGTAGACGTCGTGAAACGGTTGAACCTGCGCCGCGAGAAGGTTGGACGATACCTCAACGAGTACCAGGAAGACATGCTGACACTTGCGCGCATGATGCTGCCGGACGCGGCGTTTGAAGAACATCGTTTCTTCCATGACGGATGCTGGCACGACGTGAACTGGCAACGCACGCTAGAAGTCGATGCATGCTTTTTCCGTCCCAACGAAGGACTCGGGCGAGAACTGATAGAAAGAGCGAAGAGCTCGCTTGTTGGAAGCGGTGCGGCACTTCTTGAATTCGACCTTAACAACACCGAAAACGGCCAGCATTCCTATCTGCGTACGCTGGCCGGCCAGTCTGGGGAATTGGTCGTGGAGAAGTTGACGTTAACCACGAGAAAACAAAGCGTAGAACGCTTAATTGTCGCCGCACGCAGCGACTCCGGCGACGTGCTGCCCGTTGATGCAGGTGAACGCCTACTCCTAGTGCCCGCTTCAGTTAGGGAAGCCAGTGCGGAACTGACACAGGTCACGGGGCTTGAGCTCCAAGTTGAGCAACAAGTAGCGGAACAAGTCGCAGCAGGAAACAAGCGAAACGAACGCTATTTCGAGGAAGAAATCGCAAAGCTAGACCGATGGGCCGATGATCGTCGCGTAGCACTGGACATCCGATTGCGTCAGTTGGATCAGGAAATTAAAGAAGCGAGAAAGGCAGCCCGCCAACTACCAAGCTTGCAGGAAAAGATGGATGCCAAGCGTGCGCTTAAGGTGCTGGAGCGCGAGCGCGATTCGCTCATGCTCGACTACCACGAGGAAAAGAAACGGATCGAGAGCGAGGAAGACCGACTTATCACAGAGGTCGAAGATGCGCTCAAGATTGCCCCTCGCCGGGAACAACTTTTCTCGCTCCGATGGCAACTAAAGGAATTGCAATGATTAACACCACGGACCTTATACGCGAACTGATCTATCAGATCCGCCTCGGGGAAGATTCCGCATACGAATTCAAGGCAGTCACGCTGCGAGGCAATCGCGTCGACGCTCCCGGCCGAGACAGTGTCGCGGACGAACTTGCCGCTCTTGCCAATACGAATGGTGGCTATCTTGTTCTCGGTGTCAACGACAAGACTCGCGAAGTCGAAGGAATAGCTCTCGGCGATCTGGAGACGGTGGATGTTTGGCTCTCCAACATCGTCTCTCAAGCCATCGATCCGCCGCTCTCCATCGAAACTCGCCTGGTCGAAATACCAGACCACCAAGGCATTGCAAAGCCCCTTGTCTGCGTACGCATTCAAAAGAGTCTGTTCGTTCATCGCAGCCCCCACGGCTACTACCACCGCGTTGGATCGACCAAGCGCGAAATGTCGCCTGAACTGTTAGCTCGATTCTTTCAGCAACGAAGCATGGCACGGCTGATTCGCTTCGACGAGCAGATCGTCCCGCAAGCTGGTGAGGATGCGATAGTACCGGCACTGAAGGCGCGCTTCATGCGCGGAGACCTTCCCGAAGCAATGCAACTTCGAAAACTCTATCTCGTTAGCGATGACGCGAATGGCCGCCCCCATCTTAGCGTGAGTGGCGCTCTTCTGATAACAGCCCGCCCGGCCGACTACTTGTCGTCAGCCTACGTTCAATGCGTTGCTTACTCAGGAACCGAGCGGAATGCCGAGTTCCAGATTGACGCCATTGACTGTGACGGACCGGTTGACGCTCAGATCCAAGAAGCTTTTACATTCGTGAAGCGAAATATGAAAATTGAGGCCGTGAAGCGGCCTGGTCGCATCGACATTCCCCAGTACGACCTTGGAGCGGTATTCGAAGCCATTGTAAACGCAGTCGCGCACAGAGACTACGCTATGCATGGCGCCCGCATACGCCTGCATCTGTTCTCTGATCGCCTAGAACTATCCACACCGGGAGGACTGCCAAACAGCCTATCAGTGGAAACTATGGATTCGAACAGCATCAGCCGTAACGAGACGCTCGTCAACCTCCTAAGCCGATACTTCCCTGCGGACCCAATAACCCGCAGGACGAACCTCATCGAACGCCGTGGCGAAGGCGTGCCTACGATTCTGGATGCCAGCGAACGCCTTTCCACTCGTCGTCCGCTCTACGAGCAGATCGACCACACGGAATTAAAACTCACCATATACGCCGCCACTCGAGTCATGAACGGACTACTGGCTCAATTTGGCGAAGAGGAATAACAACAATGACGAAACCAATGAAACTAGAACTCACTTGGACGGGCAAGGACAAACGTCCACGCTTAGAACCGCGCATTCTTTTAGAGGACCATGCACTGTCATATCAACGCCCGCGCCAAGCGCGGGGTACGGCAGATCTGCTAGGAGATAGTTCAACTGAGATCCCTCAAGCATTCAATGACAACGTATTGATCCAAGGCGACAACCTACTGGCTCTCAAAGCGCTGGAAGTAAAATATGCCAATCAAGTGAAATGCGTCTATATTGACCCTCCCTACAATACCGGGTCTGCATTCGAGCTCTATGATGATGCAGTCGAACATTCCACATGGCTGTCGCTGATGAGGGACAGACTCGAAATCATCCGAAATCTGCTCGCGCCGAGCGGATTCGTATGCTGTCATATCGACGACTCCGAAGGGCATTACCTAAAGGTCTTAATGGACGAGGTTTTCGGACGCTCCAATTACGTTGTAACGCTCTATGTCCAAGTTCGATACGCGGACAAAACGCTCAAGCAAGACATGGCGTTTCACAAACAGGTCGAACAAATTCATGTATATCGCAAGGAATACGGAGCGCTGCCAAACCAAAACATCAAGGACCTGTCCTTCGAGAAATTCTGTTACCACGTAGCCGAAGTCGGTAAAGCTAAGGAAATTACTCTCGGAGGAAAACTAGTATCCGTGTTCCCATCTGGCCACTGGAAAGTTGAGAAGCGTGAGGGATCGTCTACGGGACTAAAGGAAATTTGGGCAACAGGCTCTATCCTCGACGGAAATTCTTCCGGCCGCTTCTTCAGAGATTACCTAACCGGACGGGTTGAAGAAGACGGCCTCGGCGCACTGTACAAAGTCGAAGGGATTGGCGATGACGGACTTGGATACAGGTACCTAACTGGCCCTGCGCGCGCAACAGCTACCAAAGGCAAATACTACCAAGGAGTCCCATTGGGAAAACTTGAGCCGGACGCCAAGCCGCAAACTTCACCAATTGAAAACTTTTACGATCTTGCGGCGAACTTCGGCAACTGTCGCCATGAGGGGGGCGTCGAATTCCGCTCGGGTAAGAAGCCTGAAGCATTACTTGAAATAGTACTTAAGCACTTCTCGTCGCCTGGAGATCTCGTGCTGGACTCCTTTGGCGGCTCCGGCAGCACTGGGGCCGCAGCGCACAAAATGGGCCGCCGATGGATAATGATCGAGCTGGGTGAACATTGCCGAACCCACATTGCAGCCAGGTTGAAAAAGGTGATTGATGGCGACGATTCGACCGGAATTTCTAAGTCCGCAAACTGGCAAGGTGGTGGCGGCTTCCGCTACTTCCGCCTTGCTCCGTCCCTTTTAAAGAAAGATAAATGGGGTAACTGGATAATCAATCCTGAATACAATGCTGAAATGTTGGCGGAAGCAGTGTGCCGTCACATGGGGTTCATCTATGCACCGAGCGCCGCGCACTTCTGGCTGCACGGCCATAGTTCGGAGGCAGACTTCATTTACGTTACGACGGGCAGTCTGAGCCACGATCAGCTTCGCACAATCAGCGAGGATGTGGGCTCGGAGCGCTCGCTGATGATCTGCTGCAAGGCGTTCATGGCCGATGCCGAAGCATTCCCGAATCTCACACTTAAGAAGATCCCGAAGTCCATTCTCGGCAAGTGCGAATGGGACCATGATGACTACAGCTTCAGCATCAACGTGCTTGAAGAGCAAGAGGAATGCGTTTCGCTCGTAGAGGCCGACAGCGAGGAAGGTCCAGAATAAGATGAACGAACACATTGATGGCCGCAAAGCAGCCAACCAGATCGCAGCCCGTCTTTCGTTACGGACGCCACAACGGGAGTCCCTCGAAATCCTAACCGACTTGCTCGAACAGATGTCCCTGACTAAAGACGCGGATCTCCAGCGCTGGCTCGCGATAGCCAAGCGCCAATATCCGACGGTCCGTTCGTTCGAGCGAAACTTTCCATCCCTGTGTTTTGCTCTAGCGACCGGGGTCGGTAAGACTCGCCTTATGGGAGCGATGATAGCGTGGTTGTACATCACCGGGCGCAGTCGGCATTTCCTCGTACTGGCACCTAATCTGACAATCTTCGAAAAGCTCAAGCAAGATTTCACAATGGGCAGTCCCAAGTACGTATTTTCCGGTATACCGGAACTCGCACAGACGCCGCCCGTTATAGTGACGGGGGACGATTATGTGGATGGTCGTGGCGTCCGGCTTGACTACGCGGTTCCTTCTACGCTTACCGCCGATATGTTCGGAGCTGACTCGGCTCCCCATATCAACATTTTCAACATTGCCAAGATCAACGCAAGGGACAATAAGCAAGGCACGGTAAAGTCATCAGTCGCGAAGGTGCGGCGCTTCCAAGAGTACCTTGGTGAATCGTACTTTGATTACTTGTCGAACCTCCCTGATCTCGTCGTACTGATGGATGAAGCGCATCGCTACTATGCGAGCGCAGGCGCCCAGGCGATCAATGACCTGCGCCCAGTGCTGGGGATAGAGCTGACAGCTACACCAAAGACAGTTGGTGCAAGTCCGCGCGAGTTTACAAATATTGTCTACCATTACCCGCTTGCTCGCGCACTTGGCGATGGCTACGTAAAAATACCAGCAGTAGCGACCAGAAAGGACTTCCGTCCTGACCAGTACAGCCCGGAAAAGCTGGAGGAGATCAAACTTGAGGATGGCATCCATCATCACGAGTATGTGAAAATCGAACTGGAGAACTACTCTCGGAGCCACGATGCCAAGGCGGTAAAGCCGTTCATGCTCGTCGTGGCACAAGACACGACGCATGCTTCTGCGTTGAAGACCTATATCGAATCGGACAGGTTCTTCGACGGCCGATACAAGGGGCGGGTCATTGAGGTCCACTCGAACCAAACCGGTGAAGAGTCCGATGAGGCAATGCAACGCCTGCTGGCAGTTGAACATGACGAAATGACAGAGGTCGTCATCCACGTCAACAAACTGAAGGAAGGATGGGACGTAACCAATCTGTACACGATCGTACCGTTGCGCGCGTCAGCCTCCGAGATCTTGACGGAGCAAACGATTGGACGCGGCCTGCGTCTGCCATATGGAAAAAGAACGGGGGTAGAGGCTGTAGATAGGCTCTGCATCGTCGCGCATGATCGTTTCCAGGAAATTGTAGACCGTGCAAATGACGCGGAGTCGATAATCCGGAAAACCATCTACATCGGATCTTCGGACGATGCTGACGTGCCTGACCGACAGCCACAGGTCATTACAACAGGATCGGTCGCGGAAATACTGTCTACCGGACGCATGCCTGAGCAGAACGGCATCGCCGTAGAGCAGACGCAGCTTGGGGGAACTGAAGTCCAGCCGGTCGATCCTCGCCGCGCAACTTTCGTTGATTTTGCAATCCGAGCTATCCAACAAGAGGCCGCAAGCCTGCCATCCAGCAAAGCATTAGACAGTGAGGCCGTCCAGCGGCGACTAGTTGACCGCGTGAAAACTTGGGCTCGCGAAAGCGCGCCCACGCAACAAACACTGCCGGGTATGACGACCCAGATTGCGGATCCTGCCAGCGAAGATGAGATGGTAGCAAAGGTCGTTCAAGAGGTCACAGAGCGGATTATTGAGCTGACTATCGACGTGCCGCAGATCGTGGTCCTGCCGACGCGCGAAGTGAACTATCATTTCCTCGATTTTGATTTGGAGCGTCTGGATCGTATTAATTACCAGCCAGTCAGCCAAGAACTTCTCTTGCAATACCTCGAAAACAACCAGCAGGCCCGGATTCAGTGGGATAGCAATGACTCTCGCGAGGAAGTGCTGGAGAACTATGTCGTTCGCCATCTGGTCAGTCAGGACGCAGTCGATTATGACGAGCACGCGGACCTACTCTACAAGCTCGCGGGACAGGTTGTCGGGAGACTTCGGTCGTATCTAGCCGACGCGGCCCAAGTCGAAAACGTGCTCGTCTACTGGCAGCGACAACTCGGAGAATTCGTCTGGACGCAAATGTTGGAGCATGTCTCAATAACGCCCACGGACTACATCGGGAAGATCACGCATGGGTTCGATGTACTACGGCCGGCGAGTTTTACTTTGGCTGCTGGTGAAAAGCCGCGCAATTTCCGGGAACCTATCCTTGAAAAACGCCTTGTCCGACAAATGGTCTTCAAGGGATTCTTGAAGTGCTGTTACCCATATCAGAAATTTCATTCGGTAGACGGTGAGTGGCGTCTGGCGCAAATACTAGAGGACGATACTGACGTGCTGAAATGGATGAAACCAGCGCCAGGACAATTCCGCATTGAGTACGAAGGCGGCAAAAATTATGAACCGGACTTCGTCGTCGAAACGCGGGATAGCTGCCTATTGATAGAACCCAAGCGAGCAGATCAAGTCGAGGTAGACGAAGTAAGGGCAAAAGCCCGTGCTGCCGTCCGCTGGTGCGCATATGCTAACCAGCACTCGGAAAGACACGGAGGGAAGCGGTGGGCGTATCTTCTGGTACCAGACGACGCAATCACACTGGGACGCAGCGTTAACGGACTGACTGCGGAGTTCGAACTCTCGGATTGACCATTCGCTCGAGACCGGCTGAAATTACCAGGCGGGATATATATAAGTCCTCGCCCGGTTTTTAAGCGCATGGCTATGCCATGGGCATGGTCGAACGACAGCGCTGTTCAATACGTTTCACAACTGCTTCAGCAGGCCCATTGAATCCCTTCAGCTAATTCCAAAGTTAGATCACCCATGAACCCTGCTGGCATCGACACTAGTGCACTCCTCACCATGCTGGGCTTGATTGCTGCGGTTTGGGCACTCGTGCCAAGCACTGCCAGGCTAAGCTTTCGGTTAAGCTTGAACAGCTTCGACTGGCTGGTCATCTGGGCCGTGCTGCTCGTCATCCATGGTTTTTTCTTCGAGCCCGTACTCACCACACTTGGGCTCCCCACTTTGGGCCCCTGGTTGTGGGGCTTCGACAAGAGCGCCACCCAGTACCTACTATTCTTGTTACTCGCTGCGTTCGTCTACTGGCGTTCGCGCAGGACTAGGTTGACACGGTGGAACCTTGGACTCTTCGATGATCTGACCACGTCGCTCTTGCACTCCGAGAAGCATGAGGAACTTGCCGACTTGCTCCAACGTCATCTAGGATCGGCACTGGACCTGGCAATGCCCAAGAGCGTGCGCAGCCGTTTGGCTAACGCCATCCGCCCACCGCACCCCGGTCTCCAAGTCGTATTCCACGACGATGGGTCAATCACGTTGGGAACGGGCGCATCGACGAGTTGGCTATTCCACAGATGGTTCAGCTTTCGCGAGTGGCTTGCCGACTTGGTTGGTCCGTCACAGCGAGTCCAGCGCCGTGCTGCCCTCGTTGTGAAGCGGCTGCTTTCGTCATCCCGCTTGGTCGGACATCTCGCCATTGCTCGACCATACCTCTGCCTGAAGGTCATGGAACGCGCGACGCGCCTTGTAGAAAGCTTCCAAGACGAGTTTTTTAACGCGCTACTGGCAGACGAGGCCAGCGTCTTCTACAGCGACCTCAAGAACAACGACAACTTTGGCGAGGGCGGACACCGACTGGCACTGCCGGATGAGAACCGCCTCTTGCGGTTCTATTGCGTTAACGTTGACTTGGCCGCCCGTCTCGGGGTTTACCGGTCAGTCGGCGAGGCCGTACTCGCTCGAATTGATGCGGATGAAGTTCTCAACAAGAAGCTCAATGGGCGACTGCTGACATTTCAAAATATTGGAAAGTACCACGACCCTGTGTATACGGGCATCTGGTTTTTCAGAATTATGGTATTGGAAGGCCTGCATCAGCGCGTCGCCGACCACTTGTGGCTCCACTACATGCCTCATTTCGCCAGCCACCTAGTCGACAGCGCTCGCGAAGTTCTGCCGGAAGATGAAAGTCAGGAGTTTCCAACGCCGCTGGGCTATCTGCTGTATGAAGTGGTTGACGCCACTGTAGTGTGGGTGAAAGATGCCGACGCTCTGACGAAGCCTGGCGACGTGCTGCTTCCCGACCAGCTCGAAGGAAATCACATTTACATTTCCTTCGAAGCCGCAGAAGCCAGCGGCCGGGTTGTCAAGGCCATTCTGATGTCTCCGCGCGTGCCCAAACGACTCAAGGAACAATTGCTTGGTGTAGCGCTGACCACCCTGCGGGACCTGGAGCAAACCGCGCATCTTGCGCCTTTGGCCAGGGTGATGCGGGCGCACCTCATCGAGCCGTACGGATTCAGGGAACAGAACAACTATCTGCATATCCTGAAGCAATGCTTCGATGAACAGGACCATGTGCTTCAGGCTGGCCTGGGGCGATTTAGTGAGGAGCTCGACGCTGCGCACGGAGATGCGCCATGAGACTGCATTGCGTCAGAACGTGAGGGAAATGGATGCATTCCCTACGACTGCTTTGCAGCTCCAGATAGACGGGACCTGATGTCGCAGTTAGGGCAGATGCTGCCGGTCGCTGGACATCGGGCGTCAGTTCAAGTCTGAGCTAGTAGAGATTAGCACGTCAGCCGGACTTCATATCGTCACAAGCAGTCAGTTTATGCGATCATCATTAGTGCCTGATCAAGCGCCCTGTCCTTCACTGCAGCCCCCGGACCAAACCATGCCGATTCCAGTCGATGGTCTGCACTTCGCGCTCGCCGCTCATGGTCCACAAACTCCGTCACGGCGTTGAGCAGGCCAAAAACCGTCCCTTTTGCCGACGCCAGTTCGGCTCCTCGTCCGCGCCCATCAAATAACGCCATGACCTTTGCCGTGATGCGGTCGCTCGCATTGCCGCCGCCTTCGTGCTTCTCGTCTGAAAAGACACGGGAAAGGTAATTCTTCGCCTCATGCGTTTTCACCTTTCGCTCGCTCAGCCCCTTCATTTGGTACATGAAAGAGCTCCACGTTGAAACCGAAATGCCAAGCTGGCGCTTGACGGCCTGCGCATCGAACGCCGTGCTGTGCCGCACTTTCACCGCACCGCTGCTGGCTCCCAAGGCTACCGCCAGCGTATTGTTGCAGACAACGCGAACACTGGTAAACTGCGCCGTCGTCGCCAGCGTACCATCGCATGCGGTGGCAAGAAGGACGTAGCCGTTGCTCACGTCATTGCCCTTGAGCGTTGACGATTGGCCGGTGCGGGCCAACGCCCAAATTTTCCGGCCGCCCTTCAGCACTCCAGCAGTTTCAAGCTCAAAGCCGGAGACCTCTGTAAGGTCTCGGTAGAACTCCAGTATTTCACGCGGCTGCACTACTTGGAAGCGCTGGCTAACAACGGACAGCGGTGCTTGAGTGTCGGAGCGGAACAGCACTTTGTTTTCAGGATACGACGCGATTACGCCAGGGCTGTTGGCCTCGTTCGTCACGAAGCTGACCGGCGATTCGCAGATGCGCCAATCCATGCCAGCTTGTTGCGCCCAGACTTCGATAGGCTGTCCGGCGCCAAGTTGATTTCCCAAGCCATGCCAAGGGGTTTCGTGCAAGTAAGCCATCGTTTCAAGCAAGTGTGCCATTAGGTATTTCCTTTCTTTGTTGAGGCGTATCTAAGCCTCAATCCGAATCCGGACTGAAGGGCAAGTACGATGAGGGGAAGGTATTGCTAGAGGTATGCCCAATGACGGGTATCCCCTTGAACTGTCAGCATCGGGCTGACAAGGGACTGCGGTTAGACGCTACGTTTCGTAAAAAATCGGCTCCAGGACTTCTTCGCTCTTTTTGCCAAAGCTTAATTCGCAGTCCATGCACAGGAAATTATCGAGAATGTTCTCATCGACAATTTCGCCGAGCGCAGCGCCAGCAGAGCCCCCGGCAGCACCGCAAACCAGGGCACCAATGACTGCGCCTGCGACACCACCTAGAACAACGCCAGGTGGCCCTGCAAACGCCCCGGCAAGAGCGCCAAGCTCTGCACCACTGGCGGCGCCAGCTGCGCCACGAACTGCACCAGCAATCGCGCCGACAGCACAGACCAGTCTTCTCGCGTAGTCCTTGGTCACGATCCGGTCGGATTCACATCGTGGGCATCGGCGCGTCATCCTTCAACGCTCCGGGGGGCGAATCGTGCGGCTGCTAGGCTCGACTCCGCATTGACCCTTTTGTAGTGATCGCGCACAGCATTGCGCCGCACTCGCTCCATGTACGTGATGAAGCTTGCCGCTGACAAAAAACCAGCTACAAAAACGATGGAAAATGCCATAAGGTGCTCCAAGGGAGATGCGTGTGGTCGCATGATGAATCCTTCAAAAAGTATGGTTGGAATGAACTAGACGGCTATACCGTCCGTGGAAAAACACCGAGGGCATAACTCCGCAGCCAGATGGCTGCGGAGTTATGCCCTCGGTTGATGAGGTAAGGTCCAGAAGAGGCGCTCCGTGAAGCATTCCCCGATAGATCAGTTCCCTGTTCTCCCTTCAACGATATAGATCTGAAATTTTCTAGCTCGATCCAACTTTTGGGAGCTATCGCCCCATCAGTCAGCGCATGGGTATGCGGTGCCTTCCAAGAAGTGGAAGTGTCTTAGCATTTGATAGCTTATCTAAGCAGTCCGCTCATCACTTTTCACCTTGCCAACAAAGGGCATCCTGCGATGCGATGGCCTGGACAAGACAGCATTTCAAAAATTCAATTTTCATTATGGATTTCGTTGTAGCATTACTTCTCGTTCCTTTTGGAAAGAAGAGCTGCCCGTGATCGAATCCTTAAACATCGCAAAGACGGCGACCTACGGCGAGGCGCCGCAGACCCTCGGCGGGCTCGCACGCTTCAACTTCCTCTTCGGTTCCAATGGTGCTGGTAAGACTACGATCACAAAAGTGATCGCCAATCCTGCTGGCCATCCCAACTGTTCGCTGATATGGAGAAAAGGGACACCGCTCGAAGCATTGGTCTACAACCGCGACTTCGTAGAACGCAATTTCAATACGGCTCCGCGCCTCAAAGGTATCTTCACCCTGGGCGAGCAGGACATCGCCAACCTCGAAGCCATCGCCGCCAAAAAGGCCGAAGCGGACGCGATAGGCAAGACCATCGACCAGTTGAGCAATACACTCCATGGTGCGGACCAGAATTCGGGGAAGAAAGGGGAACTGGTCGAACTGGAAGCCCACATCAAGGACAAGTGCTGGGCTCAGCAGCAGAAGCACGCAAACATCTTCAAGGAGGCGTTCACGGGCTCTCGCAATAGCTCCGAGCGATTCAAGGAGCGAACGCTCACGGAGATGGCATCGAACAAGGCCGAGCTAAAACCGCTGGACTATCTCACCGAGAAGGCCAAGACGGTTTTCGGGCCGACTCCCATCATTGAGTCTGCGGTTCCGGCGCTTGGCACCACAGGAGTCACAGAGCACGAATCAAACCCGATCCTCACTAAGAAGGTTATCGGCAAAGAGGACGTGAATATCGCTGAGTTGATCCAGCGACTGGGCAGCAGCGACTGGGTCAAACTAGGCCAAGTGTTCTACGGAAAGAGCGCGCCGACATGTCCATTTTGCCAGCAGAAGGTGCTCGACGGCTTCGAGGCCAGCCTGTCCAGCTACTTTGACGAGACGTTCGAGCAGGACACCAAGGCCATCGCCGATCTGCAAAACAATTACGCCCGCGACGCTGACACATTACGCGCGAGGCTAAAAGCGGTTGCCGACGCAGAATCGAAGTTCATGGACATGGCGGCATTCGTTGCCGAGCAGTCGGCCATCGAGTCGCGGCTCGCCACGAACACGCTCCTGATATCCAACAAGCGCAAGGAACCGAGTCTCCCCATTCAGCTTGAATCGCTGGCTGAAATGCTTGCCGCCGCCGTGAAGCTGATAGCGGAGGCCAACAGCGCCGTCGCAGCCCACAACAAGATCGCTCAGAATATCACCAAGGAGCGCTCCGACCTAACTGGCCAAGTGTGGAAGTATGTCCTGGAAGTGGAGCTCAAAGCAGACCTGGCCGCATACGTCACCAAGCGCGCAGGGCTCGCGGCTGCGATCACGAAGCTGAGCGGGCAAATCCAAGAGGCCGATGCATCCAAGCTTACAGTCGGGAAGGACATCAAAACGTTAGAGAAGTCGGCGACGAGCATCGAGCCCACCGTCGATGGAATCAACGCCCTCTTGAAGTCATTTGGCTTTCGAAGCTTCGCACTCGCCAAGGCGGACGATGGCCCGTTTTACAAACTGGTCCGCTCCAATGGCAGCGACGCCAAGGAATCGCTCAGTGAGGGCGAGCGGTCGTTCGTTACGTTCCTCTACTTCTATCATCTACTCAAAGGCAGCGAGAACGAGAGCGGAATGACGGCCGACCGCGTCGTCGTATTCGACGATCCCGTCTCCAGTTTGGACAGTGACGTACTGTTCATCGTCAGCAGCCTGATCAAGTCGCTGTTCGACCATGTGCGTGAGCACAAGGGGAACATCAAACAGATTTTCATCCTCACGCACAACGTCTACTTCCACAAGGAGGTTACCTACACATCAAACCATCGCGAAGACAACAAGGCGGGTGAGCGGACTTATTGGACTGTCAGGAAAGGCGACGCAGGGGCCACGGTTCAACAGCACCCATCCAACCCCATCAAGACCTCTTACGACTTGCTATGGGCTGAGCTGCGCCGGGAGGAGAAGTCTCCGTTGACGGTCCAGAATACAATGCGGAGAATACTTGAAAACTATTTCAAGATTTTAGGTCGAATCGATTTCGACAAGATTTGCGACCAGTTCGAGGGCCAGCAGAAGGCCATGTGTCGTTCACTGTTCGCGTGGGTCAACGACGGCTCGCATTTTTCCCACGATGACGCGTTCTACACGTTCGACCAAGCCTCAATCGATGTGTATCTAGAAATCTTCAAACAGGTCTTTGTCAAGGCGAACCAAGAAGCCCACTACGACATGATGATGGCTGGTCCGCAGTGATCTGGGACAGAGCTCGATGTAATGAAACCCGCATAGGGCCATCAAGCGCTGGCGACGGCGGCTAGGGCTTGAACTTCGGGTTGCGACCATAAGCCGTTAGCGAGTTCCCCGCCCTTAACACGGCTCATGACCTATTTCCACGAAAGCGAATAATTTCCAAGGGGAAATATACGACTAACCATCAACCACACACTAATTTGATAGTCAATTTGATTGTCAACTGCATCAACAATCAACAAAAACCAATTAAATCAATTACTTAGCTATAATTAATGGCGGAAGCGGTGAGATTCGAACTCACGAACAGTTTAACCCGTCGGCAGTTTTCAAGACTGCTGCCTTCAACCACTCGGCCACGCTTCCTGGGTGCCAGCATTATACAGAATTACCGCCCTTCCGCCAGCCAGTCTTCCCGCAGCGCTTTTTCGAACTCAAGCGCTGGCAGCGGCTTGGAGAACAGGTACCCTTGCACTTCGTCGCAGCCACTGTCCTTCAGGAAGGCAAGCTGCTCCACCGTTTCCACCCCTTCGGCGATCACTTTGTGGTTGAGCTGCTGGGCGATGCTGATGATGGTGCTGGCGATGGCGCAATCGCTGGCGTCGGTCGGGATGCCGGTGGTGAAGGAGCGGTCGATCTTCAAGGTATCGATCGGGAAGCGCTTCAGGTACGACAGACTGGAGTAGCCGGTGCCGAAGTCGTCCAGCGACAGGGTCACGCCCAGCACAGTAATCCGGTCCATGATGCCGATCACGCGGTCGATGTTGTGCATCAGCGTGCTTTCGGTGATTTCCAGCTCCAGCCACGACGGTTCCAGCCCGTAGCGCTCCAGCGTTTCTTTCACCCGCCCCGGCAGCGCGGAGGTGAATTCGCGGGCGGAGACGTTGACGGCCAGGCGGATCGGCGGCACGCCGGCGTCTTTCCAGGTTTGCGCTTGGGCACAGGCGGCTTCGAGCACCCATTCGCCCACTTGCACCACCAGCCCGGTGGCTTCGGCTAGCGGGATGAATTCGGCCGGCGGCACCAGGCCGCGCTCGGGATGCCGCCAGCGCACCAGCGCTTCGGCGCCGATGATCTTGCTGTCGGCGATGGAGAACTTGGGCTGGTAGTGCAGCTCGAGCTGGCCGTTGCCGAGCGCTTGCCGCAGCCCGGATTCGATGCGCATGCGCTCTTGCATGCCCTGGTTCATGTCGCGGCTGTAGAAGGCCACGTGCTCGGCCTCCGAGTCGCCGCCCTGCTTGGCGCGGTACATGGCGATGTCGGCCAGCCGCAGCAGCGTTTCGGCGTCGGCGCCGTCTTGCGGGTAGACGCTGATGCCGATGCTGGCCCCTACCCTCAGGTCGTGCCCGTCCACCATGAAGGGCTCGTTGAGCGCGGCCAGCAGTTTGTGCGCGACGCGGCTCGCTTCGTAGTGCTGGCCGATGTCGAACAGGCCGACGGCGAACTCGTCGCCGCCCAGCCGCGCCACCAGGTCCTGGTCGCGCAGCACCACGCGGAAGCGCGCGGCGACTTCTTTCAGCAGCGCGTCGCCGATGCGCCGGCCCAGGGTGTCGTTGATGAGCTTGAAGCGGTTCAGGTCGATGAACAGCACGCAGCCGTGCAGCTTGCTGCGCTGGGCCACCGTCAGGGCCTGGTCGACCAGCTTGGTCAGCAGGGTGCGGTTGGGCAGGCCGGTCAGCGCGTCGTAGTAGGCCAGGTGATGGATGCGCTCTTCGGCCAGCTTGCGCTCGGTGATGTCGGTCAGGTAGGCGATCATGCCGGTGGGCTTGCCGTCCATGTCGTGCAGGGTGGACAGCGACAGGCTGGCCCAGAACGCTTCGCCGGACTTTTTCTTGCGCCGCACTTCCATCAGCCGTCCGCCGTGCTCGAGGAAGGAGTCGCTGAAGCCGACGTCTTCGTCGTCGTACAGGAACAGGATGTTGCGCCCCACCGCTTCCACCGGGGTGTAGCCGAACAGGCGCTCGGCGCCCTTGTTCCAGCTGGTGATGAAGCCGTTCATGTCCATCGTCAGCACCGATTCGTGGATCTGGTCCAGGATCTGGGACTGGTGCTGCAGCTGCGCTTCCACTTGCACGTAGGCGTGCGTGCTGCGCTGGGCGATGGAGTGCACTTGCAGCACGCTGGCGGCCAGCGCGGCCAGGCCGGCCAGGTGCTGGCGCTCGGCGTCGCTGTAGTCGTCGCGGCCGGCCACTTCGAAGCGGCCGAAGTACTGGTTTTCGAAACGGACTTCCTGCACCAGGCCGCCCGCCCATGGGTCGTCCCCGCCTGCGCCGCCCGCCGCGCCGCCTTCCGTGCCGGCCGGCAGGTAGCGTCCTTGCGGCGAGTGCACCACGTCGCGGGCGATGCGGCCCAGCTCCTCCGCGAGGGCCGCGCCGCGCAAGCGCAGTACCGCATCGCACAGGGCCGCGCTGCTGCCCAGGAAATCGGAGACCGGGTGGGCCAGCATGGCTATAGGTTCCTGCTCACCTGGATCGCCCAGTGGCACGCTTGCAGCAGGCTGCGCCAGTGCGTTTCGTGGTCGATGCCCAGGTCGTGCAGGGCGCTGGTGTCGGGCATGTCCTGCTCCACCAGCTTGAGCATGTCGCCCATCGGGCCGGCGCGGTCCAGCAGCGCCATCACCACGTCCAGGTCCAGGCTGAGCGCGCTGACGATTTCCGTCATCGGCATGTCGAGCAGCACGTCCAGCAGCGAGAACACGCCGGCCACGAAGGCCATGTCCTGCTGGTCGCGGTCGCCGCCGCGCGCCTTGGCCAGCGCTTCCATGCGCGCCGCGCGCACGGCCGCCAGCGGCAGCAGCGCGTTGGCGCCGCCGTCGTCCTGCTGGCGCGCGTACAGCAGCAGCTGCAGCCAGCGCTGCAGCTGGCGCCGGCCCAGCACGTTGATGGCCTGGCCGAAGCTGTGGATCGGGGATTTGGGCGCGAACGCGGCCGAGTTCACCACCTTGAGCAGGTGGTAGGCCAGCGCCGGGTCTTGCTTGAGCAGGATTTCCAGTTCGCGCGAGTCGGCGTCGCGCGCCAGCAGGCCGAGCAGCGCCAGCAGGCGCTTGCGCGAGGTGCCGTCGGCGGCGCTGCTTTCGCGCTGCGGGTGGCGCACGTAGTCGCCGCTGAACAGGGTAAAACCGGCCGCGCGGCAGGTTGCCAGCCGCGCCGGGGTGTCGACGTTCAGGGCCAGGTGCGGGCCGGCCATGGTGAGCATGACCAGTTCGCTGGGCAGGGTTTCGCGGCAGTCGAAGGCCAGGCTGCGGATGGCGCATTTGGCGGCGTGGATGCCGGCTTCGCCCTCCACCATCAGGCGGTAGCCGGCTTCGGCCAGTTGCTTGCACTTGGCTTGCATTTCATCGGTGGCGCAGTCGGCGGCGGAAATGCGCAGCACGGTGCGCGCCGGCGACAGGAACGCCAGCTGGCTGACGTCGTACTGCTGCAGGCCGGCGATGGTGACGAGGTAGTCCAGCGGCGCCAGCGCGGCGTCCATGTCGGGATAGCCGAACACGGATTGCAGCGCGGCCAGCTGGGGCTCGTTGGGGACGGCGGAAATTTGGAATGACAGGGCCACCCACTCGTTTTGAGCGTTGGACACCGCTGTGAGGCCCACCAGAGGAAATGGGCTTGCTTCAGACAAGGACATCAGAATCTCGGCGTGGGTAGTGCGTACAATAGTAGAGCAAATATTGATTCAGGGCAATTATTTAAGCACCAAATAGCGACGGTTCGCATTCTCCGTTGCCTGGGAGCAGGAATATATCAGAAATTGCCGATTGGACAGGTTCAATACGCTAGAGTGTGCGCTCTGATCGTGACATTTGGAGACATTCGGCGGCCATGCTGCGCCGAGGTCTCATTTACGGCGTGCCATTGGCAAACTGGACGGCATAGCGTATCAATTCGGCCTGCCCTTCGATGCCCAGCTTGCGCTTGATGTTGAGGCGGTGGGTTTCCACCGTGCGCACCGACAAGTCCAGGTCGCGCGCAATCTGTTTGTTGGACTGGCCGTTGGCGATGTGCAGCAGCACCTGGTGTTCGCGCGAGGTGAGCTGGGCGTCCAGGTTTTGCGGCTTGGCCAGCTGGCGGGCCAGCGCGGCACTGTAATAGATGCCGCCGGACATCACCGTTTCGATGGCCACCACGATGTCCTTGCCGGGCGCGTCCTTGAGCACGTAGCCGCGCGCGCCGGCCTGGATGGCTTGCGACACGTATTCCAGCTTGTCGTGCATGGACAGGATGAGCACGGCGATATCGGGGAATTGCTCGCTGAACTGGGCCGTGGCTTCGATGCCGTTGCCGCCGCGCATATTAATATCCATCAGCACCAGGTCCACGGTGCAGTGGCGCGCCTGTTCCAGCGCTTCCTGCGCGCCGCCGGCCTCGGCCACCACTTCGAATTGCGGCACGGCTTCCAGGCGGGCGCGCAGGCCGTCGCGCACCAGGGGGTGGTCGTCCACCAGCAGAATCTTGATCGTCATTGCGTTAGCTTTCGTTTAGCACTCATTCGACACATGGGCCAGCAGCACGGTGCCCGCCGGCGAGGACGAGATGGAGAATTGTCCTCCGATGGCTTCCATGCGCTCCATCATATTGCGTAAGCCGATGCCGCGCTTGGGGTGGACGGCGATGCTGTCGGCGTCGAAGCCGTGGCCGTCGTCGCTGATGCGCAGGGTGACGGCGCGGTTGGCCCCGGTCAGGCTGATCTCGATGTGGCTGGCGCCCGCATGGCGCTCGATATTGGTCAGCGCCTCCTGGGCGATACGGAACAGCACGGTGTTCGCCACTTCGGGCAGGTCCTCGGTGCTGCCTTCGGCGGAGAACACGATGGGCACCTTGCTGCTGAGGCGGAATTCCTCGGCCAGGTGGCTGAGCGCGGCGGCCAGGCCCAGGTCGTCCAGCAGCGCCGGGCGCAGGTTGTGCGAAATGCGGCGCACTTCGCCCAGCACGTTGTTGAGCTGTTCGGCGGCGTGCTCGAACACGCCCTGCGCCGGCACGTTGCCGAGGCGGATGATGCCCGCTTCGATCTGCAGCTTGATCGACACCAGCCACTGCGAAATGCCGTCGTGCAGGTCGCGCGACAGGCGCGCCCGCTCCTCTTCCTGCGACTCCACCACGCGCTGCGCCAGCGCCTTGAGCTTGGCGTCCGCCACGCGCAGCTCGCTGATGTTGAGCGCCACGCCGGCGCCCGCCACCACCAGCGCGGCCGCGATGGCAATGCCGGCAATCCACAGCATGGTGTTCTGGATGTTGGCGCGCTGCTGGGTGTCTACTTTTTCCAGCGCGCGGTCCACGTCGTCCAGGTAGATGCCGGTGCCCAGCATCCAGCCCCACTCCTTGAGCAAAATCACATAGCCCAGCTTGGGCGCCGGCTGGTGGCTGGACGGCTTGACCCAGTAGTAGCGCTCGTAGCCGCCGCCGGCCTGGGCGCGCTGCAGCAGGCGCTGGATGGTGGGCGTGCCGTTCTGGTCCTTCAGCTCCCACAGGTTCTGCCCCACCAGTTCGGGCTGGCGCGGGTGCATCAGGGAGTTGCCTTTTAGATCATAGATAAAGAAATATCCGTCATCACCAAAGCTCAGCGAGCCGAGGATGCGCTTGGCCTCGTCCATGCTGGCCTGGTCCTTGGCGCCGGATTTGTACAGCCGCGAGATGGAGTGCGTGGCCAGCGTCACGTAGTGCTCCAGCTCGGCTTCCTTGCTGGCCAGGTAGGCTTGCTGGATGGTGTCGCGCTGCTGCTGGGCGAGCACGTTGGCCTGGTGCCGCACGGCCAGCGCAATGGCGCACAGGGCCAGGATCAGCGGCGTAATGGCCAGGAAAATGACTTTTTGGCGCAACTTCATAGTGGTGTCCGAGCTCGGTTCCAGGGGCGATGAGGCGGATTGTACGTTGCAAGGGCCGCCCGGCGCTCCGTATTAGTACGTAGTCTATCTGCGTAGTGCTGCGCTTGTGACAGATATTTGTTTCCTGAATACTAGCCATAAGCTGCGCGAAGTCCGCAGCATCCTATATCTCTCTCGGAGGAAATCCATGCAAGCACTCCTACGCAAGCTCGGCTGGGCGGCACTGTCGCTGGCCGGCGCAAGCGCCCTCGGCGTCATCGCGCTCAAGCGCGGCGAAGCCATCAGCGCCATCTGGATCGTCATCGCGGCGGTCTGCGTCTACCTGATCGCCTACCGCTTCTACAGCCTGTTCATCGCCAAGGAAGTGATGAGCCTGGACAAGAACCGCATGACCCCGGCCTACAAGTTCAACGACGGCCTGGACCACGTGCCCACCAATAAATACGTGCTGTTCGGCCACCACTTCGCGGCCATCGCCGGCGCCGGTCCGCTGGTCGGCCCCGTGCTGGCCGCGCAGATGGGCTACCTGCCCGGCATGCTGTGGATCCTGGCCGGCGTGGTGTTCGCCGGCGCGGTGCAGGACTTCATGATCCTGTTCATCTCCATGCGCCGCGACGGCAAGTCGCTGGGCGACCTGATCAAGTCCGAGCTGGGTCCGATCCCGGGCAATATCGCGCTGCTGGGCACCTTCATGATCATGGTCATCATCCTGGCGGTGCTGGCGCTGATCGTGGTGAAAGCGCTGACCGGCTCGCCGTGGGGCAGCTTCACCGTCATGGCCACCATCCCCATCGCGCTGTTCATGGGCGTGTACTCGCGCTATATCCGCGTGGGCCGCATCGGCGAAGTGTCGATCATCGGCTTCGTGCTGCTGATGCTGGCCATTGTCGGCGGCCAGTACGTGCAGGAGAACCCTGCCCTGGCGCCGATGTTCAACTACACCGGCACTGAACTGACCTGGATGCTGATCGGCTACGGCTTCATCGCTTCCGTGCTGCCCGTGTGGCTGCTGCTGGCCCCGCGCGACTACCTGTCCACCTTCCTCAAGATCGGCACCATCGTCGGCCTGGCGCTGGGCATCGTGATCGTCGCCCCTTACCTGCAGATGCCGGCCGTGACCAAGTTCATCGACGGCACCGGCCCGGTCTGGTCGGGCAACCTGTTCCCCTTCCTGTTCATCACCATCGCCTGCGGCGCCGTGTCCGGCTTCCACGCGCTGATCTCGTCCGGCACCACGCCGAAGATGATCGAGAACGAATCGCATGCCCGCTTCATCGGCTACGGCGCCATGCTGATGGAATCCTTCGTCGCCATCATGGCGCTGGTGGCCGCGTCCACCATCGACCCGGGCATCTACTTCGCCATGAACGCGCCGGCCGCGCTGCTGGGCACCACGCCTGAAGCGGCGGCCGCCGTCATCTCCGGCTGGGGCTTCCACATCACGCCCGAAACGCTGGTGCAGACCGCCAAGGACGTGGGCGAGCACTCCATCATCTCGCGCGCCGGCGGTGCGCCGACGCTGGCGGTGGGCATGGCCCACATCCTGTCGAACGTCATCGGCGGCAAGGCCATGATGGCATTCTGGTACCACTTCGCCATCCTGTTCGAAGCGCTGTTTATCCTCACCGCTGTGGACGCGGGCACCCGCGCCGGCCGCTACATGCTGCAGGACTTGCTGGGCGCCTTCCATCCAGCGCTGAAGGATTCCAAGAACGTGTTCGCCGGCCTGCTGGCCACCGCGCTGTGCGTGGCGGGCTGGGGCTACTTCCTGTACCAGGGCGTGGTCGATCCGCTGGGCGGCATCAACACCCTGTGGCCGCTGTTCGGCATCGCCAACCAGATGCTGGCCGGTATCGCGCTGATCCTGGCAACCTGCGTGCTGTTCAAGATGAAGCGCGCGCGCTTCGCCTGGGTCACCATGGTGCCGACCGTGTGGCTGCTGCTGTGCACCCTGACCGCCGGCTTCCAGAAGATCTTCGACGCCAATCCTAAGATCGGCTTCCTGGCCCACGCCGCCAAGTACTCGGCCGCCATTGCCGAAGACAAGGTGCTGGCCCCGGCCAAGTCCATGGCGCAGATGCACCAGATCGTCTTCAACGATTATCTGGACGCGTCGCTGGCGGGCTTCTTCATGGTGGTGGTGTTGAGCGTGCTGGTGTTCGGTGTGCGCACCGCGATGATCGCGCGCGCCAACGCCAAGCCGACCGTGAAGGAAAGCCCGATGCAAGTTATGCCGGTGGTGCAATAATGTTCCAGGAACTGGTACAAGCCGGCCGCTACCTCGGGCAAAGCATGCGCCTGATGGTGGGCCTGCCGGAGTACGACACCTACGTGGCCCATCATGAAAAGACCCATCCGGATCAGCCCATGATGAGCTACGAGGAGTTCTTCCGCGAGCGCCAGGAAGCGCGCTACGGCGGCGCCGGCAAGCGCGGCGGCTGCTGTTAAGCTTCCTTCCCCCTAAAGCCCCATGCTCCCCATGGGGCTTTTTCTTGGTTCTTCACGGATTTCCGGGAAAGTGTTTCGCTGCACGGCGCTTACGGCGGCTGCGTCGCCCTGGGCGGCGTTGGGCATTACCGCTCGCCGGTGCCGGAGTATCGGACACGGGGCGAGCCGGTGGGCTGTTGGCCTGTACGGTAGCGCGTCGCGGGCTTTCAACACGCACGTTGTCAACCGAACGGCCAACTGTTGGGCGCCCGTGCGGCTGCCGCTCGTTCTCTTGCGGCGGGCGGCCTGCCTGAACCGCGCTGCCAAGCAAGCGTGCTATAGCGGCTTTGCTCGCCGACCTGCAGACATCGGCCAGCAGCCATTCATCACTGCCTGGCAGGCGTAGCCAGATGGCCTTCCAGGCGTTGCGGTTGCCGCTGCCTTGCAGATTCGCGAAGCACGACGGCGACACTGCGCGCTCGCCATACTTGATTTCCGCCCCTTCCACCGTGGCGTAGTAGGGCTGCTTGCCGAAACTGGCGCGCAGCCTGGTGCCGTCCGGAAGAAATACCTGCTTCCACTGGTATCCCGCCTCGGATGGCGCCTGCAGCGCCTGTTCGGCTGCCGGCGCCTGCTTTACGAAGTTGTCGATGGCCTGGCAAACGAACGGTTCCAGGTTATAGGTATCCGACCACCATTTTCCGGTGAATTCGCCCAGCGCTTGCAGTGTCTCGAAAGGGAGATGGACCGGGAGTGTATGGATGGACATGGTGTGCCTCTCGAAAAGTGGTTTTTACTATGCGCTGCTAACCAGCGCTAAGCAGTGCTACAACGCGCTACCCGTTACTAAAGTTGCGATGCCGAACGATAGGCAATGCCAGATTGTCTTGCCCATGCTGGTTAGATGCGTCTAGTGACGTTTAGTTCCGGCTTGGCGAAGAATCGTGCGGAATATCGCGGTATATAGCGATGTAGTAAGGGGTAGCATGTTTTAGTAAAAAGCCGAAAACACGAGACACGGCCCAGCGTCGCCGGGCCATCGAGCGGTGCGGCCACAGCGAGGGGAAGGCTGCAAGTTGACGTTTCGCAGTTCGATTCCCGGAAATCCGTGAAGAACCTTTTCCTTTTGGGCGCTCTGCTTGTCCTCAGGGACTCAGGCGCTGCAGCACGGTGGCGATGCGCCGCTCCAGCGGGCCTTCCAGCAGTACGTAAGGCGTGCCGCGCCGTGCCAGCTCGGCCAGATACCAGCTGTGCTGGCGCTGGCGGAATTCCGGCTCGCGCCGCGTGCCGTCCTGCACGAACCCAAAGTCCGGCGCGCACAGGAACACGTGATCGTAGCAGCGTTCCACCATCCGCTCCAGCGCGGCGTCCACCTTGCCGAACATCTCGCCCGAATAGAACAAGGTGGTGAGCGCGGACGTGTCGCAGAACAGATAGCGGCGCGCCTGCTGGCGCTGGCGGTCTTCCCGCCGCTGCTGCATTTCCGCGATGCGCACCATGTCGCCGTAGGCAAGCTGACCGCCCTGCTCCACCCATAGCTCGCGCCCATACTCGGCCGCCCACGCGGTCTCCAGGCGCGCCGCCATCGTTTCCGCCATGGTGGTCTTGCCGCTGGATTCCCCGCCGAGGAAACACACCGTCTGCACGAAGCTGGCGTACACCTCGGGCGACAGGAAGGCGCGGTGCGCGTGCGGGTCGCTGCGGACCAGCGTGCCGGACACCGGCACCTCCTTGCGCGCCTGGTCGACGCATACGTGCTGCACCGCGTGCACTGCGCGCTCTGCGTTCGCTGCCGCTGCCGTCCTTGCGCCTGCGCGCCGGTAAAAATACCGCGTCAGCTCGGCCGCGAAGCCGTCGCCATAGTCCTCGCTGGTGAATACCGCATCGACGGTTGTGCCCAGCACGTCCAGGCAGAGCTGGCCGACAAATTCGCGGTGCACCAGCGCGTCCGCGTCGTTGTGCGGCAGCGCGTGCCGCTCGCCGTCCAGCACCAGCACCCGCGCCTGCGGAAAACGCGCTCGCAGCCACTGCTCGCGCTTCCACGGCTCGCAACCGGGCAGATCGGGCAGCGAATAGCTGATGACAATGGTCTCTTCGCACTCATCTATCGCGCGCCGTATCAGCAGCTCGTGCCCCAGGTGCAGAGGGCTGAACTTGCCGACCACCAGCCCGGTCTTGAAAGCCTTCATGCGTGCGCGCCTTGCAGGTCGGATGAGTACTGCCAGGCCGTGGTCTGCAACGACTGCATCCGCTACTGCACCGAGCCGGAATGCCAGGACAGCGTCTTGGCCGGTGAGCGCATTCTGGCGCTGGACGCGAACAACCGGGAACTGCGTCCAGCGTGGCGCCGCACCGTTGAGGAAATCTGCAAGCAGCAAGGCGTGCTTGAAGAGACCCGGATCAACCGCAACAGCCTGTACGTGCGCTGCAAGCCCGACCCCGCCGACCCGTTCCGCAAACTGCAATAAAAAAACCGCCAGGCTTGCGCGCTGGCGGTTTTGGATGAAGCTAGACCTCGATTACTGCGCGGCGGCTGGCGCTGCGCCTTCTTCGGCGGCTGCTTTCATGGACAGCTTCAGGCGGCCGCGGTCGTCGGTTTCCAGAACCTTGACGCGCACTTGCTGGCCTTCTTTCAGATAGTCGGCAACGGCGTTCACGCGCTCGTTGGCGATCTGCGAGATGTGCAGCAGGCCGTCTTTGCCCGGCATCACTTGCACGATGGCGCCGAAGTCCAGCAGCTTCAGCACGGTGCCGTCGTAGGTCTTGCCCACTTCGACCGATGCGGTCAGCTCTTCGATGCGGCGCTTGGCTTCCTGGCCGGCGGCAGCGTCGACGGAAGCGATGGTGACCACGCCTTCGTCGCTGATGTCGATCTGGGTGCCGGTTTCTTCGGTCAGCGCGCGGATCACGGCGCCGCCCTTGCCGATCACGTCACGGATCTTCTCCGGGTTGATCTTGATGGTGATCAGGCGCGGTGCGAAGTCGGACAGCTCGGTCTTCACGTGCGGCATGGCTTTTTGCATTTCGCCCAGGATGTGCTCACGGCCTTCCTTGGCTTGCGCCAGCGCCACTTGCATGATTTCCTTGGTGATGCCCTGGATCTTGATGTCCATCTGCAGCGCGGTAATGCCATTGGCGGTACCGGCTACCTTGAAGTCCATGTCGCCCAGGTGGTCTTCGTCGCCCAGGATGTCGGACAGCACGGCGAAACGGCCGCCTTCCTTGATCAGGCCCATGGCGATACCGGCCACGTGCGCTTTCATCGGCACGCCGGCGTCCATCAGTGCCAGGCAGCCGCCGCAGACGGAAGCCATCGACGAGGAACCGTTCGATTCGGTGATCTCGGACACCAGGCGCACCGAGTAGCTGAACTCGTCAGCTGCCGGCAGCGCGGCGATCAGCGCGCGCTTGGCCAGGCGGCCGTGGCCCACTTCGCGGCGCTTCGGCGTACCGACGCGGCCGGTTTCGCCGGTGGCGAACGGAGGCATGTTGTAGTGCAGCATGAAGTCGTCGGTGTATTCGCCCATCAGCGCGTCGATCTTCTGCGAGTCGCGGGCGGTGCCCAGGGTCGCTACCACCAGTGCCTGGGTTTCGCCGCGGGTGAACAGGGCCGAACCGTGGGTGCGCGGCAGCACCGAGGTGCGGATCGCGATCGGACGCACGGTGCGGGTGTCGCGGCCGTCGATGCGTGGCTCGCCTTCCAGGATCTGCGAACGCACTACCTTGGCTTCCATGTCGAACAGGATGTTGCCAACTTCCACGCCGTCCGGCGCTTCGGCGCCGTTGGCGGCAGCGTCGGCTACCAGGTCGGCCAGCACTTCGGCGGACATGGCGCGCAGCTTGTCGGTACGGGCTTGCTTGTCTTTGGTCTGGTAGGCTTCGCGGATTTTCGACTCGGCGAACTGCGCCACTTTGGCGATCAGCGCTTCGTTCTTCGGCGCTGGCGACCACTGCACTTCAGGCTTGCCGCCGTCACGCACCAGGTCGTGGATCGCGTCGATGACTGCTTTCATTTCGGTGTGGCCAAAGACCACGGCGCCCAGCATGATTTCTTCGGACAGCTGCTGCGCTTCCGATTCCACCATCAGCACGGCGGTTTCGGTACCGGCCACAACCAAGTCCATCTGCGAGGTTTTCAGCTGGGTGGTGGTCGGGTTCAGGATGTACTGGCCATTGGCGTAACCCACGCGGGCGGCGCCGATCGGGCCGTTGAACGGTACGCCGGCTACGCACAGGGCAGCGGAGGCGCCGATCATCGAGGCGATGTCAGGATCGATTTCCGGGTTGACCGACAGCACGTGAATGATCACTTGCACTTCGTTCATGTAGCCTTCCGGGAACAGAGGGCGGATAGGACGGTCGATCAGGCGGGAAGTCAGGGTTTCTTTTTCGGAAGGACGGCCTTCGCGCTTGAAGAAGCCGCCCGGGATTTTACCGGCTGCGTAAGTCTTTTCAAGGTAGTCAACGGTCAGCGGGAAGAAGTCCTGGCCTGGCTTGGCTTCTTTGCGCGCCACGACGGTTGCCAGCACGACGGTGTCTTCGATCGACACCATCACCGCGCCGGACGCCTGGCGAGCGATCTCGCCGGTTTCCAGGGTCACGGTGTGTTGGCCGTACTGGAAGGTTTTCGTAACTTTGTTAAACATGGGTAATCCCTTTCTATTTGCCGACAGATTTTCAGGAGCTGTCGTTCACCTCACCACAGACGACGGCCGGGGCCGCCGCCTTACAACTTTGCTACTCGTGCTACAGGTATTGCCGGATTGCCCTATTTTCCCGGCTCAGAATGACAAAATGCCCGCGGCAGAGAACTGACGCAGGCATTTTGGCTCAAGCCGGGACGTACAAAGATTACTTACGCAGGCCCAGTTTAGCGATCAGGTCGCGGTAACGGGTTGCATCTTTGTTTTTCAGGTAGGACAGCAGCGATTTACGACGGTTAACCATCATGATCAGGCCACGACGGCTGTGGTGATCTTTGCTGTGGGCTTTGAAGTGACCGTTCAGTTCGTTGATGCGTGCGGTCAGCAGCGCAACTTGAACTTCTGGGGAGCCGGTGTCGTTCTGGCCACGTGCGTTGTCCGCGATGATCGCGGCTTTGTTGATGTTTTCTACGGTCATGATATTACCTTTCACATGCGGTATGCGGAGTCTGAACCCTGCGCACCGTGATTACGATTAAAAATATACTGATCAAAAGACCAGACCCGCGAGTATAGCGGAATTAGCCGTACATGGCTACTATTCACCATCTGCGCAGACTGCGAAGGCAACAAGCATGAAAAAACTGATCATTGCGACAATATTCCCCCTGCTGCTGGCAGGCTGCGCCGGGCTGGGCGGGCCGCCGCCGGCCATCGGCGAGCGCATGGACGCCGTGAAAGCCAAGCTGGGCCAGCCCACCGCCGTCTACCCGGTTGGCGGCGACACGGTGCTGGAATACACCACCCAGCCCTTCGGGCAATATGCGTGGATGGCCCGCTTCGGGCCGGACGGTGCGCTGAAATCCTACGAACAGGTGCTGACGGACGAAAAATTCGCCACCCTGAAAGTCGGCCTGGCCACGCGCGACGAGGTGCTGCGCACCATAGGCCACCCGGCCGAGACGAGCTACCTGTCGCTGCGCGACCTCACGGTCTGGTCCTACCGCTACAAGCAGTCTGGGGTGTGGAACTCCCTGATGCACGTGCACTTCGACCGGGCCGGCATCGTGCGCGAAATGATGGCCGGGCCCGACCCGGCCTACGAGGAAAAGCCGCGCTTCTTCCGCTAGTCCTGCGTGGCCTGCGGGTTGACGCGCTCGATCTTGGAGTGCAGCTTGTTCAAGCCGGACAGGTAGGCCTTGGCCGAAGCCACCACGATGTCCGGGTCCGAGCCGACGCCGTTGACGATGCGCCCGGCGTTCGACAGCCGCATCGTCACCTCGCCCTGCGACTGGGTGCCGGTGCTGATGGCGTTGATCGAGAACAGCACCAGCTCAGCGCCGCTCTTCGCCTGGCTTTCAATGGCGTTGACCATGGCGTCCACCGGTCCGTCGCCCTGCCCTTCGCAGCTGTGCTCCTTGCCGTCCATGGAGAACACCACCTTGGCGTGCGGCGTTTCGCCGGTCTCGGAGCGCTGCGCCAGCGACACGAAGCGGTAGTACTCGTTTTCCTGCGCCACTTCCTCGTCCGCCACCAAGGCCATGATGTCTTCGTCGAAAATCTCCGACTTGCGGTCGGCCAGCTCCTTGAAGCGGCCGAAGGCGGCGTTCACTTCGGCTTCCGAGTCCATCTCGATGCCCAGCTCCTGCAGGCGCTGCTTGAAGGCGTTGCGGCCGGACAGCTTGCCCAGCACGATCTTGTTGGCGGTCCAGCCCACGTCCTCGGCGCGCATGATCTCGTAGGTTTCGCGCGCCTTCAGGATGCCGTCCTGGTGGATGCCGGAAGCGTGCGCAAAGGCGTTGGCGCCCACCACGGCCTTGTTCGGCTGCACGGCGAAGCCGGTAATCTGCGACACCATCTTGGAGGCCGCCACGATCTGCGTGGTGTCGATGCCCACCGTCAGGTTGTAATACGCCTGCCGCGTGCGCAGCGCCATCACCACTTCTTCCAGCGCGGTGTTGCCGGCCCGTTCGCCCAGGCCGTTGATGGTGCATTCGATCTGGCGCGCGCCGCCTATCATCACGCCGGCCAGCGAGTTGGCCACCGCCAGGCCCAGGTCGTTGTGGCAGTGCACCGACCACACGGCCTTGTCGGAATTAGGGATGCGCTCGCGCAGGCGCTTGATGGTGGCGCCGAACATTTCCGGCACCGCGTAGCCCACCGTGTCCGGGAAGTTGATGGTGGTGGCGCCCTCGGCGATCACGCCTTCCAGCACGCGGCACAGGAAGTCCTCATCCGAGCGGCTGCCGTCTTCCGGGCTGAATTCGATGTCGTCGGTGTGGTTGCGGGCGAAGCGCACGGCCAGCTTGGCCTGTTCCAGCACCTGCTCCGGCTCCATGCGCAGCTTCATTTGCATGTGCAGCGGCGAGGTGGCGATGAAGGTGTGGATGCGCTTGCGTTCGGCCGGCGCCAGCGCTTCGGCGGCGCGCGCGATGTCGCGGTCGTTGGCGCGCGACAGCGAGCAGACCACCGATTCGCGCACGTGCGAGGCGATGGATTTGATGGATTCGAAGTCGCCCTGCGAGGCGGCGGCGAAGCCGGCTTCGATGACGTCCACCTTGAGCCGTTCGAGCTGCCTGGCGATGCGCAGTTTCTCTTCGCGCGTCATGGAGGCGCCCGGCGATTGCTCGCCGTCGCGCAGTGTGGTGTCGAAAATGATGAGGCGGTTGCTGAGGCTCATAACGAATTCTCCTTATGGCTGGGGTGGAACCGCCTGCATTACAAAGCGCTAGCTAGCGGCGTTCGCTCTCGTCGACCGGTTCTTCATCGGTCTGGATGATGCTCACCGGTTTGCCCTTGGCCAGGCGCCAGATCGACACCAGGTAGCCGGACAGGCCGTACGCGATGAACAGCGGGAACAGCACTTTCGGCGGGTCGATCGACACCAGGGCGAAGAACAGTGCGATCAGGAACACGGCGATAAACGGCACCGACTTGCGGAAGTTCACGTCCTTGAAGCTGTAGAACGGCACGTTGGTCACCATGGTCAGGCCGGCGAACAGGGCGATGGCGAACGAGGTCCAGGCCAGTTGCAGGCCGGGCACTTCCAGGTCCACCATCAGCAGCACGAAGCCGCCCACGATGGCCGCCGCGGCCGGGCTGGGCAAGCCCTGGAAGAAGCGCTTGTCCACCACTTCGATATTGGTGTTGAAGCGGGCCAGGCGCAGCGCGGCGCCGGCGCAGTAGACGAAGGCGGCGATCCAGCCCAGCTTGCCCATGCCGCGCAGCGACCATTCATAGATCACCAGCGCCGGGGCGGCGCCGAAGGACACCATGTCCGACAGGGAGTCGTACTGCGCGCCGAATTCGCTTTGGGTATTGGTCAGGCGCGCGATGCGGCCGTCCAGGCCGTCGAGCACCATGGCGATGAAGATGGCCCAGGCGGCGTGCTCGAAACGCTGGTTCATGGCCATGACGATGGCGTAGAAACCGCAGAACAGCGCTCCCGTCGTGAAGGCGTTGGGCAGCAGGTAGATGCCGCGCGAACGCGGGCGGTCGCCGCCGCCCTCGCCCCGGGCCTTGCGCGCGAACCGGGCGAAACGCGAGTTCTTGGGCTTGGCCGGTGCTACGCCATTTTTAGGTCTGCGACGGGGGAAATTTGCCATTGGGTTCCATTTCTAGTGCTGCGGTGAGTACATTGTTCCACCCTATTATATAAGGGACACCGCAGCAAAAGAAATGAACTGAAAAACCACGCTTTGCTTACTTGAATTTCACTTTGCCAACAACGCGCATCTCCAGGGTGGTTTCGCCGGGCTCGAAACTCGGCTCGGACACTTCCGCGCTGTCCATGGCTTTGCCTCGCATCATCATCATCTGCGCGGGAGCGGCCGCCGCTTCGCGGACGTAGGCGCCGGAGCCTTCGAAGTCCACCGTGTCCAGCGTGGCGTCGCCGACCTTGCGGCCCATGGCGTTGGCGATGGCGGCGATGCGCTCGTTCAGGTTCTGGTAGGTGGCGGCGATGCGCTGCTCGTCCAGCTTCTTGGTGGCGGCCGGCGACAGGCCGAAGTTCAGGTTGTTAAGCGTCAGCACCTTCTGCGCGGCGGCCACGGTTTTCGGCAGCTTCTCGAGGTTGGTGGTGGTCACTTGCAGGTACTGGCCCACGCGCCAGGCGGTCGGCACGCGCGGCTTGGGCGCGGCGCCCGGCGCGATCGGACGGTCTTCCGGGTACACCGGATAGGTGTAGTAGCCCTGGGTTTTGAGGCTGGCCTGCGGGTCTTCCTTCTTCACGATGTCCAGGCCCTGCTTCATCTTCTGGTTCACGCGCGAGGCGGCGGCGGCCTTGTCCTTGTCCTGCTCTTCGATGGCCAGCGTGGCGACGGCCTGGTCGTTATTGGCGCGCACTTCGCCCTGGGCCGGCACGATGACCAGGGTGCCGCTGGTCGGGGTTTGCTGGGCTTGGGCGTGGGCGCCCAGGATCAGCATGGCGGCGGCGAGAATGGTCTTTTTGGCGGTCATTGTGTTGCTCCTTGGTTAAATCGTGGAGCAACTTTACCCGAAAATAGCGATGCTCCAAGCACAACTAAGTGAGCGTTTGTAACAGTGCGGACTTTTTTCGGCGTGATAATATGAACAACAGCTATCGACAGCAGCTTCAACACCCTCAACGCGGTCAACCGGAGAACAACATGGGATTGCTCGATCAACTCGCAGGACAGGTGCTCGGCTCGCTGGGCTCGCAAAAACAGGATCCGGTGCCGCAAGGCGACCTGGTCAGCAGCGTGATCGGCCTGATCGACCAGGCCGGGGGGCTGCAGGGACTGATCCAGAAACTGCAGGCCAGCGGCCTGGGCGACCAGGTGGCGTCCTGGGTCGGCACCGGCGAGAACCAGGCCGTGTCCGGCAACCAGATCATGGATGCGCTCGGCTCCGGCCAGCTGGCGCAGATCGCCCAGCAGGCCGGGCTGGAACCGGAACACGCCAGCACCGGCCTGGCCCAGCTGCTGCCGCAAATCATCGACCAGCTGACGCCGCACGGCGCGGTGCCGCAGGACGACATGGTGGCGCAAGGCATCAGCCTGCTCAAGGGCAAGCTGTTCGGCTAAGCGCGGAAATTCAGGCCAGCGCGCGCAGCAAGCGCCCCTGGCCGTGCGGCGCCACCCTGCCGCCGCCGTACCATGCCTGGAAGCCGGCCGCTTCCAGCGGCCGCGCAAACAGATAGCCCTGCGCCTCGTCGCAGCCGGCCAGCTTCAAGAAGGTATGCACTTCGCCGCATTCCACGCCTTCGGCCACCACGCGGTGGCCGAGGTCGCGCGTCAGCGAGATCATGGTGCTCACCAGCGACTGCTTGCGCTGGTCGCTCTCCAGCCCGATGATGAAGGACTGGTCGATCTTGACCACGTCGGCCGGCATGCTTTGCAAATAGGACAGGCTGCTGTAGCCGGTGCCGAAATCGTCGATGGCCAGCCGCACGCCGATGGCGGCAATCGCCTCCAGCGTGGCGTGCGCGCGCCCGGGATGCGACATGATGGCGCTTTCGGTGATCTCCAGCTCCAGGCAGGAGGCCGGCAGGTCGTACATGTGCAAGCCGTGCTCGACCTGGGCCACGAAATCGGGCTCCAGCAGGTTGGCGGCCGACACGTTAATCGACAGCTGCAAGTCCAGCCCGGCGTGGCGCCACAGGCGCTGCTGGCGCAGCGCCGCGTTCAGCACCCAGGCCGTGGTGGCCTGCGCCAGCCCCGAACGCTCGACCACCGGGATGAACTCGCCGGGCGACAGATTGCCCAGTTCGGGATGCTTCCAGCGCAGCAGCGCTTCGGCGCCCACGCAGGTCCCGGTTTCCAGGTCCACGCGCGGCTGGAACACCAGGCGCAACTGGCCGCCGCTTTCCAGCGCGCCGCCGAACTCATTGAGCAGCAGGAAGCGGCGCTGGCATGCCGCGTCCTCGCTGCGCGAATAGACCGCGATGCTGCCGGGCTGACTGATGGCGTCATGCGCCGCGCTCTGGGCCGTACGCAGCACGTCCAGGCAGCTGGCGCCGCCCAGCACGAACGGCGCCACGCCCACCGACGGCGTGGCGATATGGCGCGAACTGGCGATGCCGGCCGCGCGGCGCAGCTTCTCCTTCAGCACCGGCACATATTCTTCCACTGTCATGCAGGGCGGCGCGAGCAGCGCGAACTGCGCGTCGCCCACGTGGTAGACCCGGCGGCTCGGCCCCAGCTGGCTGCGCATCCACTGCGCCGCCTCGGTCACCAGCTCGTCGAGGTAGGAGGAGCTCTTGACGCGCGCGGCACTGTCGAGCTGCTCGGGCGTGGCCAGGTTGACCACCACCGCCAGCCGCAGTTCATCCGGCGGGCTGTCGCGCTGCATGTCCTGGAAGTCTTCGATGAACTGGTTGCGGTTGGGCAGGCCGCTACGCGCATCGACACGCCCCACCGCATGGCGCAGCTCGATCTGCGCCATCACCATGGCGGCCAGGTCGGACAGGTAGGCGATTTCCTCCTGCGTGGTCCGGCGCGGCGCCAGGCCCAGCACGCACATGGCGCCCAGGCAGTGGCCGTCCGCCGTGATCAGCGGCGCGCCGGCGTAGTAGCGCACGCCGCTGGCGGCCAGCGGGCTGTCGCGGAAGTGATCGTCCTCCAGCAAATCGGGGATCACCAGCACGCCGGCGGTGTCGGCCACTTCGCCGCAGGGCGCCTTCAAGCGCGGGATCGACGTGTGCTCGACGCCGACGCGCGACTTGAACCACTGGCGGTCGGCGTCGGTGAGCGACACGGCGGCAATGGGCAGGTCGAACACGCGCGCGGCCATGCGGGTGATGCGGTCGAAAGCCTCGCTGGGCGGCGTGTCGAGCAGGCGCAGCTTGTACAGGGCGTCTAGGCGGTTTGCTTCGTTCTGATGGCTGAAAATGGTCATGGCTGGTCCGGTCAGTGTCGATGTGGCGCGCGCGGACGCGGCGGCGGCAGCGGGCGGGGTAATCAATGCGGGACGGGGCACTGGCACGTGCCGGAGCGGCACGAGAATTCGATTGCGGTGAGCGGGAATGGGGCTCGGAAGAGTAACTATTGCTGAGTAGCAGCATAGCATGCCGCAACGAAAAGTGCACGCGCGGCATGTACGTATAGCATAAAAAAAAACCCGCCGGCTTGCGCGGGCGGGCTGATGCGTAGCGGGCTTGCGCCCGCGGCGGCATTAGTTTTTCGACTGGTCGACCAGCTTGTTTTTCGCGATCCAGGGCATCATGGCGCGCAGCTTGGCGCCCACTTCTTCGATCGGGTGCTCGGCGGTCAGGCGGCGGCGGGAAATCAGGGTCGGTGCGCCGGCCTTGTTTTCCAGGATGAAGCTCTTCGCGTATTCGCCGGTCTGGATGTCCTTCAGGCACTGGCGCATCGCTTCTTTGGTTGCCGAGGTCACCACTTTCGGGCCGGTCACGTACTCGCCGTATTCGGCGTTGTTCGAGATCGAGTAGTTCATGTTGGCGATGCCGCCTTCGTAGATCAGGTCGACGATCAGCTTCAGCTCGTGCAGGCACTCGAAGTACGCCATTTCCGGAGCGTAGCCCGCTTCGGTCAGGGTTTCGAAGCCGGCCTTGATCAGCTCGACCGCGCCGCCGCACAGGACAGCCTGTTCGCCGAACAGGTCGGTTTCGGTTTCTTCACGGAAGTTGGTTTCGATGATGCCGGCCTTGCCGCCGCCGTTGGCCGAAGCGTACGACAGGGCGATGTCGCGGGCGTTGCCGGACTTGTCCTGGTACACGGCGATCAGGTGCGGCACGCCGCCACCCTGGCGGTAGGTGCCGCGCACGGTGTGGCCTGGCGCTTTAGGAGCAACCATGATCACGTCCAGGTCGGCGCGCGGCACGACCTGGCCGTAGTGCACGTTGAAGCCGTGCGCGAAGGCCAGCACTGCGCCCTGCTTGGCGTTCGGCGCCACGTTTTCGTTGTAGACCTGGGCGATGTTTTCGTCCGGCAGCAGGATCATGATGACGTCGGCCGCTTTGACGGCGTCGTTCACTTCAGCCACCTTGATGCCGGCCGCTTCCACTTTCTGCCAGGAGGCGCCGCCTTTGCGCAGGCCGACGGTGACGTTGACGCCGGAGTCGGTCAGGTTCTGCGCGTGGGCATGGCCCTGCGAGCCGTAGCCGATGATGGCAACGTTTTTGCCCTTGATCAGGGAGATGTCGGCGTCTTTGTCGTAGAAAACTTTCATGGTCATTCCTTGGTGAGATATTCGGTGAATTACTTGATTGATTTTTATTGAGACTTAAACCTTGAGGATGCGTTCGCCGCGTCCGATGCCCGAGCCGCCGGTACGGACGGTCTCCAGGATCGAGGTGCGGTCGATCGAATCGATGAAGGCGTCCAGCTTGCTCTTGGCGCCCGTCAGCTCAATGGTGTAGGTCTTCTCGGTGACGTCGATGATGCGGCCGCGGAAAATGTCGGCGGTGCGCTTCATTTCCTCGCGCTCCTTGCCCACCGCCCTGACCTTGATCAGCATCAGCTCGCGCTCGATGTGCTGGCCTTCGGTCAGGTCGACCACCTTGACCACTTCAATCAGGCGATTGAGGTGCTTGGTGATCTGCTCGATGATGTCGTCCGAGCCGGTGGTGACGATGGTCATGCGCGACAGCGTCGCATCTTCGGTCGGCGCCACGGTCAGCGTTTCGATGTTGTAGCCGCGGGCCGAGAACAGGCCCACCACGCGCGACAGCGCGCCGGCTTCGTTTTCCAGCAATACAGAAATAATATGTCGCATTACAGATCCTCCGAACCCAGCAGCATTTCGGAGAGGCCTTTGCCTGCCTTCACCATCGGCCACACATTCTCGCTCTGGTCGGTAATGAAATTCATGAAGACCAGCTTGTCTTTCATCCGGAAGGCATCCTTGAGCGCGTTCTCGACGTCGCCCGGCTTTTCAATGCGCATGCCGACGTGGCCATAGGCCTCGGCCAGCTTCTCGAAGTCCGGCAGCGAATCCATGTAGGACTCGGAATAGCGCGAACCGTAGTCGATCTGCTGCCACTGGCGCACCATGCCCAGGAAGCGGTTGTTCAACAGGATGATCTTCGGCGTCAGGTGGTACTGTTTGCAGGTCGCCAGTTCCTGGATGTTCATCTGGATCGAGCCTTCGCCGGTGATGCAGGCGACGGTGGCGTCCGGATTGGCCATCTGCACGCCCATGGCGTACGGCAGGCCGACACCCATGGTGCCCAGGCCGCCGGAATTGATCCAGCGGCGCGGCTTGTCAAACTTGTAGTACTGCGCGGCCCACATCTGGTGCTGGCCGACGTCGGAGGTGACGTAGGCGTCGCCGCCGGTCACTTGCCACAGTTTCTCGACCACGTCCTGCGGCTTGATGACCAGGTCCGAACTGCTGTACTTCAGGCAGTCCTTGCCGCGCCATTCATTGATCTGCTTCCACCAGTTGCCCACGGCCGGATTCGGCTTCTGCTCGGAAGCGTCCAGCTGGGCCAGGAACTCGACCAGCACGTCCTTGACGTTGCCGACGATGGGAATGTCGACCTTGACGCGCTTGGAGATCGACGATGGATCGATGTCCACGTGGATGATCTTGCGCGGATTGGTGGCGAAGTGTTTCGGGTTGCCGATCACGCGGTCGTCGAAGCGGGCGCCGATGGCGATCAGCACGTCGCAGTTCTGCATCGCCATGTTGGCTTCGTAGGTGCCGTGCATGCCCGGCATGCCGACGAATTTCTCGTCGGAGGCGCGGTAGGCGCCCAGGCCCATCAGCGTGTTGGTGACCGGGAAGCCCAGCTTGTCGACCAGCTTGTTCAGCTCGGGCGAGGCGTTGGCCAGGATCACGCCGCCGCCGGTGTAGATCATCGGGCGTTCGGCTTGCAGCAGCAGTTGCACGGCCTTGCGGATCTGGCCGGAGTGGCCCTTGTCCACCGGCTTGTACGAGCGCATTTCGATCTCCTTGGGATAGGAGTACTGCGCCTTGTGCATGCTGATGTCTTTGGGGATATCGACCAGCACCGGGCCGGGACGGCCGGTACGGGCGATAAAGAATGCTTTCTTGATGGTTTCCGCCAGGTCTTTCACATCCTTGACCAGGAAGTTGTGCTTGACCACGGGGCGGGTGATGCCCACGGTGTCGCATTCCTGGAAGGCGTCCTGGCCGATGGCGTGGCTGGGCACTTGGCCCGAGATCACGACCATGGGAATGGAATCCATGTAGGCGGTGGACAGGCCGGTGACGGCATTGGTCACGCCCGGTCCGGAAGTTACCAGCGCCACGCCGACTTTCTGCGAGCAACGCGAATAGGCGTCGGCGGCATGGATAGCGGCCTGCTCGTGACGGACGAGTACGTGCTGGAATTTGTCCTGCTTGAAGATGGCGTCGTAGATGTAGAGCACTGCGCCGCCGGGGTAGCCAAAGACGTGTTCTACGCCTTCCTCAGCTAAACAGCGAACGAGTATCTCTGCGCCCGTGATGGGTGCATGTGCTTCGGTGTTCATGAAACATTCCTTTCAAGGTCCATAGGAGATTGATCGGATGCTCTTTCCTGGCGAAGCTATGCAATGCGGGGCAGTTCTCCTGGCTTCCCTTCTTTCTGCGGTCACGTCACTTATTCGCGTACCCATAGATACGGTGCAAAGTGGCGCTAAACGCAACTCGTTTGGCCGGAGTGTCTGCCGCGGTTGTGCATACCTCTCGCGCTTGTGGCGCGGGTTAGAGCAAACTGCTGACAAATGAAAGCGGGCGATGTCGGTGACAGCGTTGTGTGCTGCCGGACAAAACCAAGGGCTTCGTGGTGTGCAAAGCGATCTATACGTTACTGCGCCGCACCAAATTGGTCAAGCAAAATTGTGAGCAACATTCAAATTGATTGCCATTCTGGTGCATTTTCATGTTGGCAAGCTGTAAAAACATGCGGAAAGGCCCGTTTTTTGCTAGGATGCAGCCTGTTCATCTCCCCCGCAGTACGCTCCCCGACGCATGGCAACAGACAAAGAATTATCGGATTTTCTCGAAAACGTCGAGCGGCGCGCCTTCAAACAAGCCGTCTACGCGGTCCGCAAGGACGAAAGCGCCCTGGACATCGTGCAGGACGCGATGATCAAGCTGGCTGAGAAATACGGCGACAAGCCGGCCGCCGAACTGCCGATGCTGTTCCAGCGCATCCTGCAGACCACCATCCTGGACTATTTCCGCCGCGAAAAGGTGCGCAACACCTGGGTCAGCCTGTTTTCGGGCATGGGCTCCGCCGCCGACGAGCATGACGACTTTGATATACTCGAATCGTACGAGGCCGAGCAGGGTTCCCAGGCGGCCGAGTCCAGCGCCGACAAAGTCGAGCGCATGCAGACCCTCAGCGCCATCGATGACGAAGTACAAAAGCTTCCGGCGCGTCAACGGGAAGCCTTCCTTATGCGTTACTTACATGATCTGGACGTGGCCGAAACGGCCGAAGCGATGGGATGTTCCGAAGGGAGCGTGAAAACACATTGCTCAAGAGCAACTCACACTCTCGCCGAAGCGCTCAAAGCCAAGGGAATTAAATTATGAATACCGACGATCTGAACTTTGCCTATCGGGTGCGCCACGCACTCAACGAGAAGCTGGACGACCTGCCGGCTTCGACCACCGATCGCCTGGCCGCCGCCCGCAAGGCCGCCATGGCCCGTAAAAAAGCGCACGTGCCGGTGCGCGTGACGCAATCCGAGCTGGCCACGGCCGGCGCCGGAGGTTTCTTCAGCAACCCGTTCAGCTGGCTGGGCCGCATGCGCGTGGCCGTGCCCATGCTGATCCTGGTGGCCGGCATGGTCGGCGTGTACCAGTACGAAGAGCAGCAGCGCATCGCCGAACTGGCCGAGCTGGACGCGGCCGTGCTGTCGGACGAACTGCCGCTGTCGGCCTACCTGGACCATGGCTTCAACGCCTATCTTGAGAACCGCGAGCAATAAGGATGGCGCGTATCAGTTTGCTTACCCTGTACCGGTTTAAAGGTGAATTGGTCAGTTTGGGGGTGATGGTCTGGGCCGCCGTGGCGAGCGCGCAAGTGGCTGCCCCGGCGGCCACTCCCGCTGCAACTCCGCCGGGCAAGCACGCCGTCGCCCCCATCGCCCTTGAAAAACCGCTGTGGAAAGACCTGACGCCCGCGCAGCAGCGCGCGCTGGAGCCGCTGGCGGCCGAGTGGAACAAGCTGGAAGGCCTGCGCAAGCAGAAATGGCTGGAGATCGCCAACCGCTTCGCGTCGATGAAGCCGGACGAGCAGCAGCGCGTGCACGAACGCATGCGCGACTGGCTGCGGCTGACGCCGGACCAGCGCCGCCAGGTGCGCGAGAATTTCGCCCGCACGCAAAAGATCACCCCGGGCCAGAAATCGGCCCAGTGGGAGCAGTACCAGCAGCTGCCGGAAGAGAAGAAGAAACAGCTGGCCGACAAGGCGCCCAAGAAACAGGTTGCCAATCCGCCCACGCCGACGCAGAGCAAGGCGCCGGTCGTGGCGCCGATCAAGGCCAAGCCGCCCGGCGCGGCCCTGGCTCCGGGCGCGCCGGGCGCGGCGCCCGCCGCCGGCGTGCCGGGCAGCGCTGTCCCGGCGGCCGGCGCGGCGGGCAATGCACCCGGCCTGGCGCCCAGCCTCGCAGCCGGCGGCGCCGCCGCCCACCTGCCGGGCGCATCCAACGTCGTGCCGGGCTCAATCCCCCCTGCCGCAGCCCCGGTCGCCGCGCCGGCAGCGGCCGGCGCCTCCCCGACCAGCCAGCCCGCATCCGCCAATGTCAAATAGCGCCCTGCTCGACCAGCCAGCCCCCACCGTCAAACGCCGTTTGATCTCCATGGTGTATGAACTGCTGCTGGCGTTCGCGGCGCTGTTCCTGCCCTTCCTGATTTTTGAAATCGTCTCAGGCGCGTCGCACACGCAGACGGCCGAGCACATGCGCCAGATGCTGGCCTTCCTGGTGCTGGGCGCCTACTTCATCCATCAATGGGCGCGCGAAGGCCAGACCCTGGCCATGCGCACCTGGCGCATCAAGGTGGTGCTGCCGGGCCACGCCCACGTGCCGCCCAAGATCGCCGCGCTGCGTTACCTGCTGAGCTGGGGCTGGGTGCTGCCCGCGCTGGTGGTGAACTACGCCTTCGGCCTGAGCCGCTGGCAAGCGCTGAACGCCATCGGCGTCGGCATCCTGGCCTGGTCGCTGACGGCCTTCTTCAGCAAGGACCGCCAATTCCTGCACGACCGCCTGGCCGGCACCCGCCTGGTGCAGCTGCCCAAGCCCGAGAAAAAAGCGAAAACCGCAACCGCTTAAAAGCGCTCGAAACCCTGCAGGTAGCGCCATTCGCCGACCGGCAGGCTGGACATGGCGATGCGGCCGATGCGGATGCGCTTCATGGCCACCACTTTCAGGCCCACCAGTTTGCACATGTGTTGGATCTGGCCCGGCTTGGGCGACTTCAGCGCGAAGCGCAAACGCTTCTCGTTTTGCCAGCTCACCTTGATCGGCGGCAGCGGCTTGCCGTTGTAAGGCAGGCCGTGGTTCAGCAGCGCCAGGCCGTTGTCGGCGATGTTGCCCTCCACTTCCACGATGATTTCCTGCTCCAGCCCCTCGCCCAGCTTGCGCGTGATGCGGAAGTCCTGCGTCAGCACCACCAGGCCGCTGGCCATGGTCTCCAGCGGCGACTCGAGCGACAAGTTCACCAGGTGGCGCTTGAGGAAGCGCTCCCCGCGCGCGGCCTCGGTGCGGGTGGCCTCGCTCAGCAGGCTGAATACGGGCTGGCCTTCCTTGTCGATGCCGGCGCTGATGCCCGCCGGCTTGTTCAGCAGGATGGTGACGGGCGCGATCTCCAGCAGCGTGGCGTCCTTGTCCAGTTCCACGGTCTGTTCCGGCGCGACACGCGCGCCCGGCTCCTCGACCAGTTCGCCGTCCACGCGGACGAAGGCGCCTTCGATGTACAGCTCGGCCTCGCGGCGCGAGCATGGGAGCATGTCCGCCACGCGTTTGGCGAGGCGGACGGTGTTGTCTTGTTCTGTCATAACTTGTTGAAATAGGCCGCGAAAACGGCGGCCGTGCGTTCGAGGCCGGCGCGCGGCGCATCGAGATGGGTGACGAGGCGCAGGCGCGGCGCCATGGAAACGCGGATCCGCGCAGCCTGCAGGGCGGCCTGCAGGCCCGCCGTGTGCTGCGGCGGCACGTCCACGTAGAAGATATTGGTTTGCGGCGTGCTGACTTTCAAGCCGGGGATTGTCGCCAGTTCGGCGGCCAGGAAGGCGGCGTTGTCATGGTCGTCCGCCAGGCGGCCCACGTTGTGCTGCAGCGCGTACAGGCCCGCAGCGGCGATGACGCCGGCCTGGCGCATGCCGCCGCCCAGCATCTTGCGCCAGCGCTTGCCCTGCTCGACCAATGCGCGCGAGCCGCACAGTACCGAGCCGACCGGCGCGCCCAGGCCTTTCGACAGGCACACGGACACGCTGTCGAAGCCCTGTACCGCGTCGCGCAGGCTAACGCCCTGCTGCACGGCGGCGTTGCAGATGCGGGCGCCGTCCAGGTGGGTAGCCAGGCCGCGCTGGTGCGCGTAGGCGGTGGCTTGCGCCACGTAGGCCGCCGGCAGCACGCGGCCGCCGATGGTGTTTTCCAGCGCCAGCAGGCGCGAACGGGCAAAGTGCACGTCGTCCGGCTTGATGTTGGCCTCGATGTCGGCAATGGCGATGCTGCCGTCGGCCTGGTTGGGCAGAGGCTGCGGCTGGATGCTGCCGAGGACCGCCGCGCCGCCGCCTTCGTAACGGTAGGTGTGCGCTTCCTGGCCGACGATGTATTCGTCGCCACGGCCGCAGTGGGCCAGCAGCGCGATCAGGTTGGATTGGGTGCCGGACGGCGCGTACAGCGCCGCCTCGTAGCCGAACAGTTCGGCGGCGGTGTCCTGCAGCAGGTTGACGGTGGGGTCGTCGCCGTAGACGTCGTCGCCGGTGTCGGCGGCGCGCATCGCGTCCAGCATGGCTGGGCTGGGGCGGGTTACGGTGTCACTGCGAAGGTCTATCCACTGCTCACTCATGTTCCCGCCCTTTTTCGATTATTCAGCTTTGGCTAACTGCTCCGCGAAGAAGCGATTGCCCATTTCTTCCAGTCCCAGCGTCTCCAGCACTTCCTGCAAGCGCTCCGTCGGACGGCGGCGCGGCAGGTTTTTGTAGCTGGCGATGATGAGCTCATTCTTCATCGAGTGCTCCCAGCCCACCAGCTCCGTCACGTTGACGTGGTAGCCGTGCGCTTCCAGTTGCAGGCAGCGCAGCACGTTGGTGACCTGGCTGCCGAATTCGCGCGTGTGGATCGGGTGGCGCCAGATTTCGGTCAGCGGGCTTTTCAGCTGCTTGGCCTTGTTCTTCTTCAGCACCGTGGCCACTTCGGCCTGGCAGCACGGCACCAGCACCATGAACTTGGCCTTCTTCTTCAGCGCGAAGGCGATGGCGTCGTCGGTGGCGGTGTTACAGGCGTGCAGCGCGGTGACGATGTCGATCTGCTCGGGCAGGTCCTTCGACTCGGTCGATTCGGCCACCGACAGCGGCAGGAAGGACATGCCCTTGAAGCCGAACTTGGCGGCCAGTTCCTGCGAGCGCGCCACCAGCTCGGCGCGCGTTTCGATGCCGTAGATGTGCGAACCGTCTTCCAGGTGCTTGAAGAACAGGTCGTAGATGATGAAGCCGAGGTAGGACTTGCCGGCGCCGTGGTCGACCAGCGACACGCCGGGACGCAGTTTCCCCTCCTGGGCTTGCACCTCCTTCAGCAGCGGTTCGATGAACTGGTACAGGTGGTAGACCTGCTTCAGCTTGCGGCGGCTGTCCTGGTTCAGCTTGCCATCACGCGTGAGGATGTGCAGCTCCTGCAGCAAGGCCACGGACTGGCCTTCGCGGATTTCGGGCATGTTGGCCGCCGCCGTGACGGTGTCGCCCAGCGGTGCGGTTTTAGCGTTCTTAAGCTGCTTCATCGATCCACGCCTGCTGGATCGCTTCCAGAATCTTTTCGCCGCCACGGGTGTGGTCGTCGTCGAAACCGTCCAGGTCCACCACCCAGTTGTGCAGGTCAACGAAACGGACGGTAATCGGGTCGATCCCGGGGTATTTGTCGTACAGCGCTTCGGCGATGGCCGTGATGTCACTCCATTTCATGCTGCGCTCCTCAGTGCCCGCCTTCGCTGGCGTGGTTGATGGTGTACTTCGGAATCTCGACCACCAGGTCTTCGTCCGCCACCACCGCCTGGCACGACAGGCGCGACACCGCTTCCAGGCCCCAGGCCTTGTCCAGCAGGTCTTCCTCGGTTTCGCTGGCTTCGCTCAGCGAATTGAAGCCTTCGCGCACCAGCACGTGGCAAGTGGTGCAGGCGCAGCTCTTCTCGCAGGCGTGTTCGATGTGGATGTCATTTTCCAGCATGACGTCGCACAGCGTTTTGCCGGCGGGAGCTTCGACAACGGCGCCTTCAGGGCACAGCTTGGCGTGTGGCAGGAATACGATTTGTGGCATGTCTATCTTTCTCTTTTAAACTACCTGGTCCAGCGATTTCCCGGCCAGTGCGCTGCGCACGCTGCGGTCCATGCGGCGCGATGCGAATTCTTCAGTGCCGCGCGCCAGGGCTTCCACGGCCAGCTTGACGGCTTGATGGTCCACCGTGCCGTCCATGGACTGCTGCAGCACGGCGCGGGTCCTGGCCATCAGCGCGTCCACGTCGGCGCGCTCGGAGTCGTCCAGCAGGCCCGCGTCCTCGTCCAGCGCGGACTGGGTGGCCAGCAGGATGCGCTCCGCCTCCACCTGTTCCTCGCGCAGGGCGCGCGCCTTCATGTCCACGTCGGCGGACTTGTAGGAATCCTGCAGCATGCGCGCCACGTCGTCGTCGCCCAGGCCGTAGGACGGCTTGACCGAGATCGACGCTTCCACGCCGGAGCGCAGTTCGCGCGCCGACACGGACAGCAGGCCGTCGGCATCGACTTGATACGTGATGCGGATGCGCGCCGCGCCGGCCGCCATCGGCGGAATGCCGCGCAGCTCGAAGCGCGCCAGCGAACGGCAGTCCGTCACCAGCTCGCGCTCGCCCTGCAGCACGTGCACGGCCAGGGCGGTCTGGCCGTCCTTGAAGGTGGTGAACTCCTGCGCGCGGGCGCAAGGAATGGTGGAGTTGCGCGGGATGATCTTCTCGACCAGGCCGCCCATGGTTTCAATGCCCAGCGACAGCGGGATCACGTCCAGCAGCAGCCAGTCGTCGCCCGGCGCGCGGTTGCCGGCCAGCAGATTGGCCTGGATGGCGGCGCCCAGCGCCACCACTTTGTCCGGATCGATATTCGCGTGCGGGATGGTGTGGAAGTACTCGCTCACGGCGCGCTGCACGTGCGGCATGCGCGTGGCGCCGCCCACCATCACCACGCCGTCCACGTCGTCCGCGTCCACATTGGCGTCGCGCAGCGCTTTCTTGATGGCGTTCATGGTCTTGCCGACCAGGTGCTTGGTGATCTCGGCGAAGGTCTCGGCGGTGATCTTCAGGTGCACTTCCTCGCCCGAGCCCAGGAAGGCGTCCACCGTCACTTCGGACTTGGTGGACAGCAGTTCCTTCGCTTCGCGCGCTTTCACCATCAGCACGGCGGTGTCCTCGTCGGACAGCGGGGCCAGCTTCTCCTGTTCATGGATCCAGCAGAACAGGCGGTGGTCGAAGTCGTCGCCGCCCAGCGCGGAATCGCCGCCGGTGGACAGCACTTCGAACACGCCCTTGCTCAGCTTCAGGATCGAGATGTCGAAGGTGCCGCCGCCCAGGTCGTACACGGCGAACAGGCCTTCCGAAGCGCTGTCCAGGCCATAGGCGATGGCGGCGGCGGTCGGTTCGCTCAGCAGGCGCAGCACGTTCAGGCCGGCCAGCTGGGCCGCGTCCTTGGTGGCCTGGCGCTGCGCGTCGTCGAAGTAGGCCGGCACGGTGATCACGGCGCCCACCAGGTCGTCGCCCAGCGAGTCTTCGGCGCGCTGGCGCAGCGTGGCCAGGATTTGCGCCGAGGTCTCCACCGGCGACTTCACGCCGGCCACGGTACGCAGCTGCACCATGCCGGGTTCGTCGACGAAGTCGTACGGCAGGTTCTCGGCGTAGGCGATGTCCTTCAGGCCACGGCCCATGAAGCGCTTGACGGAGACGATGGTGTTCTTCGGGTCGGTGGTCTGCGCGGCCTGGGCCTTGTAGCCGATGTTGGCGTGGCCGTTCGGCAGGTAGCGCACCACGGAAGGCAGCAGCGGGCGGCCCTCCTCGTCGTTCAGCACTTCGGGGATGCTGTTGCGCACGGTGGCGACCAGCGAATTGGTGGTGCCCAGGTCGATACCCACCGCCAGCCGGTGCTGGTGCGGCGCGGTCGACATGCCGGGTTCGGAAATCTGCAGTAGTGCCATAGGTTCTCTTGCTTTATGCCTGGTGGCGAGGCTTACGCCTCAAGGGCGTCGAAGGCGAAGCGGACTTCTTCGCCGAATTTTTCCAGGAACATCAGGGCGCGCACGCCCTGCGCGGCGGCGTGGAAGTCGCCTGCCGTGATGCTGCGCTCGATGTCCTGCAACTGGTCTTTGCGCGCGGCGCGCAGCTGGCCGTCCAGCTTGTCCAGCAGTTCCACGTCCTTGCCGCTGCGCGCGTCGTCCAGCTCCTCGCGCCATTCCATCTGCTGCATGAGGAAGGCCGCCGGCATGGCGGTGTTCGACTCGGTCTGCAGATCCACGCCATTCAGCTCGCACAGGTATTGCGCGCGCTTCTGCGGGTTTTTCAGGGTCTGGTAGGCTTCGTTGGCCCGCGTGGCCCATTGCATGGCGACGCGCTTTTCGGCGTCGGTGGCGTTGACGAAACGGTCGGGGTGGACGCGGCTCTGGACGTCGCGGTAGGCGCTGTCAAGCGCCCCCGTATCGACGGCGAACTGCTGCGGCAGGTGGAAAAGTTCGAAGTGGTTTTGCACGGCGCATTACTAAGAAAACTGCGGATTTAAATACGGAAGCTTTCGCCGCAGCCGCAGGCGTCTTTCTCGTTCGGATTGTTGAACTTGAAGCCTTCGTTCAGGCCTTCGCGCGCGAAGTCCAGCTCGGTGCCGTCGATGTACGGCAGGCTTTTCGGGTCGACGAACACTTTCACGCCGTGCGACTCGAACACGCTGTCCTCGTCCGTCACTTCGTCCACGTACTCCAGCTTGTAGGCCAGACCGGAGCAGCCCGTGGTGCGCACGCCGAAGCGCAGGCCGATGCCTTTGCCGCGGCGTTCGATGTAACGGTTGATATGCTTGGCCGCTTTTTCGGTCAGGGTAATTGCCATGCTGTCCTCCGGCGTTTAGGCCGCTGTTGCCACTGGTGCCGCGTGTTTGGCCTTGTAGTCTTCAACTGCCGCCTTGATGGCGTCTTCAGCCAGGATGGAGCAGTGGATTTTCACCGGCGGCAGGGCCAGTTCTTCGGCGATGGCGGTGTTCTTGATGGCCAGCGCTTCGTCCAGGGTCTTGCCCTTGACCCATTCGGTCACCAGCGACGACGAGGCGATCGCCGAGCCGCAGCCGTAGGTCTTGAATTTCGCATCTTCGATCAGGCCATCGGCGCCGACCTTGATCTGCAGCTTCATCACGTCGCCGCAAGCAGGCGCACCCACCATGCCGGTGCCGACCGATTCGTCGCCCTTTTCAAAGGCGCCGACGTTGCGTGGATTTTCGTAGTGGTCCAACACTTTTTCCGAGTATGCCATTTTGATGCTCCTGTAATCTTTAAATTAGTGCGCTGCCCATTGGATCGAATTGATGTCGATCCCTTCTTTGAACATGTCCCACAGCGGCGACAATTCGCGCAGCTTGCCGACCTTGGACTTCATCAGTTCCACCGCGAAGTCGATGTCCTTCTCGGTGGTGAAACGGCCGATGGTGAAACGGATTGAGCTGTGCGCCAGTTCGTCGCTGCGGCCCAGGGCGCGCAGCACGTAGGACGGTTCCAGCGAGGCCGAAGTGCAGGCCGAACCGGACGATACCGCCAGGTCCTTGACCGCCATGATCAGCGATTCGCCTTCCACGTAGTTGAAGCTTACGTTCAGGTTGTGCGGCACGCGGTGTTCCATGTCGCCGTTGATGTAGGTTTCTTCAATGTCCTGCAGGCCGGCCGCCAGGCGGTCGCGCAGCGCCTTGATGCGCGCGATTTCGCTCTCCATTTCCACTTTCGCCAGGCGGAACGCTTCGCCCATGCCGACGATCTGGTGGGTCGGCAGGGTGCCGGAGCGCAGGCCGCGCTCGTGGCCGCCGCCGTGCATTTGCGCTTCGATGCGCACGCGCGGCTTGCGGCAAACGTACAGCGCGCCGATGCCTTTCGGGCCGTAGGTCTTGTGGGCGGTGAAGGTCATCAGGTCGACCTTGGTCTTTTGCAGGTCGATCGCCACCTTGCCGGTCGCTTGCGCGGCGTCGCAGTGGAAGATGATGCCTTTCGAGCGGCACAGCGCGCCGATCTCGTCGATCGGCTGGATCACGCCGATCTCGTTATTGACCAGCATGACCGAGACCAGGATGGTGTCCGGGCGGATCGCCGCTTCCAGCTGGGCGATGGTGATCAGGCCGTTGTCCTGCGGTTCCAGGTAGGTGGCTTCGAAGCCCACGCGTTCCAGTTCGCGCACCGTGTCCAGCACGGCCTTGTGCTCGGTCTTCACGGTGATGATGTGCTTGCCCTTGGTCTTGTAGAACTGCGCCGCGCCCTTGATGGCCAGGTTGTTCGACTCGGTGGCGCCGGAGGTCCAGATGATTTCGCGCGGATCGGCGTTCACCAGCGCAGCCACGTGGCCGCGCGCCTCTTCCACCGCTTTTTCGGCGGTCCAGCCATACATATGGCTGCGGGAGGCGGGATTGCCGAACTGCTCGCGCAGGTAAGGGATCATCATGTCGGCCACGCGCGGGTCGATCGGCGTGGTGGCCGAGTAGTCCATATAGATAGGGAAGTGCGGCGCGGTCTTGAATTCAACCGGGGCTACCTGGGCGACGTTTTTTTCTGGGGCGTTCATCTATTACTCCAATCAGCGTATCTGCGTACTGCGAATCTATTAACCGACGGCGGCGTTGCGGTGCATCACCACCACGGCCTGCTCGGCGTGTTTTTGCCTTTGTTGATCGACCAGATCCTGCAGCGATACGGAGTCCAGGTAATCGACCATCTTTTCATTCAATGTGGCCCACAGCTCGTGGGTCATGCAACGCGCGCCGGTGGCGGCGTCGGCCCCGTGGCAGTTCTCCTTGCCGCCGCACTGGGTGGCGTCCAGCGGCTCGTCGACGGCGATGATGATGTCCGCCACCGTGACTTTGTCGGCGCGGCGGGCCAGGCTGTAGCCGCCGCCGGGGCCGCGGATCGACTCGACGATCTCGTGGCGGCGCAGCTTGCCGAACAGCTGCTCCAGGTAAGACAGCGAAATCGCCTGGCGCTGCGAAATGCCAGACAGCGTGACCGGGCCTTTGCCTTGGCGCAAAGCCAGATCGATCATCGCAGTCACTGCAAAACGGCCTTTGGTGGTCAGACGCATCACAACCTCGGTTCGGTTAAAATATCGTTCCTTCCAAGCAGTCGAAACTCTGATTAGTTGAACGATTTAGTCAAGTATACCAAACTTGACCAATTTTGTCAGGCACCCCTGGCAAGCAGTTTGCTTACCCTTCAGGCACGCAGCAGCCGCAGCGGCCCGAACAGGGCGTGCATGTCGCGGTTGCCGATAAATGACAGGTTATAAGGGTGCTCGGCCACGATCTGCGGCAGCGCCTGCACCACGGGCAAGCGGTTCAGCTGCTCGGCGATCTTTCCCCACAGAATTAGCGTAGGCTGGGCTTGCTCCAGCGCGGCGATCACCGTTTCAAAGAACGGCAGCCAGGCTTTCGCATCTTTCACTGGGGCAACGTGCGGCCGGAACACCAGCGAGGCGTTCAGCAGCAGGAAGCCGTGCGCGGTGAGTTTGTGCTGGATGTCGGCCAGGGTCCGGGTCATGCCGGCATCGGAGCGCGCCTGGGCGGCCACGGCGGCCAGCGCCGCGCCGGCGGTGTTGTCGGCGCTCAGCAGGCCGTCCGCCACCAGCAGCATTTTCATGAAGTTGCGCAGCGAGGTGGCCTTGTTGACCGGCTTGGACAGGCCGCCGCCCTGCTCTTCCGACCACAGCCCCTTGACGGCGCCGTCCATGAAGCAGACGCCGGTGGCGCTTTCCGCGCGCGGGTACGGGCCTTCGCCCACTAGCACGTAGCGCACCTGGTCCAGCGGCAGCTCGAAAGCGGCGAACAGGCGCAGTTCGGTGGGCAGGTAGTGGTCCGCGGCCAGCGCCGGCAGATAGGCCGGATCGGCCGCCGCCATCGCTTCCAGGCCGCGCAGCAGGACCGGGCGCCACGAGGCGTCGGCACGGTCCAGTGCTTGCAGCATGGGGGCTGGGAGGGGCGGTGTATTAGGCATGGGGCAAGATTTTACCTTAGCCCCGCATTCCCCGCTTGCGCCCCCCCGGTCCGCTCCGCCGCCGCTCAGCTCCCCAGCACCAGCCCGGCCGCCAGCGCCAGCATGATGCAGCCGGTCAGGGCTTCGATGCCTTTCCACACCAGGGGCCGCTGGAACACCTCGGACAGGCGGCTGGCGCCGAAGCCCAGCGCGGTGAACCACAGCAGCGAGGCCGTCATGGCGCCGACCGCGAAGCTGGCGCGCTGATGGGCCGGATAATTGCCGCCCAGCGAGCCTAGCAGCACCAGCGTGTCCAGATAGACATGGGGGTTGAGCAGGGACAGCGCCAGCACGCTGACCAGCGCGCGCTGCAGGCTGAGCGGCACCGCGCCCGGCTGCACCTCCAGCGCGTCCGTGCGCAGCATGGAGGCCCAGCTGCGCAAGCCGTACCACACCAGGAAAGCCGCCCCGCCCCAGCGCGCCAGCCCCATCAGCAGCGGCGAGTCCTGGATCAGCGCGCCCATGCCAGCCACGCCGGCGCCGATCAGCACCACGTCGATCAGGATGCAGGTGGCCACCGTGACGGCCACGTGCTGGCGCCGCACGCCGACGCGCAGCACATGGGCGTTCTGGGCGCCGATGGCCATGATGAGGCTGGCGCCCAGACCCATGCCGTTGAGGAAGACGTGCGGAGTGAACATGGCAAGCTCGCTGTTGAGTGGAGATGCAGCCATTTTCCACGGCTTGCCGGGCAAGATGAAGCTGGATTAATATTCTTCAGGATACTTAAGAATTGCTAATCTGGAGAATGCCATGCTGCCCGACACCCGCCAGGCCGAAGCGCTGCTCGCCATCATCGACACCGGCAGCTTCGAGCAGGCCGCCGCGCTGCTGCACGTGTCCGCCTCGGCCGTATCGCAGCGCGTCAGCGCCATGGAAGTGGCGCTGGGCACGCCGCTGGTGATCCGCAGCCGGCCCTGCCGCCCCACCAGCGCGGGCCAGCGCCTGGTGCAATACCTGCGCCGCAGCAAGCTGCTGGAGGAGGAATTCCTGTCCGGCATGCAGGAAGAGGATGCGCGCCCGCTCAGCGTGTCGCTGGCCGTCAACAACGACACGCTGGGCACCTGGCTGCTGCCCGGCCTGGCGCCCTTCCTGATCCGGGAAAACATCCTGCTCGACCTGTCGCTGGACGACCAGGACCACACCTACACGCTGATGGAGCGCGGCCAGGCGCTGGCGGCCATCTCCACCGAGGCGCAGCCCATGCGCGGCTGCGTGGCCCAGCCGCTGGGCGTGGTGCGCTACCGCATGATGGCCACGCCCGGCTTCGCCGCGCGCTGGTTCCCGCACGGCCTGAGCCGCCAGGCCGCCCTGGCGGCGCCGATGATGGTGTTCGACCGCAAGGATTTGCTGCAGGCGAACTTCATGCAGCGCGAATTCGGCCTGCTGCCCGGCAGCCATCCCTGCCACTACATCCCGGCCAACGAGAGCTTCCTGCGCTGCATAGACCTGAGCCTGGGCTACGGCATGGTGGCCGAGCAGCAATTCGGCGACCGCCTGGCCAGCGGCGCCCTGCTCGACCTGGCGCCCGGCAAACACACCGACGTGGCGCTGCACTGGCACACCTGGCGCGTGCAGTCGCCGAAGCTGGAACGCCTGAGCGCGGCGGTCGTGGAAGCGGCGCGCGGTGCGCTGCGGCCCAGCCAGCCGCCAGCGTAGGCGCTTGCAGGCCGGGCCGATTTGCAGCACTATCTGCTAACAAATTAACAAGTATGCCGAGGTACCAATGCCGTCTCCCGATCTCTCCAAACTGAAAATCGAACGCAACCCGCAGGCACAGGTGCCGGGCCAGCGCTCGCGCCGCCGCAAGTGGCTCAAGATCGGGCTCGCGGTGCTGGCGCTGGCGGCGGCGGGCTTCGTCGTCAGCCGCCAGGCGGGCGGCAAGGCGGACGTGGAAACGGTGACGGTGTCGCAGGCTTATCCCGCGCAGAACTACACGCTGCTCAACGCCACCGGCTACGTGGTGGCGCAGCGCAAGGCGGCGCTGTCGTCCAAGGCCACCGGGCGCCTGGAGTGGCTGGGCGTGCTGGAAGGCTCGCGCGTGAAGAAGGACGAGGTCGTGGCGCGGCTGGAGAACCGCGACGTCAGCGCTACGCTGGGCCAGGCGCAGGCCAACATCAAGGTGGCGCAGGCCAACCTGGAACAGGGCCAGGCCGAACTGCAGGACGCGCAGCAGGCCTTCAAGCGCGCGGGCGAACTGCTGGACCAGAAGTTCATCGCGGCGGCCAGCTACGACAGCGCGCTGGCGCGCTACAACAAGGCCAGGGCGGCCATCGCGGCGCAGCGCGCGGCCATCGCGGCGGCGCAGGCCAATGCGCAGGCGGCGCAGGTGGCGCTGGACCAGACCGTGATCCGCGCCCCGTTCGACGGCGTGATCCTGACCAAGAGCGCCAACGTGGGCGACAACATCACGCCCTTCTCTTCCGCCGCCGACAGCAAGGGGGCGGTGGTGACCATCGCCGACATGGATACGCTGGAAGTGGAGGCGGACGTGTCCGAATCGAGCCTGTCGAAAATCAAGGTGGACCAGCCGGCCGAAATCCAGCTTGACGCGTTCCCCGAGCTGCGCCTGGCCGGCGTGGTGTCGCGCATGGTGCCGACCGTGGACCGCAGCAAGGCCACCTTGCTGGTGAAGGTGCGCTTCATCGACCGGGATCCACGCGTGCTGCCGGACATGAGCGCCAAGGTGGCCTTCCTGTCCAAGCCGGTGCCGCCGGAGGACAAGGCGCCGGTGACGGCCGTGCAGCCGGCCGCCATCGCCACGCGCGACGGCAAGCCGGTGGTGTTCGTGGTGGCGGACGGCAAAGCGCGGCTGGTGGCCGTGGGCAGCGGCCGCAAGGTGGGCGAGCTGGTGGAGGTCAAGGGCGTGAAGCCGGGCGACAAGGTGGTGTCGAACCCGGACGCCAAGCTGCAGGACGGCCAGCCGGTGTCGGTGGCGAAGAAATGACGGCGCCCGGCAAGGAAGCGCTGGTGCGGATCGAGCACCTCGTCAAATCCTACCAGCGCGGCGGCCAGCACGTGCCGGTGCTGACCGACATCACGCTCGACATCCAGGCCGGCGACTTCACCGCGCTGATGGGCCCGTCCGGCTCCGGCAAGAGCACCCTGCTGAACCTGATCGCCGGCATCGACAAGCCGGACTCCGGCCTGCTGCGCGTGGACGGCCTGGACATCGCGTCCATGTCCGAGACCGACCTGGCGCACTGGCGCTCGGCCAACGTGGGCTTCATCTTCCAGTTCTACAACCTGATGCCGGTGCTGTCCGCGTTCGAGAACGTGGAGCTGCCGCTGCTGCTCACGCCCCTGTCCCGCCGCGAGCGGCGCGAGCGGGTGGAGCTGACCCTGTCCATGGTGGGCCTGTCGGACCGCATGGACCACACGCCCAACGAGCTGTCCGGCGGCCAGCAGCAGCGCGTGGCCATCGCGCGCGCCATCGTCACCGACCCCACGCTGATCGTGGCCGACGAACCCACCGGGGACCTGGACCGGCAATCGGCCAGCGAGGTGCTGGCGCTGATGCAGCAGCTGAACCGGGAACTGGGCAAGACCATCATCATGGTGACGCACGACGCGCACGCGGCGCAGCAGGCGCGCACCCTGGTCCACCTTGAAAAAGGCGAGCTTATCGCCACGCCCGCCTAGCCGGCCCGCGCCACGTATCTGCCATGTACCAGCCATGTACCTGCTCAAGCTGATCTCCAAGAACGCCCTGCGCCACAAGCTGCGCACGGCGCTGACCGTGCTTGGACTGGTGGTGGCCACGCTGTCCTTCGGCCTGCTGCAAACCGTGGTGGACGCCTGGTACGCGGGCGCCGAGGGCGCGTCCAACACCACGCTGGTCACGCGCAACGCCACCTCGCTGGTGTTCCCGCTGCCGCTGGCCTACCAGGCCCGCATCCGCGCGGTGGACGGCGTGACCGGCGTGGGCTACGCCAACTGGTTCGGCGGCGTCTACAAGGACCCGAAGAACTTCTTCGCGCAATTCGCCATCTCCGGCCAGAGCTACCTGGACATCTACCCGGACTACCTGCTGCCCGAGGAGGAGCGGTCCGCCTTCCTGCGCGACCGCAAGGGCGCCATCGTCGGCCGCAAGCTGGCCAACCAGTACGGATTCAAGGTCGGCGACACCGTCCCCATCAAGGGCACCATCTATCCCGGCCAGTGGGACTTCGTGGTGCGCGGCATCTACGATGGAAAACAGGACTCGACCAACACCGCCACCATGTTCTTCCACTGGGACTACGTGAACGAAGGCCTGAAGAAGATCTATCCGCGCCGCGCCAACCAGGTGGGCGTGTACGTGGTGCGCATCGCCCGCGCCGAGGACGCCGCCGCCACCTCCAGCGTGATCGACGGCCAGTTCCGCAACTCGCTGGCCGAAACGCTGACCGAAACGGAGAAGGCGTTCCAGCTCGGCTTCGTGTCCATGTCCGAAGCCATCGTGGTGGCGGTGCGGGTGGTGTCCTTCGTGGTCATCGTCATCATCATGGCGGTGATGGCCAACACCATGGCCATGAGCGCGCGCGAGCGGCTGGGCGAGTACGCCACGCTCAAAGTGCTGGGCTTCGGGCCGGGCTACCTGGCGGCGCTGATCTTCGGCGAGTCGCTGCTGCTGTCCGTGTTCGGCGCCGCGCTCGGCGTGGCCCTGCTGTTCCCGCTGGCGGCCATCATCGGCTCCGCCATGGGCACCATGTTCCCGGTGTTCCAGGTGGCGCCGCTCACCGTGCTGCTGCAGGCGCTGGCCGCGCTGCTGATCGGCGTGGTGGCGGGCATTGCGCCGACCATCCGCGCGGTGCGCGTGAACATCGTCGAGGGCTTGAGGAGCATAGGCTGATGCGGATTCCCCTCTCCTACATCGCGCGCAACCTGTGGGCCAGGCGCCTGACCACCGTGCTGACGGCCAGCGGGCTGGCGCTGGTGGTGTTCGTGTTCGCCACGGTGCTGATGCTGGACGAAGGCCTGCGCACCACGCTGGTCACCACCGGCGAATACGACAATGTAATCCTGATACGGCGCTCGGCCGAAAGCGAAGTGCAGAGCGGCGTGGAGCGCGCGCAGGCCAATATCGCCGCCAGCCACGCCGCCATTGCGCTCGGCGCCGATGGCCAGCCCATGATCTCGAAGGAAACCGTGGTGCTGATTTCGCTGCTCAAGCGCGGCTCCGACAAGCCATCCAACGTGGTGATACGCGGCATAGACCAGCGCGGGCTGGTATTGCGGCCGCAGGTGAAGCTGAGCTCCGGCCGCATGTTCCGGCCCGGTGCTTCGGAGATCGTGGCCGGGGCCAGCATCGCCAAGCGCTTTGCGGGTGCGGGCATCGGCGAGAAGCTGCGCTTCGGCCAGCGCGAGTGGACAGTGGTGGGCCTGTTCGACGCCGGCAACAGCGGCTTCGACTCCGAGATATGGGGCGACGCGGACCAGCTGATGCAGGCTTTCCGCCGCAACGGCTATTCGTCCATGGTGCTGCGGCTGGCCGACAGCGCGCTGTTCGAGCGCTTCAAACAGGACATCGAGTCCGACCAGCGCCTGACGCTGGAGGCCAAGCGCGAGCAGACTTTCTATTCGGACCAGTCGCGCGCGCTGTCCACCTTCATCAGCATCCTGGGACTGACGCTGTCCATCATTTTCTCGATCGGGGCGATGATAGGCGCGGCCATCACCATGTATGCGTCGGTGGCCAACCGCACCGGCGAAATCGGCACGCTGCGCGCGCTGGGCTACCAGCGGCGCAACATCCTGGCCGCATTCCTGGCCGAGTCCATGCTGCTGGCGCTGGCCGGCGGCGCCGTGGGGCTGGTGTTCGCGTCCTTCATGCAGTTCCTGTCCTTCTCCACCACCAACTTCCAGTCCTTCTCGGAACTGGCGTTCGGCTTCCGCCTGGACGGCGCCATCGTCGTCAAGACTTTGCTGTTTTCGCTGGTGATGGGCTTCATCGGCGGCTTCCTGCCCGCCGTGCGCGCCGCGCGCATGAAGATCGTGGACGCGCTGCGCGCGGCTTAGCCTTTCTTGATCCCTTCCCTGATCCGCCCTGCCATTGCCTGCGCGCTGGCGCCCAGCATGATGGTGTGGTGGTTGCCCGGAACTTCGATCTGCTCAAGTTCATCGGCCACCAGCGCGCCCCAGCCCAGGTCCGGTTCGCCGAACTGCTGCGCGAAGCCTTCCGATCCGCTGAACAGCACCACCGGTACCGAGTCCGCTTCCGCCTGGCGCGGCGGCGCGTAGCTGCGCAGCGCCTCGTCGTTGGCGGTAGTGACGGCCAGCATGTGGCGCACCTGCTCCTGCCCTGCCCCCGGCGGCAGCAAACCTTGCTGTTTGGCCGCTTCCAGCACCTGCAGCCACTGCTGGTCCGCCGCCACGCCGCGCAGGCTGTCCCAGTCCATGCTGATGGCGGGCAGCAGGATGCCGAGCAGCACCGCGTCGTCGCTGAGCCAGTCCTTGCTGGCCATCTGGCCGTAGGCGCCGTTGCGGTACAGAGGCTGCGCGCTGGCGTTCTGCGCGCGCGAATCGATCAGCGCCAGCATGACGATCTGGTCGCCCGCCTGGCGCAGCTGCCGCGCCATTTCATAGGCGATGCAGCCGCCCATCGAGTGGCCGACCAGCGTGTACGGGCCGGACGGCTGCTGCGCCTTGATCAAAGCGATATACGCCGCAGCCATGTCTTCGATGCGGCGCAGCGGCGCCGCTTCGCCTTGCAGGCCGCGCGCCTGCACGCCGAACACCGGCTGGCTGGCGCCCAGGGCGCGCGTCAGCTCCACGTAGCCCATGGTGTGGCCGCCGTAAGGGTGAATGCAGAACACCGGCGGCAGATTGCCGGTGCCGCGCATGCCGATCAGTTGCGAGCCGCGCGAAGCCCGGCCGGTGCGCAGCGCCTGCGCCAGCGCTTCCACCGTCGGGTTCTCCATCAGCACGGCGTTGGTCAGGCTGCAGTCGAAAGCCTGCTCCAGGCGGATGATGACGCTCAGCGACGACAGCGAGCTGCCGCCAAGGTCGAAGAAGTTGTCGCCAGGCTGCACCGAGCCGACACCGAGGATTTCTTCGAATACTTTTGCCACTTCCATTTCGTAGGCGTCGCGCGGTGCGGTGCGCGGGGCCGATGCAGTTGGTGCATCTGCCACTTGCGCAACTTCGGCGCGGGTCACGGCCTCGAAACGCGGGGCGGCCTGGGTGGCGGACGTGCGCGCTTCCGGCCAGTAGCGGTAGCGGTCGAACGGATACAGCGGCAAGGCGATGCGGCGGCGCGCGGCGGCGCCGTGCAGCTTGCGCCAGTCCGGCGTTACGCCGTGCGTCCACAGGCGCGCCAGGCTTTGCATGACGGCGGCGCAGTCGGAAGCGCCGGCCGCGGCCAGCGTCGGACCGGCGAAGTGCACGGTCTGCTTCAGCGGGTGGCGCTGGATGATGGCGCTGAAGGTCTGGCCGGGGCCGACTTCCAGGTAGATGCCGCCGGGCGCCTCCAGCAGCAGTTCCAGGCCTTCGGCGAAACGCACCGTCTGGCGCATGTGGCGCACCCAGTGGGCCGGATCGGTGGCCTGCTCCGCCGTCACCCAGGCGCCGGTCACGTTGGTGACGTAGGGGATTTGCGGCGCGCGCAGCGTTATGCCGGCGAACAGCGCTTCGAACTGGCCCAGTATCGGGTCGAGCATGGCGGAATGGAAGGCGTGCGAGGTCGGCACACGCTTGCTGCGCAGGCCGGCCGCAGCCAGCGGCGCCGCCAGCGCGTCGATGCCTTCCATGGTCCCGGCCAGCACGCAGGCGCGCGGGCCGTTCACCACCGCCAGGTCCACGCCCTTGCCCAGGAAAGCCTGCACCTCGGCGGCGCTGGCTTCCACCGCCAGCATGGCGCCGGCCGGCAGCTGCTGCACCAGCTGGCCGCGCGCGGCGATCAGCTTGAGCGCGTCCGGCAGGGACATCACGCCGGCCAGGCAGGCGGCCACGTATTCGCCGAGGCTGTGGCCCATCATGGCTTGCGGCTGCACGCCCCAGTGCATCAGCTGGCGCGCCAGCGCGTACTCCACCAAGAACATGGCGGGCTGCGTGATGGCCGTTTGCGCCAGCTGGCGCGCGGCCTGTTCCTGCGCTTCCGGCGCGGGATAGAGCAAGGCGCGCAGGTCCAGGCCCAGCAGGGGCAGCAGCAACTCGGCGCAGGCATCCACACAGTCGCGGAATTCGGGCGCGGTTTCGTACAGCTCGCGGCCCATGTTCACTTGCTGCAGCCCCTGGCCGGGGAACAGGAAGGTGAGCTGGCCGGCGGCACTGCCGGAGGCCGAAGCGGTGGCGGTGGCGGTGGCGGCGGAGGCCGAGGCCAGCGCTTCCAGCGCTTCCACGGCGCCGGCTGCATCGGCGCACACGATGGCGCGGCGCTGCGGCAGCTGCGCACGGCCGGTCTGCAGCGTGTAGGCCAGGTCCGCCAGGTTGGCGCCGGGATGCGCGCGCAGGTGCTCTGCCAGCCGCACCGTCATGGCGTTCAGCGCGGTGGCCGACTTGGCCGATAGCGCCAGCACCTGAGGCAAGCCGCCTGCCGCCTGGGATGCCGGGTGCTGCGCCGGTTGCTGGGCAGGCGGCTGCGCCTGTTCCAGAATCACGTGCGCATTGGTGCCGCCGATGCCGAACGAACTCACCGCCGCGCGGCGCGGCGAATCCGCTTCGGACCACTGCACCGCCGCCTTGTTGACGAAGAACGGGCTGTTTTCCAGCCCCAGCTTCGGGTTGGGCGCCTGGAAGTGCAGCATGGCGGGCACCACGCCGTGGTGCACCGAGAGCGCCGCCTTGATCAGCCCCGTCACGCCGGCCGCCGTATCCAGGTGGCCGACGTGCGCCTTGGCCGAACCCAGCATGCAGTATCCGCGGTCCGCCGTGTATTTGCGGTAGGCTTGCGTCAGCGCGGCCACCTCGATCGGATCGCCCAATGGCGTCGCGGTGCCGTGCGCTTCCACCAGGCCGATGCTGCGCGGGTCCACGCCCGCGCGCTGCAGCGCCTGGTCGATCACCTCGGCCTGGCCGTTCACGCTGGGAGCCGTAAAGCCCACTTTCATGCTGCCGTCGTTATTGATGGCCGAACCTTTGATCACGGCCCAGATGGTGTCGCCGTCGCGCTGCGCATCGGCCAGGCGCTTGAGCACCACCAGCGCGCCGCCGCTGCCGCGCACCGTGCCGCCGGCGCCCGCGTCAAAGGCGCGGCAATGCCCGTCCGGCGACAGGATATGGCCTTCCTGGTACAGGTAGCCGGTGCCATGCGGCACCTCGATCGATACGCCGCCTGCCAGCGCCATGTCGCAATCGCCCATCTGCAGCTGCTGGCAAGCCATGTGCACCGCCACCAGCGAGGTGGAACACGCGGTCTGCACCGTCAGCGCCGGGCCGCGCAGGTTCAGCTTGTGCGCCAGGCGGGTGGACAGGAAGTCCTTCTCGTTCAGGATGGTGGTCTGGAACAGCTCCGCCGCCGACTCCGGATTCGTGTTCAGGAAGTGCTGCAGGTATGCAGCGCGCCCGGTGCCGCCGTACACGCCGATGCGGCCGGCATAGCCTTCGCTGCTGTAGCCGGCATGCTCCAGCGCCTGCCAGCCCAGTTCCAGGAACAGGCGCTGCTGCGGGTCCATCAGTTGCGCTTCGCGCGGCGGATAGCCGAAGAACGGCGCGTCGAAGCAGGCCACGTCGTCCAGGATGCCTTTGCGCTTCACGTAGCGCGGGTCGTCGATCAAGTGCTGCGGCACGCCCGCGTCCAGCAACTGCTGGTCGCTCAGCTCCGTAATGGAATCCACGCCGCCGCGCAGATTGGCCCAGAATTCCTCCACATTGGCGGCGCCGGGGAAGCGGCCTGCCATGCCGACGATGGCGATGTCCGTGCGCCCTGCCGCGCCGCCTGCGGCCGGCACGCTGCGCAGCGGGCCGTGGTTACGCTCGCGGAACTGCGCGTCCAGGTCCTGGCCGTCGCTCAGCGCGGTGCGCAAGTGGTTGGCCAGCGAGCGGATGGTGGGGAAGCGGAACAGGTCCATGGTGGGCACGGTCAGGTTCAGTTTCTCGTCCAGCTGCACCTCCACTTCCACCAGGCTGAGCGAGTGGCCTCCCACGTCGAAGAAGCTGTCGTCGATGCCCACTGCGGGCAGGTTCAGCACTTCCTGCCAGATGGCGGCGATCTGCTGCTCCAGGCGGTCGCGCGGCGGTGCGCTGGCGGCGTCGGCCGCCATGCCCGGCGGCGCCGGCAGCGCGCGGCGGTCGATCTTGCCGTTCGGCGTCATCGGCCACGCGTCCAGCAGCACGAAGGCGGCCGGCACCATGAACTCGGGCAGCTTGCCCTGCATGTGCGCGCGGATGGCGGCCGTGGTGACGGCCGCGCCTTCCTGCGGGATGGCGTATGCCACCAGGCGCTGGTCCTGGCCGGAATCGCGGCTGGCCAGCACCAGCGCTTCGCGGATGCCCTCATGCTCCATGATGACAGCTTCCAGCTCGCCCAGTTCAATGCGGAAGCCGCGCAGCTTGACCTGGTGGTCCAGGCGGCCCAGGAACTCCAGGCTGTCGTCCTGCAGGTAGCGCGCCAGGTCGCCGGTCTTGTACATGCGTTCGCCCGGCGCGCCGAATGGATTGGGGACGAAGCGCTCCTCGGTCAGGTCCGGGCGGCCCAGGTAGCCGCGCGCCAGGCCCACGCCGGCGATATACAGCTCGCCCGCCACGCCGCGCGGCACCGGCTGCAGCAGCGGGTCCAGCACGTACAAACGGGTGTTGGGCAGCGGATGGCCGATGCTGACGCATGTGGTATCCGGCGCCAGCACGGTCATGGTGGCGCAGACCGTGGTTTCGGTCGGACCGTAGGCGTTGATGAAGCGGCGCCCGGCGCTCCAGCGCTTCACCAGCTCCAGGTTGCACGGCTCGCCGGCGGTGATCACGGAACGCAGCGTCGGCAAGTCCGACGGGGACAGCAGCGCCAGCACGGACGGCGGCAGCGTCACCACCGAGACGGCGTGGCGGTTGATGGTGTTGACCAGCGCGGAGCCGGGCATCATGTCCATCTTGGGCGCAAGGCACAGGCTGGCGCCGGCGCACAGCGCGGTGAAGATTTCGCTCACCGATGCGTCGAAACTGAAGGAGGCGAACTGCAGCACGCGGCTGTCCTGGTCGACGTGGAATCCCTCCGCCATCGCATGCACCATGTTGGACAGGCCTTGGTGCTCCAGCATCACGCCTTTCGGGCGCCCGGTGGAGCCGGACGTGTAGATCACGTACACCAAGTCGTCCGGTCCGGACGCCAACGGCGGGTTGGCTGCGGATTCCTTCGCGATGCGGTCCCAGTCGGTATCCAGGCAGAGCACGCGCGCATCGCCGGCCGGCAGGCGCCCGCGCAGCGACTCCTGCGTCAGCAGCAGGCCGACTGCGGCGTCCTTCAGCATGTAGGCCAGGCGGTCCTGCGGGTAGTCCGGGTCCAGCGGCAGGTAGGCGCCGCCCGCCTTCAGGATAGCGATCAGGCCGATCACCAGTTCGGGGCGGCCGCGTTCCATGCTCAGGCCAACCAGCTCGCCCTGCTTCAGACCCTGCCCGCGCAGGTAGTGCGCCAGGCGGTTGGCGCGCCGGTTCAATTCGTCGTAGCTCAGCTCCTCGCAGCCCGATTCAGCGCTGCCGAAGCGCAGCGCGATGGCGGACGGCGCGCGCTCCACGCGCTGCTCGAACTGGCGGTGCACGCAGGCCATGGGGAACGGCGCGTCGGTGGCGTTGCGCGCTACGCTGGTGTCCAGCTCGCGCTGCGTGAGCATGGGCAGGCGTTCCAGCGCGATCTGCGGCGCCTGGGTGGCGGCCAGCAGCAAGGTCTGATAGTGCTCCACCAGGTAGGCGATGCTGTCCTGGTCCCACAGGTCGGTGTTGTACCAGCACACGCCGCGCAGCGCGCCGTCCACCTCTTCCACCACGAAGTCGACGTCGAACTTCACGCTGCGCAGTTCCAGCGGATAGGATTCGAGCTGCAGGCCGGACAGGTCCAGCTTCGCGCCGGCCAGTCCCATGCGCGCAGCCGCCAGGCCCTGCATGTGCGCCAGCTGCGCCTTCTGATACGTGAACGCCACCTGGAACACCGGGCTGCGGCTCATGTCGCGCGGCAGGCCGAGTTTCTCCACCAGCAGCGGGAACGGGAAGTCCTGGTGGTCCTTGGCGCCCACCAGCACTTCGCGCACCTGGTGCAGGAACTGCGCAAACGGCGTGTCGCCCGCCAGCTGCATGCGCAGCGCGCACGGGCTGGCGAAGTAGCCCACGGTGCGCTCGTAGCCTTCCGGCGGACGGCCGAAGCGCGGCGAGCCGACGGCCAGGTCGTCCTGCCCGGTGTAGCGGTACAACAGCGCGTAGAACGCGGCCAGCAACACCGTGTAGAAGGTGACGCCTTCCTGTTTGGCCAGCGCGCGCACCTGGCGCGTCAGTTCGGCGTTCAGCTCGAACCCGTGGCCGGCGCCGGCGTGGCTCTGGATCGGCGGGCGCGGACGGTCGGTCGGCAGGTCCAGGCTGGCCGGCGCGGCCAGCTGCTTTTTCCAGTAGGCCCAATGCTCGTCGCCGCGCGGCGACGCCAGCAGCGCGTCCTGCCAGCCCACGTAGTCGATATAGGACAGGCTGTGCGGCGGCAGTTCCGGCGCTTTGCCGGCCACGCGCGCCTGGTACAGCATGCCCAGTTCTTCCATCATGATGATCAGCGACCAGGTATCGGTGGCGATGTGGTGGCTGTTCAACAGCAGCACATGCTCGTTCGCGCCGCTGGAAAACAGGTGGCTGCGGAATATCGGCCCGTGCTTCAGGTCGAACGGCAGGTGGGCCGCTTCGGTCAGGCTGGCGTGCAGGCGCTGCGCGTCCCAGCCGCTGGCGTCCACCTGCTGGAAGCCTGTGGGTCCCTGCGGATGCACCAGCTGCACCAGTTCACCGTGCGGCGCGGAGTACGTGGTGCGCAGGACCGGGTGGCGCTGCACCAGGTCCTGCATTGCCCCTTCCAAGGCGTCCACATCGAGCCCGGTGCGGATGGTCCAGGCCATCGGCAGGTTGTACTCGGCGCCGTCCGGATTCAGGTTCCACAGGAACCACATGGCGCGCTGGCCACGGGAGAGGGACGCGGTGTGGCCATCCTGGCCGGGGAAATTGGTATGCATGGTGGGGTTTTCTGCTTAGTTGGGTGCTGCGTTGGGTGCTGCGTTGGGTGCGGCGGTGGACTCGGCGTCCGGAAGGCGGTGCGCGAACAGCATCGCTGCCGCGCCGGCGGCTGCCGCGCACATCAGGCTGGCCGGCACGCTGCTCAGCGCAGCCAGCTGGCCCCACAAGGCGGCGCCGGCCGCGCTGGCGCCCATGATGGCCATCTGATACATGGACATGCCGCGCGCCCTCACCCAGTCGGGCAAGGCCAGCTGCACGGACAGGATCAGCGCGTTGGCGGTGGAGATCCAGGCCATGCCGGCCACGAACATGACCGGTGCGGCAACGTAGACATTCGGCGACAGCGCCACCGCCAGCATGGTGGCCGACTGCAGCAGCGCGCTGCCGGTGACCAGGGCGCGGCGCGGCAGCGCCTGGCGCAAGGCGGGCAGCAGCAGCGCCGCCGCCACGGTGCCCGCGCCCATGCAGGCCAGCAGCACGGTAAAAGTGCCGGCCGCGCCGCCATGCAGGCCGCGCGCCAGCAGCGGCAGCAGCGCCAGCAAGGCCGTCGAATGGAAGAAGAACAGGAAGATGCGCGCCAGCGCCGCCTTCATATGGGTGGCCCCGGCCACGAAGCGCAAGCCCTCGCCCATGGAGCGCAGCAGGCCCTCCGGGGCGGCTGGCGCAGGCGCGTGCTCGCGGCGCCAGCGCATGATGAGGAAAGCGGACAATACCGACAGCACGGCGTTCAGCACGAAGACCCAGGCGCTGCCCGCGCCGGCGATCAACGCGCCGGCCAGCAGCGGCCCGACGATGCGGGACGCGTTCATGGACACGCCGTTCAGCGCCAGCACCGCCGGCAGCTGCGCGCGCGGCACCAGCTCCGGCACGATGGCCGCAAACACCGGCCAGCGCATGGCCAGGCCGATGCCGTTGGCGAAGGTCAGCACCAGCAGCAGCGTAGGCGTGATGGCGCCGGACAGCACCGCCGCGCACAGCAGCACGGCCACGCCGGCGACCCAGAACTGGGTAGCGATGAAATAGCGTCTGCGGTCCAGGATGTCGGCCAGCGCGCCGCTGGGCAGGCCAAGCAGGAACACCGGCAAGGTGGACGCGGTCTGCACCAGCGCCACCCACACCGGCGAGGTGGTCATGGCCGTCATCATCCACGCCACCGCCACGTCGTTCATCCACATGCAAACGTTGGCGATCAGCCAGGTGCACCACAGCATGCGGAAGGTTGGGTGCTGCAGGGGCGCGAGCGCGGAGGAAGGGGGAGACATGGAGAGGCAATGTTTTCGGGACCGGGCATTGTACTGGAAAGGCGCCCAAAAATCTTAAATAAATGCAACAATGATTTCCATTTTAATAATTTAGCGGAGGAATTTACAGACACAAGTGTAGATACTTTGTGTCACACTATGATGACCGCCAGACAAACTCTTTCAATCTCCGCCACACCCATGCCTTTGCCGACCTTCCGACCCTTGCTGTGCCTGCTGCTCCTGGCGGTGCTATTGGCGCAGGGCGCGCGCCATGCGCAGGCGGCGCAGGCGGCACCAGCGCGCAAGGTGCTGGTGCTGTATTCGCTCGGCTCGGACTCCGCCTCGGTATGGCAGCAGCTGGTGCACAAAGGCTTGTACCAGGAACTGGCCAGCAAGCGCGGAGGCGCCCCGCCCGACATTTTCGAAGAGCGCTTCGATTCGGTGCGCGTGGGCGAACAGGCTTCGCTGGACAGCATGGCGCCCTACCTGCGCATCAAGTACGCCAACGTGAAGCTGGACGCCATCGTCACCGAGAACTACCTGGCGGCTGGCTTCCTGAACAGCCATCCCGAACTGTTTCCCGGCGTACCGCGCTATTACGTGAACCACGGGCGCCGCAACTGGCGCCCCAACGACGGCGAAGCGCTGGAGCTGGCGCCGGACTACGGCCGCATGCTGGGCGTGATTCCGCTGGTGGCGCCCAGCGTCAAGCGCATCGTGGTGGTGGGCGACCAGACGCCGCGCGTGCAGGAATGGATCGCCGGCGTGCGCGCCGCCTCGCGCCCGTACAGCAAGCAGATCGCCTTCGACTACTGGGACAGGCAAAGCTTCGCCGACCTGTACCGCCGCACCGCCATGCTGGGCCAGGATACCGCCATACTGATGTTCGCCACCTACCGCGACAACAGCGGCGACAGCGGCCTGCCGTCGGACGTGACGCGCAAGCTGGCGGCGGTGTCGCCGGTGCCGGTGTTCACGCACGTGGAGTCGCTGGTGCTGCCGGGCGTGGTGGGCGGCTATGTGCTGAGCGGCGAAGCCATCGGCCGCGTGATCGCGCGCATCCTGCACGGCCAGCCGGCCGACTTGAGCGGCGTGCAGCGCTACATCTTCGACCATCCCACCGCCGAACGCCACCAGCTGCGCAACCTGCCGCCCGAAGCGCTGCTGCGCAACCGCCCGGTGGGCGTGTGGGAGCTGTACCGCTGGCAGATTATTTCGGGCGTGACGCTGATCCTGCTGGAGGGCGTGCTGATCACGGTGCTGGTGCGCGTGCTGCGCTCGCGGCGCACCGCGCTGGCGGCGCTGAACGACGAGCGCAACAACCTGGAAGACCGGGTGCTGCAGCGCACGCTCGAACTGCTGACGGCAAACACCAAGCTGGAACAGCTGGCCACCACCGACCCGCTGACCGGCATCGCCAACCGGCGCCGGATGACCGAGCAGATCGCCAAGGAGCTGGACCGCGCGCGCCGCTACAAGCATCCGCTGGCGCTGCTGATGGTGGACATCGACCACTTCAAGCGCATCAACGACACTTACGGGCACGAGGTGGGCGACCAGGCCATCGTGGCGGTGGCCGGTGCCCTGTCGGCCGCCATGCGCAGCATCGACCTGGTGGCGCGCTTCGGCGGCGAGGAATTCGTGCTGCTGATGCCGGAAGCGTCGCTGGAGACGGCGGGCGGCGCTGCCGAGCGCCTGCGCGAGACGGTGTCCCAGCTGCGCATCGACCTCGATGGCGGCCTGACGGTTTCGCTGACGATCAGCGTGGGCGTGGCGGCTTCCTATCCGCAGGAAGCGCCCGATTCGCCCTCCTCCCTGCTGGTGCGGGCCGACAAGGCACTGTACCAGGCTAAGAAGGAAGGCCGCGACCGGGTGGTGCTGGCCGCGGCGTGACGGCTTACTCGGCGTCCGGCTGCTGCGCGGGGTGCGCGGCCTGGAACGCGGGCAACGCGGCGCAATTGGCGGCGATGCGCGCGATGTTCGGATACGGCGCCAGGTCCACCTCGAAACGCTCCGCATTGAACACCTGCGGCACCAGGCAGCAATCCGCCAGGGTCGGCGTGTCGCCGTGGCAGAAGCGGCCGGTGGCGCCGTCGCGCGCCAGGTGCGCTTCGAAGGTGGCCAGGCCCAGGCGCATCCAGTGCCGTATCCACTCCAGCTTTGCCGCCTCGTCCAGCTTCAGCGTATGCACCAGGTATTTGAGCACGCGCAGATTGCTGAGCGGGTGCGTGTCGCAGGCGATGGTCATGGCCAGCGCGCGCACGCGCGCGCGGCCCGCCGCGTCGGCCGGCAGCAGCGCAACCTGGGGAAAGCGCTCCTCCAGATACTCCATGATCGCCAGCGACTGCGTCAGCAGCGTGCCGTCGTCGTCCAGCGCCGGCAGCAGCGCGCCCGGGTTGACTTCGCGGTAAGCCTCGCCCAGCTGCTCGCCGCCGCCGCGCAGCAGGTGCACCGGCACCGCCTCGTAAGGCAGCGCCTTCAGGTTGAGCGCGATGCGGACGCGGTAGGCGGCCGAGCTGCGGAAATAGGTGTAGAGCTTCATGCGCCCTGCCCCTGCCGTCCCTGCCGCTCCTGGTAATGCGCCACGGTCTGGTCGATGGCGCCGAAGATGCTGGCGCCCTGCGCGTCGAACATCTCGATGCGCACGCTGTCGCCGAACTTGAGGAAGCCGGTGGCCGGCTTGCCGCCTTCGATGGTTTCGTACATGCGCACTTCGGCCAGGCAGCAATAGCCCACGCCGCCGTTGGCGATGCTGGAACCATGCAGGCTGCCCTGCTTGTTCGACACGGTGCCCGAACCGATGATGGTGCCGGCCGCCAGCTCGCGCGTTTTGGCGGCGTGCGCCACCAGCTGGGCGAAGCTGAAGGTCATGTCCTCGCCGGCGTTCGGCTTGCCGAAAGGCTGCGCGTTCAGGTGCACGGTAAGCGGCAGATGCAGCTTGTTGTCCGCCCAGTGCGCGCCCAGTTCGTCCGGCGTGACGGCCACCGGCGAGAAGGCGCTGGCCGGCTTGGAGTTGAAGAAGCCGAAACCCTTGGCCAGCTCGTTCGGGATCAGGTTGCGCAGCGAAACGTCGTTCACCAGCATCACCAGGCGGATGGCCTGGGCCGCGTCGGCGTCGCTGGCGCCCATCTTCACGTCGCCGGTGACGACCGCCACTTCGGCCTCCAGGTCGATGCCCCACTCTTCGGTCAGCGCGTAGATGTTGTCGCGCGGGCCGACGAAGCTGTCCGAGCCGCCCTGGTACATCAGCGGATCGGTGTAGAAGGAGGCCGGCACGTCGGCGTTGCGCGCCTTGCGCACCAGCTCCACGTGGTTGATGTAGGCCGAGCCGTCGGCCCACTGGTAGGCGCGCGGCAGCGGCGAATGGCAGGCGCTTTCGTCGAACGGCTGCGCGTCGGCGGCGCGGCCTTCGTTCAGGGCGGCGTACAGCGCGGCCAGCTGCGGCGCGCTGAAGTCCCAGTTGTCCAGCGCGGCCTGCAGGGTGGGCGCGATGCCGGCGGCGCTGACGCACTGCTTCAGGTCGCGGCTGACGATAACCAGGGTGCCGTCGCGGCTGCCGTTCTTCAGGGTGGCTAATTTCATTGCTTATTCTCCAGTGGCGGGGGCGTGCATCCAGGCGGCGTGCTTGGGCGCTTTCTTGGTCCTGGACCATTCTTCCAGCATGTCCCATTTGACTTCGTCCAGCTTGCGCATCATTTCCGGCGTGCCGGTGTTGACCGACAGCTCCAGGCGGTGGCCGTTCGGGTCGAAGAAGTAGATGGACTTGAAGATGGTGTGGTTGACGGGGCCGATCACGTCGATGCCGGCGGCGCTCAGGCGCTCCTTCGCTTCCAGCAGCTCGTCCATGCTGTCCACTTCCATGGCCAGGTGCTGCACCCAGGCCGGCGTGTTGTGGTCGCGGTCCATCGGCGCCTGCGTGGGCAGCTCGAAGAAGGCCAGCACGTTGCCATGGCCGGCGTCCAGGAACACGTGCATGTACGGGTCCGGCGCCTTGGTGGACGGCACTTCGTCTTCGGCGATGGCCAGCACGAAGTCCATGTTCAGGTGCTTGACGTACCACTCGACGGTTTGCTTGGCGTCCTTGCAGCGGTAGGCGACGTGGTGGATTTGCTTGATCTTCATGGTGGTCTCCCGGGGTCTGTCCAGCTAATGCCGATTATTTCCGCTATTAGACTCCCGAATCAGATATCATACAAACGGTATTTTTCAATCGATTTATCGGATTTCCCAATGAGTCCTACGCTGCGCCAGATGCGCGCCCTGGTCGCCATCGCCAAGACCGGCAGCTTCACGCTGGCCGCCGAATACCTGAACCTGACGCAGTCCTCGCTGAGCGGCCAGATCAAGGAGCTCGAGCAATTGCTGGGCGTGAAGGTGGTGGAGCGCAACACGCGCCGCGCGCAGCTGTCCGAGCTGGGGCGCGAGCTGTATCCGCTGTTCGACAAGATGATCGAGGACCTGGACGGCGCCATGGCCGACATCGCCAACCGCAAGGCGCTGAAAAAAGGCACGGTGCGGGTGGCGGCGCCGCAGATGATGGCCTGCACCCTGCTGCCGGAAGTGATCGCCGCCTACCGCGCGGCCTACCCGGCGGTGCAGGTGATGCTGGTGGACTGCCCGGTGGAGAACGTGTCCGGCCGCGTGTTCAGCGGCGAGGTGGATTTCGGCATCGGCCCGGAGCGCGACCCGGCGGCGGAGATCGCGGCGCAGCTGCTGTTCGAGATGCCCTTCGTGCTGGTGCTGCCGGTGGCGCATCCGCTGGCGGACAAGCAGAGCGTGACGTGGAGCGACGTCAACGAGCATCCGCTGATCGCGCTGCAGGGCCAGTTCACCGAGCGGCTGCTGCGCGACGTGGCGCTCAATCCCTACAACGAAGTCACTTTCATGACCACCGCGCTGGCCATGGTGAACGCCGGCCTGGGCGTGACGGCCTGCCTGCCGTACGCGGAACCGATGGTGAAGCTGTACGGCTTGCAGATGCGGCTGCTGCAGCAGCCGGAACTGACGCGGCGTTTTTTCGTCTACACCAAGAGCGCGCGCTCGCTGTCGCCCGCCGCGCAGAGCTTCGCCGACTTCCTGTTCCGGTTCGTGGCGGCCCACGAGTGGAACATCCCGCAGTCGTAGGACCCGGGCTCCACGCCTCAAGCCTCAGGCCAGGCAGCAGTTGCTCTGGTAGCCCAGCACCAGTTCGTCCAGCAGGCCGCGCACGGCCGGCACCAGGCCGCGCCGCGACGGGAACACCGCGTGCACCAGGCGGAATGGGAAGTTCAGCTGCGGCAGTACGCGCTCCAGCAGGCCGCTGTCCAGATCGGCCTGCACCTGCGCCTGCGGCAGCTGGGCCACGCCCAGGCCATCGATGGCGGCCAGCTTCAAGGTCGGCATGTCGTCCGTCACCATGCGCGGCGCGTGCGTGACGCTGACGCTGGCGCCGGCCACGTTGATGAAGTTCCACACGAATTTGTCGCCCGGCCGCGCCATGGCCAGCGTGGGCACGTGCGCCAGGCCGGCCGCGTCCGTGGGGCGCGGCAGCTGTTCGAACAGGCGCGGGCTGGCCACCAGGATGGGTTCGGAGCGCGCCAGCACCCGCACCGCCAGGTCGCTGTCGTCCAGCGGCGGCGTGCGCACCCGCAGCGCGATGTCGATGCCCTCCTCGATCACGTCGACGCGGCGGTTGGTGGCGTCGATGGACACGCGTACCAGCGGATTGGCCGCCAGGTACCTGGAAATGATGCAGCCGACGCCGTTTTGCAGCAGGCCCAGCGGGGCACTGAGGCGCACCAGGCCCTGCGGCGTGGAACGGGTGCGCTCGATGGCGTCGCGCGCGGCCTGCGCCTCGGCGACCACGGCGGCGCAGTGGCGGTAAAAGGTCTGGCCCGCCTCTGTGACGGAAATACGACGCGTGGTGCGGTTCAATAGGCGCACTCCCAGATCTTTTTCCAGGGCAACTATATGCCTGCTGAGACGGGATGCCTGCATGCCCAGCGCCGACGCGGCAGCGCTGTAGCCGCCATGTTCGACAACTTTAGCGAAAAGATACATGTCGTTAAGGTTTTCCGCTGCCATTTCGTCAAGTCCGATTATTCTAATTTTGCAAAAGTGCTTTGCATTATCCCCTCTTCCGCGATGATTGTTGCAGGTATACCCTGCCCGCATTGTTCTATTTATTGCGACCGTCATGAATATCTTGCACATCGATTCAGCTTGCCTGGGCGATAACTCGGCTTCCCGCCAATTGAGCGCCGCCGCCGTCGAGGCGCTGTGCGCGGGCAGCGCGCAAGCCCGCGTGGTCTACCGCGACCTGTCGGCCGCGCCGCTGTCGCACGTGAGCGGGCCGCTGATGCAAGTGATGCGCTCGGAATGGAACGCGGCGCTGCCGATGAACGCCGAACTGAGCGCGGAAGCGCTGCTGACCGAGTCGCTGCTGGCCGAGTTCATGGCAGCCGACGTGCTGGTGCTGGGCGCGCCGATGTTCAACCTGTCGGTGCCGTCCACGCTGAAGGCCTGGCTGGACCGCGTGCTGCAGCAGGGCCGCACCTTCGACGTGGGCCCGGACGGGCGCACCGTGGGGCTGGCGGCCGGCAAGCGCGTGGTGCTGGTGTCCACCCGGGGCGGCCAGCCGCACGAGATGCTGGCCGACCACCAGGAGTCCTACCTGAAGGCGGTGTTCGCCATCATGGGCGTGGCGCAGGTGGACGTGGTGCGCGCCGAGGGCATCGCGCTGGGCGCGGAACTGCGCGCGCAAGCCATCCAGGGCGCGCTACGCCAGGCCGCCGGGCTGCGCGTGGCGGGATAGCGCCGCCGTTGCGACGGGTGCTGCCGCGCGCGGCACTGTTCGCTATAATTTGCCCATGTCAGCCAACACTATCGAGATCAACCGGCAGATGGACAAGTTCGCCGGACACCACAGCGTGTGGGTGTTCGGCTATGGCTCGCTGATCTACAAGGCGGACTTCCCCTACCTGCAGCGGCGCCCGGCCAATATCGCCGGCTGGTCGCGGCGCTTCTGGCAAGGCTCGCACGACCATCGCGGCACGCCCGCCGCGCCGGGCCGGGTGGTCACCATCATCCCCGAGGCCGGCGCCATCTGCCACGGCATGGCTTACCTGATCACGCCGGAAGTGTTCGAGCACCTGGACTACCGGGAAAAGAACGGCTACCTGCGGGTGGCGGTGGAGATGGCGTTCGACGACACCGCGGCGGGTGCCAGCGCAGCCGCCGAGGCGGCCGAAGGCGTGGTGTACGTGGCGCGCGAGGACAACGAAGCCTTCCTGGGCGAAGCGAGCGAAGAGGACATCGCCCGCCACATCGCGCGCTCGGCCGGCCCCAGCGGCCCCAATAGCGATTACCTGACCCACCTCGCCATCGCCCTGCGCGAACTCGGCAAGCACGACGCCCACGTTTTCACCATCGAGCAATACCTGCTGGAGCTCATCGCCAGCAACAAATAAGCTGCGGCAGGCAGCAAGCCGGCGGCAGCGTGAGAATGTGTGCATTTTCCATGTATACAAGCTGCTATTCTCTCTTTACCGGCCGTGCTCGGCCATCTGAGGACGCCGCTATGAAACTGCCTCCCCCGATGTATGGTATTCCGCAATACGGTATTCCGCCACTAACCGTTCACGAGCTCGTGCAAGCGATGCAGTGCATGCCTGTGGGCGTGACGATCATCGACAGCGCCTTGACGATGCGATTCTGGAACGATGCGTTCTGTCACCTGTTGGATTTCACGGCGGACATCATGCGTCCCGGCGTAACGCTGCAGGACTTGTTCTACTTTAACGCCCGGCGCGGAGAGTTCGGGCCCGGCGATCCCGAACGGCAAGTCGAGGAGCGCATTCAACTCAGCAAGCAGTTCCAGCCCCACCATTTCACCCGCACGCGGCCGGACGGCACGGTGCTCGACATCACCGGCAGCGTCATCCACGGCGAAGACGGCGAGGCCCAGGGCTTCGTCACGATCTACCAGAACGTGACGCTGGAACATCAGCACGAGCAGCGCCTGCTGGCCGCCAACCAGGAACTGCGGATTGCCTATGACGACTTGAAGCAGGCGCAAATCGGCTACGCGGAGATGGAAGAGGACCGGCGCCGCTATTACCAGCTGGCCGCGCGCGATCCGCTGACCGGCTTGTTTACGCGCTACTACATGGAAGATGCGGCGGCCCGCATGATCGAATTGCACGAGCGCGAGGAGTCGGCGCGGCTGGCTCTATTGCTGTTCGATATAGACCACTTCAAAGACATCAACGACGCGTGCGGACACCTCAGCGGCGATGCCGTGCTGCGCTGCGTGGGCCAGCTGCTGGGCGAGTTGTCGCGCCGCGTCGATGTGGCGGTACGCTACGGCGGCGACGAATTTGCCATCTTCCAGTCCGGCGTCAGCGACAACGATTGCCTGGCATTCGCCGAACGCTTCCGCAATGCGGTGCAAGAACTTCGCTTCGACGGCAACCTGGCCGGCCGCCGGCTCTCCATCAGCGCCGGCGTCGCCGAGCACCGCATCGGCGAATCCATGAATGACCTGATCGCGCGCGCGGACGCCGCCCTGTACGTGGCAAAGCGCGCCGGCCGCAATTGCTCGCGCAAAGCGCCGTAAGCCGCTCTCTCAGAACAAATCCATCTGCCCCGCCGCGGCTGCGGCCCTGGCTTTGGCGCCCAGCGCAGGGACCACCAGCGGGCGCTTGAACCGGGAGGCGTCGAGCTGGCTGAAGCGGCTGCCGCGCTTTTCCATGCCGAAGCGGCGGATGGCTTTCTCGGCGCGCTGCCGTATCAGGTCGGCCCACACGCCCTCGCCTTTCATGCGCTTGCCGAAATCGCTGTCGTAGTCCTTGCCGCCCCGCATGTCGCGCACGCGGTTCATGACGCGCTGGGCGCGGTCCGGGAAGTGCGCTTCCAGCCATTGCTGGAACAGCGGGTTCACTTCCCACGGCAGCCGCAGCACGATGTAGTTGGCGTGCATGGCGCCCGCTTCGAAGGCCGCTTCCATCACCCGCTCCAGGTCCGGCTCGGTCACGAAGGGGATCACCGGCGCGATGCTGACGCCCACCGGAATGCCGGCCTCGGCCAGCATGCGGATGGTGCGCAGGCGCCGCGCCGGGGCCGCCGCGCGCGGCTCCAGCGTGCGGGCGATGGCCGGGTCCAGCGTGGTGATGGTGATCGCGGCCGAGGCTTGCCCCTTGGCCGCCATGTCCGCCAGCAGGTCGATGTCGCGCTCGATCAGCGACGACTTGGTGATCAGCCCCACCGGATGCCCGCATTCGTGCAGCACCTCCAGCACCCGCCGCGTAATGCGCAGGCTGCGCTCGCAGGGCTGGTAGGCGTCCGTGTTGACGCCCAGCGCGATCGGCTCCGGCACGTAGGACGGCCGCGCCAGCTCCTGCCGCAGCAGCTCGGGCGCGTTCACCTTGGCGAAGATCTTGCTCTCGAAGTCCATGCCGGGCGACAAGCCCAGGTAGCTGTGCGTGGGCCGCGCGAAGCAATAGATGCAGCCGTGCTCGCAACCCCGGTAGGGGTTGAGCGACACGCTGAACGGGATGTCCGGCGAACTGTTGCGCGTGAGAATGGATTTGGCGACTTCGTCCGTGACATGCGTCTTCCACACGCGCGGCTCGCCGCCCTCCTCCCCGTCCCCCTCCTGCTCCCAGCCGTCGTCGAACTGCTCGCGGCCATAGACTTCGTAGCGGCCCTGCAGATTGCTGACCGCGCCGCGCCCTTTCCGCGCGCGCAGCGGCGCCGGCGGCAGCATGGCTTGGCCTTCAAAATCGTCGTCGTCCATGGCTATCTCGATACTGTACGCATATACAGTATTCTATGCCGCATGGCGCATCCGCGCAACAGTGATTATTGGAGAGAATCCGCCGCAAAGCGGCAGCGCATAATCACCAAGGTCACCCGATAATCCGACAGGGAATTCTCATGCTGAAAAACCTGAAGATCGCCACCCGCCTGGGCCTCGGCTTTGGCAGCGTCGTTGTGCTGCTGCTCATTTTGTCCATCATCAGTGTCCAGCGCCTGGGCACCATCAACGAAAGCACCCGCGTCATCTACGAGGAACATTACGCCAAGGTGGTGCTGATCAACGGCGTGCTGACCAACAGCATGGACAATGCGCGCCAGATGCGCAACATCCTGCTCTCCACCAGCGATGCCGAAGTCGACAAGTACCGGCGCCTGGTCGATGCCAACCGCAGCGAAATGACCGACGGCCTGGGCAAGGTGCAGAAGCTGCTGAGCACGGATGCCGGCAAGCAGATGTACAAGGACATCGTCGCCAAGCGCGAGCTGGTGGCCGCCAAGTACGAGCCCTTCTACGCGCTGGTGAAGACCGACCGCAAGGCGGCCATCGAGTTCTTGAAGACCGATTTCGTGCCCACCAACGACGTGTTCTGGGCCGCGCTGGAAGCGCTGGCGAAATCGCAGGGCGAGCTGATGGACAAGGCCGCCCACGACGCCACCGCCACCTATGAATCCACGCGCACGCTGGTGATCGTGCTGGCGGCGGTCGCCATCGTGCTGGCGGTGGGCATTGCCGCCTGGATCACGCTCAGCATCGTGCGCCCGATCCGGCAGGCGGTGCTGGTGGCCGAGCGCCTGGAAGCGGGCGACTTGTCGATTGAAATCAACGACAGCTCCAAGGATGAAACCGGCCAGCTGCTGCGCGCCATGCGCAACCTGGTCGCCAAGCTGAACCAGGTGATCTCGGGCCAGAAGCGGGCCGTGGAAGCGGCCAACAGGGGCAACTTCGACAGCCGCATCGACCTCAACGGGCTGCACGGCTTCCAGAAGGAGCTGGGCGAAGGCCTGAACCAGCTGATGGTGACCACCGGCGCCAGCATAGACGACGTGGTGCGCGTGATGGGCGCGCTGTCGGAAGGCGACCTGAGCAAGACCATCACCAAGTCCTACGAGGGCGCGTTCGACGAGCTGAAGCGCTACGCCAACAACACCGTGGAGAAGCTGGGCCTGGTGATCGACGGCCAGCAGCGCGTGGTGGCGGCGGCCAACCGGGGCGACTTCCAGGCGCGCGTGGAACTGGCCGGGCTGCAGGGCTTCCAGAAGGAGCTGGGCGAAGGCCTGAACCGGCTGATGGTGACCACCGGCGCCAGCATAGACGACGTGGTGCGCGTGATGGGCGCGCTGGCGGACGGTGATCTGAGCAAGACTATCGACAAGCAGTACGAGGGCAGCTTCGCGGAACTGAAGGAATACGCCAACAACACCATGGCCAAGCTGCTGCAGGTGGTGACGGAGGTCAATTCCGGCGCCCAGTCGCTGGCCAGCGCGTCCGAGGAAGTGAGCGCCACGGCGCAGGCGCTGTCGCAGGCTTCCAGCGAGCAGGCCGCCAGCGTGGAGGAAACCAGCGCGTCCATCGAGCAGATGACCTCCTCCATCGCCCAGAACACGGACAACGCCAAGGCCACCGACGGCATGGCGGCCAAGGCCTCGCAGGAAGCGACCGAGGGCGGCGAGGCGGTGGACGCCACCGTGGCGGCGATGAAGCAGATCGCGCGCAAGATCGGCATCATCGACGACATCGCCTACCAGACCAACCTGCTGGCGCTGAACGCGGCCATCGAGGCGGCGCGCGCGGGCGAGCACGGCAAGGGCTTCGCGGTGGTGGCGGCCGAGGTGCGCAAGCTGGCCGAGCGCAGCCAGGTGGCGGCGCAGGAGATCGGCGAAGTGGCCACCAGCAGCGTGGAACTGGCCGAGCGGGCCGGCGTCCTGCTGGAACAGATGGTGCCCAACATTAAGAAGACGTCGGGGCTGGTGCAGGAAATCGCCGCCGCGTCCGAGGAGCAGTCGGCCGGCGTGGCGCAGATCAATTCGGCGGTCAACCAGCTCAGCCAGACCACCCAGCAGAACGCCAGCAGCTCGGAGGAGCTGGCGGCCACCGCCGAGGAAATGAGCAGCCAGGCCGAGCAGCTCCAGCAGACCATGGGCTTCTTCAAGGTCAACGCCGCGCCGCAGCAACAGCGCCGGCAGGCCCAGGCCCAAGCCCCGTCGCCTGCGCGCAAGCCGGCCGCCGTGAAAGTGGTGCGCAACCGGGATGTGTACGCGTCGGCCGCTCCCGCCAGGGAGGAGCTCGACGAGGCCGAGTTCGTCCGCTTCTGAGCGGTTCCGGAACGGCTTTCGCATAACGCGGGGCGGTGCGCCCCTGCGTTGCCACCCTTTTCCGCCCCGCCGCCCCCGCCCGGCAGCGGGGCGGCGCTTCGCCGCCGGGCCGCTAGCTGGTATCATGCGCACTGTTCCAGGTGCCGTGCGCCCGGCGCCGATGCGCCGCGCACGCTATCCGATGTCACCAACACCGCCAGCCCATGGCCGCGCTCCCTGCTGCGGCGGGCTGCTTTTTGACCCGAATCGACCACAACATGACCAATACCAACAACAACCTGCCTTCGCTTGGCGCCCGCATCGCGCTCGCCTTCGGCACCTTCTTCCGCACGCTGTCGGACCCGCAGTTCGCCGCCCGCCTGCAGCGCATCAACTCGCGCGTGGCCGGCGCCACCGCCGCCGCGCCGGCCGCAGCCCCTGCTGCTGCACCTACGGCCGCTCCTACTGCGGCGCCGACGGCCGCGCCCACCGCGCCGCCGGCCCCGGTGATCCTGCGCGAAGCCACGCCGGACGCCGCCCTGCAGCTGCTTAGCCTGCTGCAGCGCGAAGCGCGCCTGATCGACTTCACCCAGGAAAACCTGAGCGCCTACGCGGACGCCGACATCGGCGCCGCCGCGCGCGTGGTGCACGAAGGCTGCGCCAAGGTGCTGCGCGAGCACTTCACCATCGAGCCGGTGCGCGCCGAAGCCGAAGGCACGCGCGTGACGCTGGAAGAAGGTTTCGACGCGGCCGCCGTGCGCCTGACCGGCAACGTGGTGGGCAAGGCCCCGTTCAAGGGCAGCTTGAGCCATCGCGGCTGGCGCGCCACCAGCGTGCGCCTGCCGAAGCTGGCCGAGGCGCATGACGCCAAAGTACTGGCCCCTGCGGAGGTGGAACTGTGAACGACGACCTGAACAACACCCCGCGCTACGCCATCGGCATCGACCTTGGCACCACCCACAGCGCATTGTCCTATGTGGACCTGCAAGCCAGCGACGGCGAGAAAACCGCACAAGCCGTGCTCGGCGTGCCGCAGCTGACCGCGCCCGGCACGGTGGAGGAACTGCCGCTGCTGCCGTCCTTCCTGTACCTGCCGCACCCGGACGAAATGGCGCCGGGCCAGCTGGCGCTGCCATGGCAGGCTGACGGTGAAAGCGAAGCGCCAACCGCCGTGGCCGGCGAAATGGCGCGCAGCCGCGGCGCCACCACGCCGATCCGCCTGGTGTCCAGCGCCAAGAGCTGGCTGTGCCACCCCGGCGTGGACCGCCGCGCCGCCATCCTGCCGAACGATGCGCCGGAAGAAGTGACGCGCGTATCGCCGCTGGAAGCGTCCACCCGCTACCTGTCGCACCTGCGCCAGGCGTGGGACGCGGCGCACCCGGACGCGCCGTTCACGCAGCAAGCCGTCACTGTCACCATCCCGGCCTCGTTCGACCCGGCCGCGCGCGAGCTGACGGCCGACGCGGCCAAGGCCGCAGGCTACGAGGCGCTGACCCTGCTGGAAGAGCCGCAGGCGGCGCTGTACAGCTGGATCCAGGGCAGCGAAGGCCGCTGGCGCAAGGAAGTCAAACCCGGCGACATCATCCTGGTGGTGGACGTGGGCGGCGGCACCAGCGACTTCTCGCTGATCGCCGTGCTGGAGCGCGACGGCGTGCTGGAACCGCACCGCGTGGCCGTGGGCGACCATATCCTGCTGGGCGGCGACAATATGGACCTGGCGCTGGCACACCTGGTGGCGCGCAAGCTGGCCGCCAACGGCACCCAGCTGGACGCGTGGCAGCTGCGGGCGCTCACCTACGGCTGCCGCGCCGCCAAGGAAGCCCTGCTGGCCGACGCCAGCGTGGAGAGCTGGCCTATCGTGGTGCCGAGCCGCGGCTCGAAACTGATCGGCGGCTCGATCCGCACCGAACTGACGCGCGCCGAAGTGACGACGTTCATCCTGGACGGCTTCTTCCCGCAGGTGGAAGCATCGGCCCGCCCTGCCGTGCGCACCCGCGCCGGCCTGACGCAGCTTGGCCTGCCGTATGCGCAGGACGCCGCCGTCACGCGCCACCTGGCGTCCTTCCTGGCGCGCCAGCTGGGCGCCACCAGCGAGCTGCAAGGCTACGAAGGCAAGCAGAGCGCCGACGCGACGTTCCTGCATCCGACCGCCGTGCTGTTCAACGGCGGCGTGTTCAAGTCCGAACTGCTGGCCAAGCGCGTGATGGACACCATCAACGACTGGCTGTACCTGGAAGGCTCCGAGCCGGCCCGCATGCTGAGCGGCGCGGATCTGGACCTGGCCGTGGCGCGCGGCGCCGCCTACTACAGCTACGTGCGGCGCGGCAGCGGCGTGCGCATTCGCGGCGGCACGGCGCGCTCCTATTACGTGGCGGTGGAGTCGTCGATGCCGGCCATCCCGGGCATGGAACCGCCGATCCAGGCGCTGTGCGTGGCGCCGTTCGGCATGGAGGAAGGCAGCGAGATGGAACTGCCGGGCCAGGAGTTCGGCCTGGTGGTCGGCGAGCCGGTGGACTTCCGCTTCTTCGGCTCGTCCACCCGCCGCCAGGACCAGATCGGCGACATGCTGGACTTCTGGGGCCCTGAAGAACTGCAGGAGCTGAACGCCATCCAGATGACGCTGTCGCCGGAAGGCCGCCAGCCGGGCGACGTGGTGCAGGTGCGCCTGCACGCGCAGGCCACCGAATCGGGCACGCTGGAGCTGCTGGCCGTCTCCAACGACAATGGCCAGCGCTGGAAAGTGGAGTTCGACGTGCGCTCGGGCGCCAGCGAGTAACGCCGCCGCATGAAGCAATACCTCGTCAGCATCGACCTCGGCACCACCAACACGGTGCTGGCCTACGCCGGCCCCGGCTCGGACGACGTCAAGCTATTCGACATCGACCAGCTGGTGGCGCCGGGCGAGGTGGGCACGGCGGCGCTGCTGCCGTCGCTGCGCTACCACCCGGCCGAAGGCGAGCTGGCGGCGGGCGAGCTGCAACTGCCGTGGCGCCTGCCGGACGTGGCGGGCGTGGCGGAAGTGGCGGGCGGGCGCCTGGCGCGCAAGCTGGGCGCGCAGGTGCCGGGACGGCTGGTGGCCAGCGCCAAGAGCTGGCTGTCGCATTCCAATGTGGACCGCATGGCGGCCATTTTGCCGTGGGGCGCGGCGGCCGACGTGGCCAAGGTGTCGCCGGTGGCGGCCAGCGCCGGCTACCTGGCGCATTTGCGCGCGGCGTGGAACCAGCGCTTCCCCAAGCACCCGCTGGAACAGCAGCAGATCGTGCTGACGATACCGGCGTCCTTCGACGAGGGCGCGCGCGCGCTCACGCTGGAAGCGGCGCGCATGGCCGGCTTGCCCAAGCTGCGCCTGCTGGAAGAGCCGCAGGCGGCTTTCTACGACTGGCTGTACCGGCACCGCGCCACCCTGGCGCAGGATCTGGCGCAAACGCGGCTGGTGCTGGTGTGCGACGTGGGCGGCGGCACCACGGACTTCAGTCTGATCAAGGTGGAACTGCCCGCCGGCGGCGGCGACCCCGTGCTGACGCGCATCGGCGTGGGCAACCACCTGATACTCGGCGGCGACAATATGGACCTGGCGCTGGCGCGGCTGGTGGAGGCGCGGCTGGCCGGCGGGGACGCGGACGGCGGCGCCGCCACGCGGCTGTCGGCGGCGCGCATGGCGCAGCTGACGGAGCGCTGCCGCGCCGCCAAGGAACAGTTGCTGGCGACCGATGCGCCGGACAGCGTGGCCGTCACCATGCTGGGCGCGGGCTCCAGGCTGATCGGCGGTTCGCGTTCGGTGGAGCTGACGCGCGAGGAAGTCGAGCGCATGGTGGTGGACGGCTTCTTCCCGATGGGCGGCGCGCACGAGGAGGCCAGGCGCACGCGCGGCGGCATCGTGGAGTTCGGCCTACCCTACGCCAGCGACGCCGCCATCACGCGCCACCTGTCCAGCTTCCTGCACCAGCACGCGGCCGCCGCGCGCGAGGCGCTCGGCATGGACGACGCGCGCGGCGATGCGTCGCTGCCGGTGCCTGACACGCTGCTGCTGAACGGCGGCGTGTTCCGCGCCGACGCGCTGGCGAAGCGGCTGGAGACCACGCTGTCCGCCTGGCGCGGCGCGCCGGTGCAGGTTCTGCATAACGACAATCCGGACGTGGCGGTGGCGCGCGGCGGCGTGGCCTACGCCATCGGCAAGCAAGGCCGCGCGCCCACCATCGGCGGCGGCTCCCCGCGCTCCTACTTCCTGCTGCTCGACGGCGACACGGCCAACGCCCGCGGCGCGGCCGCAGCGCCCGAAGCCGACGCCGGAGCCGAATCCGCGCAGCGCCCCCGCCCAGGCCGCCGCGCGGTCTGCATCCTGCCGCGCGGCGCCGAAACCGGCAGCGAAGTACGCCTTGCCGAACGCACCTTCGCGCTGCGCCTGGGCCGGCCGGTGCGCTTCCACATCGTTTCCTCGACCGCCGACGCGGGCGCCGCGCCGCGCGCCGGCGAACTGGTGGAACTCGACCCGTCTTCCTATGTGCGCCTGCCGCCCATCGCCACCGTGCTGCGCGACAGCGGCGACGCGGCCGCCCGCAAGGAGATCCCGGTGCAGCTGGCCGCCTCGCTGAGCGAAGTAGGCACGCTGGAGGTGCACTGCGTGGCCAACGAAGGCGGCAAGCCGCAACGCTGGCTGCTCGAATTCCAGCTGCGCGGCCACGGCGCCCCCTCGGCCGAAGACGGCGCCGACGAAATCATCCTGCCGCCGCGCTACAAGGACGCGCTGGAGAAAATCGACCGCATCTTCGGCAGCCGCGCGCAGCAGGTGGACAGCAAGGAAGTGCGCCAGCTGGGCCGCCAGCTCGACCATCTGCTGGGCGCGCGCGAGTCCTGGCCCACGCCGCTGCTGCGCCATCTGTTCGACGCGCTGCTGCAGCGCGCCAAGGGCCGCCGCCGCTCGGCCGAACACGAACGCGCCTGGCTCAACCTGGCCGGCTACTGCCTGCGCCCCGGCTTCGGCCACGCGCTGGACGAATGGCGCATCGAACAGCTGTGGGCCATGTTCGACAGCGGCCTGCAGTACCACAAGGACAGCCAGGCCTGCTCGGAGTGGTGGACCTTGTGGCGCCGCGTGTCCGGCGGGCTGGACGCCACCCAGCAACTGCGCCTGCTGGACGATTTCGCCTTCAACCTGCAAGCCGACGAACAGGAACGCGGCCGCCGGCCCGTCACGCTGGTAAACGGCAGCGAGGAAGACATGCTGCGCCTGGGCGCGTCGCTGGAACGCATACCGTCCGCCTACAAGGGCGAGATCGGCGAATGGCTGCTGGGCCAGGTGCGGCAGCTCGCCACGGCGTCGGCCGCCAAAGCCGACAAGGCCGACGCGGCGCTGGGCCGCTTCCTGTGGGCGCTGGGCCGCGTCGGTTCGCGCCAGCCCTTCCACGGCAGCGCGCACGACGTGGCGCCGGCCGAGGCGGTTGAGCAGTGGCTGGCGGTGCTGCTCACGCTGGACTGGAAGAAGGTGGAGCCGGCCGGCTTCGCCGCCGCCCACCTGGCGCGCATGACGGGCGACCGCACGCGCGACATCAGCGAAGAATTGCGCGCGCAGATCCTGCAGCGCATGGAAGCGACGCGCGCCCCGGCAGCCTGGAGCGCCATGGTGCGCGAAGTGGTGCAGCTCGACCAGGCCATGGAGAAGCGCATGCTGGGCGAGGCGCTGCCGCCGGGGCTGAAGCTGCTCAGTTAGTCCCCCTGCCCGGCCCGCGCATAGCCCTGCTGCTGCGCCACGAAGCCGTCGAACGCCGCGATCAGCGGCGCGAACTTTTCCTCGTCGTTTTCCAGCTGGGCCAGCGCATACGCGGTGGCCTCCAGCGTGGACAGCTGGTCCGGCGCGTGCGCCTTGCGGATCAGGTAATGCGACGCCGGCACACCGCGCAGCGGCAGGCGGGGCAAGCGCTGCAAGGCGGGGTTCAGATACAGCATCTTGCGGCTTTTGCGCCAGGTGGCGTCCAGCACCACCAGCCGCAGGGCGGACGGCTCGCACGCCCAGGCAGGATCGAACGGCGGCGGGGGGGCGATTCCCATGGAGGCGTCGCCCGGCGTGTCCGGGTACAGCAGCAGCGGACGGCGCGCACCGGCCAGCAGCGCATCCAGCCGTTCCGGCGCGAACGCCTCGCCCACTTCCAGGCGGCTGCCAGGCAGGCACAGATGCAGCAGCCGCGCGCTGTTCTTGGCGTTCGCCACTTCCATCGGATGCTGCAGAATCAGCACTTCAGCGGCGCTGGCCAGCGGCGCAATCCAACGGCAAATGCAACTGGATTGCGGCCGCAGGCAGGCCGCGCACATGGGACGTTTGTTTGATAGGGACATGCGCGATTGTAGCGCATGCCCCTGGCGGCTAAGGCAAGCCTAAGTCAGGCGCGCCATTTCGCGCCCGGCCACCGCGCGCCGCGCAGGCCGGCCCGGCAACGCCGCGCCGGACGCGGAGCCCATCTGCTGCTCCGACAGCTTGAACACGCTGACCGACTGCGCCAGCTGCGCCGACTGCTCCTGCATGGCCGCTGCCGCAGCGGCGGCCTGCTCCACCAGCGCCGCGTTCTGCTGCGTCACCTGGTCCATCTGGGTGATGGCGAAGTTCACCTGCTCGATGCCGGCGCGCTGCTCTTCGCTGGCGTCCGCGATCTCGGTCATGATGCCGGACACCTTGGAAATGCTGGCGACGATGTCGCCCATGGTGCGGCCCGCCTTGTCCACCAGACCGGTGCCGGCCTCCACCTGGTGCACGGAGGTGTCGATCAGCTGCTTGATCTCCTTGGCGGCCGAGGCGGAGCGCTGCGCCAGGGTGCGCACTTCGGACGCCACCACGGCAAAGCCGCGCCCCTGCTCGCCGGCGCGCGCCGCTTCCACCGCCGCGTTCAGCGCCAGGATGTTGGTCTGGAAGGCGATGCCGTCGATCACGCTGATGATGTCGACGATCTTGCGCGACGAATCGTTGATCGATCCCATCGTCGCCACCACTTCCGACACCACCACGCCGCCATGGCTGGCGATCTCGGACGCGTTCACCGCCAGCTGGCAAGCCTGGCGCGCGTTCTCGGCGTTGATCTTGACGGTGGCCGTCAGCTGCTCCATCGAGGACGCGGTCTCCTCCAGCGAGCTGGCCTGCTCCTCGGTGCGGGCTGACAGGTCGAGGTTGCCCGCCGCGATTTCGCTGGACGCCTCGGCCATGTTGTCGGTGCCGCCGCGCACCTGGCCGACAATGTTGACCAGGTTGGAGTTCATATTCTTCAGCGCGTGCATCAGCTGGCCCGTCTCGTCCTTCGACTGCACCACGATATCGCTGGTCAGGTCGCCCGACGACACCGACTCGGCCACCTTCACCGCTTCGCTGATCGGCCGCGTGATGGTATGCGTGATGTACCAGGCGAAGCCCACGCCCAGCGCCACGGCGGCCACGCCCAGTATGATGAGCATGTTGCGGCCGCTCTCGTAGCCTTGCCGGATTTTCGCCGCCATCTCGTCGAGCTGGCGCTTCTGCGTGTCGGCCAGCTTTTGCAGCGCGGCCAGGTAGACGATGCGGTTGCGCTCCATGTCCTGCTCGAAGATGCGCTTGCCCAGCTCCAGGTCGCCGTCCGCCTTGGCCTTGAAGACGACCTTGCGCGCGTCCACGTAGGCCTTGCGCGCCGCCAGGATGGCCGCGTGTTCGGCCTTGCCGTCCGGGTCCTGCAGGATGGTGCCGAGCGCGTCCTGCAGCTCGGTGGCGCGCCCCGAAGCTTGCGCCATCTGCTGCTCGAAGCCCTTCTGGTCGCCCGCGTCCTGCACTTTCCAGGCGGCGGTGGTGCGGGCGGCATTCACTTCCACCACCTTCTGCCACTCGGCCACCATGCGCTCCACCCGCACATGGTCCTGCAGCAGCGCGTCGGTCATGGCGCTGGCCTGCTGCATGCGCACGATGCCGACCAGGGTCAGTGCGGTCAGCAGCAACAGCACCACGGTGAACGCCAGTCCCAGCCTGACGCCGATTTTCAGGTTCTTCATCCCAGTCTCCTCGTGCCGAGTTTTGGCGCTTTTTTATCAGTCTGAGCGCATTTCTATTGGAATGCAACAATTAACTGAAAGCAATTTTTTCAAGGAAAAACTGGACAAAGCCGGTAATCAGGCTGCCGGCGGGGCCGTTCCCAGCAATTCGTCCATCTGCGCGATGGCGCCGGGTTCCTTCAGCACGGCGCGCAGCCACAGGTGCAGCGGCAATTCGCCCCAGCCGGCCGCCTTCTCGGCCAGGTAGGCTACCGGGCTATGCGGCTCGGTGCGGCGGAAGAATTCCGCCACTTGCCGCAGTTGGGCCAGCGCCTGCGCGCGGTTCTGCGGCGGGCCGCCCTGGGCGCGGCGCCCCCCGGCCAGGGCTGCGGCGTCCGCGCCGCCCGGCATGCCGCCATCCGCCGGCGCGCCATCGATACACTGCGCGCCCTCGTCCGCGCCGGCAGGCGTGGCCAGCGGCTCGATGAAGCCGATGGCGTTCAGCAGCGCTTCGCGCGCGGCGCCGAAGCCCGGCCCGTCCGCCCCCAGCTGCGCATCCATCGCGTGCTCCAGTTCCTGCAGGGACGCCAGGCAGTAGCGCGCGTCGGCCAGCAAACCGTCGTTGAACTGCGGCGAGTTGCGGCGCCGCTCCGCATCCAGCTCGGCCAGGCCCGGCCCTTCCGCCAGCGCCACGGCCGGCGTGCCCCAGCCGGCATTGTCGGCGGCGGCGGCGCTGGCCGCGTTCAGGCGCTGGCGCGCCGCGTCGAAGCTGCCCATGGAGACGGCGCCGCTTTCCGTCACGGCGATCTCCTTCACCAGCTGCGGGGTGCGCGTCAGCAGCCAGTACAGATTGCCCACGCGCGGCCCGGTGTCGCCGTCCTCGATGGCGGGATGCAGGCCGTCCCAGTAGCGCCGGCACAGGCCGGCCAGCAGCGCGTAGCCGTCACCCAGGCCGCGGAAGCCGCGCGTCCTGGCGTGCGCCTCCGCCAGCCACGCGGCCAGCCGCAGGTCCTTGCTGCGGCCTTCGATCAGCGCGGCGCAGCGCGAGGCCACGAAGGGCCAGTCGGCCTCTTTCAGCGCCGTCACCCACGCGCCCTGGTCCAGGGTGGGGTCGTCCGCCAGGCGCGCCTTGACGATTTCGTCCACTTCGCTGCTGAAGGAAATGTCTTCGCCGCAGGCTTGCGGCCCGCCGATGGGCTGCAGCAGTTGCGCGAGATTGAACACAGGCGTCAACATGGGTGCTCTCCTTTACTTGATGGTGTATTTGAACTGGCCCTGGCGGCTGGCGCCGGCCTTGATGCTGGCGATGGCCACGCCGTCGGCCATGCGCGCCAGCACCGCCTCCGCAATCGCCGGCAGCAGGGTGCCGTTCAGGATGCGGTCCACGTTGCGGGCGCCGGAGTCGACTTCCGTGCAGCGCGCCAGCACCGCCTCGACCACCGCGTGGTCGTAGCTGAATTCGGCCTTGTGGCTGGCGCGGATGCGCTGCGCGATGCGTTCCAGCTTGAGCCCGATAATGCGCGCCAGCGCCTCGTCGGTGATCGGGTAGAACGGCACCAGCTGCATGCGCCCCAGGAAGGCGGGCTTGAAGTGCTTCATCAGCTGCGGCCTGGCCAGCAGCTCCAGCTCCTCCGGCGCGGGGCGTTCGGCAAGCGGCTTGTTCAGGCAGGCCTGCATGATGGCGGCCGACGCCACGTTGGAGGTGGCGATGATGATGGTGTTGCGGAAGTCGATCTCGCGCCCTTCCGCGTCGTCCAGCACGCCCTTGTCGAACACCTGGAAGAACAGCTCGGCCACGTCCGGGTGGGCCTTCTCTATTTCATCGAGCAGCACCACGCTGTAGGGCGCGCGCCGCACCGCCTCGGTCAGCACGCCGCCCTCGCCATAGCCCACGTAGCCGGGCGGCGAGCCTTTCAGGCCGGAGACGCTGTGCGCTTCCTGGTATTCGCTCATGTTGATGGTGATGAGCTTGCGCTCGCCGCCGTACAGCAGGTCGGCCAGGGCCAGCGCCATCTCGGTCTTGCCCACGCCGGACGGGCCGGTGAACAGGAACACGCCCTTGGGCTTGTCCGGGTCGTCCAGGTTGGCGCGCGCGGTGCGCACGCGCTGCGCCACGGCCGCCACGGCGTGCTGCTGGCCGAGGATGCGCGCCCGCAGCGCCTCCTCCAGTTTCTGCACCGCGCGGATCTCGTCGCGCACCATTTTGCCGAGCGGGATGCCGGTCCAGGCGGACACGATGCAGGCCACCGTGTTGGCGTCCACCTGCTGCGGCACCATCGGTTCGCTGCCCTGCAGCGCAAGCAGTTCCTGCTCCAGCGCCGCCATGGTGACGCCGCCGCCCACCGGCGGATAGCTGTTGCGCTGCACTTCCATGGCCGCGTGCAGGGCCTTCTCGCGTTCCCAGCGCTCGCTGTGCTTGCGGTATTCCAGCTGCAGCGTTTCGCGCGCCACGCGCAGCTCGCGCAGGCGCGCGCCGTGCCGGCCGTCCTTGCCCCCGTCCGCGTCCTCGCGCTCCAGCGCGGCGATCTCGTAGCCGATGCGCTCCACGCGCCGCTGCGCCTGCTCCACCAGCTGCGGTGCCGCGCTCTGGCCCAGCGCCACGCGGGCACAGGCGGTATCGAGCACGCTGACCGCCTTGTCCGGCAACTGGCGGCCGCTGATGTAGCGGTGCGACAGGCTGACCGCCGCCACCACGGCGTCGTCGTTGATGCGGATGTTGAAGTGTTTCTCCATCAGCGGCGCCACGGCGCGCAGCATGGCGCACGCGATGTCCTCGGCCGGCTCCTCCACCTTCACCACCTGGAAGCGGCGCGCCAGCGCGGCGTCCTTTTCGAAGTACTTCTTGTACTCGCTCCAGGTGGTGGCCGCGATGGTGCGCAGCTCGCCGCGCGCCAGCGCCGGCTTGAGCAGGTTGGCCGCGTCGTTCTGGCCGGCCTGGCCGCCGGCGCCTATCATGGTGTGGGCCTCGTCGATGAACAGCACGATGGCGTGCGGGCTTTTGCGCACTTCCTCGATGACGTTCCTGAGCCGGTTCTCGAATTCGCCCTTGACGCTGGCGCCGGCCTGCAGCAGGCCCATGTCCAGCGCGCGGATCTCCACGCCGCGCAGCACCTCGGGCACATCGCCCGCCGCGATGCGCAGCGCCAGGCCTTCCACCACGGCGGTCTTGCCCACGCCGGCCTCGCCGGTGAGGATGGGATTGTTCTGGCGCCGCCGCATCAGAATGTCCATCGCCTGGCGGATTTCCAGTTCGCGCCCGATCACGGGATCGAGCTTGCCGTCGCGCGCCTGCTGCGTCAGGCTGGTGGTGTACTGGTCCAGCGCGGGCGTCTTCCCGCCCGGCTGCCGGAGCGGATCGCCGCCGTCCGCCGCCGGCGCGGCGTCGCGGGCCTGCTCCTCCTGCGAGCCGCGGGTGTACTTCTCCATATTGTGCTTGAGCTCATCCACCGGGAAGCGCGCGAACAGCCTGGAGCCGCGCGCGGCCAGCTGGGCCAGGTCCGGCTCGGTGAGCAATGCCAGCAGCAGATGGCCGCTGCGGATCAGGTCCGGCTGCGGCAGCGACAGCGAGGAAATCAGCCAGGCGTGCTCCAGCAGCGCCGGCAGGTGCCGGGAAAACACCGGCGTGCGCGCGCTGCCGTTCTTGAAGCGGGCGATCTCGTTGCGCAGGTCGCCGTCCAGCGCCTCCAGGCTGATGCCGCACTTGCGCGCGATCAGCACGAAGTCGCTCTGCTCCTGTTCCAGCAGCGCCAGGAACAGGTGTTCGATGTCGACTTCGTACTGTCCCAGGCCGACGCAGATGCTGGCGGCGCGGGTGGCGGCCAGGCGCGTGGTGTCGTTCAGTTTTGCGATCAGGGTTTTCAAGTTGATGCTCATGCCTGTGCTCCGCTGTGGTGGATGGCGTAGTGCAGCGTGGACGGCTGCAGCACGGCGTCGAAATTGACGGGTTCGAATACGGGAAAGACCGCCAGCACGCCGCTGATGACGAAGTTGACGCGGTTGACGCTGCCGGCCTGCTGTTCGATGCGCGCCTGCACCTGCCGCAGGCGCGGCTCGTGGCGCTCGATGGCCGCCTTCAGGCTGGCGCAGATGCGGGCCCGGTCTTCGCTGCTGCTCAGGCACATGCCGGCGAAGTCGACCAGGCCGTAATTGACGATGGAGGCGGCGCATTCGGGGTAGCCTTCCAGCAGCGCCTCCGGCAGCGCGGCGCGCGTGTTCAGCAAGTCTTCCAGGTCGCGCGCGACGGCGTCTTTCAGCTGTCCGGCCGTCAGGCCCGCCGTTGCCTGGCCGCGCGCCCCCGTCAGGCGGTCCATCAGGCCGGGAACAAAACCGTTCATGGCTGCTCCTCTCAAAAAATATACCGCAGCGGTTTCCACTGCGGCATGCTGCGCACTAAGGCATCAGGCGATGCGGTTGGCGGACAGGTCCCAGCCGCCGGAGGTGTTGCCGCCGGCGCCGCCGCTGATCTTCTGCTGCGTGTATTTCCAGCGCACCTTGGAGAACTTGAACCCCACTTCCTCGGTGAGGATGTCGCCCTCCTCCACCGCCGGCGCCACCGCGCCGATCAGCACGTTCTCGATCTCGATCTCGAAGTACTTCACGCGCTCGCCCTGCGCGTCGGCCCGCATGAACTCGAACTTGGCCTTGGGGATGGTGCGGCCGGCCGCGCAGGTCTGCAGCAGGATGGGCGAGGCCAGGTCGGCCAGCTTGGAGATGACGATGTCGCGGTGCTCGCAACGCTCGGCCGTGTGGCCGCCGCCGGTGGAGGCGGTGGCGGACTTGGGCTGCTCCACGCCGAAGTTGACCGATTTGCATTCGATCCAGTCCTTGTGGCGGTCATCCGCCGATTCGCCCTTGATGCCATCAATGTACAGATAGACGTCGATTGCCATTGCATGCTCCTAGGTTAGGTTTAGTAGTTGGTCGATTGCGGCAGCTCCGCGACCAGTCGGAGGGAAACGGAGAGTTCGTCGAGCTGGAAGTGCGGACGCAGGAAGGACACGGCGCGGTACACGCCGGGCCGCCCCGGCACCTCGTGCACCTGCACCGACGCTTCGCGCAGCGGGAAGCGGGCTTTCTGGTCCTGGCTGGCGTTATCGTCCAGCAGCACATACTTCATCAGCCAGCGGTTGAGGAAGTCCTCGACGCTGGAGGCGGCCGCGAAGCTGCCCACCTTGTCGCGCATCATGGCCTTCATGTAGTGGGCGATGCGCGAGACGGCGAAGATGTACTGCAGCTGCGACGACAGCACGGCGTTGGCGTTGGCGGCCTCCGAGCTGTACTTGCGCGCTTTCTGCGCCGACTGGGCGCCGAAGAAGGCCGCGTAGGCGGTGTTCTTGCAGTGCACCAGCGAGATGAACCCGAGGTCGCTCAGCTCCTTCTCGCGGCGGTCGGTGATCGCCACTTCGGTCGGGCACTTGAGCGCCACTTCGCCCTCGTCGGTCTTGAAGGTGTGGGTCGGCAGATCGTCCACCAGGCCGCCGCCCTCCACGCCGCGGATGGCGGCGCACCAGCCGTATTCGCCGAACGCCTTGGTCAGCTTGGCGCCGAAGGCGTAGGCGGCGTTGCACCACAGGTATTTGTGGTGGTCGGTGCCGTCCACTTCCTCCACGAAGTTGAAGCCCTCCACCGTGTTGCCGTCCACCGGGTTGAACGGCAGGCGGCCCAGGAAGCGCGGCAGCGTCAGGCCGACATAGCGCGAATCCTCCGATTCGCGGAAGGCTTTCCACTTGGCGTATTCCACCGTGTCGAACACCTTGGCCAGATCGCGCGGCTTGCCCAGCTCCCCATAGCTTTCCAGCCCGAACAGCTCGGGCGAAGCGGCGCTGACGAAGGGCGCGTGCGCGGCCGCCGCCACGTGCGACATCTGCTCGACGAAGTACATGTCCTCCGGCTGGCGCGAAATCTCGAAGTCGCCCAGCAGGGCGGCGTACGGCGCGCCGCCGAAGGTGCCGAATTCTTCCTCGTAGACCTTCTTGAACATGGTGCTCTGGTCGAACTCCAGCGCGCTCTGGAAGTCCTTTACCAGTTCGCGCTTGGTGGCGTTGAGCATGCGGATCTTCAGGTTCTGGCCGGTGGCCGAATTCTTCACCAGGTAGTGCAGGCCGGTCCAGCTCTGCTCCAGCTTCTGGAACGCGGGCGCATGCATGATGGCGCTGAGCTGGCGGGAGATCATGGCGTCCAGTTCCGCCACGCGCGCATCCAGCGTGCCGCTCAGGTTGTGCGACACCGGCATGCTGCCTTCCAGCACCTGGCTCACCAGTTCGGCGATGATGTCCTTGGCGCGCTCGTGCTCCACGCTGGACTTGGCCACCTTGCTCTGCTCGACGATCTCGTCGAGCAGGCTGGCGGCTTGCCCGGCGTCCGCAGACGCGGGTTGCAACTGCTGCAGTTGTGCCGGCATGTCACTCCCCCTTTGCCGCTGGCGGCGCCAGGCTGTTGAGCTGGTCCGTGTTGTTCAGCACATTGGTCAGCATGTCTTCCAGGCGGTCGTTGCCGGCCAGCTTGTTGCGCAGATCGGCCAGCTTGCTGCGCGCGTCCAGCAGGCGGCTGAGCGGCTGCACCTGGCGCACCACGGATTCCGGCCGGAAGTCGGCCATCGAGCGGAATTGCAGCTCGACCGGGAACTCGCCGCCGGCGGGATCATCGGTCAATTCGTTGGCCACCTGGAAGCGCGCCACCGGCGCCACGCCGGCCAGCACTTCATCGAAATTGTCGCCGTCGATGTTGATGAACTTGCGGTCCTTCAGGCGTTTCTGCCCGGCCTCGGCGTTGCCGCCGAAATCGCCCACCACGCCAACCACGAAGGGCAGTTCCTTGTTTTCCATGGCGTCGCCGATCTCGACGTCATAGCTCATCTGCACGCGCGGTGCGCGCACCTTGCCCAGCCGTTTCTGGACGCTGTCGCCACTGGCCATCTTGGTTCTCCTTCAGGGTTATTTGAGCGCGCCGAAGGGGTCGGCGGCGGAGGTTGAAGACACGGCAGGCTTGGCCGGCGCGCGCTGGGGGCGCTGCGGCTTCGGCGCGGCGGCCGGCGGCACCAGCACCTCCTCGCCGATGCTGGTGCGCAGCACGCGCGCCAGATCCCTGGCCTCGGTGCGCAGCGAACCGCTCAGGTTGTTCTGCTGGCTCAGGTCCGCCAGCGCCTTGGTGGACAGGCGCAAGCCGCTGACGGCGATGATGCTGTTGCCCACCTGGTCGCCGGGGTCGCGCTGCAAAGCTTCCTGCGCGTGCAGGATGGCTTCGCCGTAGCTGGCGCGGTCGAACTTCATCTGCGCCATCGACAGCCACGGCGACTTCTCGGCCGGGTAGCTGCTGGCGGCGCTGCGCAGCAGGCTCAGTGCCTTGTCCTGCTGGCCGGAAGCGGCCGCACGCCCGGCTTCCGCCAAGGCGCTGTCCAGGGTGGCGGCGGCTGCCCTCTCGGGCCGCGCGAGCGGCGCGTCGGTAGCGCAGCCGGACAGCAGCAGCGCGCATGCAAGACTGGGGAAAACTATTCCGTGCTTCATGGTGGTCTCCTTCGGTGCGGGTGGAGGCCATTATTGAGTCAGGAAATACAACAGCGGTTGCGATTCCGCAAGCCCCGCGCTTGCCCGCGCGCCGCAGCGGTTCGCTGCTTGCGCCGCCTCAAACACGCGCATGCGGCGCTTGGCTTTAATGGACGAACGCCAAGCCCGCCAAGCGCAAAAAGGAAGCCCCATGAAGCAAACCGCAGCAGTGACCGTCGCAGCCCTCGTCCTTTCCGGCTGCGCCGCCGGCACCATCGCCGGCGGCGCCATGGAACTGGCCGGGCTGCGCAAGCCGCCCGAGCTTCCCGAACTCCAGAAGCCCCCGCGCCAGGTAGCGATCCGGCTGCATGCGGGCGGCAACCTGAACGCCGGCGGCGACGGGCAGCCGCTGGCGCTGTCGGCCCGCATCTACAAGCTGCGCCAGAGCGCCGCGTTCGAGCGCGCCGGCTACCACGGCTTCCTGAATGCGCACACCGAACGCGAACTGCTGGGAGCGGACCTGGTGGAGGTGAAGGAGGTGCAGCTGATACCCGGCCAGCGCTACGAGGCAATGGAAAGCGTGGGCCGCGAAGCCTCGCACATCGGCGTGGTGGCGCTGTTCCGCAAGCCGGCGCCGCAGCGCTGGCGCGCCGCATTTGCCGCCGACGACGCGGAAAAGACCGGCATCACCATCGGCCTGCATGCCTGCGCGCTCAGCGTGCAAGGCCAGTCCCTGGCCGGCACCCGCTGCCAGCCCTGAACCTCACCCGGAAGAACGACGAAGGAGAACGTATGAACAAGGAGAGCCTATGAACACGGCCGCGAAGGTACTTTGGGGCGAGGGCCTGTTCCTGCGCCCGCAGCACTTCCAGCAGCAGGACCGCTACCACGAAGCGCGTTTGCAGCTCACCGCGCAGGCGCTGCAGCCCTACCTGTGGGGTGTGCTGTCTGTGGAATGGGACACGGCGGCGCTGCAGGCCAACATCCTGCGGCTGCATGCGCTGTCGGCCATCTTCCGCGACGGCGAATTGAGCGACGCCCCCGCCAGCGATCCGCTGCCGCCGGCGGTGGACCTGGGCGCGCTGCCGCCCAGCGTGCAGGAAGTGACCTACTACGCCGCCCTGCCCTCGCTGGCGCCGGACGGCAGCAACTGCGCGCCGCCCGGCGCCCGGCAGCACGGCGCGCGCTACGCGCAGGGGGAACGCACCACGGCGGACATCTACACCCAGGCGGCGCCGGCCGAGTTGAGCTATCTGCGCAAGGCGGTGCGGCTGGTGTCGGACCAGGAACCGCGCGGCGGCTACGAATGCTTTCCGCTGATACGGCTGCGCCGCATCGTCTCCGGCGGTTTCGAGCCCGATCCCTCCTTCATTCCGCCCAGCCTGTCGGTGGCGGCCGCGCCGCGCCTGAAGATCCAGCTGGAGCAGCTGATGGACGCGCTGCAGGCCAAAGTCAACGCGCTGCAGGGCCACATGCGGGAGCCGAGCCGCAACGTGATCGAGTTCCGCTCCGGCGACGTGTCGGCCTTCTGGCTGCTGCACACCGTGAGCACCGCCAGCGCCACGCTGATGCACTACCTGCGCCATCCGGCGCTGCATCCCGAGCGCCTGTTCGAAGCCATGCTGGGTCTGGCCGGCGCGCTGATGACTTACTCCAAGGCCTACACGCTGGCCAGCCTGCCGTCCTACCTGCACGAGCAGCCCGGCCCCTGCTTCGCGCAGCTGGACGGCATCGTGCGCGAGCTGCTGGACACCGTCATCTCGGCGCGCTACTTTTCCATCGCGCTGGCCGAGGAAAAGCCCTGCTACCACCGGGGCAAACTGGACTCGGGCAAGATCGACCACAAGACCACGCTCTACCTGGCCATCGGCGCGGCCATGCCGGCGCTGGAGCTGGTGGAAGTGGCACCGCTGCGCATCAAGGCCGGCGCGCCGGACGACGTGGAACAGTGCGTGCTGTCCGCCATGCCGGGCGTGAAGCTATCGCACGCGCCGCAGGTGCCGGCCGCCATCCCGGTGCGGCCGGACACCTGCTACTTCATCCTCGAGAACAAAGGCGTGCTGTATGAGCAGATGCTGAAAGCGCAGTCGATCTCCATCTACGTCCCGGCCGGCATCCGCGAGCTGCGCCTGGAACTGATCGCGGTGACGGCATGAGCGCCCGCCGCCTCCCGCCGCAGGCCTTAGCTGTGCCTGAGCTGGGCCGCGAACAGCGCTATCTCTTCCTGCATCCACGCGCGGAAGGCCAGTACCTGCGGCTTGGCCGCCGCGCTGGGCGGGCTGACGAAATAGTAGTCGCTCAGGCTGGGCACGCCGATATCGAACAGCCGCACCAGTTTTCCATCCGCGATCTTCTGCACCGCCACCACGTGGCGCACCAGGGCAACGCCCTCGCCGTCCATGGCCGCGCGCATCAGCATCGACAGGTCCTCGAACATCACGCCCCCTGTCGGCTCGGGCAGATCCAGCCCTGCGGCCCGGAACCACGGCTGCCAGGGCTCGTTCGAACGCAGCAGGGTGGCGTGGGCCAGATCGGCAGGCATGGCTGGCAGCGCGCCGCCACGGTAATTGGGGCTGGCGGCGGGAAAATACGCATCGCCCATCATCCGGTCCACCACCATCCCCCGATACTGGCCGCGTCCGAAGCGCACGCCGACGTCGATCTGTTCCTTTTCCAGGTCCTGCAGCTGGCCGCTGGCGAGCAGCACCACTTCCACCTCCGGGTGGCGCTCAATGAACCGCCCCAGCCTGGGCGCCAGCCAATGCGCGGCGAAGGAAGGAATGGACGATACCGTCAACCGCAGGCTTCCGCGGTCGAGGCGCACCGCCTCCGCGCCGGCGGCGATATCGCCGAAAGCCCTGGCCAGCACCTGCGCGAATTTCAAGCCGTCCGCCGTCACTGTCACCTTGCGGCCGTGACGCAAGAACAGCGGCGTGCCCAGCTCCTGCTCCAGCGCCCGCACCTGGTGGCTGATGGCGCCATGGGTCAGGTGCAGTTCGTCGGCCGCGCGCGAAAAATTCTCGTGCCGGGCCGCCGCCTCGAATGCACGCAGTTGCTGAAAGGAGGGCAGCCGCATCTACTTGTGAAAATTATTAGCAAGGAAAGCCAAAATATATCGCTACGTGTCCTATTGAGCAAGCCTTACCATCGGAAAATTCTTCACATAGCCGGAGCGCATCATGAGTAATCTGTACACCGATAGCCAGTCCTTCCGCGAAATGCGTCTGCAACTGAGCTTGCAAACGCTGCAGCCGTACCTGTGGGGCGTACGGTCGGTGCAGTGGGACGCGGCGGCGCTGCAGTCCAACTGCCTGCGCCTGAACGCGCTGTCGGCGATTTTCCGCGACGGAGGCCTGTGCGACGCGCCGGCCAACGATCCGCTGCCCCCGGAGGTGGACCTCGGCATGCTGCCGCCCGGCCTGCGCGAAGTGACCTATTACGCCGCGCTGCCCCTGGCTGCGCTGAACAGCGGCACGCATGCGCCGGGCGATGCCGGCGGCCTGCGCAAGGGGGTGCGCTTGCTGTCGCAGCTGGAAGCGCATGTCGGCTACGAATGCTTTCCCCTGCTGCGGCTGCGCCGGGATGCCTCGGGCGCCTTCGTCCCCGACCCTTCATTCGTGCCGCCCAGCCTTTCGGTGGCGCACGCGCCGCGCCTGAAAGCCCAACTGGAGCGCCTGGTGATTGCGTTGCAGGCGAAGGCCGACGCGTTGCGTGCCCATGTCCAGGAACGGCAATGCGGCGCGGCCGCCGTCGCGGCGGCCGACATCGCAGCCTTCTGCCTGCTGCAGTGCGTGAGCGCGGCCGGGGCCACGCTCACGCACTACCTGCGCCATCCGGCGCCGCACCCCGAGCGCCTGTTCGAAGCCATGCTGGCGCTGGCCGGCGCGCTGACGCCCTACTGCAGGGCCGGCACACCGGCCAGCCTGCCGTCCTACCAGCATGAGCAGCCCGGCCCATGCCTGGAGCAGCTGGGCGGAATCGTCCGCATGCAGCTGGACGCGGCCATTTCGCCGAGCAGCGTTTCCATCGCGCTGGCCGAGGAGCGGCCCGGCTACTATACGGCCGCGCTGGAGGCGGGCCGAATCGGGCGCGGCGCCACGCTCTACCTGGCCGTCGGCGCGGCCATGCCGGAAGCTGAGCTGGCGGAACTGGCGCCGTTGCGCTTCAAGGCCGGCGCGCCAGACGACGTGCAGCGCTGCGTGCAGTTCGCCATGCAGGGCCTGAAACTGTCATACGTCCCGCAGCTTCCGGTCGCCGTGGCCGCGCAACCCGGCGCCTGCTACTTCGCGCTGGAGAGCACAGGCGCACTGTATGAGCAAATGATCAGGGCGGAAGCGATTTCCATCTACGTCCCGGCCGGCATCGACGGGCTGCGCCTCGGACTGATCGTGGTGACGCCATGACGGCCCAGATCGAACGGCGCGCCGCGCCTACCCTGTTCGGCAACCGCGCGGGGGCAGTACCGGCGGCCGGTCCGCGCATCGAATCGCTGCTGGACCTGATGCACGAGGGCTTCTACGTGCTGTTCATGCTGAAGAACGGCTCCGCCCCGCCGGGCGAGCACGAGTTCGCGGAGAAGGTGTCCGCCTTCCTGGCCGGCTTTGAAAACGAGGCGCGGCGTCTGCGCGCGCAGGGCGAGGACATCGAGGCGGCGAAGTACGCCTACTGCGCCGCGCTGGACGAGATCATCCTGGCGTCCGGTTTCCCGATCCGCGAGCCGTGGGAGCGGCGCCCGCTGCAGCTGACGGTGTTCGGTGACCAGCTGGCCGGCGAGCACTTCTTCGACCGCCTGGAGGAACTGCGCGGCAAAGGCGGCGCGCGGCTGCAGGCGCTGCAGGTGTTCCATCTCTGCCTGCTGCTCGGCTTCAAGGGGAAGTATGCGTTAGACAGCAGCGACAAGCTGGCCTGCCTGACCACCCGCCTGGGCGACGAGATCGCCCACATCAGGGGCAAGAGCCGGGGCTTCGCGCCGCGCGCGGAACGGCCCGACCAGGTGGCGCACAAGCTGCGCAGCGACGTGCCGCTTTGGACGCTGTCGGCGGTGTTCGCGCTGGCGGCGCTGTGCGTCTACATCGGCATGAAGTCGTCGCTGGACAACGCCACCCGGCAGGGCATGGCGGCCTATGCGGACTTGGTCAAGCTGGCGCCGCGCCCGGCCAGCCTGACCATCACACTGCCCTAGCGTGCGCGCCGGCCGCCCCGCATTGCGCTACTGCGCAATGCGGAACTCGATGCGGCGGTTGCGCGCGCGGCCTTCGCTGGCCGCGTTGTCGGCCACGGGCCTGTCCGGGCCCTGGCCGGATACGGCGATCATGTCCGGGCTGATGCCCTTCTGCGCAAGATAGGTCCGCACCGCTTCGGCGCGCGCCAGGCTGAGCGCCACATTGCTGTCGCGCAGGCCGACGTTGTCCGTGTGGCCGATCACTTCCACCTTCTTGCCCTTCACCTTGTGCAGCGCGCCGGCCATCTCGTCGAGGATCTCCTTGCCGGACATCCGTATCGCGGCCTGCCCGCTCTCGAATTCGATGATGCGACTGGCCAGCGTGGCGTCCAGCAGTTCCTGCTCGGCCGCGCTTACGCGCAAGCCGTTGTTGACAGTGTAGGTCGGATTCAGGCTGGTGGCGGCGTCGCTGGCGATCTGCTGCCGCTGCGCCTCGTTGGCCACCTCGCCGCGCAGCGTGACGTTGTTGCCGTCCACTTTCAGTTCGCCCTTGCTGATCAGCTTCAGGTTGGGGCCGATCAGCTTTTGCACATAGCCGCTCCAGTTGGGCGGCAGCGCCACGTTGCCGATGCCGATCTGGTCCACCACGCGCTCGGCGCCATACAGCTCGCGCAGGCGCTGCAGCATGGCCGCCTTGCTGGCTTCGTCCGGCACGGTGCCGGTGACCACCACCTGGCCAGGCTTGGGCGTGGCCGGCAAGGCAGGCTGGGCGCGGGCCGGCCCGCTGGCGGCAACGGCGGCGACGATGGCGACGATGGTGACGGTAGCGGCGGCGGCGCGGCACAGCGCTGCGGCGGAAAGGTAGCGCATGGCATGCTCCTCAAATAAAGGTTTCGTGAAACAGCGCGCAGGCCGATCGCAGCGTGAGGCGCTCCTGCTCTAGGCAGGCCGACAGGCGCAGCACCTTGTGGTCGCCGCCGATCATGTCGTCCACCCAGCCGGTGCTGTCGAAGGCGATCTGCTGCGCCTCCGCGTACTGCGGATCGATTACCCCGCGCAGCGTGGCCGGCGAGGCGCCGGCAAAGCCCAGCACCAGCATCGGCCGGCCGGACAGCTCGCACACCAGCAGTGCCAGTTCCACGTCCGCCTGGCGCAGGAAGGGTTCGGCCAGCGACAGCCACAGCGCGGCGGCCGCCGGCCGGTGCAGGGGGTCGCCCGGCAGCGGCAGCACCAGGCTGCGATCCAGGCGCGTGCTGCCGCTCCAGCCGAAAGGCTGCAGCAGCAGGCCCACCGCCAGTATCATCTGCCGCGCGGAGATGCGGCGGCCGTCCTGCGCCAGCATGGCCTCCAGGCCGGCCAGCGTGGTGCTGCCGAGGAAATCGTCCAGCACGGAGGCGTGCGCCGCGTCGTGCGGATCGACTTCCAGCACGGTGGCGGACAAGGCATGCAGCTGCGGCGCCGGGTGCATGGCCAGCGCCGCAGCCGCCGTGCTGCCGGCCAGCGCGGCCCAGAGCGGCGCCAGCACGATGGGGCTGTGCCGCAGGAAGCTGCCGGGGTCGTCGATCTCCAGCGTGCTCATTGCCAGGAAGGGAAAGCGCCGCTGCGACTGGTCGCAGCTGGCCACCAGGTGGCCGGCAATGGCGTGCCTGCTGCGCGTGCCGACGAAGGCGAAATGCAGCGGGCGCATGGCGTCGTAGTGCAGTTTCCAGCGCGGCTCCGCCGTCAGCCCGGTCATGGTGTCGGCCAGCCAGCTGTCCAGCAGCCCGGCCAGCGCATGGTTGTCGCCGGCCTTGATAAAGTCGCTACGCGCGGGGATTTTCCCGAAGTAGCCCACGCGCGCCAGCTGGGGCAGCCGCCCCATGGCCGCGCGGCTCATTGCGCCGCTCCCGGCGGCAGCGCGGCCAGCGCGGCGGGGCCGGCCGGCACGCTGGGCCCGGCCGGCTGAGCCGGCGGATCGGCCGCCGGCGGCAGGCCGCCGACGATGGACTCGGGCAGCTTCATGCCGCGGAAGCCCTGGTCCTGCGGCGCGCTGCCGCCGCCGGCTTCGGGGCTGCTGGTGATCTTCAGGTCCAGCGCCACGCTGATGCCGCCCTGGGTCCAGCGCAGCTCGTGCACGCCCTCTTCCTTGCGCTTGCGCGCGGCGGCGTCGATCATGCGCTTCAGGCCGAACTGCCCCGGCTCGTTGAACAGCTCCACGCTGCGGCCGTCGAAGGCCACCGCCGTGATGCGCGCGCCCGGCACGCCCTGCGGGCCGGGATGGACCATGCTGGTCCACTGCGCCGGCGTGTTCCGGTAGCGCAGCTGCTGGCCGTCTATCTCCACCGTGTATTCCAGCGTGCCCGGCGCGGGCAGCGGCTGGATCTGGAACACGGTCTGCGCGGCGGCCGACGCGGTGGCGATGCCGCCCGCGCCCAGCGGCGCTATCCAGCCGGGGAAGCGCGCCACCGCCTGCGGCGACAGCGCAATGCCCATGTCGGCCCAGGTGCGCGGCGCCAGCACATCGCCGCGCCGCACCACCAGCGGCCCCATGGAGGTGGTGACGAACTTGGCAACCAGCCCCTCGGGGCCGAAGAACTGGCCGATCTCCATGCTGCTGGCCTCTATCCTGGCGCCCGGCGAGAACGGATATTTGGCGGCCAGCGTGCGCTGGAACGGCTCGTACACCTGCGCCAGCCAGGTCTTGTTGATTTCCGCCTCTGCCGGGCCGATGATGACGGCGAAGGTCTGCATCAGCGGGCGCACCAGCAGCGGCCGAATGGCACGCTTCTGCGCGTCGCCCATCCCGGTCAGCATCTGCTCGTCGACGAAGCGCAGCGCGTCGGCCAGCTCGGAGCCGGTGCCTTCCAGGGGCTGCTGCATGAACTGGCGCGCGCCGGGGCCGGGATCGCCCTGGTTCTTCAGTATGTTCAGGCGGGTGCGCAGGCGCGACAGGGTGTCCATGTAGCCGCGCAGCAGCGTGGCGTCCTTGTCCCTGGCCGCGACCAGCTTGGCCACCGCCGCGAACTCGCGCCCCACCACCCCCATCGGCCGCTCGAAGCGGGCCGGGTCCAGCTGCACATTGACCGGGGCCGGCGAGCGGCGCAGCAAGGTGTGCTTGATCCAGTCCGTAAAGCTGCGCTGCGCCTTCTTCGCTTCGGCGTTCGCCAGTGTGGGGTTGTCCCACGAGGTCTGCTCATGGGTGGTGTTGAGCAGCTTGATGATGGGCGAGGACTGCGGGTCGCCCAGCCGGTTCATGGCCGCCACCGCGCCGTTGAAGCCGTCCAGGTCCGCCACGGCCACGCCCTGCACGAACTTCTGCCACTCCCTGGCGTAATCGGCCTTGTACATCTCCACCAGGTTCTTCTGGATCTGCTCGGGGCTGCCCTCCAGGGTCAGGTCGTCCTTGCTGGCCGTCTTCAGGACCCAGTCGGTGCTTTGCAGCTCGCGGCTGGCGGCGTCGCGGAAGGCCCCCTGCACGTAATTCTCCCAGGCCTCGCGGGTGAAGGCGCCGGGAATGGCGTGGCTGCCCGCCATCAGCGCCTGGTCCTGCTCGCCGACGATGCGCACCACCGTCATGGCCGGGAAACGCGCGCCGGCGCGCGCCTTGATGTCGGCATACACCCGGTCGCGCGCGGGCATGCCGCGCACCACGCGGCGCAGGTTTTCGCGCGCCTGGTCCACCATCGCCAGCTTCTGTTCGATGCGCGGCCAGGACGGGTCGCCCGACTGCGCCAGGTAATAGGTCAGCAGCCGCTCGGCGCTGCGTATCATCTGCTCGCGCGGCATGGCGCCGCGATTCGCCTCCAGCCAGCCGCGCCAGTAGCGCGTGAGCTGGTCGTTCAAATGGCCGGCTTCGGCGCGCGGCGTATCGGCCAGCATCAGGTAGGTCTTGAGCGCGTTGTAGGCGTCCTCCACGTTGAGCGGATTGGCGTCGACGTACTGGCGCGCGGCCGGTGCCGCCGTCGCCGCACCTGCGGCTGCGGGCCCCGGCGCCGCCAGCTGGTCCGCATTGGCGTTCATCTCGAACAGCAGCGCCTCCAGGCTGGCCGCCACCGGCTTGACCATCACTTCCTTCACGCCGGCGTAATACTCCTCGCGCAGTTTGCGCTCCAGCAAGCCGCCCTGGTACAAACCCATGCTGAGCGACCACGGGCGGTCGCGCCCGAACTTTTCCAGCTGCTCGATGCGGTCCTGCAAGATTTCCAGCGCCTCCAGGCGCGACTGCAGGTCCAGCCGTTTGTCCTGCAGCCTCACCACCTTGTCCAGGTCCGCCTGCACATTGGCCGCCAGCTGGCGGTTGCCCATATAGGACCAGGTCCAGCCTCCCAGCGCACCGCCCAGCAGCAGGACGGCGCCAAAGAACGCCGCATACCTGAAGCGCGCACTGGCGCGGCTTGCGTATTGCGACACCAGTGCCTTGTCCGCGAACACCACGTCGCGGAACAGCTTGAGCAGGAAGTAGCCGCCGGCCGAGCCATACGGCATGGGCGCCGCTTGCTGCTGCTCCGGCTTGAGCGCCAGCTCGAAGCGCTCCGCGATGCGCTGCGACTGGGCGCTGACAGGCTGCCCTTCCTGCAAGGCGCTGGTGAAGTAGAAACCCCGGAACACCGGCTTGAACTGGAAAGGATTTTCCTCGAACAGCGTGGCCAGGAAAGCCCGCAACGGCGCGCGCATCGAGGCGAACTCCATGGGGAAGGTGAACACGCCCGGCGCCATGCGCGTGCGGCGCGGCTGCGCCATGTTGGCCATGCTCATTTCCACCAGGCCCGCGTGCAACTCATCGAAACCCTGGTCGAAGAACGCCAGCAGCTCTTCGCTGCCCGCCTTGCGCTTGTAGGGCATGGTGGCGCCCCACACGCGTTCGCGCTCGCTGCGTTCGCACTGGCAGAAGAAGTCGCTGAAGCCCGCGATCAGATCCGCCTTGGTAAACAGCACGTACACGGGCGCGAACACTTCCAGCCGCTCGATCAAGTCCTGCACCCGCTTGCGCAGGCTGCGCGCCAGCTTGAGCGCGCCGTCCGGATCGCTGCGCAGCTCCGCAATGCTGACCGCGACGATGATGCCGTTGACCGGCGCGCGCTTGCGGTGCTTCTTCAGCAGATCCAGGAAGCCGCGCCATTCGGCCAGGTGCTCGTCTTCCACCGCGTAGCGGCCCGCGGTATCGAGCACGATGCCGTCGGCGGTAAAGAACCAGTCGCAATTGCGGGTGCCGCCCACGCCATGCACAACGCGCGCATCGGCAAACGGGAACTGCAGGCCGGAGTGGGTGATGGCGCTGCTTTTTCCTGCGGACGGGTTCCCGATGATCATGTACCACGGCAGCTCGTACAGCGCGCGCGATCCCGGCATGCGGCCCAGCTTCGAGCCCTTGATGGTGGCGATCGCCTTCAGCATGCCGCTGCGGATCGCGTCCACTTCATGCCGGCCGGCGCCGTCGGCCGGCGGCGGTGCCTCGGTTGGCGCCATGGCCGCCTCCAGCCCGGCGGCCGCGCGCGCCGCATGGCGGCGGCGCAGCCAGCGCACCAGCAGCCATGCCAGCAAGGCCATAGCCAGCGCAGCCACTGCCCAGATCAGCGCCAGTTCCAGCAGCTCGGCGCCGAGATAGAACAGCGCGGCCACGGCGATGAAGCCGGCGATGGTGAGATTGCGGGAGTCGGTGAGGAACAGCCAGGTTCGTCGCATCATGATAGCTCCGTGGCGCCAGTCGGCAGACCCGAGCTATGGTGCCACCGGCATCACGAAGCATTCTTGAGGCAGAACAACTCTCAGCGTTTGCGTTGCGTCGCGCCCGGCAAACGCAGCTCGGCGTGGCCGAAGTCCATCATGGTCCAGCGCCCGCCCCAGGTCAGGCCTGCCGCTTCGGCGGCCTCGCCGTACAAGCGGTAGCCGCGCATGGCCCAGGGATCCTTTTCGGAGATCACCAGTTTGCCGTCGCGCAGGAAGGCGCAGTCGGCGGCCAGGCCGAACTGATGGTAGCTCTGGAAAGCCCTGGCGTTGGTCACGCTGGCGCTTGCGCTGGCCAGCAGGTCCTGGCGTTCCGGGCTGCGGTAGCCTTCGAGCAGCGCCATGTCGTAACCGTGGCGCTCCTTCATGATGCGGAACACCGCCAGCAGCCGCTGCTCGAAATCGGGATGGAGCTGTTGCCAGCTGCGGTTGGCGCCCGCCAGCAAGGGCCGCGCGCGCACTACTTCGGCGGTGGTGAAAGCCAGCGGCGGCAGGGACGGCGGCGGCACCAGCTGTTCGCCCTTCAGCAAAGCCGCCACCTGGCCGTTCGCTTCATATCCCCCGCCATCGAACGCAGGCAGCGCCAGGCGGCGGGACGCCACCAGCGCCAGCGTGGGCGGCAGCAGCAGCACCAGCGCGCCGCACGCCAGCAGCCACGCGTAGCGCTCGCGCAGCAAGGCGCGGCAGCAAGGCAGCGCCAGCGCGACCAGGGCGTCGCGCCCGGCCGGGAACAGCAGCAGCCAGCCGCTGAGGCACACCAGCAAAAACAACAGCAGCAAGGAAATGACAAGCATAGTGCGCTCCGTCAAAGCGTGGCCGGACGGCTGGCCGCACACTGATGGCGGCAGTACCGGAATCGCTCCATCGTATGCCGTCCATCGGCAAGCGGATCCGAAGCAGATCAAACCTTGGGAGGATAGATTGGATAAATCCATACCGCCGCAGAGGCCGGGCCTGTTTGCCGCCGCACAGCCGGGCGATGGCAGCCGGCGCATCCTGGCCAGCCTGGAAAACAGCGGCAAGGCGAATACGCCGAGTGCGCGCCTGGCGCGGCTGCGGCCCGGCCAGCTCGTGGCGTTACTGACCTTGCTGGCGGTGGTTGCGGCGGCTGTCGCGGGCTTCAGTTATCTGGGTCTGGCGCCGGCCCGGCACAACGAGGCGCTGGCGCCGATTGCGTCTGCGTCGCCGCTGCTCGCAGCACCGGAAGAAGCGGAGCGGCGCGCAGCCGCCATCGTCAACGAGCCGCTGCCGGCGATCGCCCCGGCTCGAAACAAGCAGGCCACGGCTGCGGCCACAGGCGCGACGGCCGCGACGGCCGCCAAGGCCGCTGCGGCCGGGCCGCGCGGCCCGCAGCCGAAAGCGCTGGTGGCTGCCGCGCCCGGGTCGGCGCATCCGGCTGTGCATGGCGAACGCGGGACGCAAGCGCGTCGCTACCAGGCGCACCAGGCGACGCCCACAGGCGCGGCACGGTCCGCCGCCGCCGCGCCGCAGGCGGATAACGATGTGGCGCTGCTGGCTGCACTGGTGGCGCACAGCGGCGGCCAACCGTCCGCCGTCCTGCACACGCGCGACGTGGTGGAACGCAGGGACGGCGACAGCACCGACTCGCTGCTGCGCCGCTGCCAGCGCCTGGGCGGCGCCGAGGCGGGTCTGTGCCGCGCGCGCATCTGCAATGGCCAATGGCTGCACGAAGCGGCCTGCCGCACGCCGATGGGCGACTGACTGGTTGTGCCGCCAGCCCGGATCAGGCGCGTTCGGAGATCTCGATCAGGTTCTGGTCCGGGTCGCGCAGGTAGACCGAGCGGATCGGCCAATTGGCGCCGGTGCGCGCCACCGGTCCCTCCTCGATCGGCACGCCCAGCTGCGCCAGCCGCTCGATCACTTCGTCCAGCGGAATGGACGCGATAAAGCACAGGTCCAGCGAACCGGGCGTGGGCTGCGCCGCCTTCGGCAGGAATTCCTTGCCGTATTCATGCAGGTTGATCTTCTGCGCGCCGTACTTGAACGCCACGCGGCCGGCGCCGAATGTCTCCAGCTGCATGCCCAGCACCCGCGTGTAGAAATCGATGCAGCGCTCGCGCTCGCGCGTGGTCAGCACCAGGTGATCCAGGTGGTCTATCATCTCGCCTCCAGCTCCTTCAAGAAATTCGATACGGCCTCCAGCACCGCCTCCGGCTGCTCCTGGTGCGGCGTGTGGCCGCAGTCCGGCAGCATGGCCTTGCGCGCGCGCGGCGCCTGCGCTTCGATGGCGTCCAGTTGCGCTGCGGTTCCGTACTGGTCGCCGCAGCCCTGCAAGGCCAGCACCGGGCACGCAATCGATGGCAGCAGGTATTCGATATTCCAGCGGCTGAACGCCGGCCGCAGCCAGGTGTCGGCCCAGGCGCCGAAAATCCGGTCCGTCTTGTCGCCGTGATAGCGCGACAGGCCGCGCAGCTTGCCGGCGCCGTACGCCGCGCGCGCCTCGCGGATGCCCGCCAGCGTCACCTCTTCCACGAACACATGCGCCGCTTCCGTCGCCACGCCCAGCAGGCCTGGCGGCTGGTCCGCAGCATGGATCAAGGCGATGCTGCCGCCGTCCGAATGGCCCACCACCGCGTAGGGCCGCCCGTCCAGCAGCGCCAGGACCTGCGGCAGCTCTTCCAGCGCATACCGGTGCAGATAGTGCACGCTGCGGCCGGTGCGCAAGGGGTCGGACTGGCCGTAGCCGCGCCGGTCGTACACCAGCCCCTGGCAGCCGGTCTGCGCGCACAGGCGCGCGGGGAAATCCTTCCACATCGCGGTGCAGCCCAGCCCTTCGTGCAGGAAGACCAGCACCGGCTTGCCGGCCCCGCCGCCATCCGCCGCGATCCATTCGTAATACAGCTGGCCGCCTTCGGCCAGTTCCAGCATTGCCATCGTGTTCTCCTCCGCTATGCCAGCCTACAGATTACACTGCCACGGCTCCGCGCGGCGCCGCGACAGGAGCATCAGCGGCCATGCCAGCGACAGCGCATACAGCAGCAGGCAGGCGCCGGCCAGCATCATGGCGCACTGCACGCCGGACAGCTCCGCCGCCGCGCCCCACAGCAGGCTGCCGCCGGTTTGCCCGAGCGCCATCGCCATCAGGTAGACCGACAGCGTGCGCGCCCGCACCTCGCTGGGAAACGACGACTGGGCAGTGCTGTTCAGCGTCGTCACCATGGCGGACCACGCCACGCCGCCCATGACCGACAATGCCATCAGCGCCGCCCAGGCCTGCACGTACGGCATCGCCAGCAGCATGGCGCCGAAGATCGCCACGGCGCCGGCCAGCAGAGGGCGCCGCGCGAACCGGGCCCGCAGTTCCGGCAGCACGAAGGCGGCCAGCACGGCGCCGATGCCGACGCAGGCCATCAGGCTGCCGAACGCGCCCGCTTCCCGCAACAGCACGTCGCGCACGAACAGCGGCAGCAAGGCGGTGTAGGCAATGGCTGCGCCAAAGATGCAGACCGTGTGCCGCAGCAGGCGGCGGTAGGCGGGCGAGCCGAATGCAGCCTGCAGGCCTGCGCGGAAGCCCTGCCAGCTGATGCCGCCATCCTTCGCGCCCTGCTCCCGGCCGCTGCCGCGTATCCAGTCCAGGTACACCAGCAGCAGGCCGCCGAAGGACAAGGCGTTGAACAGGAACAGCGGCGCGGCGCCCACCCACAGGAACAGCACGCCGCCCAGCGCCGGGCCGGCGGTTGCGGCGACATTGAAGCTCAGGTTGTTCAGCGACGCGGCAGCCTCCACTTCCTCCGGCTGCACCAATCCGGACATGGCGGCCTGCCAGGCCGGCCACATGAAGGCGGAGCCGGTGCCCATCATGAAGATCAGCGCCAGCACGGCGGGCGGCGACGCCAGGCCGCTGGCCGCCAGCGACGCCATGCCGGCAGCGGCCAGCGCCATGAAGAGGTTGACGGCGAACAGCAGCTTCGGACGCGGCACCGCGTCCGCCACCACGCCCGCCAGCAGCCCGAACATCAGCATGGGCGCATAGCTTGCCGCCGGCACCAGCGCGGAGGTGTGCGCCGACGGCGAAATGGTGGCCACCAGCCAGGCTGCGGCGAAGGTCTGCGTCCATGTGCCAAGGTTGGACAGCAGGTTGGCCAGCCAGAGCTGGCGGTAGCGCCGGTGCCGCAGCGGCTGCAGCATCGGGACCTTGCGGCGCGCCGTAGGCGTGGGCGGGTTTGCGAGTGGTGTGGGCTTGTGCATACAATGAGTCTATGCGGCGCCTGAAAACAGCGTCAATCTTGACTCCGGCAATCAACATAAATATTCAGCAAACAAGGCATGAAGAAGGAAATCTCATCCAAGGAAGCGGCGGCCATACTCGGCGTGTCGGCCGCCACGCTGTACGCCTATGTCAGCCGGGGCCTGCTCGCCTCCATCGCCGACGGCAAAACGCGCAGCAAGCGCTATGCGCACGAGGAAGTGCTGCGCCTGGCCGCGCGCAAGGCGGACGGCAAGCGCGCCGGACACGCGGTGGCCGCGGCCATGAGCTGGGGCGTGCCGGTGCTGGAGTCGCACATCTCGCTGATCGCGGACGGCAAACTGTTTTACCGTGGGTATGACAGCAGCGCGCTGGCGGCGCACGCCACGCTGGAGCAGGCCGCAGCCATCTTATGGGGCGAGGCTGGCACGCCTGCGGCAGCGAAGCCGCCTGCAGCGACGCAGCCACTGCCCGCGCTGCCGCCCGCCGCCGCCGCGCTGGCGCGGACCATGGCGCCGCTGGAGCGCGCCATGGCGTTCCTGCCGCTGCTCGCGGCGGCGCACACCGGTGGCCAGGAAGGCGCACCGCCCGCGCAGCTGATGCGCATGCTGGCGGGCCTGCTGCTCGATGCGGAGATCACCGCCGCGCCGCTGCACCTGCAGGTGGCGCGCGCGTGGAACGTGCAAGGAGCCGGCGCAGAGCTGCTGCGCGCAGCACTGGTGCTGATGGCGGACCATGAACTGAACACCTCCGCCTTCACGGTGCGCTGCGTTGCCTCCACGGGCGCAGCGCTGCCTGCGGTGCTGTGCGCGGGGCTGGCCGCGCTGTCGGGCCCCGAGCACGGTGGCCACTACCTGATGGCAAAGGATGTCATCGTGGCGCAATTGAATGAAACGGGCGCCGCTGCTTTAGCGCCCATGCGGCCCGGTTTCGGCCATCCGCTGTATCCGGACGGCGACCCGCGCGCCAAGCTGCTGCTGGACATGATGAAGCCTTTGCCGCAAGCGGCAGGCGTATTGGCGCTGGCGGCCGAAGCGGCCGCGATCAAAGGCGCCGAACCGAATTCGGACTTCGCGCTGGCGGCGCTGGAACTGGTGCTGGAGCTGCCGCCGCACAGCGGCATCGTGCTGTTCGCGCTGGCACGTTCCGCAGGCTGGCTGGCGCACGCGGCCGAACAGGCGGCGGACGGCGGCATGATACGGCCGCGCGCCCGCTACGTCGGCGAGTTCGGCGAGTTCGGTCCCTCCGGGCCTTGAGCCAGCGCGCGGTCAGCCGCGCTTGCGGGCCTTGGCCTGGTTCTGCTGCGCGAACTCCAGCTCCTCGTACAGCGCCAGGAATTCCTGCGACAACTTGTGGCGGCTGTCCAGGTGGATCATCGGCAGGCAGCGCTCGTGCGACTCGCGCACCTTGATGGAGCTGGACAGTTTGTTCTGCAATACCGGCAAGCCTTCCGCCAGCAGTTCGTCCACCATGCGCTGCGGCAGATTGGCGCGCGGCTGGAACTGGTTGACGATAATGCCTTCGATCTCCAGCGCAGGATTGTGGTCCGCCTTGATTTCACCGACGTTGTTCATCAGCGTGTACAAAGCCTGGCGCGAAAAGTCGTCGCAGTCGAACGGAATCAGGCAGGTGTCCGCCGCGATCAGCGCCGATTGCGTGAAGAAGTTGTAGGCCGGCGGCGTATCGATGATGATCTCGTCGAACTCCTTGGACAGCTCGTTGAGCGCGTCGCGCAGCTTGTAGATCTTGTGGCGCGATTCCAGCTTGGACTGCAGCTCGCCGATTTCCGGGTGCGACGGCATCAGCGACAGGTTCTCGAACTTCGTCTCGTGCACGTAGCTGCGCGCCGACAGCGAGAACACCATGAAGTTCAGGGTCTGCTCGAAATAGCCCGCCACCGTGGGCTCGATTTCCTTGGCCGCGTCGCCCAGCAGGTAGCGGCTCGAATTGCACTGCGGGTCGATATCGATGAGCAGCGTCTTCTTGCCATGGTAGGCCGCAATGGCGGCGAGATTCACGGCTATGGTCGATTTCCCGACGCCGCCCTTCTGGTTGAATATCACACGTTTCATGCCTGCTCCGTACGTTGAGTCTGCGAGGGGATCCAAACAATTTTAGCAGATTGCCAACTCGAACCTGTAGCCGACGCCATACACCGACTGCAAACACTCGGCAGCAGCGGGCCGCGCGGCCAGCTTGCGGCGGATATTCTTGATGTGGGAATCGACGGTGCGGTCGCTGATATCGCGCTGATCCTCGTGCGCCACATCCAGCAGCTGCTGGCGTGAATACACCCGCTCGGGATGCTCGACCAGCTCGGCCAGCAGGCGGAACTCCACCGGCGTGAGCGCCAGCGGCGCGCCCGCCACCAGCACCCGCATGCTGGCGCGGTCCACCGCGAACAGCGGCGCAGCCTGCAGCAGCGCGCCGGACGCGCGCCGCAGCTGGGCGCGCACGCGCGCCACCACCTCGCGCGGGCTGAAGGGTTTGCACACGTAATCGTCGGCGCCCGCCTCCAGGCCCAGCAAGCGGTCCACCTCGTCCACGCGCGCCGTCAGCATGATGATGGGCGCCTGCAGGAAGCCGCGCGCCGCCTGGCACAGCCCCAGGCCGTCCATCCCCGGCAGCATCAGGTCCAGCAGCACCAGGTCCACCGGCGTGGCGCGCAGGAAGTCCAGCGCCTGCGCGCCGTCGGCGATGCAGGTGGCGCGGTAGCCGCTGGCGTGCAGGTAGTCCGCCAGCAGCGCCGCAATCTTGATATCGTCCTCCACCACCAGTACGTGGGCGTTTTCCATGCTTATATGGTTTCCTTATGGGTTTCCCCGTGAGTTTGCGGCCGGGACAGGGGCAGGCGGAGACGAATGCGCACCCCGCCCAGCGCGGACGGCTGCGCCACGATTTCGCCGCCGTGCGCCGCCACCAGCGCTTTGCAGATGGACAGTCCCAGCCCGCTGCCGCCGCGCTCGCGCGTGCGTGCGCGGTCCACGCGGTACAGGCGCTCGAACAGGCGTGCGTAAGCGCCGGGCGGCACGCCGGGCGCACTGTCGTCGATCGTCAGTTCGGCGTGGCCGTCGCGCATGGAAAGCGCCACTACAATGCGGCCGCCCGCGTCCGTGTAGCGCACGCTGTTCTCCAGCAGATTGATCACCACCTGCTCCAGCCGGCCGGCGTCGGCGCGCACCAGTACCGGCTGCCCGCCAGGCGCAGCCCAAGCCAGATCCAGCCCGGCGGACCGCGCGCGCGCGCGGTAGCGCTCCAGCAGCGGCGCCAGCACGCCCTGCCATTCCAGTTCGCGCAGCTCGCAATGCAGGTCGCCGGCGTCCGCCAGCGCCAGCTGGTGCAGATCGTCCACCAGCTTGGTCAGGCGTAGCACCTCGCCGTGCAGCGATTCCAGCGCGCCCGGATCGGCCTTGCGGATGCCGTCCAGCAGCGCCTCGATCTCGCCGCGTATCACCGTCAGCGGCGTGCGCAGCTCGTGCGATACGTCCGCCATCACCTGCCGGCGCTGCTGTTCGTTGCGCTCCAGTTCCTGCGCCATGGCGTTCACGTGCAGCGCCAGCTCGCCCAGCTCGTCGCGGCTCAGCACCGGCGCGCGCGCGGAAAATTCCCCGCGCGCCAGCCGCGCCGTTACGCCGTGCACCGCCGCCACGGGCCGCAGCAGGTGGCGCGCCAGCGCCGCCGCCAGCGCGACGGCCACCAGCAGCAGCGCCCCGGCCAGCAGCAGGATGTCGCGCACCTGCGCGCGCAGGAAGCTGGCCGCGCCGCTGCTGGCGCCGCTGGCCTGGCGCAGCTGCAGCAGGTGCACGCTGCCCACTTCGCGCCCGTCCACCACGATGGGGCGCTGTATGCCGGGCGGCGGATCGCGCGGGCCGATCACGGGGCGGCCCTGCTCGTCCTGCACCGACAGGCGCTGCGCGAACGCCATCGGGTCGCGCAACGGGCCCGGACGGGGCGGCGGCTCGCCCGGCCGCGGCGGACCATAGCCGTCGCGGCGCGGCGGCGGACGGCGCAGCGGCGCGTCCGGCTCCACCATCAGTTGCGGCGCCATCCTATCCAGCACGTCCTTCATGGCGCGCGGCCGGTTGCGCAGCCAGTCGAAACCGCCCTCCTGCTTGTAGCGGTCGGCCAGCAGGCCGCTGACCTGTTCCAGGTCCTGCACATGCATCTCGTTCAGGTAGGCGACAAAGCCGCGCTGCAGATTGACACTGGCCAGCCAGGCCATGGTGCCGATGCACAGGATGACGATGGCGCTGACCGCGAGCGCGATCTTGCGGGCAATGGTCAGCCGCATGCGCGCTCCGTCGGAATATGGGGTCGGTTCATCCCGCCATCATACCTGCCGAATGTGCAGGAATTGTGCATGTGGCGCGAATCCCACGGCCGGCGGCATCGCGGCGCCCGGCTCCATTTTTCCTCCACATTGTGGCGCCACGATGCGCTGTATCAGAACAAGACAAGGAGAGCACCATGCACGCAACTATCCGCCTCGCGGCAACCGTCCTGGCAGCATCGCTGGCCGCGTGCGGCGGCAGCGGCGAGCAGGCCGCCGGCGCCGCTGCCCCGGTGCTGCTTGCGGCCGGCGGCGCCAGCCCGGCAGCCGCCACGGCGGACGCCGCCGGCGCCAGCGCCATCACCGGCATCAGCACCGGCATCAGCACCAGCACCAGCACTAGCACCAGCACAAGCAGCGGCACCAGCGCCGATATCGGCGCCACCGTCACCGTGACCACCGCAGCCGTTTCGCGCGCCGCGCTGGGCGCTCCGGCGCCCGCAGCGCCGGTCCCGCAGGCCAACCCGGACGGCGCCTCGCTCACCGTGAGCCGGGCCGGTTTCATCGACACGGCCAATCCCTTCTTCACCCCCATGGGCAATGGCCGCAGCTGCGCCAGCTGCCACAGCGAAGACGCCGGATGGAGCGTAACGCCGCGCGGCCTGGCGCAGCGCTTCGAGCAGAGCCAGGGCGCCGATCCGGTGTTCCGCCTGGTGGACGGCGCCAATTCCCCCACTGCCGCCGTGGCCACGCTGGACCAGAAGCGCCTGGCCTACAGCATGCTGCTCACCAAGGGGCTGATCCGCGTCGGCATGGCCATGCCCGCCAATGCGGAATTCACGCTGCTGCGCGCCGACGATCCCTACAACTTCGCCAGCGCGCGCGAGCTGTCGCTGTTCCGCCGCCCGCTGCCGTCGGCCAACCTGGCCTTCCTCAGCAGCGTGATGTGGGACGCCCGCGAAAGCCAGCCTGGCGCCAGCATCGACAGCGGCTTGCTGGCCCAGGCCCGCGACGCCGTGCTCGGCCACGCCGAAGCCGCCCAGCAGCTGAGCGCCGCCAGCCAGCGCGCCATCGTCGATTTCGAGAGCGGCCTGTTCGCCGCGCAGGCCACCAGTGCCGCCGCAGGCAGCCTGCTGGAGAACGGCGCCAGCGGCGGGCCGCAGGCACTGGCCGCCACCGGCTTCTACCTGGGGATAAACGGCCTGGCGGGCGACTCGCGCACGCAAGCACCGTTCAACCGCAACGTGATGACGATGTTCGGCGCCTGGCGCAACCTGGCCGCACCGCCGGCACCGGCGCGCCCGCTGCCCGGCCAGCGCAATCCGCCGCCGCCCGCACCTGCCAGCGCCGCCAACCTGGCGCGCGCCTCCATCGCGCGCGGCGAGGCGCTGTTCAACAATCGGCCATTCAATATCGCGCAAGTGGCGGGCTTTCCGCAGAACGGCGCCCAGCCCCAGCGCGGCAGCTGCGCCAGCTGCCACAACGCGCCCAACGCAGGCAGCCATTCCAGTCCGCTGCTGCTCGACATCGGCGTGGCCGACGGTCGCTTCCGCACCCCGGACATGCCGCTCTACACGCTGCGCAACAACGCCACCGGCGCCATTGTGGCCACCACCGATCCCGGCCTGGCCATGCTCACCGGCCGCTGGCGCGACGTCGGCAAGATGAAGGTGCCGGTGCTGCGCAACCTGAGCGCCCGCGCGCCCTACTTCCACAACGGCTCGCAGTCCGACCTGCAAGGCGTGGTGCGCTTTTATGACCGCCGCTTCCAGATCGGCCTCACGCCGCAGGAAGTGGCCGACCTCACGGCGTTCCTGAAAGCGCTGTAGCGGCCTGCGGGGCGCCGCATCAGGGCCGCCCCGCGTCCTTCTGCGCGTAGTCGCACACGCCCTGCGGGAAAATGCGCCGCAGCCAGTCCGCCTGCGCGGCGGAGAACTGCAGGCCCGCAGGATAGGTGCCGTCGGCCAGCGCCGCCGCCACCGGTTTCAGCACGCACTTGAAAACGTCCCCTTTGATCGAGCCGCCCGCCACCATGCGCGGACTGCTGAAGATGGGATAAGCTTTGGTGCAGGCGCCCTGCGGCTTGCTGTCCAGGATACCGTCCCAGACGGATGGCCCGGCGGCGATCAGCGTACTGCCGCTGTCGAAGCACTTGTCGGTGAAGTCCGCCGGAGCGGCGCCGCCGGCCAGGTGACGCTCGAGCACCGGCAAGGCCTCCATCACGCGCGCGCTCAAGTCCTCGTCCAGGCGCGTAAACCAGATCACCTGCTTTTTCGCCTCGGCCGGATTGGCGTCCAGCAGGCGCTGGCGCACCGAGAAGGACTGGCGCGCGTTGTGCATGTCCAGCTTCGGCTCCAGGTAAGGCCGCAGGTCGATCACCGGCATGCCCAGGCGCTGGCCGGTGAACACGTGGCCGGACGCATACGCCTTCTGAATGGCCGCCACGTCGCCCGCGCGGCGCGGCGACGGCGCCCCGACAGGATCGCGGCAGGTTGCGCTGCGCTTCATGTTGCGGCTGTCGAACGGGTCGGCGTCCTTGTCCCAGTTCACGAATTCGGCCTGCTCCTTCCAACCGCCCACGCAGGCATTGATGCGCAAGAACTCATCCACGCCGATACGTCCCTGCGCCAGCGCCGCCAGGCCGTACTGCACGCCCACGTTGTCGACCGGGATGGGCGCGTAGCCGGCGGCATCGGCGCCGTACACCTCGGCCAGGTCGTTCCAGTGCGTCCACTTAACGTTCGCGAATACATTGGACGGGTAACCGTACTGCCTGGCCCCGGCGTCGAACTTCGGGTCCTTGTAGACGGGATTGAGCACGGTCGGCATCGCCATGCGCCAGCCCGCGATGCACTCGGTGGACGCGTCGCTGGCATTCATGCCCTGGACCAGCGCGTGGTTGCGCCACTTCGTCCACAACGAGGCGGGGTTGCGCTCGGCCTCCTCCTTGAAGTACTGGCCCAGCAGCGGACAGTCCGAAATCGGAATGGTCTGCGTCACCATGTCCGGGTAAGACTGGATGGCGATGCCCGCATCGAGCAAGCCGGGCTGATTCTGCGCGAACATATACTGCTGCACCGCGCCGCCGGAGCCGCCGATGCCTATCGTGGCCTGCGGCTTGCCGTAGGCCTCAACGAAGCGCGCCTTGGTCAGCAAGGCGGTCCGCGCCGCCAGCAGCATGTTGTAGTGCACGCCGGTTTCGTTGCCGGAGGAGCTGGCCACCGCATAGCCCTGCTCCAGCAGCTTGGGCATCAGCAGCCGTTCGGAGCTGTTCAGGCGCTCGTTCACCCACATGGGAATGCCCTGCTGGTGGCCGATGCCCACGCCGCCGCGCATCCAGTAGACCAGCTTGCGGTTCCACGCGGCCGGCTCCAGCATGGCGATGGTGTACAAAAAGCGGTTGATGCTGCCCACCTCCACGCGCACCACGAACGGCGCCTTGGCGCCGTTGACGGTGACGGTGCGCATATCCGACGGCGGATCGGCCGCGTCGTAGGTCTTGAAGCGGCTGCCGTTGTAATAGAAGTGCAGCACGCGGGTGTGGATGTTGCAGTGCTGGCTGTGGCCCAGCAGCTTGCGGTCCGCGTCGAACACCGGGTGGCCTATGCCCTGCTGGTTGTCCACCAGCGGCTGGCCCAGGCCCGCCTCCTCGGTGCGGCAAATAAAGGGCTGCTGCAGCGGCTGCGCCCACGCCTGCCCGCAGGCGGCCAGTCCGATCAGCGCTGCAGCGCGGGCGGTCCAGAGTCTCCAATCTGCCATGCCGTGCCTCCTTGTGATTGCCTGCGCTACTTCGCCGGCCGCCGGCGCAGCACACGACACCAGGCAACTCAGCGCGAATCTCGGGAAGATTTTCATCTGTCGGGCGGCGGTCTATGCGATAGGCCCAGCATAGCATAGCAAGCAGCCGTGAGCGGCCCGGAGCTATGCTATATTGACAACCTTTCTGCCTGCCCTATCGCCAAAAACAGGACTGCCGACCATGAAGAAAAACACGAATTCCAAGGTAGACGAGTATGTGAACGAGTCCACGTCATGGAAGGAAGCGCTGCGCAAATTGCGCGCCATCGTGCTCGATTGCCAGCTGGACGAGGAACTGAAATGGGGCGTGCCCTGCTACACCTTCAACGACGCCAATATCGTGCTGCTCCACACCTTCAAGGAGTACTGCGCCATCCTGTTCTTCAAGGGCGCCCTGCTCAAGGACGAAGAAGGCATCCTGATCCAGCAGACCAAAAATGTGCAGGCCGGGCGCCAGATCCGCTTCACCAGCGCCAGCCAGGTGGACGAGCTGAAAGCCGCCGTCAAGACCTACATCCAGGAAGCCATCGCGGTGGAAAAGGCCGGCCTGACGGTAGAATTCAAGGACACGGCGGACTTCGACATGGCGGAAGAATTCCAGGCCAGGCTGGACGACTCGCCGCAGCTGCAGGAAGCTTTCGAAGCTTTAACGCCGGGCCGGCAGCGCGCCTACCTGCTGCACTTTGCCGAAGCCAAGCAGTCCAAGACGCGCGCGGCACGCGTCGAAAAATGCATTCCGCACATCCTCGCAGGCAAGGGGCTGAAAGATTAGCGACGCGGCAGCTAGCTGATGTGCCGGCGCGTATCCGGCACAGGAATGCGCTCCCCCTGCGGCGACACGATCCAGCCATCCAGCTTCTGCCGCAGTTCAGCCACATTCTCCGGCGCGATATCGGCCAGGATGCTGTTACCGCTGTGATGAATGACGCGCCCCTGCGGGAACCCGCCGAGCAAGGCGAGCGCCTCCTCGGCGGAAACCGCCGCAGCACTCGTCCGTCGTAAGATAAGCTGGCTCATAACTTCAATATAGCACGCGGGCCAGCCGCCGGCTGCCACTGCCATCAGGGCAGCAGGCCCAGCCCCTCCAGATCCTTCGGAAAGCCCAGCGGCTTGGCCGCCGCGTTAATCACCGCAAGCATGGCCGTGGCCCGCTTGCGGTCGCGCGCCATCGCCAGCACCTTGGGCTGCGCGGCCAGCAGCACTGCGGCCGCGCCAGCCGCCGCAGGGCAAGCCATCGACGTGCCGCTCATCACGCCATAGCCCTTGCCCGGCAGCGTGGAAACGATGCCCACGCCAGGCCCGGTCAAATCGACCTGCGGGCCGATGTTGGAAAACTGTGCAATGAAAATCTGCTTGTTGCTCGTCGCAGCCGGCGGGGCGATATCCAGCTGCTCCGACGAGTCGGCCGGGAAAGTCCCCTGTTTTCCTGCGGCCGACACCGCAACCGATTCCGCCCATGCGGCAGGATAGGACACCGGCTGGCGGCCATCGTTACCCGCCGCCACGATGCACAAAGTGCCCTGGTCAAAGGCGGACTTGATGGCGTCGCGCACCGCCTCGTCGGGCGTGTCGCCGCCCAGGCTGAGGTTCAGCAGATCGCACTTGTCCGCCACGCCCTGCTCTATCGCGCGCAGGATGTCATAGTTGCTGGCCCCGCCGCCCGCGTTCGGAAACACCCGGTAGCTGTACAGCGTAGCGCCCGGCGCCACGCCCTGCTTGCCGCTGGGCTGCTGGCCGCGCGCGCCGACGATCCCCGCCACATGCGTGCCATGCTCGCCTTCCAGCTTGGCCGGTCCCCATCCGCCGGCGTCGTTCTCGTCGGCGACAAAGGCGGCGCCGCCGGCAACCTCGAGATCGGGATGGCCACCATCGACACCGGTATCGATCACGCCGACCCGCACACCGGCGCCGGCATCGGCCGCGTGGTGTCCATACAAGGTGTCCAGATAGTCGGGCGTGCCCAGGTCGACCGGCGCGATGCCTTTAACGCTGCCATCCTTGATCGTCACCGAACGCTCACACAAGCCCCAATAGCCGGCCGGCCCGTAGATCAGCAGCAGTTCCAGCTTCCTGCTGGTGGTGGTGAACTTCAAGCTCACCAGGCCCTTGGCGTTGGTGGTCCCCTGCTGGCCCACGCCGGCAGCCAAATCCGTAAACGCCACCACCTGTGCCCCCTTCACCGGTTTGCCGCTGCCGGCATCCGTCACCTTCACGCTGATGCCGGCTGCCGCCTTGGCCTGCGCCTTGCCGGTGGACTGCTTCAGGATCTGCAGCCTCGGGCTGCGCGCTACGTGGTACAGCACCTCCGGCACCAGCTTGATGCCCGCATTGCTGGCCTTCAGCGCCGCCGCCTCCGCATCGCTCAGCTCCACCAGCTTCGGCCCCGTCTCAGCCGTCGAATGGACCACTTTCACTGCCCTCGGCTTGGCCGCCTTGGCCGTGGTTTGCAGCCCCGTCCGCACGAACAAGGCGCGGGTAAATTTCTCCTCGCTGGTGGCAGTCAGCTTGAGCGCCGGCGAATACAGCCCGCGATTGGACAGCAGCACATAACGTTGGACATTGGATGGTTTGACGGCCATTGCGATCTACCCTTCTGAATGGAAACGAGACCTGGGGATAGTACCGTCTTTGGCAGGAAGTTGCTAACACGATAAGCAATTCGTCTCTGGGCCGCACCGGCGCAGAGACCAATCGAATCTTGCGCCCGTTCCGGGCCGTCAGCTTGCGCGCTTTCTGGAATTGGCAAGCGCCTCTAAGAGCAGGCCTGAAGTATTCAGTGTCGTCTCTTTCCTTATTTTTCAATCGGAACTCGGCCTCCTCACACATATGGGTTTCAGCGATTTTCTGATCAAGGAATGTCGCCACCATCAAGTCAGGCAATTGGCACAGCGGAGTTTCCCAATAGTGGCGGCAACGCTGCATTAGTCCGCTTGTCGCTTCTCCTTGCCAAGGCCCCATCACTGCATGCACTGATAATTGGTTTGCCATAATTACTCTACTTATCGAGGAAGAGCAGCCTCTGGTCGAAACCGGATAGCGGCCCTCAGTGTAACGGCGGATGCGGGTTCGCGCATCTATGGCATGTGACCGGGGCTGGGCATGCCCAAAGGTTCAGTGGGCTAAATCAGTCTAAACGGGGCCGTCTGCATCTGAATCGGTCTAAAATCCCTGCCCGTTTATCTGTAAGAGTCTACAAATTCATGAGAGATGTCTAATTTGATCCAGTTTCAAAGGGCGAAAATCTAAAACGAACCATATTCCATTACGCCGGTCCAATCTTTAGACACTTTTCGAGAGGAGCGTATCATGGCATATGAACCAAGGGGGGCGGTCTACCTGCCCATCAGTGACTTCCTGAAGCCATCGCCACGCGCAAGGACGCAATGCATGGCGCGTCGTGTGGTTGCGCTTTCCTGACGACGATCACTGGATCCGGGCTGCCGATTGCAGAACGCACTTTAACGACCTGCAGCGAAATCAGTCTACACGCAAAACTGAAATGTCTACAGCGGTCTAGCTTTCCCTGGCCGACTGGCTAATCGGGTCTATAGATTCCCTGGCGAAAGCGAATGCGGTCTAGAAAATCGTAACGCTTCCGTGATTCTGGACTCCGGTAGACCGTAATCCTGCCGTTTGGAGCAAATTAGACTGGCTGCAAAAAAAAGCCCCCGCTGTGCCAAGGCTCCTCCTAAAACCGTGCGTGCGGGCGCTCTATGCTCAGCGACCGACGTCGCACCCACCTTGGAGGCGGCCGCACGAATAACTCTTAGAACTGCTGGGGGTGCTCCATCCTCGAGCCTCTATGCACAAATAAATTTACCCTAGAACGCAAAAAGCCCAACCGTTCAAGGCTGGGCTTTTTGCTTGCTGCTGAATTCTGGCTCCCCGACCTGGACTCGAACCAGGGACCTGCGGATTAACAGTCCGTCGCTCTACCGACTGAGCTATCAGGGAAAAGAGGCCACATTATAGTGAGCCTTGTTCAGGCTGTCCAGAGCCGGTCGAAAATATTCTTCCGGCCCCGGACCGCCTGCTGGCTGCTTAGAAGCTGCCCTTGAACTGCACACCCCACTGGCGCGGCTCGTTGATGAAGCCGGTCAGGTTGTTGAAGTCGATGGCGCCGGTGATGCGCTGGGTGTCGGTGATGTTGCGGCCGAATGCTGCCACTTCATACTTGCCGCCCGCCCAGTTGTAGCCCACGCGCACGCCGCCTTCGGTCAGCGGCTTGCCGGTGAACTCTTTGGCTTCGTACAGGAAGAAGTTCACCTTGCTGCGGTAGGACCAGTCGGTCAGCACGAACAGGTTGCCTTCAGCCAGCGGCCAGTTGTAGCGCGCGCTGGCGTTGAAGATCCACTTCGGCGCCTGCGGCAGCGCGTTGCCGTCGATGACCACGCGGCCTGCCGCGTTGATCGGATCGGTCACCGTGCACTGCGCGCACTTGTTCACCGACAGCGATGGATCGTTGATCTCGGTGAAGTTGTACGAGCCGCTCAGCGCAACCTTGAACTGGTTGGTGATGAAGCCTTCGATCTCGCCTTCCAGGCCGTGGCCCTTGGTCTTGGCTGCGTTGATCAGCTTATTGACGTTGGAGTTGCCGCCAACGACGGTCAACTGCTGGTTCTTCACGTCGTACTGGTACACGCTCAGCGAAGCGCGCGCGCGGCGGTTCAGCAGGTCGGCTTTCACGCCGGCTTCCACCGAGGTGATGGTTTCAGCGTCGGCCACGGTGATCGGCACCGAGGTCGAGGCGGCGGCGATACTCGGGGCGCGGAAGCCGGTTGCCAGGCGCGCGTAGACGCTGACGTCCTTGTTCAGCGCGTAGGTGCCGCTCAGGTCCCAGTTGATCTTGTCCTTGCTGGCGTCCACCGACTTAGGTCCGACCAGCGTGGTGTTGATCGCTTCCAGGGTGTTGAAGTCCTTCTTGTCCTTGGTGTAGCGCAGGCCGCCGCGCACGGTGAACTGGTCGTTCACTGCGTAGTTCACGGAACCGAAGGCCGCCCAGGCGGTGTTCTTCTGCTGGCTGGTGACGCGGGTGGTGCGCGCGCCGGCTACGTTGAAGTTGTCGGTAGTGCCGGTGGCGTCTTCGTTAAAGTAGTACACGCCCGCCTGCCAGTTCATCGGACCGGCGTTCTTCGATTCGACGCGGAACTCCTGCGAGTACTGCTTCAGGTCGGGAATGCTGCCTGCGGTCTCCACCTGGAACGGCACGGCCGGCGCGTTGCCAGGGTTGCCGCCGTCGATGTCGCCGCGGCTCAGGTATTCGCTGATGGCTTCGTAGCCAGTGACGGAGTACAGCTTGACGGCGCCCAGGTCCCAGCTCAGGCGCACATTGCCGCCGGCGGTTTTCAGGTTCTGGAAGTTCTGGCCGTTGGTGTAGATCTTGTCGGCGTCGAAACCATCAACCAGGTCGTTGGTGCCCTTCTTGATGATGTTGGCGCGGAACAGGCGCGAGCTGCCGCTGGTCACGCGCTGGTGCACGTTGAACAGCGCGTTGAAGTCGGCGTTCGGCTTGTACAGCACTTGCACGCGCTCGGCGTGTTCGTTGTAGCCTTCCATCGAATCGTCTTCCTTGGTGAAGGCGTTCGAGACGTAGTCGTCGCGGTGCTGGCGCAGCGCGGATACGCGCATGGCCCACTCGTTCGACAGCGGGATGTTGACCGCGCCTTCCACGTTGGTGGTGCCGTGGCTGGCGTAGGACAGGTTGTAATAGCCTTCGGTGCCTTTCAGGCTGGGCTTGGCGGATTCGAACTTGACCACACCGGCCGGGGTATTGCGGCCGAACAGCGTGCCTTGCGGGCCGCGCAGCACTTCCACGTTGGCCAGGTCGAACATCGGGTAACCCTTCAGGATAGGGTTCTCTTGCACGACGTCGTCATAGATCAGCGACACAGGCTGGGATGCGAAGGTGCTGAAGTCGGCATTGCCGTAGCCACGGATGTAGAAGCGCGGGAACACGCGGCCGGTCGACGATTCCACGTTCAAACTAGGTACTTTGCCTGCCAGTACACGGATGTCCTGGCCGCCGGACAGGATCACGTCCAGCTTTTCATCCTTCAGCGAGGAGACCGAAACCGGCACGTCGCGGATGTTTTCGGTACGGCGCTGCGCGGTCACGGTGACCGTTTCCAGCTGGCCGGCCTGGGTTGCCTGTGCATCAGCCGATTGGGCCATGGCGGCGCCGGCTGGCACCAGTGCGCTCAGCGCCAGTACGGCGCTGCCGGTGCGGGAAAAACGCTTCTGCATCTTGGACATCTTAATCATTCACATTCCTGTCTGGGTCGTGCTTGGTTAGAGAGAGTGTGTCTCCGCCCCTCCCTTGCAGGGAGTGTTATGTTGCGCAAAATGCAAAAGGCCGCGCTAGTGGCGCGGCCCCAACACCTTGCATCAAAGTGCGCGAATTATATATGCCCTATATCGACGCGAACAACATTTTTTTCATGATATGTGTTATGCAAGGCCCGGGCAGCCGGTCAGCGCAGCGCGAAGTCCACGCCGCAGAATGACGGCGAGGCCTTGGCGGTGACGATGAAAACACGCTCGGCCGGCACCGCGCCGGTGGTGGTCAGCCATTCCTTGGCGGCTTGCGCGCGGCGCGCGCCCAGGGCCAGCACATCGGCGTCCGAGACGGTGGAATTGGCCAGCATCAGCTTCTCCATCTCCGCAGGCGGCAGCGTCTTTTGCAGGCCGAGGGCGTTTTTCGGCTTGGCGAAGGTCTCGTCCTTGTACACGCGCGCCAGCAAGGCCGGATATTCGTCCTTGCCCACCTCCACGCCGCCTTCGGGCATGGCGCCGCGCGCCTGCAGGTCGCGCGTTTTCAGCTGGCGCACCTTGCGTTCGATGGCGACGTGCTTGAGCGCTTCCAGGTCGGCGGCCGGGTCCACGCGGCCGGTGATGTCGAGCTTCAGGCCGGGGCGCTCGGTGAGCGCCTTGGACAGGGAGCGCAGCCGCGTTTCGCTCGCAGGCAGCAGGTTGGCGCGGCCGGCGTCGAAGTCCAGCTTGGACAGCTCTTCGCCGCCGCCGAACAGGGACCCGATCAAGGCGAACGGCGAGGTCACCGTTTTCACGATGGCGTTACCGATGATCTTGAGGATGATGCCGCCGACCGAGAACTCAGGGTCGTCCAGCGAGCCGCCGATCGGCACGTTGATGTCGATCACGCCATTGCGGTCGCTCAGCAGGGCCACGGCCAGGCCCACCGGCAGCTTGGTCGCTTCCGGGTTGGTGCTTTCGCTGCCGAAGGTGAGCTGGTCGAGCACCAGGCGGTTTTCAGCCTTGAGCGCGCGGTTTTCGAGCAGGTAGCTGACTTCGAAGGTCAGCTTGCCTTTTTCGATACCGTAGCCGACGTATTTGTCCGCGTAGGTGGACAGTTGCGCCAGTTCCATGCCGCGCACTTCGGCTTTCAGGTCCAGCGACAGGTCGCGCTTCAGCGGGTTGACGCGGCCGGAGATCAGCAGCGGAGCGCTGTTCACTTCGCCGCGCAGGGACACGTTGGCATTGCTGTTCGCGTCCGACGACAGGCCGGTGACAGTGCCGCCTATGCCTTTCAGGTTGGCGGTGTAGTTCGGTTTGATGAAGTTGTCGGTGAAGCGCACGCGCCCGCCGGACAGGGTGAGCTGGCCGATGCGGATGGGGGGCAGCGGCGTGGTATCGGCTGCGGGGGCGGCGGCCAGCGCGGTACTGGTGCCGCTGCTGGCGGCGGGGGCGGCCTTGGTTGCATTGGCTGCGTCGGCCTTGGCGGCTTTGGCGGCCTTGGCCTGCGCAATGGCGTCCTTGGCGCGCGAGCCGGCTTCGGTCAGGCTGCGGTCCTCGTTGGCTGCGCTGCGCTTGATGTCCTGCACGTTGAGGCGGCCGGTGGGGTCGATGATCACGCGCGCAAAGAAGTCGCTCAGCGCCACCTTGTCCACGCTCATGGCAAACGGCTGCAGCTTCAGGTCCATGCCGCCGAACGACAGCGCCTTCCAGCTCAGGAAGTCGTTGGAGCTGGACTTGTCGACCGTGGCCAGGTTGTTCACGCTGACGTCGCCTTTGAAGCCGCCTTGCAGCGCGCCGTCCTTGCCCGTCTCCAGCAGTAGCTTGCCCTTGGTGCTGACCGCCGCCTGCGTAAAGCGCAGGTTGACGTAGTCGGTGGCGTATGGCTGCAGCGGCAGCAGGCCGATGTTCTTCAGGTCCAGCACCAGGTCGGCGTTGAACGGCGCCAGTCCTAGCGTGCCGGCGATGCCCAGCTGGCCGGTCTTGTTCACGGTGGCTTTCAGATCCAGCTTGCTGCGGCTGGCGGGGGCGCTGGACACGTCTTGCAGCGCAAGGCTGACGGGCGACAAGGCAAACACCGACGGCTCGGCATGGCTGCGGTCGTCCACCTTCAGCGCCCAGTCCTGGATGTTCACGCGACCCACCGTTACCAGGTAGGGTGCGTCGTCGTCCGGCTTGGCGGTGGGCTTCGCGGCGGCAGGCGTCGCGGCGGCGGCGCGCTTGCCCTGCGTGTAGGCGAGGTTGGCGCTGGTGGACGCCATTTCGGCGATCGCCACAGTCTTCTTGCCGGTGTCGGCTACGATGCCGCGCACCGACAGGGCGAATTTTTCAACGCCGGCCTTGGTGGCCGCTTGCGGCGTGTCGTCCGCGTAGCGCAGCGAGGTATTGGTGAACTCCAGCTCCTTCAGCGATACCAGCGTGCCGGCCGACGGCTGCGCGGGCTTGGCGGCGGCCGACGGCGCTGCAGGCGCTGCAGGTGCTGCGGGCGCTGCAGGTGCTGCGGGCGCTGCCGCCGGCAGCATCAGCTGCCCGAAATTGAGCTGCCCCTTGCGGTCGCGCGCCACGTCCACATCCAGCCCGTCGAAGGCCACCCGCGCGAGGTCGTAGCGGCCGGCGAAAATATCCAGGCTGGCCAGTTTCGCATCCAGCGCCGCCAGCTTCAGCAAGGGCTTGCCGTCCGGCTGCGTCAGCGCCAGGTTCTTCAGGCTGGCGTCGCCGCGTATCACCAGCGCGGCGGCTTTATCCTTGGGCTGCACAAAGCTCGCCGTCAGGCGCGTGCTGAGCGACGCGCTGGGCAGCTTGAAATTCGGCTTCCCTGGCAAGTAATCCAGGTAGCGCGGCAGCGCCACGTCGTCCAGGTTCAGCTCCACCTGCACTTCCTTGGCGGCGCCGAAAGGCAGCGCCTTGCCCTTCAGGAGCAGCGGCGCGCCATTGATTTTCGCGCTCAGCAAAGGCTCGACAAACACCTGCACGTCGGCCGGCATGGACGACACGAACGGCACGCCCAGCTTCAGCCCTTCCACCGTATGGGTGGCGCGCGCCGGCATGTCCTCGAAGGCGATGCGCCCTCCTTCGAGCTGGATATTGTTCACCGCATAGCGCGCCGGTTCCGGCGACGGCGGCTGGCTGGCGGCCAGCGCGATGATGTCGTCTATGCTGTAGTGGTTCGCATCCGTGCGCACCAGGTGCACATAGGGCTGCGCCAGGCGCACCTGCTGCACCACCGGCGCCATGCGCCACAGCGACTCGCCGGCCAGGTCCAGCGACAGCGTATCGAAACTGGCGAACACGGCCCCGCCCTGCGGCTCCATCAGCTTGAAGCCGCGGATCTCCATCGCCAGCGTGAAGGGGTTGAACGTCACGCCGTCGATGGTGAGCTGGCGGTGCAGCTTGTCGGCGGCCAGCTGCACCGCCTGGCTTTTAACAATCGCTGGCAGCGCCAGGAAGCCGATGCCGGCATACAGCGCCAGAGCGCCGGCGGCAACTGCCGGCACGACGCGTAGTAGTGTAGTTTTTTTCATAGAACCATATTAGCCAATCTGTTGGCTTATTGAAAGTTTGCATTGTTGGACAACCGGCGCGATCATGCAGTATGGTTGCGCCCATGCCAAAATCGCTAGCCCGTCTTTGCACCCGCGCCGCACTTGCAGCAGCCCTGCTGGCGGCAAGCCATGCTGTTGCCGTCGATGTGGTCATCTTCGACCAGCCGGTCTCCAAGGCCGACCGGCGGCGAGAATACGCGAATGCGCTGCTGAGCGCCGTACTGGAGCGCACAGTGCCCGAGTTCGGCCCCTACCAGATCCGCCACGCGGTGGTGCACATGGAGCGTCCGCGCCTGTTCCAGGCGCTGAAGGATGGCAAGCTGGCCAACCTGACAGCCTATCCCGCAACGCCGGACTGGATGCGCGAACTGAAGCCGGTGCCGATTCCGATCGACATGGGCTTGCAGTCGTGGCGCATCTTCCTGATCGACGCGAAAACGCAGCCCGCGCTGCGCGCCACGCGCACGCTGGGCCAGCTGGCGCGCCTGAAGGCCGGCAGCGGCAGCGCCTGGGCCACGCTGCAGTCGCTGAAAGACGCGCACCTCACCGTGGTCACGGGCAGCAACTACACCGGCCTGTTCCAGATGCTGATGGCGGGCCGCTTCGACTACCTGCCGCGCGGCGTGAACGAAATCTTCGCCGAATACGATACCCACAAGCCGGATTACCCCGCCCTGGCGGTGGAGGAAACCCTGCTGCTGCATGACCGGATTCCGTCGCTGTTCTTCGTGTCTCCGCGCGAAGAGCGGCTGCACCGCCGCATCACGGCCGGCATGGAGGCTTTGCTGCAGGACGGCTCGCTGGAACGCCTGGTGCTGGAGTATCACCGCAACGACCTGCGGCGCGCCAAACTGTGCACCCGTAAACGCTTCGAGCTGCCCAACAGGCAGCTCGATCCGGCCCTGTTCGGGCGCAAGGAGTTGTGGCTCAATCCCTTCGACGCGCGCCACGGCTTCTGCCCGGCGCCGCTGCCGCGCTGACGCGGCGTAGATACTGCAGCCTACATGCCCAGGGACTTGAGCAGTTCGTCGTTGTCTTCCTGCGACTGCGAGGCGGCGGCATTGTCGGAGGACGGGCTGGAATGGTCCATGTCCATCAGCGCGTCAGGGTCCGGCGCGTCGTGCGGGTCGAAGTCGTGCAGGCGGATGAATTCCGTGCGGTCGATCGCCAGCTCCAGGTAGAACACATTGTTCTTCTCAGTGTAGAACGACACGCGGCGCATTTCCGGGCGGTCCAGCGGTGTATCCACGTTCAGCATCACCTGCTTTGTCAGCACTAGCATTTTCGGCTGGTTCTGCGTGATGTTGGTTTGCAGTTCGCGGCGGATCTTGCCGGTGAAGTCACCGACGATCTGGTTCATCAGCTCGCCCAGGATGTTGGACACTTCATCCGACGTGTGCGAGCCGGCCAGCTCGGACTTCGGCATCCCCATGTGCAGCATGTAGCGCTCGTACAGCTCCATGGCCGTGTCCTTGCCGAAGTTCAGCACCACCAGGCCGGTGAAGCCGCCGTCGAACAGCACGAAGCAGCCGATGTCGGGCTTCAGGCCCACTTTGGTAATCCGCTGCACCATCGCGGAGTAGTGCACCGTGCTTTGCGTGGCAATGTTCAGCACGCGCGTAACCGAGTCGCACAGACTGGTCAGCAAGTCCTCGGTGCCGTATACAACCTTTTCATCCGTTACCATCTTCATCCCTTTTATTTTCTGTTCACGAGCACTGCTCGTGTGCGCATACTGCAAGAATACTGGCCGGTGCAGCACTCGTCCACTTCATTCAGCCATTCTGCGGCAATTGCCGTTGCCATAATGCGCAACACATGCAGGAAATGTTGCTTACGGGAAAGCAAAAAGCCCAACCGGTGAGGGCTGGGCTTCTTGGCTTGAAAATTCTGGCTCCCCGACCTGGACTCGAACCAGGGACCTGCGGATTAACAGTCCGTCGCTCTACCGACTGAGCTATCAGGGAATTGAGGCCCGAATTATATACGCGAGATTTCGAATTGACCAGAGCCGGGCGACATTTTTCCCGTCTGCCTGAAAACCGGCGCCGCAGCCGGCCGGCTTCGGCGCCGCCGCCCGCCGGTTTCAGCGCCGGCAAACCCTGTTTCGTCGCATGCCGGTGGCTGCCGCGCCGCCCGGTCCTTAGCCTGTCGTTATCAGTCAACCACAGGAGAATCTCATGAAACACACCATACTCGCCATACTGCTGGCCGGCGCTAGCCTGATGGCCGCTGCCGCGCCGCAGGAAGTGGCGCCGGCCGGCTTCGTCCAGGCCCGCCAGCAGTTCCAGGCCGGCGCCGCCGGCGACAGCGGCGCGCGCGACGCAGCCGCCGCCGCGTTCCAGGCGCTGGCCGCCAGCCATCCCGGCCACCCGCTGCTGGCCGCCTACGAGGGCGCCGCCATCGCGCTCAAAGGCCGCGATGCGCTTCTGCCCTGGAACAAGATGAAGTTCGCCGAGAGCGGCGCAGACGCCATCGAGAAGGCGCTGGCCCAGCTCACGCCGGCCCACGACGAAATGCTGTTCGGCGGCGCGCCGCAAAGCGTGGAAACGCGGCTGGTGGCGGCCACCACGCTGCTGGCCCTGCCCGATTTCATGAACCGCCGCGCCAGCGGCCTGCGCGCGCTGAACGCGGCGCTGAAGTCGCCCGTGTTTGCGCAGTCGCCCGCACCGGTGCGGGTGCGCCTGCTGGCGCTGGCCGCCAGGCAGGCCGCCGCCGACCAGCGCAGCGCCGACGAAGCGGACTATCTGCGCCAGCTGGCCGCAGCACGCCTGCAGGCCCAATGATGCGCGCCGCCGAACCCTTGATGTCGCTGCGCGGCATCGCCAAGTCCTACACCCTGGGCGGCAACACCGTGCACGCGCTGCGCAACGTCGAACTGGCGGTGGTGCGCGGCGAGATCGCCGCCATCACCGGCCCGTCCGGCAGCGGCAAGAGCACCCTGCTCAATCTGTGCGGCCTGCTGGACCAGGCCGACTGCGGCGAACTGCTGTACGCCGGCCAGCCGCTGCTGGCGGCGGACGAGGCGCGCAAGACGCTGCTGCGCCGCCAGACCATCGGCTTCGTGTTTCAGAGCTTTAACCTGGTGCCGGTGATGAACGCCTACGACAATGTCGAGTTTCCGCTCTACCTGCTTGGCGTGCCCGCCGCCGAGCGCGCGCGCCGCGTGGCTGCGGCGCTGGCGCGCGTGGGCCTGGAGGGACTGGGCCGGCACCGCCCGGACCAGTTGTCCGGCGGCCAGCGCCAGCGCGTGGCAATCGCGCGCGCGGTGGTCAAGCAGCCGCAGCTCGTTATCGCGGACGAACCCACCGCCAACCTGGACGCCGCCACCGCCGCGCAAATCGTCGGGCTGATGAAGGAGCTGGCGCATGAACACGGCACCACCTTCCTGGTGGCCACCCACGACGAGCGCATGATGCGCCACTGCGACCGCGCGCTGGCGCTGGCCGACGGCGTGCTGCAGGAAGGAACCCGCCATGCTCACTAAATTCAAATGGCTGTCGATGGCGCTGAAGAACGCCATGCGCAACCGGCGCCGTTCGGTGGTCACGCTGGCCATCACGGCCACCGGCACGGCGGCGGCGCTGCTGGGCGGCGGCTTCGCGCTGTACACCTACGAGTCGCTGGCCGAAGCCAGCGCGCGCGACACCGGCCACCTGGTGCTGGCCGCGCGCGGCCACTTCGACGGCGTGGAGAACATGCCGCTCGAGCATGGCATGCGCGACGCGCCGGCGCTCACGCAGCGCTTGCTGGCGCGGCCGGAGGTCAAGCGGGTGCTGCCGCGCGTGCAGTTCTCGGGACTGATCAGCAACGGCGACAAGAGCGAGATTTTCCTCGGCACCGGCGTGGACGCGGCGCAGGAATTCCTGGTCAAGGGGCCGTTCATGAAGCGCGAGGCCGGCGAGCTGCTGGACAATCCGGCGCCCGGAAAAGGCCCCGGCATGGTGATCGGCAAAGGCCTGGCCAGGATACTGAACGCGCAGCCCGGCAGCGTGCTGACGCTGATGGCCACCACCGTCAACGGCAGCCTGAACGCGGTGGACGTGCACGTTACCGGCATCGTCAGCACCGGCATTTCCGATATCGACAAGCGGCTGGCCATGGTGGACCTGGCCACCGCGCAGGCGCTGCTGCTGACGAACAAGGTGAGCACGCTGAGCGTCTACCTGAACGATATCGCCCTCACCGGCGCCACCGCCGCCGCGCTCAGCGCTCCCGGCGGCGCGCAGGAGGTGCGCACCTGGCTGCAGCAGGCGGTGTTCTACCAGAGCGTGAAAGGCCTGTACGACCGCATTTTCGGCTTCCTCGGCGCCATCGTGCTGGTGATCGTGCTGTTCTCGGTCACCAACACGCTGGCCATGGCGGTGCTGGAACGCACGCGGGAAATCGGCACGCTGCGCGCCATGGGCGCCACGCCGGGCGAGGTGATGCGCGTGTTCACGCTGGAAGGGCTGGCGCTCGGCAGCGGCGGCGCGCTGGCCGGCATGCTGCTGGCGGGCGGCGTGGCGCTGTTCCTGCTGCTGGCCGGCATCCAGATGCCGCCGCCGCCGGGCCGCAGCAACGGCTACCCGCTGATGGTGTCGGTCTCGGCGCCAATGTATGCGGGCGCCGTGCTGGCGGTGGCGCTGCTGTCGGCGGCCGCTTCGTGGTTCATCAGCCGCAAGGCTGCCCGTCAATCCGTTGTGGAGGCGCTCGCCCATGTTTAAGAAACTCATCCTCGCCGCCATGCTGGCGGCTGCGGGCCACGCCTGGGCCACCGACGTCGAAGCGATACTCAAAAAGGCCGACGCATTCCGCTTGCCCAGCGCATCGGCGCAACTGGAAACGCTGGTGCAGACTTTCAAGGGCGGCAAGCCGGACAAGGAAAAGCGCTACCAGGTGCTGGTGCGGCCGGGCGGCAAGTCGCTGGTGCTGTCGCGCTCTCCCGGCGAAGCGGGCCAGAAGGTGCTGATGTCGGGCGACGACTTCTGGCTGCTGGTTCCCGGCAGCGCGCGGCCGCTGCGCATTACGCCCATGCAGAAGCTGCTGGGCGAAGCGTCCACCGGCGACATCGCCAACATGACCTGGGCCGGCGACTACAGCGGCACCGTGGTGCGCGAGCTGGAGGTGGACGGCGTGCCGTGCCTGGAACTGGATCTGACCGCGCTGCGCAAATCGCTCAGCTACCAGCGCGTGGTGCTGCACGTGGCCAGGAGCGACTACCGGCCGGTGCACGCGGACCTGTTCGCGGCGTCGGACCGCAAGATCAAGCAGGCGCGCTTCGGCGTGGAGACGCGTGACGGCCGCACCTCGGTCACCCGCATGACGCTGATCGACGAGATCCAGACCAGCCGCGAAACGCTGGTGCATGTGCAGAGCAACAAGCCGCGCCAGTTCGGCGATGAGCTGTTCAATCCCATGTACCTGAGCCGCAACGACGTGGCGCCATGATGCGGCGCCGCCCTTCTCCGCGCGCAGCGGCCGGCGCCTTGGCGGGCGCGCTCGCTGCCGCATGCCTGTTTCCCGCCCCGGCAGCCGCCCAGGACAGCGCCACGCTGAACCTGCGCGCGCAGGCGGAGTCGCTCGATACCGCCCGAGGCAGCGCCACGCGCACCTTCGGGCATGCGGAGCTGCGCTGGCAGTACAACGCCCCCTGGCAGAACGCCCTGCGCGGCGCCGTCACCGCGCGCAGCGGCGGCGGGGGCAGCGGCAGCGGGGGCAGCGGCGGCGGCGGCATGAAGGTCAACGAGCTGTCGCTCGAACGCCCGCTGGGCAGCGGCTTCCTCACGGCAGGCAAGAAAGTGATGAGCTGGGACGTGGGCTATGCCTTCCGCCCGCTGGACGTGGTACAGCAGGAAGACCGCCGCGCGCTCAATCCCGTCACGCTGGAAGGCGTGCCCATGCTGGCGTGGGAGGCATTCGACGCCGACCGGGCGCTCACGGTGGTGCTCTCCAACCCCGGCCGCAGCCGCGCAGGCCAGCCAAGCGGCGACGGCTCGCTGGCCGTGCGCCTGTACCGCCAGAGCGGCGCGCGCGACGAATACACCGTGCTGCGGCTGTCCGCCCGCAACGGCATCGAAGGCGGGGTATCGTTCTCGCAGGTGGCGTCGCCGGAATGGGAACTGCACGGCTCCGTGCTGCTCCAGCAGCGGCACGACGTTTGGCAAGCCAGCCGCACCGCACCGCCGCACTGGCAGCGCAGCGCCGGCAACAACGGCGGCGGCAAGGCGCTGGCCGGATTCACGTGGACCAACGAAGCCAGGTTTTCCGTGCTGGGCGAAGCGTGGCTGGACCGCACCGCGCCCACGCAACCGTACCGGCAGCAACGCAACATCCTGCTGCGCGCCGCGCAAAACAGCGGCGACTTCGACGTCTCGGCCGACATCCTCTGGCAGCCGCAGAATGGCAGCAGGATCGCCAGCGCGGCGGTATCGTGGAAACCCGGCCCCTGGCTATTCAGCGCCAGCCTGCGCCGCTACGGCGGCCCCGCCGGCGCTGCCATCCGCAGCCTCGCCGTGGCCACCGTGCGATATGCCTACTGACGAATCAAGCCCTATCACATCTGCCGGAACAAGTGCGCGTACAAAGGGCTCACGCGCAGCCGCTCGGCGCGGTGCTTCAGCACCAGCGACAGCTTGCCCGCCTCGTCGCGCACCGCGCTCAGCACGCAAGCCGAGTTGACGATGGTGCCGCGATGGACTTGCCAGAACAGCTTGTCGTCCAGCTGCGGCAGCAGTTCCTTGAGGCTCATGCGTATCAGCGCCTCGCTGTCTTGCGTGACCACGTTGACGTATTTGTCGAGCGCTTCGAAGTACACCACGTCGGCCACCGGGATCATGCGCACCTGGTTGCCCACCGCCGCGCGGATCACGCTCAGGCGCTCGGCCGCAGCGGTGGCCGATGCCGACAACGGCGGCAGCAGCGCCCGCATCTGCTCCAGCAGCCCATCCAGCCCGCCGCCCTGCGGTTGCGCAGCCAGCCGCGCCTTCAGGCGTTCGATGGTCTTGCCCAGCCGCGCATCGCTGATCGGTTTCAGCACATAGTCGGCCGCCTCGCGCTCGAAAGCCTGCACCGCGTATTCATCGTACGCCGTAACGAACACGATCTGCGGGAAAGGCTTGGCGCCGCTCCACTGCTCCGCCAGCTCCTCAGCCGCCTCCAGCCCGGTCTTGCCCGGCATTTTGATATCGAGGAACAGCACGTCCGGCTGCAGCGCCAGCGCTTTCTCCAGCGCGTCCGCGCCGTGCGCACAGGTGGCAACCAGTTCGGCCTCGGGCCACAGCCGCTTGAGCGCATGCGCCAGCGTGGCGGCCAGGATAGGTTCGTCTTCGGCGATCAGTACTTGGATAGTCATGGTGTCCAGGCAGGAAGAGTGATGCGTGCAATGGCGCCTTGCGGCGCCGCAGGTTCCAGCGTCAGCGTAGCGCGCCCGCCGTATATCGCGTGCAGCCGCTCGCGCGTGTTGGCCAGGCCCACGCTGGTGCCGGCCTTGCCCGGCCCGGCGTGCAGGCCACGGCCGTTGTCTTGCACCGTCAGCGCCAGCATGCCGCCGGCCAGCTGCGCGCCAACCGCGAGGTGGCCGCCTTCTATCGTCGGCTCCAGGCCGTGGGCGATGGCGTTTTCCACCAGCGGCTGCAGCAGCATGGGCGGCACGGCCACGCCGCGCAGCTCGGGCGGCAGTGCAAAGGAATAGCTCAGGCGCTCGCCCATGCGGATGCGCATCAGCCCGAGGTAGGCTTCCATCAGCGCGAACTCCTGCGCCAGCGTGGTGCTCTCGGCGCGCGACGAGGTGAGCGTGGCGCGCAGGTACTGGATCAGTTGCTCCAGCATCTCCTGCGCGCGCGGCGGGTCGATGGCGATCAGGCCTTGCAGGTTGGCCAGCGTGTTGAACAGCATGTGCGGTTCGATCTGCGCCTGCAGCGATTGCAGTTGCGCCTGCACCGCCTGGCGCGCCACGGTCTCGGTGCGCGCGCGTTCCTGCGCCAGCGCCGCCTCGGCGCGCAGCACGCGGTCGCGGCTGGTGAAGAAGATGGTGGCCGCGCCTGCGGCCAGCAGCGTGAAAATCATCATCCCGGACGAGATGTTGCTGCCGATGCTAGTCCAGTCGCCTAGGTCATACCCCAGCATCCAGCCGCCCAGCCGCAGGCCCAGCACCTGCGCCACCGGCACCGCGACGGCCACGATCACGGCGAACGGCAGCCAGTGCGGACGCTGGTGTTGGCCCCACAGCGCCAGCCGCGTACCGTCGATCATCAGCAAGGCGATGCTGCCGATGCAGATGGAAATGAGCCAGTTGCCGAGGAAGCCGCCACCCAGGCGGAGAATGTAGGTGGTGGCCAGCCCGCAGACGAGGTTCAGCACCTGCCCGTAAAGGAAGTCGGTCGCCAGGCGGCGATATGGGAAGCCCGGCTTGGTGGCAATAGCGGCAGTGGTGGACATGGCGGCGCAACGTGGGGACGATGGCGCATTGTCCGGGTCTATTGCGCAATTGGCAACCGCCGTGCGACGAAAACGCCCGTGAGTGGAGCGAAACCGGCCTGCTGCTGCGCGAACATCGGCAGAGCTTGACTAGAATCAAATTCTAGAACAATATTCTAGCCATGAACACCACCGTCCTCCCCGCCGCCGACCGCAAGTCGGCCATCCTGTCCGCCGCCCTCGCGGTCTTTTCCGAAAAAGGCATCGAGGCCGCGACCATCGACGATATCCGCCAGCGCAGCCAGGCATCGGTGGGCAGCATCTACCACCACTTCGGCACCAAGGAAGGCATTGCCGCCGCGCTGTTCATGCAGGGACTGGACGATTACTGGGCGCAGCTCATCGAGCGCACCGGGCAGGCCGAGGATGCCGAACGCGCCATTCACGCCATGATCGCCACCCACCTGGAATGGGTGACCGCCAGCCCGGAACTGGCGCGCTTCCTGTTCTCGCGGCGCCAGGCGGTGGCGCCGGCGCACGAACAGGCGGTACGGGCGCTGACCTCCGGCCACTTCAAAACCCTGCTCGACCTGCTCAAGCCCTGGTTCCGGCAAGGCATCCTGCGCCGCCTGCCGCACGAGCTGTACGCACCGCTGCTGCTGGGCCCAGCGCAGGAACTGGCGCGCCACTGGCTGAGCGGCCGCGTGACGCTGGACCCGCGCGCCGCCATCGACGAACTGGCCAGCGCCGCCTGGCGCAGCCTGGCCGCAGAACCATCCCGCAGCTGGTAGCGCCGGCAACGGACCCGTCCCGGTTACTCGTACAGCGTTCCCACGGCCAGCGGCTTGCTGCGGGCAAGCACCTCGCCCTGTGCGGGCCAGTCGGCAAAGCGGTAAATGGCGACCTGGTAATTGCCCATGGTGGGATTTTCAAACGGATGGCCGCGCTCCACGGCGAGCGGCATGAGCGCGCCGGCGGCGTCCTTGTGCAGCACCTCGGGCGCTGGACCGGACGCCGTGTACACGAACTTCACGCCCGCGCATTTCTTGCCGATTAGGCGCAAGCGGTAGCCGGACTCGCGCTGCGCACTCAGCAACTGCTCACACGCGGCGCGCAGGCTGGCGCCGTCGTACACGCCGTCCTCGCGCTCTCGGATCGAATAGCGGCCGCTGAAGTGGTAGTGGCCCTTCTGGCGGTTCAGGCGCAGCACGGCATCCTCATCGAAGGCCTGCTTCAGCATCGGCAGCGTGAGGCGGCCGATGGCGTCCACCGGCAGCGTCATGTTCACGCTCTCCCCCGCCAGTTGCACCTCCAGGCCGTCCAAAGGCAGTTCCGGGCGGTTCGGGCGAATCTGCAGGTGCGCCTGGATCAATGGCCGCGTCTTCAGATAGGGCGCGAAGAAGCGCGCGGCCTTGTAGGCGTGGCGGTAGCTGTGCCACTCTGCATCGCGCTGGGCCGGAATCACCACCTTGGGCAAGGCCTCGTCCGCGTGCGCGTGCGCGGGCCACAGCGCGCAGGACAGCAGCGGCGCCACCATCAACATCGGCATTTTCATCAGATCCGCTCCTTTGCATTCATTGCAGCCCGGCGGCATTCTACGGCATCGCGCGCGCGCCGCCATATGCCGGAAGTCAGGTGGGCATGACTTTCGGCACTTTGATGCGTGGACCTGCTCAAGTAGAATGGCACCCGCTTAACCTTGCCAAATTGACAGGCCCAATGAACAACATCAGCAACAGCCCACCGCGCGCGTCCAGCCGCTACCCCGCCGCCGCGCTGGTCGCCAGCGTTACCCTGGCGCTGCTGGAACTGGCGCCGCCATGGGCTGCTGGCCCTGGGCGCGCCGAACTGCACAACGCCGTCGGCCAGTTGGCGCGCTATCTGGCCAGCCTGTTCACGCCCGCGCCATCGCTGGTGCGCGCCGGCTCCGACCGCGCGCGCATGGCCTACGAACTGTTCCTGTGCGGCGAAGCGCTGCTGATGGCGGCCTTCATCTGCCTGCTGTGGTGGCGCATCCGGCCCGCGCTGAAGCGCGCCCCTGCCGGCGGGAGCCGGCTGCTGGCAATTCCGCTGCTGACGATCCAGCTGCTGATCGCCGTGGCGCTCGATTCGCTGGCCTTCCACCTGATCTTCGCCATGCAGCTGGCCGCGCTGCTGCCGCTGCGCCGCGCACTGGCCTGGCTGGCGGTGCAGCTGCTGCTCGGCATAGCCATGGACGCGTGGGTGCTCACCAACGCCCGCATCTACCTGAGCGATAACGGCATCGGCACCACGCTGGCCATACTCACCTCCGAACGCTGCGTGCTGCTGCTGGGTTTCGCCCTGGCCTACATGGTGCGGCAGGAGCAACAAGGCCGCATCCGGCTGGCCGCCAGCAACGCGCAGCTGCGCGCCACGCAGTCGCTGCTGGGCGACACGGTGCGCGCGTCCGAACGCATGCGCATCGCGCGCGACCTGCACGACGCGGTCGGCCACCATCTGACGGCGCTCAATCTGCACCTGGACCTTGCGCTGCGCCAGTCAATAAACCAGTCCACCGGCCGGCCCGTCTCCGCGCTCGGCACCGCCCGCGAGCTGTCGCAATCGCTGCTGGCGGAGGTGCGCGGCGTGGTCAGCGCCGAACGCCAGGAAAGCGGAATCAAGGTGCGGCAGGCCTTGCAGCTGCTGTGCGCGGGCATCCCCTCGCCCGCCATCGAACTGGCCATGGACAGCCGGGTGGACGACTGCCCGCCCGCCGCCGCGCACACAGTGTTGTGCTGCGTGCAGGAAGCCGTCACCAACGCCGTGCGCCATGCGCGCGCCACGCTGCTGACGATAGACATCCAGGCCGACGACAATGGCCTGCTGGCGCGCATTGCCGACAACGGCCAGGGCAGCGGGGGCGCACCGGAGGGCAACGGCCTGGCCGGCATGCGCGAGCGGCTGGCCGAACATGGCGGCGTGCTGCGCACGGCCTGCGGCGCCGGCCGCCACGGCTATTGCCTCGAATTCTTGCTGCCGCTTGCAGGAGCGCGCGCATGATCCGCGTGGTGCTGGTGGACGACCAGATGCTGGTGCGCAGCGGCATACGCGGCCTGCTCGATCTCACGCCGGACATCCGCGTCGTGGCCGAAGCAGCCGACGGCGCCGAAGCGGCCGGGGTGATTGCGCAGGCGGATGCCGACGTGCTGCTGCTCGACGTGCGCATGCCGCATTGCAGCGGCATTGAACTGCTGCGCCGCGAACAGGGCCGCCTGCCGCCCACCATCCTGCTCACCACCTTCGACGACGACGACGCGCTGTTCGACGGCATGCGTGCCGGCGCGCGCGGCTTCCTGCTGAAAGACATATCGCTGGAACGGCTGGCCGAAGGCATCCGCAGCGTGGCCGCAGGCGCCACGCTGTTCCGCCCCGCTCTCACCGAACGCACCCGCGCCGCCTACGAAAAGCCGGCCGCCGCGCCGTCGGCCGTGGCGCTCTGCGCCCCGCTCACCAGCCGCGAAACGGAAATCCTCGCGTTGATGGCGGCAGGCTTCAACAACGCCGAAATAGCCCAGGCGCTCGGTCCCAGCGAAGGCACCATCAAGAACCATGTCTCCAGCATCCTCTCCAAACTGGGCGTGCGCGACCGCGTGCGCGCCGTCCTGCGCGGCCTCGAACTGGGACATATCTGAGATGGCGGTGAAGATGGCGATGAAACTTGCAGCGGCAAGCCTGCTTGCCGTAGCCATGGCGCCCGCGCCGGCGCAATCGGACCTGAGCCTGCTGCCGGAGGGGTCGAAGGAAGTGACGCTGGGCGCCACGCTGGGCAATTCGCCCAGCCGCTATGGCAGCGCCACGCGCTCCACCTATCTGATGCCGCAGTTTTCCGTGGAATGGAGCAACGGCGTTTTCGTGGAAGGGCTGGTGCTCGGCATGCATATGTCGGACCAGCCGCTGCTGCGCTATGGCCCACTGTTGGCGCTGGACTTCGGCACGCAACTAGCCGATGGCAGCAAGGGCAGGTTCCGGCCGGTGGCCGGCGGTTTCGTCAACTACGTCCCGATGCAGGAATTGTCGCTGCACGCGCACGTATTCGCGCCCTTGGGCGACGCCGGGCGCGTGCGGCTCAACGCGCGGGCGGGCACACATGCGACGCTGGCGCCGCGCCACCAGCTGTTTGCCGGCGTGGGCGCCAACCTCCTCGGCGGCGGCGCCATGCAGGCGGACTTCGGCACCGAGCGCTACCGTCCCTCCGGCGGCCTGCGCGACGTGTACGCGGACCTGCGCTGGCAGTGGCAGTTCAGTCCCAAATACACCGTGATCGGCGCGGTGCAAGCCAGCCGCCTGCTTGGCGATGCAGCCGCCAGCCCGCGCACCAGCGAGCGCACCGGCATCACCACCGCCGTCACGCTCAGGTATAGCTACTGAAGATCAGAAGCCCACCTTCACGCCCAGCTGCAAGGCGTTGTGCTTGAGGTTTACGCCATCCTTGCGGGTCCGGCCCAGGTTCTCATATTCCACCGTCAGCGCGGCCTCCTTCGTCACGTTGTAGGCCACGCCCACGCCCAGCAAGGGCTTGGTGGACGACACGGTGCCGGGACCGGCGGCGCCCTCATAGCGGTTGCGCGTGACGCCCAGTTTGCCGAACACCGACCAGCCGTCGTTGAAATGATGCGTGGCGCGGCCGGCCAGGTAGAAATTGCTCGCCTTGAAAGTGGGCTCGCTGGCCATGCCCAGCAGCGCCTTGTCGAAACGCGCCTTGCCGCCCTGCGCATAGCCGGCCTCCAGCGCCAGGTAGTCCGTCAACGCAAAGCCGCCATACACCTTGAAGATGGTCCCGGCGTCGTCGCTGGCGGTTTTGCCGTTGGCGGGATTGCGGTACGTCAGCGTGCCGCCCTTGGATGCGGTGACGCCCGCGTAATAGCCCTCGGCGGGAGCGGCGGCGGAAGCCGCGAACGGGGCCAGCACGGCAGCGGCCAGCAAGGTGGAGATCAGTAATGTGGTCATACGTTTCCTTAAATTGAGAGCTGATTCCGGCAACCTCGGAAGGCCGAATCAGTGCTGCAATTTTAGGAAGACTTGGTCAAACACGCATGTGCCGAAAGACATGGTTGAGGCAGACCCGCCCCAGCGTTCAGCCCCTCCTCATTCCGCTACCCGAATCGGGTTAACGATGTCGATACCGGCGAAATCTCGCTCGTTATCCGTTACGACAATGCAGCCATTCGCAATCGCGATAGCTGCGATGACGGCGTCGAGCGCACTTCGTGGATGACCGCTTACCTTACCTTCGGCCATCAGTTGGGCCCACGCGAGTCCAGCTTTCTCATCGAATGGCAGGATACGACCTGCAAACAGAGCCTGCGGCCCCTGCGGTCCGCTGAACCAGCCTCGTCGCGCTGCTCAGCCATCCAAGCGACTAGAGACGCGGCCGGCGCCGGTTTTGTGAAGTTGCTGATGATATTGGTGTCGAGCAGGTACCGCATCAAATGCCGACCTTCCGCCCTTCATCCTGCGAACGGACCAGATAGAGTTCAGAACCGATAAGTGGGGATGCCAACAGCGCCTTCAGTATCCCACCCTTGCTGGACGGCTCCCCATCGACGTCCTGCTTAACCGCCGCGCGAAGCCGATCAGACTCCGCCCCCCCTTCCGCAAGCCGCCGCGCAATAGTCCGGACCAACTCCCGGTCCGCCACGCGACCAGTCACCTGAAAGCGCACTAATTCCTTTTCGACTACCCGATTCCGGAAGTTGGCGCTTGCGCGTTGTTGAGAAGGCTTGCTCATTTCGGATCTCCAGCGGATATGCAGAATATAACTACAAGCTAGTGAACCTGCAAGGCCGCCGAGGAGCGCCGATAGCATACATCTTATGCCCCCTACTTCTGCGGCACGGGCAACAGCTTCACCAGCTCGGCGATGTACACATTGCGCGCGGTCTGGATGATGGCCATGTCGCGCTGCAGGTCCGCGAGCTTGACGTCGGTGGCACGCACCATCTCCAGCTGCTGCCTGGCCTCCGGGGACAGGTCGGCCAGATCGTACGTGACGCCGTTGATCTGCATTTTATCGATGTTGCCCATGGTGTTGACGGTCTCCGTATGCGGCTGCGGTTGCGGTTTCCCGGCGGACGATTTCGCAGCTCTCGCCAGGGCCAGTTTGCGGTTGATGTTACTTACAGCGGTAATGGCCTCGGCCGCCTTCTGCGGCGACGCGTGCCACCCTTTGCGCCGGTGTTCGCGGCATGCGCGCAAGGCCATGGCGCGGCCTTCCTCCGGTCCCGGCGCCAGCTTCCATCCGCCGCCGGCCAGCGCGCCCGCAAGGCGCTTGAACAGCTCGGCCGGCATCGCCTCGTCGCGCAGCACCGCCTCGCTCGGCTCGAAGCGCCCGGCCTGGGTCATGGCCACCATGTAGTCCGTCGCTTCGGTGACGATGACCTGCCCGCCGGGCGCAACGTGCACCAGCGGACAATATGGCGCCAGTTCCGGCAGCAGATGGTTTGGGTAAATGGCGTGCTGCCAATAGCGCGTGGCGATGCGCGAAAAATGGCGGAAATCGGCTATCGGAATGAAGCGCGCATCCGCAAAGGGCAGGATTTCCACCTTGGGCTTGGTGGGCGTGACGGTGTCGTTGGACACATCCAGATAGAAGGTGCCGAGCTGAAAAGCGTTCTGGAAAAACTCGCCCCGCAAATCGCCCCACATTCGGCGGAACTGGCCTCCCGCCTTCCGGAATGCCGAAAAAGCCGCATAGCCTGCCGCCGCGCGCTCGCTCAGCTGCAGCGCGGCAGGGTCCACCTGCTGCTGCAGGCGCTGGGCCACCGCCAGCGATATTTCCAGGCACTGCCCCATCGGATAGGGCTTCCCAAGCTTGACCGGCTGCGCGCGCTGCAGCGGCGGATCGACGTGCGCGCGGATGGCGAGGAAGAATGCTTCCAGCTCCGGCAGCGCATGCTGCAAATGGCGTTCAGTCAGTTCAGCCTGACGGGCCCGGTCGAAGGTGCGGGGCTCGCTGGGGAGCCCGATGTTGGCGGCAACAGGAGGGAAGGAACGTTTGTACATAACCCGGGAAGAGTTGATGAGTTTCTACAACGTCAAACAGTCCCACGATCATACGGCATCTGAATAGCAAAAAGCCAACCTTGAATGAACCAGGCGCTCGCTCGGCCCCTAAGTCAAGGGCCGTGAGAATTCAATAGATTTTATTGTCGGATGGTGAACTACAATACTCAACAGTTTTCCAATAGGCAATATTTTCAGCTAATAAATCAATGAAAAGCATCGGTTTCATACTCCATCGTTTTGTTGTGGTGGCCGCCCTAGCTAGCATTGCAGGATTGGCCAACGCGGCCCCCATCTGCCCGGACGCAAGCTCCTGCATTTCCGCCATTCTAATCAGCGCGCGGACCGGCGCGCACGCAGACGAAGTCGCCCAGATGGTCCGCCTGCAAAAAATGGTGCCCGATTGGCGAAGCGACCTGAAGAAGAAGCCTCGTCCAGGGATACGCGATGAGGTCATCGGCATAGGCGCACCCGACGTCGCCTTAACGAGAGTGCTGCAAAACGCACAGCAAGACTTCGCCCATTTGCCCGAATATCAACGCGCGCTAACACTTCACTATCTGCAGCAGAAACAATTCCATCTGGCGGAAAAACAGGCGAAAGATGGCATAACGATCCAACCAGCTCATGCGCCTTTCTGGACCGATCTGGCAGCCGTATTAGCAGCAAGGGAGCAGTATGACGATGCCGTCGCAGCCCTGGCCGTGGCGCATAACTGGGCGCTCGACCCTGCCGCCATGCGCCAAGCGTATGTGAAGACATCACACGCCAACGACTCGGGCGCCATTTTCGACAAGACCGTAAAGCTGCTGGATAAGCAGTCGGCCGATCTGGCACAACTGGAGGCGGCCTTCCCGCCGCTGGTGCTCAGCCGTAAAGACCCGGCAACCGGCAATCAGGTTCCCCGCCCAGGTGTCGATGGATGCACCAAGCCAGCCTGGGCCTACTCATCGTTGCGCTATGAGGAGCAAGGCGCGGTAAGATTGGCGCTTCTGGTGGACAATCAAGGCAAACTGGTACGGGCGAAAAAAATTGCATCAAGCGGGTACAGCGAGCTGGACAACGCGGCATTACTCGCAATGGCAGGTTGTCAGTTCACTGCGGCCAAACTGGATGGGGCATTAGTGCCAGCATGGTTTGTCGTAGAGTACAACTGGACGCTGGAAATAAGCAGACAGGCAAAAGAAAAAGCCCAGTAATTGCTCACTGGGCTTTCATATTCTGGCTCCCCGACCTGGACTCGAACCAGGGACCTGCGGATTAACAGTCCGTCGCTCTACCGACTGAGCTATCAGGGATCAATCGAACCAAGCTTGCGCTTAGCTCGAAGAAACAAGATTTTAGAGGACTTTGGCGATGGCGTCAACCACCTTGTCGATATTGGTCGAGTTCAGCGCGGCCACGCAGATGCGGCCCGTGTCCACTGCGTAGATCGATTCGGCGCGCAGCGCTTCCACTTGCGCCTTGGTCAGGCCGGAGTAGGAGAACATGCCCACCTGCTCGCGCACGAATTCGAAGTCGTGCGCCGGCGCTTTTTCCTTCAGCTTCTTGACGAAAGCATTACGCATTTCCTTGATGCGCACGCGCATGGCGGCCAGTTCGTCTTCCCACAGCTGGCGCAGTTCCGGCGTGGTCAGCACGGTGGCCACCACTTTGCCGCCGTGCACCGGCGGGTTGGAGTAGTTGGTGCGCACCACGCGCTTGAGCTGCGACATCAGGCGCGCGGCTTCGTCGGCCGATGCGGCCACCACGCTCAGCGCGCCCACGCGCTCGCCGTACAGCGAGAACGACTTGGAGAAAGAGTTCGACACCAGCAGCGGGCCGCCGGTGGCTGCGAAGCGGCGCACCACGGCGCCGTCTTCGGCGATGCCGGCGCCGAAGCCCTGGTAGGCCATGTCCAGGAACGGCACTAGGCCGTTGGCCGCGACCACGGCGATGATCTCGTCCCACTGGGCCGAGGTCAGGTCGGCGCCGGTCGGGTTGTGGCAGCAGGCGTGCAGCAGCACGATGGAGCCGGCCGGCATGGCCTTGATGTCGGCCAGCATGCCGGCGAAGTTCACGCCATGGGTGCCGGCGTCGTAGTAGGTGTAGTTGTTGACCTTGAAACCGGCGCTCTCGAACAGGGCGCGGTGGTTTTCCCAGCTCGGATCGCTGATGTAGACCTGCGCGCCGGGGGCGAAGCGCTGCAGGAAGTCGGCGCCGATTTTCAGCGCGCCGGTGCCGCCGATGGCTTGCACGGTCACTGCACGTTTCTCTTGAATTACGGCGCTGTCGGCGCCAAATACCAGCTCTTGCACTGCCTTGTCGTAAGCGGCCAGGCCTTCGATCGGCAGATAGGTGCGCGGGGTGGGCTGGGCGATCAGCGCCGCTTCCGCCTTCTGCACGCACGACAGCAGCGGAACCTTGCCATTGTTGTCATAATAGACGCCTACGCCAAGATTGATCTTGGCCGGGTTGGTGTCGGCATTGAAGGCCTCGGTAATGCCGAGGATCGGGTCGCGCGGGGCCATCTCGATGGCGCTGAAAACGGAAGGGTTCGTCATGATAAGATTGGATTCGATTAGAAGCGGTTCGCAGCGGATACGTGTCAGCGCCCGAACAAAATCCGGTTTTAAGCGCCAACAATCGCATATTCTATCAAAGGTCTGACCTCATGGCTGATTCGCAACCTAATAATTCTGCAGCACCCACCGTCGTCACCTTCCCGGATTCGCCCTTCAAGCTGCACCAGCCCTTCCCCCCGGCCGGCGACCAGCCGACCGCGATCGACAGTCTGTGCGAGGGCATCAGCGACGGTTTGTTCTTCCAGACGCTGCTCGGCGTGACCGGTTCCGGCAAGACCTACACCATGGCCAACGTGATCGCCCGCATGGGCCGTCCCGCCATCGTGTTCGCGCCCAACAAGACGCTGGCCGCGCAGCTCTACAGCGAGTTCCGCGAGTTCTTCCCGGAGAACGCGGTCGAGTATTTCGTATCCTACTACGACTACTACCAGCCGGAAGCCTACGTGCCGCAGCGCGACCTGTTCATTGAAAAGGACTCGTCCATCAATGAGCACATCGAGCAGATGCGCCTGTCCTGCACCAAGTCGCTGATGGAACGGCGCGACGTGGTGATCGTGGCCACCGTGTCGGCCATTTACGGTATCGGTAATCCGAACGAATACCACCAGATGATTCTGACGCTGCGCCAGAAGGACCGCGTGGCCCAGCGCGACATCATCGCGCGCCTGATCCAGATGCAGTACACCCGCAACGAGGTGGACTTCGGGCGCGGCACCTTCCGCGTGCGCGGCGACACCATCGACATCTTCCCGGCCGAGCACGCCGAGCTGGCGGTGCGCCTGGAGATGTTCGACGACGAGCTGGAATCGATCCAGTTGTTCGATCCGCTGACCGGCCGCGTCAAGCAGAAGATCCCGCGCTTCACGGTCTACCCGGGTTCGCATTACGTGACGCCGCGCTCCACCGTGCTGCGCGCCATCGAGACCATCAAGGACGAGCTGCGCGAACGGCTGGAGTTCTTCCGCAAGGAGACCAAGCTGATTGAAGAGCAGCGCCTGGAACAGCGCACCCGCTTCGACCTGGAGATGATGGCCGAAATCGGCTTCACCAAGGGCATCGAGAACTACTCGCGCCACCTGAGCGGCGCCAAGGCCGGCGAACCGCCGCCGACGCTGGTGGACTACCTGCCGCCGGACGCGCTGATGTTCCTGGACGAGTCGCACGTGCTGATCGGCCAGCTGTCGGCCATGTACAACGGCGACCGTTCGCGCAAGACCAACCTGGTGGACTACGGCTTCCGCCTGCCGTCCGCGCTGGACAACCGGCCGCTGAAGTTCGAGGAGTTCGAAGCCAAGATGCGGCAGACCGTGTTCGTCTCGGCCACCCCGGCCGACTACGAGAACAAGCGCGCCGACCAGGTGGTGGAACAGGTGGTGCGCCCCACCGGCCTGGTGGACCCGATGGTCATCGTGCGCCCTGCCCGTACCCAGGTGGACGACCTGATGTCCGAGATCCAGGACCGCATCGCCAAGAACGAGCGCGTGCTGGTGACCACGCTGACCAAGCGCATGTCCGAGCAGCTCACCGAGTACCTGGGCGACCACGGCATCAAGGTGCGCTACCTGCACAGCGATATCGAAACCGTGGAGCGGGTGGAGATCCTGCGCGACCTGCGCATCGGCACCTTCGACGTGCTGGTGGGGATCAACCTGCTGCGCGAGGGCCTGGACTTGCCGGAGGTGTCGCTGGTGGCCATCCTGGACGCGGACAAGGAAGGCTTCCTGCGTTCCGAGCGTTCGCTGATCCAGACCATCGGCCGCGCGGCGCGCAACCTGAACGGCGTGGCGCTGCTGTACGCGGACCGCATGACCGATTCGATGGAGCGCGCCATCGGCGAGACCGAACGCCGCCGCGCCAAGCAGATCGCCTTCAACACCGCCAACGGCATCGTGCCGCGCGGCGTGCACAAGGTGATCAGGGACATGATCGACGGCGTCTACAGCCCGCAGGACGCGCGCGAGCAGCTGGAGGTGGCGCAGGAAGCGGCCAAGTACGAGTCGATGAGCGAGAAGCAGGTCAGCAAGGAGATCAAGCGCCTGGAGAAGGCAATGCTGGACCACGCCAAGAACCTGGAGTTCGAAAAAGCCGCGCAGGTGCGCGACCAGCTGCATGTGCTGAAGCAGCAGCTGTTCGGCGCCCCCGGCGCGGACAACGTCGCGTAACGCCAGCGGGTTGCGCGCTCATGCGCCAACCCGCCGTTCGTCACAGCGTCTTCACGAATTCCCGGATACCGCCCAGCAGCATCTCGATCGACATCGCGGCCAGGATCAAGCCCATAAGGCGCTCGAAGGCCGTCATCACCTGTGGACCCAGCACCTTCTGCAGGCGCTCCGCGCCCAGGAACACGGCCAGCCACACCACCACCACGGCGGCCAGCGCGGCCACGTGGATCAGCACTTCGCCGGTGCTCTCGCGCGAGAACAGCAGCACCGTGGCCAGCGCCGAGGGGCCGGCCAGCGCGGGTATCGCGAGCGGCACGATGAAGGGCTCGCCGCCTTCGCTGCGGCCCAGCACACCGTCCGGATGCGGGAAGATCATGCGGATGGCGATCAGCAGCAGGATCACGCTACCGGCAATGCGCAGCGACGCTTCGGACAACTGCAGCGCCACCAGGAAGTGGCGGCCGAAGAACATGAAGACCAGCAGCACCACGAAGGCGATCATGCATTCGCGGACAACGATGCGCGGACGGCGCGCGGGCGGCACGGGCCCCAGCGCTGTGGCGAACAGCGGCACGTTGCCGAAGGGGTCGGTCACCAGCAATAGCAGGATGAAGGTCTGGAAAAAATTCTGGGTCATTAAGGGCTTTCGGGTGTGGGCAGGCCGGTCTGTGCGGCGCGCCAGCCGCGAGTTTACTACACGGCAAGGAGGCGGCGGAGAATGCTGCTAGAATTGGAGCATGCGTAAATTGTTCCTGATCCTGCTGCTTGCCATTCTGCCGCTCCAGTATGCCTGGTCAGCGGCGGCGGCCTATTGCGGGCATGAACAGGAACAAAGCCAGCATTTCGGCCATCACGCGCACCAGCACAACGCGCAAGCCGGTTCGCACGACGGCGACGATGCCGGCGGCGATGGCAACGATGGCGACGGCAAGCTGCCCGGCAAAGCCAAGGTGCACGCCGATTGCGCGGTTTGCCACCACGCGGTGCAGGCCTCGCTGCTGTCCGGCATGGCGCCGCCGCCGGATGCCGCCAGCGCCGGCTATCCGCCCTGCTCCGATCCCCGCTTCACATCACACATCGCCGACGGGCCGAAAAAGCCCGATTGGCATCCCGCTGCCTAGCGCGGCGGGACTCTTTCCACCTTACTGAAGTCCCGTCGAATTTCTTTTCCCGATACTGGAGAATTCGATGGTCAAATTCCTTTGGCCGCTAGCCATGGCGACGCTTGTCGCGCCCATGCATGCGGCCGCACGACAACCGGAGCCGGCGCAGCAGCAGCAACCGGCTCTCACCTTGCGCGCCGCCCTGGCGCTGGCCGCGCAAGCCAATCCCGTGCTGGCGGCGGCGCGCCACGAAGCCGCATCCCAGGACGGCCTGGTCATGCAGGCTGCCGCGCGTCCCAACCCCACGCTGTCGTTCGAGCGCGTGGGCCGCAGTGGCAACAACAACGGCGAAGCCGACGGCGAAAAAACCTGGCAGCTGAGCCAGCAACTGGAACTCGGCGGCAAGCGCGCGGCGCGCGTGGCCGCCGCCGAACGCGGGCGCGATGCGGCCAGCGCGGCACTCGAAGCGCAGCGCGTGGAACTGCACGCAAGCGTGGTGACGGCCTTCTACGACGTGCTGGTGGCGCAGGAGCGCCTGCGCCTGGCGCAAGACGGCAGCGAACTGGCGCAGCGCGCCACGCAGGCGGCCAACAAGCGCGTCGCCGCAGGCAAAGTGTCGCCGGTCGATGAGACCAAGGCGCGCCTGGCGGAAGCCAATGTGCGGCTGGAGCAATCCAGCGCGGCAGCGGCCCTGGCCTCGGCGCGCCAGCGGCTTGCCGCATACTGGCGACAGCCTGGCGCCAGCGGTTCGGGAAGCTCGGGCGGCGCGGAGAGTGCGGCGGGGCTTGGCGGCTTTGAGCGCGTGGAAGGCGACATCGGCGTACTGCCGGAGCCGCCGTCGGCCGAGGCAATGGCAAGCTGGCGCGCGCAGTCGCCCGTCCTGCAGCCGGCGCGGCTGGAGCTGGAGCGCCGCAAGGCGGTGTCGCAACTGGAGCTGGCCAACCGCGCGCCGGACCTGACGGTCAGCGTGGGCAGCAAGCGCATGGCCGCCCCCTCGCGCAGCCAGACCGTACTGGGCTTGTCGCTGCCGCTGCCCCTGTTCGACCGCAACCAGGGCAACGTGCTGGCGGCGCAACGGCAGGCCGACAAGGCGGATGCCGAGCTGGCCGCCGCCGCGATGCGGCTGGAATCCGAGCTGGCCCAGGCTGCGCAGGACCTGCGCGCCGCGCGCCAGGCGCTGGAGCTGCTGCGCGGCGAGATCCTGCCCGGAGCGCAGCAGGCCAGCGAAGCCGCCCGCAAGGGTTTCGAATTCGGCAAACATAACTTCATCGACGTGCTCGACGCGCAGCGCACGCTGCTGCAGGCGCGCGCGCAATACCTGTCCACCCTGTCGGACGGACACCGCGCCGCTGCCGCCATCGAACGCATCCTCGGCCACAGCGCGCCGAACAACGCACACTGAACCGCCATGAAACTGACCAGAAAACAAACCATCGCCATCGCAGCCATCGTGCTGTCCGGCGCCGCCCTCGCCGCCGTCATCATGCTGCCCGGCGCGCGCACAGCCACCACCGAGGAAGCCGCGCATGGCGGCAAAGAGGAACACGGCGGCGAGCACGCCAAAGCGGACGCCAGGGAAGGCGCCGCAGGAAGCAAGCCGGACCAGGCCGAACATGAGAAACATGAGGCACATGCGGACGAAGCGCCGCAGGCCGCCTTCAGCGACGCGCAGATCAAGACCGCCGGCATCACGCTGGCGGTGGCGGGACCTGCGCCGATCGAGCCGGCCATCGCACTGTCCGGCGAAATCCGCTACGACGGCGACCGCACCGCGCACGTGGTGCCGCGCCTGGCCGGCATGGTCGAAAGTGTGAGCGCCGAACTGGGCCAGCAGGTCAAGAAGGGGCAAGTGCTGGCCGTGCTGTCCAGCCGCGAGCTGTCCGAACTGCGCAGCGAACTGCTGTCGGCCCGCCAGCGGCAGACGCTGGCGCAAACGCTGCTGGCGCGCGAGCGCAAGCTGTGGGAAGAGCGCATTTCGGCGGAACAGGACTACCTGCAGGCGCAGCAGCAGGCAAACGAAGCCGGCATCGCCGTGCGCAACGCGCAGCAGAAACTGGAAGCGCTGGGCGCCGGCGCCCTCCCCGCATCCGGCCCGCTGAACCGCTACGAAGTGCGCGCGCCGTTCGACGGCACCGTGCTGGAAAAGCACATCGCCGCCGGCGAAGCCGTCAAGGAAGACGCCAACATCTTCACGCTGTCCGACCTGTCCAGCGTATGGGCCGAGTTCGCCGTCACCGCCCCCCACCTCGACGCGGTGCGCGTCGGCCAGCAGGCATCCGTGCAGTCGGTCTCCTCCGGCGCCAGCGCCATGGGCACGGTGGCCTACGTGGGCGCGCTGCTGGGCGAGCAAACGCGCGCGGCCACGGCCCGCATCCGGCTGAAGAATCCAGGCACCGCCTGGCGCCCCGGCCTGTTCGTCAACGTGCGCGTGTTCCCGCCAGCAGCCGACGCGGCCAACGCGGTCACGGCGGCCGTGGCGGTGCAAAGCGGCGCCGTGCAAACGCTGGATGGCAAAGCCACCGTGTTCGTGCGCACGCCCGCCGGCTTCAGGGCGCACACCGTGACGCTGGGCCGCAGCGACGGCAAGCTGGTGGAAGTGCTGTCCGGCCTGGCGCCCGGCGCGCGCTACGCGGCGGACGGCAGCTTCGCCATCAAGGCCGAACTGGGCAAGTCCGGCAACGAACACGCCCACTGACGCGAAAGGCCTACCATCATGTTTGAACGATTGATAAGCGGCGCCATCGCGCAGCGCTGGCTGGTCATGCTGCTGGTGCTGGGCATGGCCGCCCTTGGCGTCTACAACTACCAGCGCCTGCCCGTCGACGCGGTGCCGGACATCACCAATGTGCAGGTGCAGATCAACACCGCCGCTCCCGGCTACTCGCCGCTGGAAACCGAGCAGCGCATCTCGCTGCCGCTGGAAACGGCCATGGCCGGGCTGCCGCAGCTGGACCAGACGCGCTCCCTGTCGCGCTACGGCCTGTCGCAGATCACCGTCACCTTCAAGGACGGCACCGACATCTACTTCGCGCGCCAGCTGGTGAGCGAACGCCTGCAGGAAGCGCGCGGGCGGCTGCCGAAGGACGTCTTCCCCGCCCTCGGCCCGATCTCCACCGGCCTCGGCGAAATCTACCTGTGGACGGTGGAAACCAAGGAAGGCGCCAAGAAGCCGGACGGCACGCCCTATACGCCGACCGACCTGCGCGACATCCAGGACTGGATCATCAAGCCGCAGCTGCGCACCGTGCCGGGCGTGACCGAGATCAATTCGATCGGCGGCTACGCCCGCGAATACCAGGTGGCGCCGCACCCTGACAAGCTGGCCTCCTACGGCCTGACCGTGCGCGACCTGGTGGCAGCGCTGGAGCGCAACAACGGCAACAGCGGCGCCGGCTACATCGAACGCAACGGCGAGCAGCTGCTGGTGCGCGCCCCCGGCCAGCTGGCCACCATGGACGACATCGCCAACGTGGTGCTGACCACCGCCGACGGGATACCGGTGCGGGTGCGCGACATCGGCCAGGTGCTCGAAGGCCGCGAACTGCGCACCGGCGCCGCCACCGAGAACGGCCGCGAAGTGGTGCTCGGCACGGTGTTCATGCTGATCGGGCAGAACAGCCGCACCGTGTCGCGCGCGGTGGACCAGCGCATGGAGCAGATCAACCGCAGCCTGCCGCCGGGCGTGCACGCGGTTACCGTGTACGACCGCACCACGCTGGTGGACAAGGCCATCTCCACCGTGCGCACCAATTTGCTGGAAGGCGCGGTGCTGGTGGTGGCGGTGCTGTTCGCCTTCCTGGGCAACCTGCGCGCCGCGCTGATCACCGCCATGGTGATTCCGCTGTCGATGCTGTTCACCTTCACCGGCATGGTGTCGTACAAGGTCAGCGCCAACCTGCTCAGCCTGGGCGCGCTGGACTTCGGCATCATCGTCGACGGCGCCGTGGTCATCGTGGAGAACTGCGTGCGGCGGCTGGCGCACGCGCAGGCCGCGCTGGGCCGCCCGCTCACGCGCAGCGAACGCATGGACGAGGTGTTCGCCGCCGCGCGCGAGTCGCGCCGCCCGCTGCTGTACGGGCAGCTCATCATCATGGCCGTGTACCTGCCCATCTTCGCCTTCAGCGGCGTGGAGGGGCGCATGTTCCATCCGATGGCGCTCACCGTGGTGATCGCGCTGTTCGGCGCCATGTTGTTGTCGATGACCTTCGTGCCGGCCGCCGTGGCGCTGTTCATCGGCGACCGCGTGAGCGAAAAGGAGAACGCCGTGATGCGCGCGGCCTCGCGCTGGTACGCGCCGGTGCTGGACATGGCCATGGCCAACAAGCCGGTGGTGCTGGCCTTCGCGGCGGTGGCGGTGCTGCTGTCCGCGCTGCTGGCCACGCGCATGGGCAGCGAGTTCGTGCCCAGCCTGGACGAAGGCGACATCGCGCTGCAGACGCTGCGCATCCCCGGCACCAGCCTGACCCAGTCGGTGACGATGCAGCAGCAGCTGGAACGCAAGCTGATGAAGGAATTCCCCGAGATCGAGCGCGTGTTCGCGCGCATCGGCACGGCGGAGGTGGCGTCCGACCCGATGCCGCCGAACAGCGCGGACGGCTTCATCATGTTCAAGCCGCGCGACCAGTGGCCCAAGCCGCGCAAGACGCGCGAGCAGCTGGAGGCGGCCATCCGCGCCAGCGTGGAGCAGCTGCCGGGCAACAGCTACGAGTTCTCGCAGCCCATCCAGCTGCGCTTCAACGAGCTGATTTCGGGCGTGCGCAGCGACGTGGCGGTGAAGGTGTTCGGCGACGACATGGCGGTGCTGAACGAGACGGCGGAACGGATCTCGGCCACGCTGGCGAAGGTGCCGGGTGCCACCGAAGTGAAGGTGGAGCAGACCAGCGGCCTGCCGGTGCTGACGGTGGCCGTGGACCGCGCCAGGCTGGCGCGCTACGGCCTCAATTCGGCCGACGTGCAGGATACCGTGGCGGCGGCCGTGGGCGGCCAGCAGGCCGGCGACGTGTTCCAGGGCGACCGCCGCTTCGACATCGTGGTGCGGCTGCCGGAGCAGATGCGCAGCGACCTCGATGCGATCCGGCGCCTGCCGATCGCGCTGCCGGGCAAGGGCTTCATCGCGCTGGGCGAAGTGGCGACGCTGGACATTGCGCCGGGACCGAACCAGGTCAGCCGCGAACAGGGCAAGCGGCGCGTGGTGGTCAGCGCCAACGTGCGCGGGCGCGACATCGGCTCCTTCGTGGCGGAGGCCGAGCAGGCCATACGCCGGCAGGTGAAGCTGCCGCCGGCCTACTGGATTACCTGGGGCGGGCAGTTCGAGCAGCTGCAGTCGGCCGTGGAGAGGCTGAAGCTGGTGGTGCCGGCCGCGCTGCTGCTGGTGCTTGGCCTGCTGTTCGCCATGTTCGGCAACCTGAAGGACGGCTTGCTAGTGTTCAGCGGCATCCCGTTCGCGCTCACCGGCGGCATCGCCGCGCTGGCGCTGCGCGGGCTACCGCTGTCGATTTCGGCGGCGGTGGGCTTTATCGCGCTGTCCGGGGTGGCGGTGCTGAACGGGCTGGTGCTGATTTCCTTCATCCGCAACCTGCGCGAGGAAGGCCGTACGCTGGACCAGGCAGTGCGCGAAGGCGCGCTGGGCCGCTTGCGGCCGGTGCTGATGACGGCGCTGGTGGCCGCGCTGGGCTTCGTGCCGATGGCGCTGGCCACCGGCACCGGCGCCGAGGTGCAGCGGCCGCTGGCCACGGTGGTCATCGGCGGCATCCTGTCCTCCACCGCGCTGACCATGCTGGTGCTGCCGATGCTGTACCGGCTCGCGCATGGCCGCTCGGGCGGCACGCCGCGCGCGGCGCGCTAGCCGGCCTTGCTGAAGCGCCTGTCGCACACGTCCATCGAGTAGGACGCAGGCCACAGCGCTTCGTAGACCGCGCCTTGCAGTTTGGGACGCAGCTTCAGGTAAGTCTCCTTGTCGTTGGCACGGCAGGCGAAGGAGGCGAACTTGTTGGCGTTCCAGGTGGTGTTCGGATAGCGCGCCAGCAAATCCTCGAAGCCGGCCTTCATCACTTTCCACTCCGGGCCGGTGCCGTCGGTGGCGAAGGGAATGGCCGAGTCGCAATTGCAGTCTTCGCCCCAGTACAGGCGCGCATACATGCCCTGCCCTTCGGCGCTGCGCGTGACGGCGGCGGCGCGGCGCGCGAAGGCATCGAACTCGCGCGCGCTGCCGCCCCAGCGGGGACTATAGACGCGGGCCATCTGCACGTGGATCTCCTGGTCGAACGGGAACGCGGCCACCGCCTGCTTGTATGCCGCCTCAATGACGGGACGCGGCGCGCCGGTCTCCATCAGGTTGGTGATATTCAGGCTGTGCCACAACGGACAGGTGGCCGACAAGGACTTGCTCTGCGCCAGCCGCGCGGTGGCCTTCGCCATGCGTTCATGGAACAGCTCCCAGGCCTCCTTCGGCACCTTGTGCGCGTAGCCGCCGCCGCGTGCCTTCCACGCGTAGGCGCTCCAGTACAGCGTTTCGGCCAGCGCCTGCGCCAGCGAATCTGGATACTGGCTGCGCCATTCGGCCAGTTGTTTGGGGTAGGCGTCCCACACATTCCAGGCGCCGAAATAATGGTTGAGCGCGGACGCGTAGATCATCATTCTCGGCTGCCCATCAGGGAAGCGCTCCTTGCCGCTGCACAGGGACTTGAAAGTCGCCTCCAGTCCCGCGTGGTCGCGTTCCTGCCACTGCGATTCCACCGGCAAGACGGCCAGATTCATCAGCGTCTGCATATCCTGCGATGCCGAGTCCGGCTGCGGAACCCGTTGCTGCCCCGCCGCCCCCGCACTACACGCCACGCCCAGCAGCCCTGCCGCTACGCCTGTCCGCCACCATACCATCCAGTCCATACGTTCTCCCTGCCGGCAGTCCGGCGACGTGTTCAGGGCAGTATAGGTCAATTTCCATGTGGCAATATATCCGATTGTCACAGGCGTAAAAAAAGCGGCCATCCGGCCGCTTTTTTGTTCAGGAAGCTTCTTATTTCGAAGCGTCGCCTTTCTTGATCCATGCCGCCAGCTGGTGCGGGCGGATGCCGTCGTAGTCTTCGAACGGCTGGTGGATCCATGGGTTGTGCGGCAGTTCTTCCATCTGGTAGTCAGGACGGAACGCCGAGCTGCCCTTGGTCCAGATCACGGCCGACTTCACTTCGGTCACGCCTTCGAAGTTCTGCTTCAGGTGCTCCATGACCTTGATCAGGGTTACGCCCGAATCGGCCAGGTCGTCCACCAGCAGGATGCGGCCCGACAGCGGACCCTTGGTCATCGTCATGTACTTGGCGATGTCCAGGTCGCCCTGCACGGTGCCCTTGTCGGCGCGGTAGGAGCTGGTCGACAGGATCGCCAGCGGCACGTCGAAAATACGCGAGAACACGTCGCCGGGACGCACGCCGCCGCGCGCCAGGCACAGGACCATGTCGAACTTCCAGCCCGATTCATGCACCTTGAGCGCCAGGCGCTCGATCAGGCGGTGGTATTCATCCCAGGACACCCACAGGTGCTTGTCGTCGGATTGAGGGGTGCTCATTAGTTCTATCCTTCTTACTCGTACGGATGGCGCAGTACGATGGTCTCTTCGCGGTCCGGGCCGGTCGATACCATATCCACTGGCACGCCAACCAGTTCTTCGATGCGCTTGATATAAGCGCGCGCGTTTGCAGGCAGCGCGGCCAGCGATTTAGCGCCGACAGTGCTTTCGCTCCAGCCCGGCATCTCTTCATAGATGGGCTGGCAGCGGCCTGCGTCCTCTGCGCCGACCGGGAAGATGTCCACGGTGCGGCCGTCCAGCGTGTAGCTGGTGCAGATTTTGATGGTTTCCAGGCCGTCCATGACGTCCAGCTTGGTGATGCACATGCCCGACACGCCGTTGATCTGGACCGAGCGGCGCAGCAGCGCGGCGTCGAACCAGCCGCAGCGGCGGGCGCGGCCCGTCACGGTGCCGAACTCGTGGCCGACCGACGACAGGTGGTGGCCAACGCCGGCGTCGGTAGGCAGTTCCGAAGGGAACGGGCCGGAGCCGACGCGGGTGGTGTAGGCCTTGGTGATGCCCAGGATGTAGTGCAGCATGCCAGGACCGACGCCGGCGCCGGCAGCGGCGTTGCCGGCCACGCAGTTCGACGAGGTGACGAACGGGTAGGTGCCGTGGTCCACGTCCAGCAGCGAGCCTTGCGCGCCTTCGAACAGCAGGCTGCCGCCGGCCTTGTGCGCGGCGTACAGGGCGCTCGACACGTCGGCCACCATCGGGCGCAGGCGCGGCACGTAGGCCAGCGCGTCGTCCAGGGTCTTCTGGTAGTCGATCTTCGGCGCCTTGAGGTAGTTCTCCAGCACGAAGTTGTGGTAGTCCAGGTTTTCCTTCAGCTTCTCGGCGAAACGCTCTTCGTTCAGCAGGTCGGCGATGCGGATGGCGCGGCGCGCCACCTTGTCTTCATAGGCCGGGCCGATACCCTTGCCGGTGGTGCCGATCTTGGCGGCGCCGCGGGCCGCTTCGCGGGCCGCGTCGAGCGCGCTGTGGTACGGCAGGATGACCGGGCAAGCCTCGGAGATCTTCAGGCGCGACGCCACTTCCACGCCAACCGCTTCCAGCTTGTCGATTTCGCGCAGCACGTCCGGCACCGACACCACCACACCGTTGCCGATGTAGCAGGCCACGCCTGGACGCATGATGCCCGACGGGATCAGCTGCAGCGCGGTCTTCACGCCGCCGATGACCAGCGTGTGGCCGGCGTTGTGGCCGCCCTGGAAGCGCACCACGCCCTGGGCGTGATCGGTCAGCCAATCAACGATTTTACCTTTGCCCTCATCGCCCCATTGGGTGCCGATGACAACCACGTTCTTTGCCATATTTTTTTTCGACATCACACTAACCTAAGTTTTTAAGAATCCAGTTGCTACCACTATCGTCGAGCACCAGCGCGCGGTCGCACTCGAACTCGTCCTGTTCATTGCTGTGACCCGGCAAACTCTGGATCACAACTTCGCCGGCTTTGCGCAGCTCGGCAATCTTGTCTTTCAGTTCAGGCGCGTTGCCCCACGGCGCGCGGATCGAGTGCTTGCGCTCGGCCGTGGGCAGCAGGCGCGCCAGTTCGCGCAAGTCCATCGAGAAGCCGGTGGCGGGACGGGCCCGGCCAAACGCTTCGCCGACGTGATCGTAGCGGCCGCCGCGCAGCACCGCGTTCGGCAGGCCCGGCACGTAGACGGCGAACATGGCGCCGCTTTCGTACTGGTAGCCGCGCAGGTCGGCCAGGTCGATCGCCACGTCGGCACGGCCGATTGCGGAAGCGGCCAGCGCGGCCAGTTCGGCCAGCGCCTTGCCGATCCCAGGCAGTTCCGGCAGCACTTCGCGGGCGCGCTTGAGCACGTCCACGTCGCCGTACAGGTTCGGCAGGGCCAGCAGCGCGGAACGCACGGCCGGCGCGTAGCCGGCGGTCTGCAGTTCCAGGCCCGGCACGTCCTTGGCGCGCAGCAGCAAGTACAGCGCGGCCTCGTCCTTGGCCGCGTTGGCGTCCTCGGCCAGGATGGCGCGCAGCACGCCCACGTGGGACAGGTCCAGGCGCACGTCGGTGAAGCCGGCCAGCGCCAGGGAGGCCAGCGCCAGTTCCTGGATCTCGGCGTCCGCTTCCAGGCCGGCGTGGCCATAGATCTCGGCGCCGATCTGCAGCGGCTCGCGGGTGGTGTGCAAGCCCGACGGACGGGTATGCAGCACGCTGCCGGCGTAGCACAGGCGGGTGACGGTGGCGCGGTTGAGCAGGTGCGCGTCGATACGGGCCACTTGCGTGGTCATGTCGGCGCGCAGGCCCAGCATGCGGCCGGAAATCTGGTCGACCAGCTTGAAGGTGCGCAGCTCGGTATCCTGGCCGGCGCCGGTCATCAGGGACTCGACGTACTCCAGCAGGGGCGGCATGACGAGTTCGTAGCCGTACAAGCGGAAGTTATCCAGCATCAGGCGGCGCAATTCTTCAATCTTGCGCGCTTCGGACGGCAAAACGTCCGCAATATGTTCGGGCAATAGCCAATTCGGCATGGAGAAAACCGGAAACGGTGTTGTTGAGATATCGATCATGCGCCCCAGCGGGAACGCACACGGCAATCGGAGGGCCGAACCGCATATTTTACGCGAAAATGCGGGCGGATGGAAATAAAAGCTGGTCGGGCGGCGCTGGCGGGTTACGCGGGCAGGCCGCCAACCCGCCCTGCGGGGTGTGCAGGGCGGGTTGGGTGGGATAGCTTACTTTTTGGCGGGAGCCGGGGCGGCAGCGCCGCCGGCGCCGCCGCCTTTGAAGTACTTGAAGAACTCCGAGCTCGGGTCGAGCACCAGCACGTCGCTGCGGTTCTTGAAGGACTCGCGGTAGGCGCTCAGGCTGCGGTAGAACTTGTAGAACTCCGGATTGCGGCCGAACGCGTCGGCGTAGATCTGGCTGGCCTTGGCGTCGCCCTCGCCCTTGATGGTTTCGGCGGCGCGGTAGGCTTCGGCCAGGATCACGGTGCGCTGGCGGTCGGCGTCGGCGCGGATCTTCTCCGAGTCGGCGGTACCGGTGGAGCGCAGTTCGTTGGCCACGCGCACGCGCTCGGCCTTCATGCGTTCGTACACGGAGTTGTTGATCTGCTCCACGTAGTCCACGCGCTTCAGGCGCACGTCGATGATCTCGACGCCGATCTGCTTGGCTTCCACGATCACCTTGGTGCGGATCTGCTCCATGACCTTGCCGCGCTGGCCGGAAATCACTTCGCGCACGGTGCGCTTGGTGATCTCGTCGTTCAGCGCCGCTTTCACGATCTGGTACATGCGGTCGCGCGCGCGGCTTTCGTCGCCGCCGAAGGACACGAAGTACAGGCGCGGCTCGACGATGCGCCATTTGACGAAGGCGTCCACCAGGATGTTCATCTTCTCGGCCGTGATGAAGCGGTCGGCATCCGGCGAATCGATGGTCATGATGCGCTTTTCCAGGTACAGCACGTTCTGGAACGGCGGCGGCAGCTTGAAGTGCAGGCCGGGCTCGGAAATCACCTGCTTGACTTCACCCAGCGCGAACACGATGGCGTACTTGCGCTGGTCGACCACGAACACGGTCGAGGACAGCAGCATCAAAGCGATGAAGCCGCCGATCAGGATGGTAACTATGCGATTCATTAACGGCTCTCCCGATCACGTGAGGTCTCGCGCGAACGGCTGTCGCGCGGGCGGGTATCCACCGGCGGCAAGCCATCGGATGGCAGCATCACGGCGGTGGGCGGCGGCGGCGTGGCGTTCGCTTTCGCGGCGGCGTCGCTGGCGGCTGCCTGGGCGATCAGTTTATCGAGCGGCAAATACAGCAGGTTGTTGCCGGCGCGGGAATCGATCATCACCTTGCTGGTGCTGCTGAAGATCTGCTGCATGGTGTCGAGGTACATGCGGTCGCGCGTGACGCCGGGCGCCTTCGCGTACTCGGCCTGCACCGACTTGAAGCGCGCCGCGTTACCCTCGGCGTTCTCCACCACTTGCGAACGGTAGGCTTCGGCGTCCTGGGTCAGGCGCGAAGCGGCGCCGCGCGACTCGGGAATGACCTTGTTGGCGTAGGCCTGGCCTTCGTTCTTCAGGCGCTCGCGGTCCTGCCCTGCCTTGACGGCGTCGTCGAAGGCGGCTTGCACCTGCTCCGGCGGCTGCACGCCCTGCATGGTCACGTTGGTGATCTGGGCGCCGGACGCGTAGCGGTCCAGCACTTGCTGCATCAGCTGCTGGGTTTCGAACGCCACCTTCTCGCGGCCCTCGTACAGCACGAAGTCCATCTTGCTCTTGCCGACGACTTCGCGGATGGCCGTCTCGGCCACCTGCATCACCGTCTCTTCCGGATTGGTGTTGCTGGTGATCCAGGCGACCGGATTCTTCAGCGTGTACTGCACCGCGAACTGGATGTCGATGATGTTCTCGTCGTCGGTCAGCATCAGCGATTCGCGCAGCTGCTTGTTCTTGACGTTGTTGCGGTAGCCCACTTCCACCGTGCGCACCTGCGACACGTTGACGGTGACGTCGCTCTGGAACGGATACGGCCAGCGCCAGTTCAAGCCGGCGGGCGTGACGTGCGAGACCTTGCCGAAGGTGAACACCACCCCCGTCTGGCCTTCCTGCACGATGAAGGCGCCGCTGGCCAGCCACACCAGCGCGGCGATCGCACCGACCGCGCCGATGGTGAAGCCGGCGCCGCGCATGTCGCCGCCGCCGCTGCCGCCACCGCCGCTGCCGTTATTGTTGTTGCGCTTCTGGCCGAACAGGCCGTTCAGGCGCTGGTTGAAGTCGCGCCAAAGCTGGTCCAGGTCCGGCGGACCTTCACCGGGTTTCTTGCCTTCTTGGGCCTGCTTGTTGCCGTCCTTGTTGTCCGAGCCCCAGCGGGGATCGTTCAAGTTCAGCTTCAAGCCTATTCTTTTTTTTAAGGAGGAGAAAGGCATACTAATGTGATCCAACTTGGGTGAAAGTGGAATGGCCCTCGGAATCCGGATCCTGATCTTCATCGTGCAGATCCTGGTCCTCGTTGGGCGCCTCGTACAGATAAGCCTTGCCGGGTGCGGCCTTGGCCGCTTCGGTGATCGCGCTGCGCAGCAGGTCCAGCCCCGCGCCAGTGCGCGCACTGGTGAAAACGCGAGAAATTTTAGCATATTCATCACGCTCGACCGCCGGCTCCAGGCCGGCCGCGTCGATCTTGTTCCAGACCAGGATCTGGGGAATATGATCGGCGCCGATTTCGCGCAGCACCAGGTTGACCTGCTCGATCTGCTCCATGCGCACCGGGCTGGCGGCGTCGACCACGTGCAGCAGCAGGTCGGCGTGGATGGTTTCCTCCAGCGTGGCGCGGAATGCCGCCACCAGCTGGTGCGGCAGTTCCCGCACGAAACCAACCGTGTCGGAGATCACCACGTTGCCCACTTCCTCGCCCATGTAGACGCGGCGCGAAGTGGTGTCCAGCGTGGCGAACAGCTGGTCGGCGACGTACACGCCGGCCTTGGTCATGGCGTTGAACAGCGTGGACTTGCCGGCATTGGTGTAGCCGACCAGGGACACGGAAAACGTCTGGCTGCGGCCGCGCGAACGGCGCTGGGTCTCGTGCTGCTTGCGCAGCTTGGCCAGGCGGGCGCGCAGCGCTTTCACGCGCTCGCCGATCAGGCGGCGGTCGGTCTCGAGCTGGGTCTCACCCGGACCGCGCAAGCCGATACCGCCCTTCTGGCGTTCCAAGTGGGTCCAGCCGCGTATCAGGCGCGTGGCCAGGTGCTGCAGCTGGGCCAACTCAACCTGCAGCTTGCCCTCGTGGCTTTGCGCGCGCTGCGCGAAAATATCCAGGATCAGGCTGGTGCGGTCCAGCACGCGGATCTGCAGCCGCTTTTCCAGGTTGCGCTGCTGCGCAGGAGACAGGGCGTGATTGAAGATGACGATCTCAAGCTTGAGATCCTGGACGGCAAAGCCGATCTCGTCGGCCTTGCCGCTGCCGACGAAATACGCTGCGTCCGGACTGGAGCGCTTGCCGGTAATCGTGGTCACCGGGTCCGCTCCCGCCGAACGCGCGAGCAGCATCAGTTCCTCGACGCTGGCGGCAAAATCGCCCTGACCGAAGTCTACCCCGACTAAAGCTGCGCGCATGCGACCGCCAGGCAAGGTGGGAGGCGAAAATCAATACTCAATGATTATTCCGCTTCGGATTCGATGTTCAGGTTGACGGCACGGGCCGGAACCACGGTCGAAATGGCGTGCTTGTACACCATCTGGGTCACGGTATTGCGCAGCAATACCACGTACTGGTCGAACGATTCGATATGTCCCTGCAGCTTGATGCCGTTGACCAGGTAGATCGAGACAGGAACGTGTTCCTTGCGCAGCGCGTTCAGGAATGGGTCTTGTAACAGTTGCCCTTTGTTGCTCATAACAGCTCCGTTTTATGTTGTTGTGTGTGAATTGGAGGCGACTCGCTGTATTTCAAGTGCCAAGCATCAATCTCTGCCTGGAGAATGATGCCTTCAAGCTACTGTAACCTGTTTTTGACATTTGTGCAGGGCGTACCGTGCAGAAATGTCAACAAATCAGCAATAAGGCCCGATTATTTTTCGCGCTTGTCGAACGGGTTTTTACCGGTGCGCAATTCAATGCGCAGCGGCGTGCCGACCAGGTTGAACGTGTCGCGGAAATGCTTCTCCAGGTAACGCTTGTACGGGTCGGACACGGCGTCCAGCGCATTGCCGTGGATCACGATCACCGGCGGGTTCATGCCGCCCTGGTGCGCATAGCGCATCTTCGGGCGGATCGAGCCCTTGCGCTTCGGTTCCTGCTTCTCCACCGCTTCCTGCAGCGCGCGGGTCAGCTTGGGGGTCGACATGTCGGCCATGGCGGCGGCGTAAGCCTGGTCCACCGACTTCATCAGCGGGCCGATGCCGGACGCCTTCAGCGCCGAGATGAAGTGCATCTTGGCGAAGGACAGGAAGTCCAGCTTGCGGTCCAGGTCGATCTTGATCTCGTCGCGGTCGTCCGACTGCAGGCCGTCCCACTTGTTGACGGCCACCACCAGCGCGCGGCCGGTTTCCAGCACGAAGCCGGCGATGTGGGCGTCCTGCTCGGAGATGTCCTGCTGGGCGTCCAGCATCAGGATCACCACGTTCGCTTCCGAGATCGACTGCAGCGTCTTGACCACCGAGAACTTCTCGATGGCTTCGAACACGCGGCCGCGGCGGCGGATGCCGGCGGTGTCGATCAGGGTGTACTGCTTGCCGTCGCGTTCGAACGGGATTTCGATCGAGTCGCGCGTGGTGCCCGGCATGTCGAAGGCGATCACGCGCTCTTCGCCCAGCAGGGTGTTGATCAGCGTCGACTTGCCGACGTTGGGACGGCCCACCAGCGCGATTTTCACGCCGCGCTCGGCAGGCTCCAGCTCCTCGGCATCTTCCGGACGCTGCTCGAAGGCCTTGTCCAGCGCTTCCTGCACCAGGTCATGCACGCCGTCGCCGTGGGCGGCGGAGATCACATACGGGTCGCCCATGCCCAGTTCGTAGAAGTCGGACACCACGGCGGTGTAGCGCATGCCTTCCGACTTGTTCACCACCAGCAGCACGGGGCGGCCGGTCTTGCGCAGGAAGTCCGTGATGGTCTTGTCATGCGGCGTCAGGCCTTGGCGGCCGTCGACCAGGAACACCACGATATCTGCCTCCGCGACGGCCTGCTTGGTCTGCAGCGCCATCTGGTACATGATGCCTTCCTTGGCGACCGGCTCGAAACCGCCGGTGTCCACCACCAGGAAGGGGCGTTCGCCGATGCGGCCTTCGCCATAGTGGCGATCGCGCGTCAGGCCTGGCAAGTCCGCCACCAGCGCGTCGCGCGAGCGGGTCAGACGATTGAATAAGGTCGATTTCCCGACGTTCGGGCGACCTACGAGTGCTATTACCGGCTTCATTGTATTACTCGACCGCGAGCGCGGTCACTGTCCCTGATTGGGTTTGGAAAATCAAATTCGAGCCAGCGATGACAGGCGACGACTTGATCGCCCCGCCGTCGGTGCTGACCCGACCTATTAGTGCGCCATCTTCGCGCGACAGGAAATGGATGTAGCCCTGCATGTCGCCCACGGCCACGCTGCGGCCTACCGAGGCCGGCGTGGACAGGCGGCGGAATGCCAGCTTGTCGCTCTTCCAGGCGCTCTGGCCGCCTTCGCGCGAGAAGGCCGCCACGGCGCCCTTCTCGTCCGCCGTGAACACGAAACGCTGGTCCACCGCCACGCCGACGTCGGAAGACACTTCCTTGGTCCAGCGCGCCTGGCCGGTGGCCAGGTCGAAGCAGCCCACGCGGCCCTGGTAGGTCACGGCGCAGATGTCTTTCTCGAACACCACCGGGGTGCCGGCCACGTCGGCCACGCGTTCCAGTTCGGTGGCGCCTTTCGGCTCGCCCACCGACACTTCGAAGCGCGGCACGCCGGTGGCCAGGGTCAGCGCCAGCAGCTTGCCGCCCGGCTGGCCGACGTAGACGTTGCTGCCGTTGATGACCATGCCCGGCGCGTTGCGCAAGGTCAGGGCCGGCGTGGTGCGCAGCACCGACCAGCGCCTGGCGCCGGTCTTGGCTTCGAAAGCCGTGATGCGGTTGTCCACCGAGCGCACCACCACCACGTCGTCCGCCGCCACCGGCGAGGACAGCACTTCGCTCGAGGCTTGAGCCTTCCACAATTGCTTGCCGCTGCCGTCGAAGGCGATGATGTTGCCCTTGACGCCGCCCACCACGACGATTTCGCCGTTCGGGCTGGCGCCCACGCCGGCGGTCAGGTCGCTGCCGGCCTTCACGCGCCACAGCTGCTTGCCGCTGGCCGCGTCCAGGCGCGCCACGCCGCCGTCGGCGTCGGCCACGAACACGCTGCCGGCCGCTGCCGCAGGGCTGAAGTTGTACGCGCCGGATTTGCCCAGCGAGTACTTCCACGCGGTTTTCACCGCCATCGGGTTTTTCAGTTCCACCAGCGCGGCTGGCTTGTCCTTCGGTTCATCCGCGAACGGATTGATCTTGTCCAGGGTGCTGCAACCTGCGGCCAGGGCCAGCAGGCTTACGCCGACTACTTTACCGGTAATGCGCATAGATTTCCTTGACGTGACTTGTTGTGGCCAGGCGCGCTTACGCAGCGGCCTTTGGTTCAGCCGGCACGGTGCCGCCGATCGCTTCGAGCTTCAGCTGGATCAGCTGGCGGCCCGGGTTCTTCTTGTCGGTGGCGTTCAGCGCTGCCAGGTAGGCGGTGCGCGCTTCGGCCAGCTTGTTCTGCGCGGCCAGCACGTCGCCCTTGCGGTCGGCCACGGAGCCTTCGAACTGCTTCGGCACGGCCACGGCCAGCACCTTCAGCGCTTCGTCGTAGGCTTTCTCGTCCAGCAGCACGCCGGCCAGGCGCACGCGCGCAATCGCCTTGTGCTCTTCGTTGCCGTGCTCGATGGCCCAGTTCAGCTGGGTCTTGGCGGTCTTCAGGTCGTTCGCGTCGAAGGCCTGCTTGGCGGCCGCCAGCGCGGTCATGGTGGCGTAGGTGGTGCTGGCGAACTTGCTCTGCATGTCGGCCGTGGCGCGCTGCACCTTGGCCGCATCCTTGGCGGCGATGGCGGTCTGCAGCTCGTCGTACAAGGCCGAGGCCGAGGCGGCCTGGTCGCGCTGGTAGTAGTTCCAGCCGTTCCAGCCCGAGTAGGCCGCCAGGCCCGCGATCAGTACCCACGACGTCAGGTTGCCGTACTTGGCCCACCAGGCTTTGAAGTTAGCTAATTGTTCTTGTTCTTCGAGATCGTATGCCATGAGATTCGGTCAGGTTAAAGGTTAATCAATTGCAGCGCAGTGCTTGTTGCTTAATGTTTGCAGTTTTCGTCGTGCACGTGGAAATGGTGGTGCTCCTCGCCATCGCCGGTGATGTGGTCCACGATGTAGTCCACCACGTCGTCGAACGCCACGGTGGCTTGCTGGTGCTCGCCCTCTTCGCCGCGCATCGCTTTCACGTTGGCGGTGGCGTTGGCCACTTCCGACTCGCCGATGATGACGGCAAACGACGCGCCGCTGCCGTCGGCCTTCTTCATCTGGCTCTTGAAGGAGCCGGCGCCGCTCAGCGCGGCGCAGTGCAGCACCACGTCCAGGCCGGCGTCGCGCAGGCGCTCGGCCAGCACGAAGGCTTGCATCTGGGCGTCCTCGCCCTGGTGCACCATGTACACGTCGCACTGGTTAGGCTCGGCCGGTTCGCCGGCCACCTTCATCAGCTCCACCAGGCGCTCGATGCCCATGGCGAAGCCCACCGCAGGGGTAGGCTTGCCGCCGAAGGTTTCGATCAGCGGGTCGTAGCGGCCGCCGGCGCAGACCGTGCCTTGCGTGCCCAGTTCGTCGGTCACCCACTCGAACACGGTGCGGTTGTAGTAGTCCAGGCCGCGCACCAGGCGGGTGTTGATGGTGAACGGGATGTTGTTGTGGTTCAGGATCTTCTGCACGCCGTTGAAGTGCGCCAGCGACGCTTCGCCCAGGTAGTCCAGCAGCTTGGGCGCGTTGTTCACCAGTTCCTGCATGGCCGGGTTCTTGGTGTCCAGGATACGCAGCGGGTTGCTGTGCAGGCGGCGCTGGGCTTCGGCGTCCAGCTGCCCGCTGTGCGCTTCCAGGTAGGCGATCAGGTCCACGCGGTGCGCCGCGCGCTCGGCCGCGTCGCCGATGGAGTTCAGTTCTAGGCGGATGTTCTCCAGGCCCAGGTCGTCCCACAGGCGGCGGCACATCATGATCATTTCGGCGTCCACGTCCGGGCCGGTGAAGCCCACGGCTTCGCAGCCGAACTGGTGGAACTGGCGGTAGCGGCCGCGCTGCGGTTTCTCGTGGCGGAACATCTGGCCCTTGTACCACAGGCGTTTCGGGCCTTCGTAGACCAGGTTGTTCTCGATCACGGAGCGCACCACGCCGGCCGTGCCTTCGGGGCGCAGGGTCAGCGCGTCGCCGTTCATCGAATCGGTGAAGGAATACATTTCCTTCTCGACGATGTCGGTGACGGCGCCGATGGCGCGCGCGAACAGGCTGGTGTTCTCGACGATGGGGGTGCGGATCTGCTGGAAGCCGTAGCTCTGCACCACGGACTGCGCGGTGTTCTCGAACAGTTCCCACAGGTGGGCGTCCTGCGGCAGCAGGTCGTTCATGCCTTTGACGGCCGTGATTTTTTCAGCTTTTTTATTTTCAGACATATTCTTTGCCGTAGTTCTTCTTAACGTAATCCAGCACGATGGCCTGGAATTCCTGGACGATGTTTTCGCCGCGCAGGGTGGCGAATTTCTGGCCGTCGACAAACACCGGCGCGGCCGGCGATTCGCCGGTGCCGGGCAGGCTGATGCCGATGTTGGCGTGTTTCGATTCGCCGGGACCGTTGACGATGCAGCCCATCACGGCCACGTTCATCGCTTCCACGCCCGGGTATTCTTTCTTCCATTCCGGCATCGAGTCGCGCAGATAGGTCTGGATGTCGTCCGCCAGCTCCTGGAAGGTGGTCGAGGTGGTGCGGCCGCAGCCCGGGCAGGCGATCACCATCGGGGTGAACTTGCGCAAGCCCATGGTCTGCAGGATCTCCTGGCCGACCACCACTTCCTTGGTGCGGTCTCCGCCCGGTTCCGGGGTCAGCGAAATGCGGATGGTGTCGCCGATGCCTTCCTGCAGCAGCACCGACAGCGCGGCGGTCGAAGCGACGATGCCCTTGCTGCCCATGCCGGCCTCGGTCAGGCCCAGGTGCAGCGGGTAGTCGCAGCGCTTGCCCAGCTCGCGGTACACGGCGATCAGGTCCTGCACGCCGGACACTTTGCACGACAGGATGATCTTGTCGCGGCCCATGCCCAGCTCCTCGGCGCGCACCGCGTTTTCGATGGCCGAGGTGATCAGCGCTTCGTACATGACCGCTTGCGCGGTCCATGGATTGGCGCGCGCGGCGTTCTCGTCCATGATGCGCGCCAGCAGCGCCTGGTCCAGGCTGCCCCAGTTGACGCCGATGCGCACCGGCTTGTCGTACTTGACGGCCACTTCGATCATCTGCGCGAACTGCGTGTCGCGCTTGGCGCCCTTGCCCACGTTGCCGGGGTTGATGCGGTACTTGGACAGCGCCTTGGCGCAGTCCGGGTAGTCGGTCAGCAGGGTGTGGCCGTTGTAGTGGAAATCGCCGACCAGGGGCACGTCGATGTCCATCCTGTCCAGCTGTTCGCGGATGTAGGGCACGGCGGCGGCCGCCTCCGGGCGGTCCACTGTCAGGCGCACCAGCTCGGAGCCGGCGCGCGCCAGTTCCTTGATCTGGATCGCGGTCGCCACGGCGTCGGCCGTGTCGGTATTGGTCATCGACTGCACCACCACGGGCGCGTTGCCGCCGACCCAGATCTTGCGGTCGCCATGGGCCACCAGCACGCTGCGGCTGCCACGGCGCGCTTGCGGGCCGGAGGGGATTGCGGTGTTCGACATCGGGACGTCCATCTTGTTCGATTAGCTTTACTTAACTTACTTGATATTCACGCGTGCAATTGTACCGCCTGGCACTTCAGGCAAGGCCAGCGGCTGGCCGCGCAGGGTGGCCTGCACGTTGCCGGGCTTGCCGACGATCAGCAGCGCCGTGTCGTTGATCTCGAACTGCTCGGTGCTGCCGGCCTTGACCAGGCGCGCGATCAGCGACGGCTTGCCGGGACGGCGGATTTCCACCCACGAATCGTCCGTAAACTTGAGCACCAGCGTGGCCGGACCGGTTGCCGCGGCGGCCGGCGCTGCCGGGGCGGCCACCGGGGCGGCCGCAGGCGCAGGTGCGGCCGGTGCTGCGGGAACCGGTGCCGGCGCGGCGGCGGCCGGCGCGGGAGCGGCCGGTACGGCGGCTGCCGGCGCGGCACCAGGCACAACCGGATTGACGCCGGCCGTGGTGCTGCCACCGGAGGCGCTGTCGGCCGGCGGCACGGACACCAGCGGCACATTCGGCGAAATCAGCGGCGCGGTATCGGCGCCGGGCTTGGTGACCGTCTCCAGCGCAGGCGCGCCGGCGGCCGGCGCGCTGGCGGCCGGCGTTTCATCCTTCACCGCTTTCAGCACATTGGGCAGCAGGCCGGCCTGGTAGGCGCCGGCCACCGCCACCACCACCGCCACCACGGCGGCGCCCATCAGCCAGCCCGCAGGCTTGGACGAGCGTTCCGTGAGCGACGGGAAGCGCGACTCGGAGAACGTGGCCGAGATTTTCTCGCGGCGCACCGGCGTGGCAGTCTCATGGCTGGGCGCCGGGTTCACTTCGATCATGGCCACCAGCGGCGCGGCGTCCAGCTTCACCACCTTGGCGTAGGCGCGCACGAAGCCGCGCGTGACCGCCATATTGGGCAGCGCGGCGTAATCGCCCGCTTCCAGCGCCACCACCTGGCGCGGCGCCAGCTTGAGCTGGTCTGCAATCTGGTCCACCGTCAAGCCCATCGCCTCGCGCTGCGCTTTCAGCTGCGCACCGGGCGTGCCCTGCTGGTTCCGGTTCTGGTTCTCAGGCTGATCCGCCCGTTCTGAATTCATAGGTATACCTGTCTCACTCATCAAACGCCCCACGTTGATAGGCAGCATACTCCGGCGAGCCGGAATGGTGGCGGCGCAATTGCGTCGCCCAGGCCGATTCCGCGCCCGTGTCGCCGAGTTTATGCTGCACCCTGATTGCAAGCCACAGCACGTCAGCCGACAGGCTGTCCATCTTGGCCAGCTTGCTCAGCCGGGTAATGAAAAAACCGGCGCGCACATAGTCGCGCCGCTCGTAATAGATGCGCGCCAGGTTGGCGCTGGTGGCCGCAACATCCGGCGCAATCTTCAATGCCGGCAGCAAATACTTCTCTGCCGTGTCGTAATCTTTCTGTTTCAGCGCGCAACTGCCCGCGTTGTTGTAGGCATCCGCCGGCGACTGGTAGGAACGCACTGCCAGCGCCGCGTCGAAATACTTGAACGACTCGGCCACGCGGCCGTGGCGGCACAGGAAGGAACCGTAGTTATTGTTCACTTCCGGGCTGTTCGGCGCCAGTTTCAGGGCGCGCACGAAGTTGTCCTCCGCCAGCTCGCGCTCGTCCATGGCCATGTAGGTCAGGGCGCGCATGCTGTAGGCGTCGGCCAGCTCGGGGTCGGCGGCCAGCGCCTTCTTGATTTCATCCAGCGCCACCGCGTACTGGCCCTGCTGGTAGTAGCCGATGGCCAGCTGCATGCGGATTTCGGCGCGCTTTTGCGCCGCCGTCTGGTCCGACGCGGTGGCCAGCTCGGCCTTGCCGCTGTGGCCCGGCACCGGCGCCGATGTCGACGCGCAGCCGCACAGCAGCCCGGCCAGGCCGAGGGCGGCCAGGCGCAGCAGGCAGCGGTCGGCTAGCGCGGTCATCAGGAACGGATCTCCACGATCTTGCCGAAATCGGGGCCGAATTTCTTCTGGTATTCGGCCATCTTGCCCATGCGCTCCTGCACCTTGGTGCGGTCCTGCACTTCGCCGGCCAGCTGGCCGCAGGCGGCGTCGATGTCGTCGCCGCGCGTCTTGCGCACGGTGGTGACGATGCCGGCGTCCATCAGGATCTGCGCGAACTGCTTGATGCGCTCGTTTTTGGAGCGGAACAGGCCCGACTCAGGGAAGGGATTGAACGGAATCAGGTTGAACTTGCAGTTCACGCCGAACTCGCGGTGCTTGACCAGCGCCACCAGCTCGCGCGCGTTCTCGTCGCTGTCGTTGAAGCCGTCCAGCATGCAGTATTCGAAGGTGATGAAGTCGCGCGGCGCGAATTCCAGGTAGCGCTTGCACGCCGCCATCAGTTCTGCCAGCGGGTATTTCTTGTTCAGCGGCACCAGGCCGTCGCGCAGCGGGTCGTTCGACGCGTGCAGCGACACCGCCAGCGCCACCGGCACCACCTGGGACAGCTTGTCCATCATCGGCACCACGCCGGAGGTGGACAGGGTGACGCGGCGGCGCGACAGGCCGTAGGCGTTGTCGTCCAGCATGAGTTTCAGCGCGGTGGCGGTCGGCTCGAAGTTCAGCAGCGGCTCGCCCATGCCCATCATCACCACGTTGGTGATCTGGCGCTCGCCTTTCGGGCCGGGCTCGATGCCCTTGGTGCGGCGCAGTTCGAATTCGGCCATCCACAGCTGGCCGATGATCTCGCCCACCGTCAGGTTGCGCGAGAAGCCCTGCTTGCCCGTGGAGCAGAAGCGGCAGTTCACGGCGCAGCCGGCCTGGGTGGAAATGCACAGCGTGCCGCGGTTCTCTTCCGGGATGAACACGGTTTCGACGGCGTTGCCGTTGCCGACGTCGACCAGCCATTTGCGGGTGCCGTCGGTGGAAGTGTGGTCGCTGATGATGGCCGGCGCCGTGATGCGGGCGCGGGTTTTCAGCTTGTCGCGCAGCGACTTGGCCAGGTCGGTCATCGAATCGAAGTCCGACGCGCCGAACTGGTGGATCCAGCGCTGCAGTTGCTTGGCACGGAACGGTTTCTCACCCAACTCCGCACAGTAGGCGATCAGCTGTTCCGGATCGAAGTCCAGAAGGTTGGTGAGGGTCGTGTCCATACTTATACTCAATTCATTCTAAAAAAAGGCTGCGCCCCGGACGAGGCCGGGGCAACAGGTACAGCTCAAATCAACGTGCTACCGTGCTTCGCCGGGGGCGAAGATTAACGGGAGTAAACGTTCAGTGCCGGGAAGTAGTAAGCGATTTCCACAGCAGCGGTTTCAGCGGCGTCAGAGCCGTGAACGGCGTTGGCGTCGATGGAGTCAGCGAAGTCGGCGCGGATGGTGCCTGGTTCAGCTTTCTTTGGATCGGTAGCGCCCATCAGATCGCGGTTCTTGGCAATGGCGCCTTCGCCTTCCAGGACCTGGATCATGACAGGACCGGAGACCATGAAGTCGACCAGGTCTTTGAAGAATGGACGGGCAGCGTGCACAGCGTAGAAGCCTTCTGCTTCGGCGCGCGACAGTTGAGCCATACGCGCAGCGACGATCTTCAGGCCAGCGCCTTCAAAACGGCTGTAGATCTGGCCGATAACGTTTTTAGCGACTGCGTCTGGTTTGATGATCGACAGGGTGCGTTCGATTGCCATGTAAAAAACTCCAATAAAAAGAAAGGTTTAAAACGAAATTGATGATTCAATCAACCCTTGATTTTACCATAGAACCCCATTCCGGACCGAGATTCGGTGCCATCGGCTGATTTTAAGCCCCTTCTAAGCCGGTTTTTGCTCCTTTTGCGCAGAGCATGCTATGCTTTTAGCAAGCGGTGCTCCGCACCTATCCATTGGAGGCAACATTATGAGCAACTTGCAGCAAACCTATGACTATTCAGGCAAGGGCGTAGCAGTACGCCACAATGTCCTGCGCAACACCTACTGGCTGCTGGCGCTGTCGATGATCCCGACCGTGCTGGGCGCGGCCGCCGGCGTGGCCCTGCACGTGCCGGTGCCGACCGGCATCATGGGCTTCATCGTCTTCATGGCGATCGCCTACGGCTTTATCTGGGGCATTGAAAAGAACAAGAACAGCGGCCTGGGCGTCGGCCTGCTGCTGGGCTTTACCTTCTTCATGGGTCTGATGCTGACGCCATTGCTGACGCGCACCCTGGGCTTCTCCAACGGCGGATCGCTGATCATGCTGGCCTTCAGCGGCACGGCGGCCGTGTTTGCCACGCTGGCGAGTGTCGCCACCGTGTCCAAGCGCGACTTCTCGGCCATGGGCAAGTGGCTGTTCGCGGGCGTGATCGTGGTGATCGTGGCCAGCGTCGCCAACATCTTCTTCCAGATGCCGGCGCTGCACATCGCCATCTGCGTGATGGTGATCGGTATCTTCTCCGCCTACATCCTGCATGACGTGCAGCAGATCGTGAACGGCGGCGAAACCAACTACGTGAGCGCCACGCTGTCGCTGTACCTGAACGTGTACAACATCTTCAGCAGCCTGCTGAGCCTGCTCGGCATCGCCGGCGGCGACCGCGAATAAGCGTTAGCAACATCCCTGAAAAAGCCGGCAGATGCCGGCTTTTTTTTGCCGTTTTTTTATTGCGCGGCGCCGCGCACCTGGAAGCGGGTGGTGGCGATGGGGGTGCCGGCGGCGTCGATCAGCGCCAGTTCGTGGCGGCCGGGCTCGGGGCGCCAGGCCAGGCTGGCGCCGGCGGGGCCGAGGGTGGCGCCATCCAGTTGCCAGCGCAGGCCCTGCCCGGCCTGGGCCTGGAAGAACACGCGCTGGCGGGCGTCCGGGATGTCGGGGTCGATGGCGATGATGCTGGTGTCGGCCGGGTACAGGATGCGCGGGGCGCGGCGGGCGTCCTGCAGCAGCGCCACTTCGGCGCTTTCGGTGCCGGCGACGAACCATTCAGCGCGCGGCGGCTCGAAGGCGGGCTGCCAGGCCACGTCACGGCGCAGTACGCCGGGCGGCGCGGCCGGGGCGCGGCTGGGCACATGCTGGTGCAGGTAGTCCATCACGTCGCGCCAGACTGGGGCGGCGCCCGTCACGCCGGATACGTCCCACATCGAGCTGCCGTCGAAATTGCCGACCCATACGCCCACCGTGTAGCGCTCGCTGTAGCCCAGGCACCAGTTGTCGCGCATATCCTTGCTGGTGCCGGTCTTGACCGCCGCCCAGAAGGTGGTGGCCAGTTCGTTCTTCAGGCCGAAGGTGGCGCTGCGCGCAGCGCGGTCGGACAGGATGTCGCCGATGATGAAGGCGGCGCGCGCGTCGAGCACGCGGCGCCTGGCTTCGGGGGCGCGCGGCAGCAGGCTGGCCGTGCCCTGCAGGCCGCCGCTGGCCAGCGTGCGGTAGGCGTTGGCCAGGTCCAGCAGGCTGACGTCGGCCGAACCCAGCGCCAGCGAATAGCCGTAGTAGTCGGCCGGCTCGGTCAGGCTGTCCAGTCCCAGCTCGCGCAGGCGGCCGTGGAAACGGTCCAGCCCCACCATCATCAGCGTGCGCACGGCCGGCACGTTGAGCGAACCGGCCAGGCTGGTGCGGGCGCTGACGTAGCCCTTGAATTCCTTGTCGTAGTTCTGCGGGATGTACAGGCCGGAGGCGGTGGAGATGTCGACCGCCGTGTCGTCCAGCAGCGAGGCGGCGGTGAGCTGTTTGCGCTCCAGCGCCAGCTGGTACAGGAAGGGCTTGAGCGTGGAGCCGGCCTGGCGCAGCGCCGCCACGCCGTCCACTTCGCTGCCGCCGGCGTTGCCGACATAGGCCAGGATCTCGCCGCTGGCATTGTCCAGCACCACCAGCGCGCCATCCTTCACGTTGCGCTCGCGCAGGGAGATGATCTGCTGGCGCAAGGCCGCCTGCGCGTGGCGCTGCAGAGCGCCGTCCAAGGTGCTGCGCACCTGCTGCGACGGCGCCGTCAGCAGCTTGTGCGCCACCTGCGGCGCGGGCGCCAGCACGGCCATGGCGGCCGAGCGCGCGAAGGCGTTGGCGGCGGTGCTTTCGATGCCGGCGCAATTGGCGTGCGCTTTCAGTTCCTTTGCCAGCGCGCAGGCGCGGCGCGCCACCAGCCTGGGCGCGGCCGACGGCGCGCGCAGCAGGCTGGCCAGCACCGCCGATTCGGCCACGTTCAGGCCGGACGGCGCCTTGCCGAACAAGCCGCGCGCGGCCGCGCCTATGCCTTGCAGCTCGCCACGGAAGGTGACCAGGTTCAGGTAGGCTTCCATGATCTGCGGCTTGGTCCAGGCCTGGTCCAGCTCCCGTGAGGCCTTGACCTGGTCCCATTTTTGCGTCCAGCTGCGGCCCGCAGCGGCGGGCTGCAGGGACGGGTCGAGCTGCGCCGCCAGCTGCATGGTGATGGTGGACGCGCCGCGCGGTCGGCGGCGGAACAGGTTGTCCCATGCCGCCTTGCCGATCGCTTCCAGGTCGACGCCGTCGTGCTGCATGAAGCGCTGGTCCTCGGCCTGCATCACGGCCGCGCCCAGGGCTGGCGAGATGTCGTCCAGCTTCACCCATGGCAGCCGGCGCGCCGCCAGGTCCACCCGCAGCGACTGGATCGGCGCGCCGTTGCGGTCCAGCAGGGTGGAGTCGGAGGCGCGGTAAGACGCTTGCACTTCCGCCAGCGTGGGCACGGCGGTGGCCGTGGCGCCGGCCATGGCCAGCACGGCAGCCAGCGCCTGAGCCGCCGCGCCTCGCCGGGCCGCGGCACGGCAAGTCCCCGACAGCAGGCGGCTCATTTCACGCTCACGGCCGCATTGGGCAGCTCGGCGAACGCCTCCGGGCTGTACATGGCTTCAACGCGCGTTGGCGGCAGCTGGAACTGGCCGGCGTTGTTCAGCCGGACCGTGTACTCGACGCTCCATTTCCCTTTCGGCACGAACTCGTAGTAGGAGCGGAACGCGTCGAAGGTGCGTTCCTGGAAGGCGGGCCATACCCAGCCTTTGCTCTTCTCGCCCGCCGTCAGCAGTTGCGAGTCCTTGCCCAGGCCCGTGCCCAGCACGGAGGCGCTGGCGGGGATGGGGTCGTCGACCACCACCCAGGTCATGTCGGCCTGCGCTTCCAGGTCCAGGCGCACGCGGTACACGTCGCCGCGCGTCCATGCGCCCTTCACTGCCTGCTCCACCGGCGTAATGGTTTTGACGATCTTGTAGCCGGACGATACCGGCGCCTTGAGCGGAATCGCGGCCAGGCTTTGCACCGTCACCCAGGGCTTGCCGCTGCCCGCGTGCTTGAGCGACAGCTCGGATGCGCCGCGCGGCCAAGGCAGCAGCGCGCTGCCGCTGACGGTCCTGGCGTCCAGCGCCACGCTCTTGCTGGCGTTGCCGATGGCGGCGGTGCTGCTGCCGTTCACAGGCTCGCGCTCGAACTTGTCCGAGAATTTGTCCAGCGCCAGCACGCCCCAGGCGTTGGCCACCGTGGTGTTCCAGCGCCCCTTGTGCTGGCGGCCCAGCGCGCCGCGCGCGAGGCGGCCGATGTCCGGCTGCCAGGAAGGATTGTCGCTCACGGCCAGCAGCAGCCGGTTGGCGTTCACGTCGCCGGACACCATCAGCCACCACCAGTTGTCATTGCGCTCGGTGGAGAAGCCCATGGTGGTGCCTTGCAGGTTCAGGCGCGAACGCAGGATCTGCTGCGCCTGCGCCAGCCGCTTGTCGCGCTCGGGCAGCTGCTGCACGCGCTGGTGGATCAGGTACCAGTCGATGACGGCCGACGTCGGCCACAGGTTCGGTTCGGGCGTGAACGATTCCAGTTCGGCGGCGGTGACACGGTTGACGCGCGACAGCGCTTCCAGCGCAGCCACCTTGCGCACCGCGAGATCGGCCGTGGCCAGCGGCGAGCCGCGCGTGATGCGGCCCTGCACGAAGTTCAGCAGCGCGTCCTCCATGCGGGCTTTCAGCTCGGGCGGGAAGGCGAAGCCGGCTTCCTGCACGGCGGACAGCACGTAGGCCGTCAGCGTGTCGCTGCCGCGCTCCATGATGGGGAAGTATTTCAGCAGGCCGTCGCTGTCCAGGTAGGCGGGCAGCTGCGCGGCCAGCTTCTGCCAGCGCTCGGGGTCGCGCAGGGCGATGGCGCGGGACGTGTTCTGCTCGAAGCAGGTGTAGGGGTAGGCCTGCATGTAGTCGCGCACGCCGGGCAGATCGCTGCCCAGGCGCGAGGCGAACAGCGTCTGCACGCCGCCCCGGCCCGGCAGGGCGTCGCCGGGGATTTCCACCTTCATGGTTTGCGGCTGGTCGAGCTGCAGCAGCGTGGCCTGCAGCGTGCGCACCGGCACCGCAGCCTTCACGGACTGTTTCACGCGCAGGCGGTCCGCCCCGGCGTCGCCGGCGATGTTCGCCGTCACATCCCACGCCAGCCCGGTGGCGCCGGCGGGCACCTGGTAGTCCCATCCCACTTCCTGCGCCATGCCGGCCGCGATGGCCACGCTCTGGCGCGGCAAAGCCTTGCCGGACACCTGCGCGCCCAGTTCCACTTTCAGGTCGCGCCCGGTGGTGTTGCGCAGCGTGAAGCCGGCGCGGAACTTGTCGCCTTCGCGCACCATGGCGGGCAGGCCGGAAAGCAGCATCACATCCTGCGAGCTGCGGATCTCGGTACGGCCGGTGCCGAATAAGTCCGCGTTGGCGCTGGCGATGGCGACAATGCGGAACGCCGTCAGCGAATCGTTCACCGGCACCGGCACGCTGGCTTCGCCGTTGGCGTCCAGCTTCACGCGCGCCTTCCAGAACAGCAGCGTGTCGAACAGCTCGCGCCCGCCGCCCTTGCCGCCGCCGCCGCCGTGCGGCACCGCCTTGCGCCCGAAGTGGCGCTTGCCGACCACCTGCATCTGCGCCGTCGACGTTTCCACCTGCAGCCCGCGCTGCTGCATCATCGTCTCCAGCAAGTCCCAGCTGGCGTTCGGCATCAGCTCCAGCAGGCCGACGTCGACCGCCGCCAGCGCCACCTCCGCGCCGGCCGGCGCCGGCGAACCGTCCGCGCGCGTGACCTTCACCGACACTTGCGCCTTCTCGCGCACCTGGTACACCTGGCGGTCGGTCTGCACCGACACTTTCAGCTCATGCGCGGCCCAGCCTACCTTCAACTGCGCCACGCCCATCTTGTAGGCCGGTTTGCCCAGGTCCACCAGCGCGGTCGGCTGCACGCCCGCCACACGGCCGCGCACCACCAGCGCGGACACGAACATGTTCGGCGCGTAGTTCGGCTTGACCGGAATGCTGAACACCGGCGAGCTGCCGGACAGGGGCCGCACATAAGTGTCCAGGATGCCCTCGCGCTCCACCGTCACCAGCGCGGTCGCTTCGCGGAACGGCATGCGCAACTGGAAGGTGGCCGTCTCGCCCGGCTCGTAGCGTTTGCGCTCGGGCAGCAGGTCGATACGGTCGTCGTCGCTGGCCTTGAACCACCAGTCGTCGCCGTCGGCCACCCAGGTTTCGCGGTTGGTGACGGCCAGGCGCTGCTCGCCGTCCTGCGTTTTCGCGCGCAGGATCAGGTTGCCCGACTCCGGCGCGGCCACCTCGCAGATCAGCAAGCCCTTGGCGTCGGTCTTGCCTTCGCAGGCCTTGCCGAGCGCCTTGATCTCGCTGTTGTTCTCGTAGGCGTAGAAGCCGCCGATCAAGCGCCGCCGGTGCGAATAGTTCAGGCGCTGGAAGAAGTCCACCTCCACCGGCGCGCCGGCCACCGCCTTGCCCTGCGTGTCCAGTACGGCCACCTGGAACTTGAGCTTGGCCTTGCTCAGCACCCAGCTGTCCGGCTTGATGCCGATGACGTAGTTCGACGGCCATAGCGGCACGCTGGTTGACGAAGACAGCGTTTCGCCGTTCGCATCCTGGTAGGACATCTCGGCCAGCAGCGTGGCCGGCTGCTCCAGCCTGGGCAGCTTGTCGACCACGAAGCGCGCGCCGCCGGCACGGTCCAGCGTCAGGCTGCGCGTGTGCACCGGGCCGTTCGCGTCACCGCCCTCGCCTTCCATGTCCGGGAACTCCCCCTCGCCTTCACCATCGTCTTCCTCGTCGAAGGCCGGCGCCTGCTCCACTTTGCCGGCCCGCACATCGCCCATGGCAAAGGCGAAATCGTCGTAGTCCTCGAAATGCACGCCACGGGCCAGCTGCGTGGTGCGCAGCTTGACCTGGGCGCCCGCCGCGCCGCCTCCTGACAGATAACTGAGCTGCACGTCCAGCGTCACCTGCTCCGCCTGCACCACCGGCGTGGACGGGCCTTGCAGCAGCGCCTTCATGGTCGGCACGCGGAACTGCTCCACCCGGAAGGTGCCGCCAACCCGGCCGTCGAACATCACCTCGTAAGTGCCCTGCTTCGCGTCCGCCGGAATGGTCCAGCTGCTTTCCGCCACGCCGCCGCCGGCCCAGGCCAGCGGCAATTCATATTTCTGCTCGCTGCCCTGGTGCGTGATCACCAGCTTCGACTCCCTGGCCTGCTGCGCGGCGTACGCGAAGCCGTCCGAGCTGCGGCGGCGCAGGAAGTGCTTCATGTGCACCGTTTCGCCGGTGCGCAGCAAGGTGCGGTCGAACACCGTGGTGGCGATGGTCCTGTCGGCGCGCAGGTCTTCGGTCGGCACATTGAAGCGCCAGGTCTCGATGCCCTCGGACCAGTTGGACAGGGTGAACGTCATGTCGCCGCCGCTGCGGGCGCTGACGAAATAGCCTTCGCTGTACGGGCAGCCGTCGTGCACCAGTTCTTCGCGTATGCTGGCCACGCCCATGGCGTCGGTGCGGCCCTGCCACAGCAACTTGCCGGTGCAGGCGCGCACCGCCACCTGCGCGTTGGGCACCGGCTGGCCCTTGTCGAGCGAGGTCACCCACACCACCGACGACTCGGCGCCGTGCTTGAAGTGCGCCACCATATTCGTTACCAGCGCCGCCGCGCTGACATAGGCCTGGCTGGGCTTGCCCTGCAGCGCCAGCCCGAGCTTGGGACTGGCCAGTTCCACCACGTAGAAGCCCGGCTTGCGCAGCGGGATGCCGATCACTTCGAAGGCCTTGCCGCCGCCCGGCTTGGGCAGCGTGAAGCGCTCTGTCTTCGGCTGCTGCTTGCCTTTCGGTTCACTGAACACGGACTCCTTCAGCCCCCACAGCTCGCCCGGCACCCAGCCCACGCTGCGGTTCTTGCCGGTGAGGCGGCGCAGCCAGTCCATCACTTGCTGGTCCTGCCGCCCTTCCGGGCCGTCCACGCGCAGCATGGCGCCCGCAGCACCGGCTGCGTTGGCGACGTTGGCGGCAGCACCGGTCTTCGCCATGCGCGCGGCGATGCCCGCTTCCACGTTGCGCACCGTGACCGGCAGCAGCTTGTCGCCGCGCGCTTCGATGATGCCGAAACGGGCCGGGAACTTCACCAGCGGCGGCATCTCGCCGGTCTGCACCGCCAGCGGGAAGCGGGCCTGGTTCAGCAGGCTGCGGCCCGCGTCGTCCTTCAGCGCGTCCGGCAGCACCAGGCGCAACCGGGCTTTCTCCGGGAACGGACCGGAGATGGTCACGCTGTTCACATACTCCGCCTTGGCGTCTTCCTTCGACACTTGCGGGCTCCAGCGCTTGCCGCCCGGCCCCGTGATGGCGACTGCGCGCGCATCCGCCATGCGCACCGGCGCGCTGAAGCTCACCCGCACCGGCTGGAACGGTATGCACGGGCCCTTGGCGGACGAGCGTTCGCAATGGAAGGCCGCGCTGAAGTCCGGGCGCGTCTTGAAGCCCAGCACCTGGTCGTGCGCGTTGGCCAGGCCGTCCGGCGTGGCGATGGCGGCGCCCCACACCAGCGTGACCTTGGCGTTCTGCGGCAGGCTGCGCTTGCACTGCAAGACGCTGAGCCGCGCCGGCTTGCCGCGCTGCCCTCCCGCCGCGTGCACCGCGCGCACCTTGCGCGCCTCCAGCACCTGCCGGCGCTCGTCGCCTTGCAGCAGCCGCACCGGTATTCTTTCGTTGATGCCTTCCGCCGTGCAGTAGGCGTGCTGCGCGATGTCCGCCTCGCGCGCCACCGCGTCGAGCGTGAGCACGAACACCTGGTTCTCGTCGATATAGCCGGAGCCTGCGCGCGGCATGGATGCGGCGATGGACGGCCCGCCGGTGTTGAAGCTGTAGCTGCGTTCGCCACCCAGCGGCTTGCCCTCCACGTCGGCCAGCGCGGGCTTGAGCGTGAAGCGGCAGGCCACGCCGGCCGGCAGGTCGCGCTCGAAGTCATAGACCCAGTCGCGGCCGTCGACCCAGCGGCCCTTGCCCGCAGCGGCGGCGGGCGCCTCGCCGCCTTTGCAGTCGGCCTCGAAGGGGTCGCTCAGGCGCAGGTCGCCGAAGGGCACCATCTGCGCGCTGAAGCGCGCCTTCACCTGCCGCACGCCTTTCACCGCGCCTTCCGGCGAAAACGCTTCCACCGCCGTCTGCGCCTGCGCGGCAAACGGCAGCAGGCACAGTACCACTAAGGTCGACAAGACGCGCATATGGACTCCCAGGCTGGATGCAGCCAACAGTGTTGCAAAGACGCTAATGCATGTCAACCATACCAGTCACAAACCGCATATGAAAGCGTGAATCTATTCGTTCCCGGCATGAGGGTGCGCTTGCTATGGTGCCAACTCTTTCAAAAAAAGAGATAACTCAATGACCACCACCCGATGCAAATTGAAACCGCTGGCAGCCTGCATACTCGCAGCGCTGTGCAGCGCGTCCTGGCAGGCGAACGCGCAAAACACGGCGGCTGAACCGGCCGCCGTGATCGTTACCGGCTCGCGTATCCCGCGCGCCAGCCTGGAAGGACCGTCCGCCGTCACCGTCATCACGGGGGAAGACATTACGCGGCAAGGCTACAAGAACGTATTCGATGCGCTCAGCAACCAGGTGCAGAACAGCGGCTTCGTGCAGGGCGCGGACTTCGGCAACACCTTCACGCCGTCCGCCAACGCCCTCAGCCTGCGCGGCCTCGGCCCCAACCACACGCTGGTGCTGCTGAACGGCCGCCGCCTGGCCGACTTCCCCATCGCCTACGAAGGCACGGTGAACTTCACCAACCTGGCCAACATCCCGTCCTCCATCGTGGAACGGATCGAGATCCTGAACGGCGGCGCCTCCGCCATCTACGGCTCGGACGCGATCGCCGGCGTGATCAACGTGGTGCTGAAGAAGAAAAGCGACGGCTTCGACGTGAACCTGAAAGCAGGCAGCACCGAACGCGGAGGCGGCGGCGACAGGCGCGTGCAGTTCAGCGGCGGCAGCACCGGCGACAAGCTCAATACCGTGTTCAGCCTGGAGCTGAGCGAGCGCGATCCGCTGTGGAGCAAGCAGCGCGGCTTCATGGCCAGCAAGGCCGGCACGCCGTCCACCGTGCTGGCGCGCAAGGACGTCAAGACCGGCAATTACCTCGGCCTGGGCAGCGCCTGCAGCACGCTGGGCGACCTGTTCGACGGCAGCACCATCAACTACACGGTGAAGAAAGGCAGCTACTGCGCCAGCCCGGAAGTGGGCCCGACCCACTGGACCGTGCAGACCAAGAACGTCAGCAAGAACGCCTTCGGCAGCGCCACCTATGCGCTGACCGGCGACACTACGCTGTTCGGCGACGTGCTGCTGGGCCGTAACGACAGCGAGAACAACACGCGCGGCCCGTCGTGGACGGCCAACTCCACCGGCGTGTCCTACTTCGCAAACAAGCACACCGGCGCCTACGAGGCCTGGAGCAAATTCATCGCGCCGGAAGAATACGGCGGCGTGGAGCGCTTCAACCGCAGCTGGGAAGACACGGCCGTGGCCGCCACGCTGGGCCTGAAGGGCCGCCTGCCCGGCACGCAGTGGGACTATGAAGCCGCCTACAACGCCTCGCTCTACCAGAGCAAAAACCACGTGCCGCGCACGCTGGCCAATATCGACAGCTTCTTCCTCGGCCCCAGGCTGGGCGTGGACGCGGCCGGCGTGCCGATTTACGCACCCGATCCGGCGCGCCTGGCCAGGCGCCTCACGCCGGCGGAATTCGACAGCATCGTCGGCGCCTCGCACAGCGACGACGAGTCGTGGACCAACACGCTGAGCTTCACCGCCAACGGCGAACTGCTGCAGCTGCCGGCCGGCGCTGTGAAGATCGCCACCGTGGCCGAGGCGGGCCGCCAGGGCTACACCAACACGCCGGACGCCGGCATCAACGCGGGCGTGTTCAACACCGCCGCGCGCTCGGACCCGAACGGCGGCACGCGCACGCGCTACGCGCTGGGCGTGGAGGCCAGCATCCCGCTGCTCAAGCAGGTCACGTCGACCGTGGCGGGCCGCTATGACCGCTACACCTTCGCCGGCCGCAACGAGGGCAAGTTCACCTACAACGGCGGCCTGGAGATCCGCCCGGCGCGCGACGTCCTGGTACGCGGCAACTACGCCACCAGCTTCCGCGCGCCGGACATGAACTACATCTACAAGTCGCGCGGCACCGGCTACTACTCGTCCACCACCGACTACTACCGCTGCCAGCAGGCCGGCCAGAAGATCGAGGACTGCGACTACGCCAACGTGTCGCCGGGGGCGGACTATGTGCAGCTGGGCAGCAAGGACCTCAGCTCGGAGAAGGGCAAATCGTGGGGCGCGGGCGTGGTCTGGTCGCCCAGCGCCAGCTTCGACGCTTCGGCGGACTACTGGAACGTGAAGATCGACGACCTGGTGACCAACCTGAGCGCCAGCAAGCTGCTGCGCGACGAGGCGGCCTGCCGCCTGGGCGGCGCGGACATCAATTCGCCCAGCTGCGTGGACACCATCAGCCGCATCAAGCGCTATCCGCTGACGGCGCTGAACAAGCCGGGCGAGATCCGCGAGATCACGGTCAATCCGATCAACGCGGCGCACCAGAGCACCAGCGGCTTCGACCTGACGGCGCGCTATGCGCTGCGCGGCACGCGCTACGGCGACTTCGTGCTGCGCGGCAGCTACGCCAGGACGCTCACCAAGCGCTACAAGCAATTCGAGGGGGATGAGGTGCAGGACGAGCTGCACTCGCTGGACAACGCCGACTGGCCGGACAAGCTGAACGCCAGCCTTGCCTGGACCATCAGCGACTGGACCAACACGGTATCGGTGAACCGCTACGGCAAACTGCCGAACGGCGCGCAGGAAGCTTACCTGACGCCCACCGCGCTGGTGAACTTCAGCACCGTGTACCGGCTGAACAAGCGCACCACGCTGTCACTGATCGTCAACAACGTGTTCGACAAGATCAAGCACGACACCACGGGCGGCTGGCCGAACTACCCGGTGGGCAGCTACAGCCCGGCCGGACGCGCCGGCTGGGTGGAGCTGAACTACCACTTCGGCTCGTAGGCTTCGTCAGCTTCGTTAGCCTAAGCGGCGGCGCCGAGCGGGTTGACGGCGCCGTCCGGCTCCACGGCGGCCGGCATGTCGCGGCCGTCGGCCAGCTGGGTCACCAGCGCGTCGATGTCCAGGTCGAACACCGCCATCGATTCCACGTGCGAGGTGTGCGGGAACATGTTCACCACGCCGGCCTTGTTCAGCACATAGCCGCACAGGTGCACCAGCACGCCGGCGTCGCGCGCCAGCGTGGAGGGGCTGCACGAGACGTACACGATGCGCTTCGGCAGCAGCTCGGGATGGGTCTTCTTCAGTTCGGCCAGCGCCAGCGACAGGGCCAGCGCGCCGTCGCGCGGCGGGTCGATCAGCATGCGGTCGAACTTGCCGAGCGCGATCAGGTCTTCCTTGCTCACTTCGAACAGATTGCGCGTCATGAAGCTGGTCTTTTCCGACACGCCGTTGACCACCGCGTTCGACAGCGCGCGCTCGGTCAGGGCGGTGCTGCCCTCGATGCCCACCACTTCGCGCGCCTGGGTGGCCAGCGGCAGCGTGAAATTGCCCAGGCCGCAGAACAGGTCGGCCACGCGGTCTTGCGGCTGCACTTCCAGCAGGCGCAGCGCCTTCGACACCAGCACGCGGTTGATGTGGTGGTTCACCTGCGTGAAGTCGACCGGCTTGAACGGCATGCGCACGTTGAACTCGGGCAGCAGGTAGTGCAGCTGCTTGTCCAGCGGGTAGAACGGATAGGCGGTGTCCGGGCCTTTCGGCTGCAGCCACCACTGGATGTTGTACTGGTCCGCGAAGGCCTTCACCTTGGCCTCGTCGTCCGCCGTCAGCGGCTCCATATTGCGCAGCACCAGCACGGTGAGGTCTTCGCCGATGGCCAGCTCGATCTGCGGCACTTTGTCGAAGATGCTCAGCGAGCCGACCAGCGCGCGCAGCGGCATCATCATGTCCGACACGTGCGGCGGCAGGATCTGGCAGCTCTGGATGTCGGCCACGTAGGACGATTTCTTTTCGTGGAAGCCCACCAGCACCGTGTTCTTCTTGGCCACGTGGCGCACCGACAGGCGCGCGCGGTAGCGGTAGCCCCAGGTCGGGCCGTACATCGGGCGCATCACGTTGCCGGCCTTGACTTTGCTCAAGTGCCAGAGGTTGTCCTCCAGCGTGCGCTGCTTGATGGCCACTTGCGCGCTCGGCTCCAGGTGCTGCATGGAGCAGCCGCCGCAATAGTCGAAGTGCACGCACTTGGGCTTGATGCGCATGGCCGACTCCTTGCGGATCTCGACCAGGCGGGCCGCTTCCCAGTTTTTCTTTTTCTTGAACGTTTCGAAGGTAACGCGCTCGCCCGGCAGCGCGCCTTCCACGAATACCACCTTGCCCGGCGTACCGTCTTCGTTTTCGATGTGGCCGACGCCGCGGGCGTCCATGTCGAGCGATTTGATGTCGATGATAATGTCTTGCATAACGTTCAAGATTATTGGGGAAGCAAAGCAAGGCCGCCGGGCGCGTGGCCGGCAGCCGTTCGGAAGGGCGTTATGATATCAGATGCGGGGGGCGATAACAGGGAGTGGCAGTTAGTTACAGCAGCGAGTCGCGCACCACGCCGCGCGCGGCCATGGCGCGTTTCAGCTTGACCAGCGCTTCCTGCTGGATCTGGCGCACCCGCTCGCGCGTGACGCCCATCTCCTCGGCCAGGGTTTCCAGCGTGGCCGGGTCGTCGTTATCCAGCCCGAAGCGGCGCATGATGACGATGCGCTGCTTGTCCGGCAGCTTGGTGAGCCAGTCGCGCACCAGCACAGTCATTTCGTGGTGCTCGGCGCGCGCGTCCGGCGCGTCCTCGCTGTCGCCGGGCAGCATGTCCATCAGCGACGACTGCGGGTCGTTGTCGAGCGGGGCGTCGAGCGAGGTGGCGTGCTCGGACAAGGCCAGGATGTCCTGCACCTCCTCCACCGGCCGCCCCACCAGCTCCGCGATGTCCTCGGCGGTGGCGTCCTTGCCGTTGTGGTGCTGCGCCTCGAGATGGTATTTGCCGCGCAGGATCTGGTTCAGCTCCCGCACCATGTGCACCGGCAGGCGCACCGTGCGCGCCTGGTTCATGATGGCGCGCTCGATGCTCTGGCGTATCCACCAGGTGGCGTAGGTGGAGAAGCGGAAGCCGCGCTCAGGCTCGAACTTGTCGATGGCGCGCATCAGGCCGATGTTGCCCTCCTCGATCATGTCGAGCAGGACCACGCCCCGGTTGATGTAATGCTTGGCGATGGAAACGACCAGCCGCAGATTGTGCTCGATCATGGTCTGGCGGGCGGAGAAGTCGCCCTGCTTGGCCAGGGTGGCGAAGTGCACCTCTTGCGGCGCCGTCAGCAGCGGCCGGGTGCCGATCTGGTTCAGGTAATGCTGGGTGGTGTCGGTGGACAGCTCGGCGGCCAGCACCTTTTTCAGCTCATCGACGCTTTCCAGCACCGCGCCCACTTCCGGCGCGGCCACGCCCCGGCCTTCGCCGCCCTCGCCCTCACCCTCGCCATCACTTTCCACGGCTGCATCGTCGATCTGCTCGTCCGGAAAATCGTCCGGCAGGGCATCGTCATCCAGGCGGTCGTGCGGCGAGTGTGTCATGGGTCGCTAGCGGTTAGGCAAAAACTTCGATGGATCGACCGGTTTGCCCTGCTGCCTGATTTCAAAGTGCAGCTTGACGGCGTCCGTGTCCGAATCCCCCATTTCTGCAATCATCTGCCCCTTGTTCACGCTCTGCCCTTCCTTCACCAGGATGGTCCGGTTGTGCGCATAGGCCGACAGCAGGCTATTACTGTGCTTCACAATAACGAGATTACCATATCCGCGGATGCCGCTACCGGCATACATCACTTTTCCTGCACCTGCGGCCATCACCTGTTGCCCGGCTTTCCCGGCGATGTCGATGCCTTTGTTCTTGCCTTCGTCGAAGGTGGCGATGACGCGGCCTTCGGACGGCCAGGCCCAGCTCAGTTCACGGTCTTCGGCGCTCAGCTGCACGGCGGCGGGCGCCGCGGCGGCAACGGGTGCCGCCGCCGGACTGCCCCCGGCCGCCTGCACCGGGCGCTCGCTGCGCGCCGGCGCCGGCTTGCCCGCGCCGTTGCCGGCGATGCCCTCGTCGCCGCGCTGCAATTCGGCCAGCGCGCCCTCGCTCCACGGTTTTTTCTCGCCGCGCGGGCCGGTCTTCTTGGGCACCGGCTCGGGCTTGACCTCGGTGGTGCCCGGCTGGGGCACGGCCACCGTCTGCACGCCGCCCATCGATTCCGGCGGCTGCACGCGCAGCACCTGGTCCACCTTGATGTCGTTCGGGTTGGCCAGGTTGTTCCAGGTCACGAGGTCGCGGTAGTTCTGGCCGTGCTCGAGGGCGATGCGGATCAGGGTGTCGCCTTTTTTCACGGTGTACAGGCCGCGCTCCTCGCGCTCTTTCTGCGCATCCTCGCTGGGCGAAGGCGGCCTGGCGGGCGGCGCCGTCACCATCGGCGTGGTGCGGTCGATCACGGGCGCCTGGTTCGGCACGGTGGTACAAGCGCTCAGCACGCACAGGGAAATGCTCAGCAGTAACAGGGAACTCTTATTCGTCATACTCATCTTAGTTTGTCATCTTCAGCCGGACCTTATACGGTTCCGGGGCGCAGGGGCACGAAATGGCAGTCTTCCAGCGTCTGGCTGGTCCATTCGGCCTTGCCCAGCCGCGTCACCAGCTCCAGGTGCTGGGCGCGGGCGCCCACCGGGGCGACCAGGCGGCCGCCGATGGCGAGCTGTTCAAGCAGCGCTTGCGGCACTTCCAGGCCGGCAGCGGCCAGGATAATGCCGTCGAACGGGGCGGCCTGAGGCAGCCCTAGCATACCATCTCCGTAATGCAAGCGCAGATTCGCTAGCCGCAGCGGCCGCAAATTACTCTTGGCCAACTCGTGCAGCGGCTTGATGCGCTCGATGGAAAACACCTCCTGCGCCAGGCAGGACAGCACCACCGCCTGGTAGCCGCAGCCGGTGCCGATCTCCAGCACGCGCTTCAACTGTCCGCCATTGCGCATCACCTCGATCATGCGCGCCACGATGTAGGGCTGGGAAATGGTCTGGTGGTGGCCGATCGGCAGCGAGGCGTCGATATAGGCCTGCGAAGCGAGCGCCTCGTCCATGAACATATGGCGCGGCACCGCTTCCAGCGCGCCCAGCACCACCGCGTCCTTCACGCCCTGCCTGGCCACGCGCGCCACCATGGCGCGCCGCACCGCGTCCGACACCAGCGGATTCTGGCGCGGCGCGGCGGCCGGCGCCGCCTGCGCGCGCTCCAGCGCATAGGTGTGCGAGCGCGACGGCATGGCCGTCGGCGCGCTGCCGGGCCGCACCGCCGTGCCCGGCGCCGCCCCTACCCGCACGCCCGGATGCGTGCCGCCCAGCGCCGCGTTGCGGGCGGCGTTCTGCGTGGCCGTCTGCGGCGTGGCCACGGGCGAGAACACGGTCGGCTTTTTCTGCGCTTTGTCCACCACGGAAGACAGCGGCAGCGGGAAGGTGCGGTGTTTATCGGTCATGCCAGGCCCTTTGCCAGCGTCTCGAGTTGGGTACGGTGCGTCAGGTCCACCTGCAGCGGCGTCAGCGACACCCGGCCGTGGGCGACGGCATGGAAATCGGTGCCCTCGCCGGCGTCCTTGCAGGCGCCGGGCGGGCCGATCCAGAAAATTTCCCGGCCGCGCGGGTCCTGCGACCGTATCACCGGTTCGGCCTGGTGGCGGCGGCCGAGCCGGGTGGCCGTGAGCTGGCCCATGGCGGCGTAGGGCCGGTTCGGAATATTAACGTTAAGCAAATACGGCTTGGCCAGCAGGTCGGCGTAGCGCTGCACGATGTCGCGCGCCACCTTGGCCGCGTCGTCGATGTGCTCCCAGCCGTAGGCGCCCTGCGAGAACGCGATGGCCGGGATGCCGAACAGATAGCCCTCGGTGGCGGCCGCCACGGTGCCGGAATACAGGGTGTCGTCGCCCATATTGGGGCCGTTGTTAATGCCGGACACCACCAGGTCGGGCTTTTCCGCCAGCATGCCGGTGAGGGCGATGTGGACGCAGTCGGTCGGCGTTCCGTTGACAAAATAGAATCCATTGGCGGCCTTCTGCACCGACAGCGGCCGGTCCAGCGACAGCGAATTGGAAGCGCCGGAGCGGTTGCCTTCGGGCGCGACGACCACGATGTCGGCTATGGGCGCGAGCGCTTCCGCCAGGGCGTTGATGCCGGGCGCCAGATAGCCATCGTCATTACTAATTAGGATACGCATGGCTGGGATTTTACCCGAAGCAATGGCACGCCAGCACATGGCGGCCGCCGCCCCGGACAAATTTAATGGCCGCGCGGCGACGCCGGGGCAGCGTGACTGCGTGCCGCCCGCGCGCCGCCCTCCGGCCGCTAGCCGCGCGGTTCGGACGAAGCTTCCTGCAGCGGCTGTTCGCGCGGCGGTTCGGCCCGCTGCAGCGAGTACGGCTCCTCGTAATAGGCCTGCACTTGCTGCTCCACGCCGGGTGCGCGGGCCGCCGGGCCGGCCGCCGATTCCGCCGATTCCGCTGGCAAGGCGCCCGGCCGCGCCGCTTGGCGCCGGCGGACATGGCCCGGCGCCGGCGGCGGCAGCGGCGCCCCGTAATGGCCCTGCTCCTCCTGCGCCCCGCGCTGGCCAGGCAGGCCCGGCTGCAGCAGCGGCCCGGGCTGGCCGGTGGCGCGCGCCTGCGGCTGCCCCTCCTCCATCCTGGCCAGGGTCTGCCCCAGCGCCGCAGCCACGCGCAGCGTGTCCTCGTGTTCGGCGCCCAGCAGCCGCGCGCGCACCGCCAGCACCTGTTCCTGCGCCTGGCGCGCCAGCTCCAGTTCGCCGGACATATAGTGCATGCCCGCGCGCGCCTCCAGGCTCGCCAGGGTGAACAAATGCTCCGGCCCCAGCAGCCGCATCTGGATCTGCAGCACTTCCTCCTGGCGGTCCAGCGCGGCCTCGAAATAGCCCTGCCGCGCCAGCGCGCCGGCCTGCGCCGAGCACGCTTCCAGCACGTCCGGGTGCTGCCCGCCCAGCAGCCGCGTGCGCGTCTCGACCACGCAGCGCAGCAGGATGCGCGCCTGGTCCAGCTCGCCCTCCTGCAACAGCATGCGCGCCAGCTGCGCCTTCACGGCGGCCGTCTCCAGGTGCTCCTCTCCCACCACTTTCACATGCAACTGCAGGCTCTCGCGGAAAGCCAGCACGGCGGCGGCGCAGCGTCCCTCGTCCGCATACACCGAGCCCAGCCGGTACAAATCGCGCGCCAGCATCATGCTGTAGGCGCTGCCCGCCTCCACCGCCCGGCGCGACTGCGCCACCGCCGCCAGCAGCGGGATTTCGCGCCGCGACTGCCAGGGCGGGTGGCCGCCGGCCAGCCAGCCCAGCAAGGCCTCGTACGAACGGGTGACGGAAAAACGGTCGGCGAGCGGCTCGCCGCGCACCGCCAGCCGCTCGCCGCGCGCCAGGCTGCGCGACTGCGGCAGCTGCACCTCGTCGAAATAGCTTTCCAGCGACAGCTGCTGCAAACCATAGGCTTCGCCCAGCGCCTGCTCGAACACCGGCTGGTAGCCGGGCAAGCCGGTGGCCGGGTCGCCGCGCCGGCACAGAGCGCGCTGCGCGCTGTTTTCCATGTCGGTGCGGGTCGGCAAGGGATAGATCAGCAGCGGGCGCTGCTCGTCCTCGTGGCTGCGGCGGTAGGTGGTGGCGCGCTGCACCAGCGCCTGCAAGCCTTCCAGGCTCTGGCGGTTGGCTTCGAACAGCAGCACCAGCCGGGTCGGCAGCAAGGTGGTGCAGATGCCGGTGCTGTCGGTGCGGCCGCTGCGCGCGTCCACCAGCACGTGGCGGAACTGGCGCGCCAGCATGTCGGCAAAGCTGCGGAACAGCGCCGGACACAGGTGGAACAGCGCCTCCCAGTTGAACGCCGCCGCGCGTTCGGCGTAGCCAGCATCGAGCCGGCCGGCGCGCATCAGGTACAGCGGGCGGCTCTGGTCCACCCGCACCACGTAGCGTTCCCAGCCCACCGCGTCGAGCACCTGACTGGCCAGCGCCGCGTCGTCCGGCGCGGCGCTGCGGCGGCTGCGGCGCTGCAGCTGGTCGCGGCAGGCGGTGAACAGTTCGAGCAGGCCCGGCCCGTCGGCCGCTGGCGCGAAATACTGGTGCAGGCCGGGCGCTTCCAGGTCCCAGTCCACCATCAGCACCGGCACCGTCGACTGGTTGCGCCCGGCCAGCAAGGCGGCAAGATTGGCCACCGCCATGCTGCGGCCAACGCCGCCCTTATGCGAGTGGAATGTCATGACTTCGCCGGGCGTGGCCAGCGGCGGCAGCAGGTGTGGGAGTTCCATGGTTCACCTTAGCGAGGAAAATGGGGCGGTGGCGTGGCGCGCCACGCCTCCGGGATGGGCGGCAATACGAAATGGCTGCAGTCATGCCCGGGCGGGATGCTGGACTTCAGATAGTGGTAATGGGCAGCGATGCGCTGCACGATTTTCTCGATGTCCGGCAGGAAGTCGGGATTGGTCTTCAGGTCGCCGCTGGCCAGCGTGTAGCGCGAAAAGTCCACGTACATGCCGGGATCGGTGATCTGCGGCGGCAGGCTGAATGGATGGCGCGTCATGATGACCGGGATGATCAGGTGGCTGGGCAGCGGATACCACTGGCGGCGCTCGTTCTCGATCTGCTGCATGGCGGCGAATTCGCGCCGGGTGTAGCCGTGCGCTTCGTATTTCGGCGTATAAATGACGATCATGCACACGCTTTCGCACAGCGCGGTGGCGATGCGCCGGTCCAGGTCGTCCCCGCCGCCGAGTTGTTCGGTGTCGATGAACAGTTCGCTTTCATTGTCAAAATGGGGTTCCAGATAGCACTTGAGCGCCTCGGCCAGGTCATTCTTGAACTTGATCATATGGGGGTGGCGCCCGTGCGCATAACTGAAGAAACAGCCGTAGCGGATAGTCGACATGGCAGCCTCCTGCTTGCTCATTGAATCCACTGTAGCGCTCTGGCCGCACGGCGCTTTGCGAAATCGCAAACGGGCAGGCGGCAGCGTCAGCATCAAGTAAGCAAGGCAGTCAGCAATAAAGTAAGCAACCCAGCCGTCCAGAACCGGCGTAAAATAAAACGACCGTACTATTTAATAATGAATAAACACTGGAGACCGCATGAAAGCCATCGTATGCAAAGCCTGGGGCCTGCCCGACACCCTCACCGTGGAAGAGCTGCCGGACCTGGAAGCGGCGCCCGGCCACGTGGTGCTGGACGTGAAAGCGGCCGGCGTCAACTTCCCGGACGTGCTCATCATCCAGGGCAAGTACCAGTACAAGCCGGCCCTGCCCTTCACGCCCGGCAATGAAGTGTCCGGCGTGGTGCGCGCCGTGGGCGAAGGCGTGACCGGCTACAAGGTGGGCGACAAGGTGATCGCCTTCTCGGCGCACGGCGCCTTCGCCGAGCAGCTGGCGGTGCCGGCGCAGGCGCTGATGCCGATGCCGCCCGGCATGGACTTCGACACGGCGGCCGCCATCACCCTCACCTACGGCACCTCGCACCACGCGGTGGTGGACCGCGCCGCGCTCAAACCCGGCGAAACCATGCTGGTGCTGGGCGCGGCCGGCGGCGTGGGGCTGGCGGCGATCGAGATCGGCAAGGCGCTGGGTGCGCGCGTGATCGCCGCCGCCTCCACCGACGACAAGCTGGCCGTGTGCAAGGCGCACGGCGCCGACGCGCTGATCAACTACAGCAAGGAAGATCTACGCGAAGCGGTCAAGGCCGCCACCGGCGGCAAGGGCCCGGACGTGGTGTACGACCCGGTGGGCGGCGACTACGCCGAGGCCGCGTTCCGCGCCATCGCGTGGCGCGGGCGCTATCTGGTGGTGGGCTTCGCCAACGGCGAGATCCCCAAGCTGCCGCTCAACCTGGCGCTGTTGAAAGGCGCCTCGCTGGTGGGCGTGTTCTGGGGCGAGTTCGCCAAGCGCGAGCCGAAGGCCAACCTGGCCGGCATGATGCAGCTGCTGGGCTGGCTGGCCGAAGGCAAGATCAAGCCCCACATCTCCGCCCGCTACGCCTTGGCCGACACCCCGCAGGCGCTGAACGACATGGCCGCCCGCAAAGTCACCGGCAAGGTCGTCATCAATCCGCAAGCCTAAGCGAGCTGAGCCGCATTCGGGGTCTGACCCCGAATGCGGCTCAGGCCGCTTGTAGGAAGTGCGGAATGGGCGTCATGGGCTGACTTCGGGCTCGGATGGGGGCTCGCCTTTGAAGAAGTCGATCACGACTTGCGCTTCGCGGGTGCGCTTGAACGGCGGCAGGCTTTGCCAGACGCGGCGGCCGTAGGGCTTGGTGATCACGCGCGGGTCGCACAGCATCAGCACGCCGCGGTCGCCTTCGTCGCGGATCAGGCGGCCGGCGCCCTGCTTCAGGTTGATGATCGCTTCCGGCAGCGTGTGGTTCATGAAGCCGTTCAGCCCCTGCTTTTCCATCACCTCGATGCGCGCGGCCAGCACCGGGTCGTCCGGCGGGGCGAACGGCATCTTGTCGATAATCACCAGCGACAGCGCTTCGCCGCGCACGTCGACGCCTTCCCAGAAGCTCTGGCTGCCGATCAGCACGCCGTTGCCGGACTTGCGGAACTGGTCCAGCAGCTCGGTGCGGCCCTTGTCGCCCTGCACGAACAGCGGATACGGCAGGCCGCGCTGCTCGAACTCGTTGCGCAGCCGCTCGGCGGCGCGCTTGACCGCGCGCAAGGTGGTGCACAGCAGGAAGGCGCGCCCCTGCGACGCTTCGATCACCGGCAGCGCCGCGTCCAGCACGGCGTCGGTGTAGCCCATGGAGTTCGGGTCCGGCAAGCCCTGCGGCACGTACAGGATGCCCTGCTGCTCGTAGTTGAACGGGCTGGGCCAGGTGCGCGCCGGCTCGCCGGTCAAGCCCATCTGCTCGGCGAAGTGCTTGAAGTCGTTCTTCACGGCCAGGGTGGCCGAGGTGAAGATCCAGCTGCGCGGCACGCCTTCGCGCTGGCCGTTGAAGATGGGCGCGATGGACAGCGGCGTCTTGTGCAGCTGCAGCGAGCTGGTGTAGGCCTCCACCCAGAACACGGCTTCCTCGCCCTTGTCCACCTTGGCCTTGGGGTCGAATTTCCAGTCGCGCAGCGCCGTCATCAGCTCGATGCCGCGCATGCGGCACTGGTCCAGCGTCTCGGCGCGCTCGCCCTGCTTTTCCAGCACGGCCAGCATGCCGTCCAGCTCGTCCTTCAGGGTTTCCAGCGCCGGGAAGAAGCCGCTCGACGGCGCGATCTGCGGCAAGGACAGGCGCACGATGTCCTGCGGGAAGGTCAGGCGCAGGTCGCGCGCGGCCTTTTCCACCACGGTCACCACCTTGCCCCAGTCGGCGCCGTCGCGCGCGTGCGCCAGGCCTTCGGCCAGCACGTCGCGGCACAGTTCCAGCACTTGCGAGGTGGAAAACGTGTCGCCGAAGAACAGGGTGGCGGTGTCGGGCAGCTGGTGCGCCTCGTCGAAGATGATGGTGTTGGCCGACGGCAGCAGCTCGGCCACGCCGGTGTCCTTCAGCGCCACGTCGGCGAAGAACAGGTGGTGGTTGACCACCACCACGTCGGCCTGCTGCGCTTCCTTGCGCGCCTTCATCACGAAGCAGTCCTGGTAGTACTGGCACTCGGCGCCCATGCAGTTGTCGCGGGTGGAGGTGACCAGGTTCCAGATGGTGGCGTTCTCCGGCACCCGGGCCAGCTCGGCCTTGTCGCCGGACGAGGTCATCTTCAGGAAGCGCGAAATCTCGCGCAGGTAGCCCACGTCCTCGCGCGAGGTCATGCGCCCGTTCTGCAGCGTGCGTTCCAGGTGGTAGTGGCACAGGTAGTTGCCGCGCCCCTTGAGCAGCGCCACCGACACCGGCGCCTGCAGCGCCGCGCGCACCGTGGGGATGTCGCGCAGGAACAGCTGGTCCTGCAGGTTCTTGGTGCCGGTCGAGACGATGGTCTTGCCGCCCCACAGCAGCGCCGGCACCAGGTAGGCGAAGGTCTTGCCCGTGCCCGTGCCGGCCTCGGCCATCAAGGTGCTGCGCCCGTCGATGGCGGCCGCGATGGCTTTGGCCATCTCGGTTTGCGAACGGCGCGGCCGGAAGCCGCCCACTGCCGGGCTGAGCGGCCCGCCGGGACCGAACAGGCGGTCGATTTCGGCATCGTGCTTGCCGGGTTCGGGGAGTGGCTCGGGCGCGGCGGCGTCAGCCGTGAGTCGGGAATCGGTCAAAATAAGCTAAGATGGGGCTGCCGCACACGAGGTGGTGCGGCTTAAGCCGGTACGTCGGGCACCAGTTGCATTTTCAGCAAGGTGATGTAGTCTTTGAGTTGCAGCTTGCGTTTTTTCAGGCGGCGCAGCTGGAGCTGGTCGTGGTGGCCGTCCAGGGTCAGCATGTCGATCACGGCGTCCAGGTCGCGGTGTTCAACGTCGAGCTCGATAATGCGGCGCTTGATTTCTTCTACGTCTGTCATAGGGTCTCGGTTCTGTTATATTTCCCAACAGTTTCGCCTGGTCAACAACCCTACGCTTGCAACAAAACTGCTTACCGGTGCATAGTTTAACTCAGTGCACAGATGCAGGCTAGCCAGTCCATATGAGCAATTACAAAATCGAAGCCGGCACCGCCCAGCATCTGGGCAACCGGCCCCAACAGAACGACCGCGCCGCGCTCTACACGGCGCCGAAAGCGCCGGGCTATGTGATGGCGGTGCTGGCCGACGGCATGGGCAGCGGCAGCACGGCGCCGGAGCAGGTGCTGCACACCAGCAAGCAGCTGTTCGACGATTACCGCGCCGGCGACACGGCCAACCTGGCCCGGGTGCAGGAGCTGCTGCGCAGCATCGCGCAGGAAACCCACGAAGTGCTGACCATGAATCCGCTGGGCGCCAGCAGCGAACCGCAATCCACGCTGCTGCTGCTGGTGCTGACGCCGCAGGGCCAGGCCGTGTGGGCCTACGTGGGCGACTCGCGCCTGTACCGCTTCGCCGGCGCGCGGTGCGCCGAGCGCAGCAGCGACGCGTCCTATATCGCGCACCTGGTGAACGTGGACAAGCTGCCGCCCGAAGCGGCCAGGAAGCACCGCAGCGCACGCCTGCTGAACAATGTGCTGGGCAACCGGCAGAAGGCGCCGTTCGTGACGGTGGGCGTGCACGAGGGGCTGCAGCCGGGCGATGCCTTCCTGCTTTGCTCGGACGGGCTGTGGCAGTACTTCACCGAGACGGAAATGGCCACCGTGGTGGCGCGCGGCACGCCGCGCCAAGCTTCGGAAATGCTGATCAACAAGGCCATCGAACGGGCCAGGGGCCAGGGCGACAACTGCAGCATGGCCATTATCAAGCTGGTGGCGCCGCCCAAGGAGGCGCCTACCTACACGGTGCAGAAGATGGGCAAGGCGGTGTGAGCTTACTGAGCAAGCTTACGCTCTGAGCTTACTTCTTGGCAGCCTTGGCGGCGGCTTCGGCGGCATCCTTGGCGGCCTGGGCGGCGGCGGCGGCTTCGCGCTTGCGCGCCTTCTCTTCCTTGGCGGCCTTCTTGGCCGCGATCTCGGCCTGGCGCTTTTCGGACTCGGCCTTCTTCTTCTCGAACGCGGCCACGCTGGCGGCGCGCTTCGGCGCCTCGGCGGCGTCCTTCGCCGCCTGCGCTTTCACCTTGGCGTCGTGCTCGGCCTGGCGCTGCGCCTGGCTGGGGCCCGGCTTGGCGGCCGGCTTGGCCGGCTCGCGCTCGGCTTGCGGCGCGGGCGGGTTTTCCACGCGGCGCGCCAGTTCTTCCTCGTCCTTCCTCATGCGCTCGGCCAGCTCGGCGTCGCGCTTGTCCACCGCCGCCTTGCGCTTGTAATGGTTGGCTTCCACTTCGATGGCGCGCAGGCCGGCCAGCGCCACGCGGCGCTTTTCCTTGGCCGCGTCCAGGCAGTAATTGACGAAGAACTTGGCGTTGCAGACCTGCTCGGCGGCGTCGTACTCGGCCTGCACGGCGGCGCGGCCCTGCGCCACTTCGGCCAGGCGCGCGTCGGCCTGCTCGACCGAGTGCGATTGCGGAACGGCCGGCTCGCCCACCGGCGCCTGCCCGATTTTCTGGGCCTGCGCCGGCAGCGCCGCCGCCAGGGCCGCGCTTGCAAACAGCGCCGCCAGATTGAAGTACTTTGCCATGTTTATCCTGTTGTTACGCCAGCGCTTCGGCAGCGCCGCGCTGTTCCTTGTCCATATACTCGCGCGACTGCATTTCCACGATGCGCGACACGGTGCGGTGAAATTCGTTGGCCAGCATGCCGCTAGTGTACAGCTCCTCCGGCTCCACTTCGGCCGACATGATGAGCTTGACCTTCTGGTCGTAGAACACGTCGATCAGCCAGGTGAAGCGGCGCGCCTCGGACGACATGCCGGCCGACATCATCGGTATGCTGGACAATATCACGGTATGGAACTGGCTGGCGATCTCCAGGTAGTCGTTCTGCGAGCGCGGGCCGCCGCACAGGGTGGCAAAGTCGAACCAGATGATGGTGCCGGCGCGGCGCAGCGCGCGGATCTGGCGGCTTTCGATGGTCACGTGCGGATCGTCGTCGGCGGTCTCGGCGATGCGGGCGTAGGCGGCGCGCAGCGCGGCGTCGGTGTCGGCCCCCAGCGGCGTGTAATAGGAGTCGACCTGCTCCAGCGCGCGGCCGCGGTAGTCCACGCCGGCGTCCACGTTCATCACGTCCATCCTGGCCTTCAGCAGCGCGATGGTGGGCAGGATGCGGTCGCGGTGCAGGCCGTCCGGGTACAGCAGTTCCGGGTCGTAGTTGGAGGTCATGATGAAGGACACGCCGTTGTCGAACAGCGCCGACAGCAGGTTGTACATGATCATGGCGTCGGCCACGTCGGAGATGTGGAATTCGTCGAAGCAGATCAGGCGGTATTTCTTGGCCACCTTGCGGGCGACTTCCTCCAGCGGATTGGCCACGCCTTTGAGCTCGTCGAGCTGGCGGTGGATGTCGCGCATGAATTCGTGGAAGTGCAGGCGCGTCTTGCGCACCAGCGGCACCACCGAGTAGAAGCTGTCCATCAGGAAGGACTTGCCGCGCCCTACCCCGCCCCACATGTACACGCCGCGCGGCACGTCCGGACGGTTGATGAAGCGCTTGAAGCTGTTCGAGCGCTGGGCTTTGTAGTCCACCCACTCGTCGTAGCAAAGCTGCAGGCGGTCGACGGCGCGCTGCTGCGCGGCGTCGGCCTTGAAATCGCGCTGCGTCAGCGCGTGCTGGTAGAACTCTTGGACGTTCATGATGGTGTCGCTTGATGGTGTCACTTTAAGCGGCCGGTTTAAACGGCAAAAGGCCGGACGGCGCGTGCGCGCCCGTCCGGCCGTGGAAGCACTACCTTAGAAGTTCAGCGTGCGCTTGTCGATGGCCAGCGCGGCTTCTTTGGTTGCTTCGGACAGCGATGGGTGGGCGTGGCAGATACGGGCGATGTCTTCGGCCGATGCCTTGAACTCCATCGCCACCACGGCTTCGGAGATCAGCTCGGAAGCCATCGGTCCGATGATGTGGACGCCCAGGATTTCGTCGGTCTCGGCGTGCGCCAGGAACTTGACCATGCCCGAGGTGTCGCCCAGCGCGCGCGCGCGGCCGTTGGCCAGGAACGGGAAGGTGCCTGCCTTGTAGGGCGTGCCGTCGGCTTTGAGCTGCTGCTCGGTGCGGCCTACCCACGCGATTTCCGGCGAGGTGTAGATCACCCAGGGAATCGTGTCGAAGTTGGTGTGGCCGTGCTGGCCGGCGATACGCTCGGCAACCGCCACGCCTTCTTCTTCGGCTTTGTGCGCCAGCATCGGGCCGCGCACCACGTCGCCAATCGCCCATACGTTCGGCAGGTTGGTCTTGCAGTCGCCGTCGACGGCGATGAAGCCGCGCTCGTCCAGCGCCAGGCCGGCCTTGTCGGCGCCCAGGCCGTTGGTGTTCGGGGTGCGGCCGATCGACACGATCAGCTTGTCGAACACGGCGGTCACTGCTTCGCCCTTGGCGTCGTTGTACTCGACGGTGACGTTGTCGGCGCCCTTGGTGACGCTGTTGATCTTGCAGCCCAGCGAAATCTTCAGGCCCTGCTTGGTGAACAGCTTGTTGGCTTCCTTGGCGATCTGCTCGTCCACGGCGCCCAGGAAGGTCGGCAGGCCTTCCAGCACGGTCACTTCGGAACCCAGGCGGCGCCATACGGAACCCATTTCCAGGCCGATCACGCCGGCGCCGATCACGCCCAGCTTGGCCGGCACGGCGTCGATCGCCAGTGCGCCGGTGTTCGACAGGATCAGTTTTTCGTCGAAGTCCGCGCCCGGCAGCGCGCGCGCGTTGGAGCCGGTGGCCACGATGACTTGCTTGGCGTTGATGGTCTCAGGCGCCTTGCCGGTGATGGCGATCGGGTAGCCGTCGGCGGTCGCCGCGCCTTCGAAGGCTGCGCGGCCGTGGAAGAAGGTGACCTTGTTTTTCTTGAACAGGAACAGGATGCCGTCGTTGTTCTGCTTGACCACGGTGTCCTTGCGCTTGACCATCTGGCCCAGGTTCAGCGACAGGCCGGACACGTCGATGCCGTGTTCCTTGAAGGAGTGGCCGGCGTGCTCGTAGTGCTCGGACGACTGCAGCAGCGCTTTCGATGGGATGCAGCCGACGTTGGTGCAGGTGCCGCCGGGTGCAGGGCCGCCCTTTTCGTTGCTCCACTCGTCCACGCAGGCGACGGAGAAGCCCAGCTGCGCTGCGCGGATTGCGGCGATGTAGCCGCCAGGACCGGCGCCGATAACGACGACGTCAAATTGTTTGTTGCTCATTGTTTTGTATTCCTAGTGAATTTGGCTTGTTACGTTTCGTCCGGGACGAAAATCCATAGAAGCAGGTAAATCACCAGCCCGAAGCCGAAGCAGATCGTAAACAGCGTGAAGACCAGGCGCCAGATCCACGATTCCATGCCGGACACTTTGCCCAGGCCGCCGCACACGCCGCCCAGCCAGCGGTCGCTGCGCGAGCGGCGGAAGCGGTTGAATTCGCTGGCGAAGTCGCCGGAGCCGTTGTCCTTGCTGAGCGACACCGGCGTGGTGTCGAGCAGCTTCTGTTTGGCGCGGGCGAATTCTTCGTCGCTCAGCGCGCCAGCCTGGTTGAGTTCATGCAACCGCTTGATTTCTTCGGAAACGCTCATCAACACCTCGGGCTAAGGGCTGCCCGGCCTCGGAATCGAGGCCGGGGTATTACCGGTGAATTACAGGTCCAGCAGCAGGCGCGCTGGATCTTCCAGTGCTTCCTTCATGGCCACCAGGCCCAGCACGGCTTCGCGGCCGTCGATGATGCGGTGGTCGTAGGACATTGCCAGGTAGTTCATAGGACGGATCACGATCTGGCCGTTTTCCACCACAGCGCGGTCCTTGGTGGCGTGCACGCCCAGGATGGCCGATTGCGGCGGGTTGATGATCGGGGTCGACAGCATGGAGCCGAAGGTGCCGCCGTTCGAAATCGAGAAGGTGCCGCCGGTCAGGTCTTCCAGGGTCAGCTTGCCTTCTTTTGCTTTCGCGCCGAATTCGCCGATTTTCTTCTCGATGTCGGCAATGCTCATCTGGTCCGCGTTGCGCAGGATAGGCACCACCAGGCCGCGCGGCGAACCCACTGCGATACCGATGTCGAAGTAGCCGTGGTAGACGATGTCGTTGCCGTCAACCGACGCGTTGATGATCGGGTACTTTTTCAGGGCGGCCACGGCTGCCTTGACGAAGAAGGACATGAAGCCCAGCTTGACGCCGTGCTCTTTTTCGAACTTGTCTTTGTACTTGTTGCGCAGGTCCATCACAGGCGCCATGTTCACTTCGTTGAACGTGGTCAGGATGGCGTTGGTCGACTGCGATTCCACCAGGCGCTCGGCGATACGTGCGCGCAGACGGCTCATCGGCACGCGCTCTTCAGGACGCTCGCCCAGGTTAGGCGCGGCCGGCGCGGCGACTTTTTGCAGCGCCGGCTTGGCGGCGGCCGGGGCCAGCGGTGCTGGGGCGGCTGGCTTCGGTGCGGAGGCTGCTGCCAGGGCGTCGCCCTTGGTCACGCGGCCGTCTTTGCCGGAACCGGCAACGTCGGAAGCGGCCAGGCCGGCTTCGGACAGGATCTTGGCGGCGGCCGGCATGGCCACGTCGCCTTTCGAACCACCGGTAGCGGCGGCGGCAGCTGGTGCAGCGGCGGCAGGTGCAGCAGCAGCGGCGGCTGGAGCCGAAGGCGCGGCGCCTGCGGTGGCTTCGGTATCAATGATGGCAATAACCTGGTCGGCAACCACGGTGGCGCCGTCCGGCTGGATGATCTGAACGATCACGCCCGCTGCAGGCGCTGGCAGTTCCAGTACCACTTTGTCGGTTTCGATGTCGATCAGGTTCTCGTCGCGCGCGACGGCTTCGCCGACTTTCTTGTGCCAGGTGAGCATGGTCGCTTCAGCGACGGATTCCGACAGTTGTGGGACTTTAACTTCGATTTGTGCCATGAAAAAACTCCGTATTTTGTATTCTTTGATGCCCTTCGCCTGGGCCACATGCCTCGGCGAAGGGCGGACCTATTACTTGGTCAGGAGCCGTGCGGCTCGCACGGCGCCCTTGACTTATTTCGTCAGGATGAAGCCCTTCAGCTTCGAGAACGCGGTTTCCAGCAGGTCTTTTTGCTGCGCGTAGTGCTTGTCGTAGTAACCGACGGCTGGCGATGCCGAGGCCGGACGGCCTGCGTATGCCAGACGCTGGCCTGCGTCCATGCTTTCGAAGATGTTGTGCTGGATCTGGAACCAAGGGCCTTGATTCTGCGGCTCGTCCTGGGCCCATACCACTTCCGCCAGGTTCGGGAACTTCTTCAGTTCAGCAGCGAACGATTTGTGCGGGAACGGATACAGCTGCTCCACGCGCACGATGGCGGTGTCGGTCTGGCCGCGCGTTTTGCGCGCGTTGACCAGATCGTAGTAAACCTTGCCCGAGCAGGCGATCACGCGCTTGACCTTCTTGGCGTCGATCTTCTCGTCCACTTCGCCGATCACGGTCTGGAACGCGCCTTTCGACAGTTCGCTCAGCGGCGAGCCGGCGTCCTTGTTGCGCAGCAGCGATTTCGGGGTCAGGATGACCAGCGGTTTGCGGAACTGGCGCACCATCTGGCGGCGCAGCAGGTGGAAGATCTGCGACGCGGTGGTCGGCTGCACCACTTGCATGTTGTTGTCTGCGCACAGCTGCAGGAAACGCTCCGGACGCGCGGACGAGTGCTCAGGACCCTGGCCTTCGTAACCGTGCGGCAGCATCATCACCAGGCCGGAAGCGCGGCCCCACTTCACTTCGCCGGAGCTGATGAACTGGTCGATCACAACCTGCGCGCCGTTGACGAAGTCGCCGAACTGGGCTTCCCAGATGGTCAGCGTGTTTGGTTCTGCGGTCGAGTAGCCGTATTCGAAGCCCAGAACGGCTTCCTCGGACAGCACGGAGTCGATCACGGTGAACGGCGCCTGCGATTCGGACACGTTCTGCAGCGGCACGTAGGTGCCTGCGTCCCAACGCTCGCGGTTCTGGTCGTGCAGCACGGCGTGGCGGTGCACGAAGGTGCCGCGGCCGGCGTCCTGGCCGGTCAGGCGCACGGCGTAGCCGGACGATACCAGCGAGGCGTAGGCCAGGTGTTCGCCCATGCCCCAGTCCAGGTTCACTTCGCCACGGCCCATGGCGGCGCGGTCGGCCAGTACCTTCTCGACCAGCGAGTGCACCTTGAAGCCTTCCGGCACGGTGGTGATGCGGGTGGCCAGGCGTTTCAGTTCGGTCGACGGTACGGCGGTGTCGGCGGAGTCGGTCCACTTGCGGTTCAGGAACGGCAGCCAGTCGACGGCGTACTTGTTCTTGAAGTTGGAGATCACCGGATCGACGGTGTGCTTGCCGGCGTCCATGGCGTCGCGGTAGGCGGCCACCATCTTGTCGCCGCCATCGGCGGCGATCACGCCCTGCGCGCTCAGCTTGTCGGCGTACAGGCGGCGGGTGCCCGGGTGGGTGGCGATCTTCTTGTACATCAGCGGCTGGGTCAGCGCTGGCGTGTCCTGCTCGTTGTGGCCCAGTTTGCGGTAGCAGATGATGTCGACCACGATATCTTTCTGGAACTGCAGGCGGTAGTCCATGGCGATCTGCGATGCCAGCACCACGGCTTCAGGATCGTCGGCGTTCACGTGCAGCACCGGCGCTTCGATCATCTTGACGACGTCCGAGCAGTAGATGGTGGAGCGCGCGTCGCGCGGATCGGAGGTGGTGAAGCCGATCTGGTTGTTGATCACGATGTGAACCGTGCCGCCGGTGCCGTAGCCACGGGTCTGCGCCAGGTTCAGGGTTTCCATCACAACGCCCTGGCCTGCGAAGGCGGCGTCGCCGTGCACCAGGATAGGCAGCACTTGCGCGCCGGCTGCGTCGCCGCGGCGGTCCATGCGGGCCTTGACGGAACCTTCAACCACCGGGTTGACGATTTCCAGGTGCGACGGGTTGAACGCCAGCGACAGGTGGACCGGGCCGCCTGCGGTGGAGATGTCCGACGAGAAGCCCTGATGGTATTTCACGTCGCCGGCCGGCAGGTCGTCGCCATGCTTGCCTTCGAATTCTTCGAACAGGTCTTTAGGCGCCTTGCCCAGGGTGTTGACCAGTACGTTCAGGCGGCCGCGGTGGGCCATGCCGATAACGATCTCCTGCACGCCTTTTTCGCCGGCGCGCTGGATGATTTCGTCGATCGAGGCGATGAACGTTTCGCCGCCTTCCAGCGAGAAGCGCTTCTGGCCGACGTACTTGGTGTGCAGATAGCGTTCCAGGCCTTCAGCTGCCGTCAGGCGCTCAAGGATGTGCTTTTTCTTCTCTGCGGTGAAATTCGGGGTGGAGCGGATCGATTCCAGGCGCTCCTGCAGCCAGCGCTTTTCGGCCGGGTCGGAGATGTACATGTATTCCGCGCCGATGGAGCGGGTGTAGGTGTCGCGCAGGAAGTTGGTCAGGTCGCGCAGGGTCGCGGTTTCAGGACCGAAGTAGGTGTTGCTGATGTTGAAAACGGTGTCCAGGTCGGCATCGGTGAAGCCGTAGAAGCTCGGTTCCAGTTCCGGGATCGATGGACGTTCCTGGCGCTGCAGCGGGTCCAGGTTGGCCCAGCGCGAACCCAGGTAGCGGTAGGCGGCGATCAGCTGGGTGGCTGCCACGCGTTTGCGGCCCATTTCAGCGTCGGCGGAAGCGACCACGGTGCGGATCGGGCCGGCTTTGGCGCGTTCTGCGAAAGAGGCGATCACGGAGGCGTGGGCGACGTCCGGCTTGTTGGAGCCGTCGACTGCCGGCACGTGCTGCATGGAATCGAAGTACGCGCGCCAGTTATCGGGCACGGAACCTGGGTTGTCGAGATAGGCTTCGTACAGTTCTTCAACGTACGGTGCATTCCCACCGAACAGGTAGGAGTTGGACGACTGCTGCTGCATCATATTGCTCACCTTTCTTCGCGCTTCGCGAGATTAGCGGGTTAATCTAACCTTCCGCGACACGGCCTGACCGGTTAGCGGATTGCACATCAAGTTGTGGGGAAGGACTCGGTAATACGGTAGTCAAAAAAAAAACGGTCGCTAAGGATAGCACGCGGTATTGTGTTCGAACAACCATACAAACACGAAAAATTGCGGGATAGGCAGGGTGTCAATCATGTCTTTTCCATAATTGGCATGGTGGCGGCGAGCCAGGCGGGGTCGTGCGCGAACCAGTCCAGCAGGTGGTCCAGCATGGCGCGCAGGGCCGGCGGCATGTGCTCGCGCGAGGTGTAGATGCCGTAAATGCCCATCTGCTGCGGACGCCAGGCGGGCAGCAATTCCACCAGCTGGCCCGAGGCCAGCAGCGGCGCGGCGGCAAAGCGCGGCTGCAGGGCCACGCCGGCGCCCTCCACCGTGGCCGCCAGCAGCGCCATCGATTCGTTGGCCGACAGGTTGCCGCTGACCGGGATCTGCAGCTGCCCGCCGCCGCCGGCAGGCGGATCGAAACGCGGATCGAAACGCCAAATGCTCTTGCCGAAATAGCTATATGTCAGGCAGTTGTGCTGCGCCAGCCCGGCCGGCTGCCGCGGCGCGGGGCGCCCGGCCAGGTAGGACGGCGCGGCCACCACCACCGATTCGCAGTCGCCCAGGCGGCGCGCGATCATGTTCGGCTCCAGGCCGTTGGTGATGCGGATGGCCAGGTCGATGCGCTGCTCCACCAGGTTGACGGCGCGGTTGTCCACCTGCAGATCGATGGCGGTGCGCGGGTGGCGCCGCAGGAACTCCGCCACCGCGCCGGCCAGCGCGGTCTGCGCCAGCGAGTGCGAGCTGGCGATGCGCAGCAGGCCGTGCGGCGCGTCCGGGTCGCCGCCGGCATGCATGCCGGCCGCCAGGGCCAGCATTTCGCGGCAGCGCGCCAGCGTCACCTCCCCCGCCGCCGTCAGGCTGACGCGCCGCGTGGTGCGGTGCAGCAGGCGCGCCCCGCACCATTCTTCCATCTCGGCCAGGTAGCGCGTGACCATGGCGCGCGACATGTCCAGCGCGTCCGCCGCCGCGATCATGCTGCCCCGTTCCGCGATCTCCTTGAATACCTGCGCCGCCGTCAGCCTGTCCATGATTCGTCCGATTCATGCAATTGAGAGTTGCAATTTACACTGTTTTTCAGATGAATGGATCAGCCTACACTGGCTTCATCAACTTCTCATCAAGGACTTCACCATGATCAAGCAGACCATCGCCGCCGCAGCCCTCGCCGCCGCAACTTCCGCCGCTTCCGCCGCGCCGCTGACGCTGGAAGTATTCAATCCCGGCGAATCCGCCATTTTCCCGGTTGCCTCGGTGCTGGTAAAAGGCCAAAAGGACGCCGTATTAATCGACGCCCAATTCTCGCGCGGCGAAGCGCAAAAACTGGTGCAGCAGATTAAAGCCAGCGGCAAACGCCTGACCACGGTTTACGTCAGCCACGGCGATCCCGATTTCTATTTCGGCCTGGACGTGATTAAAAGCGCTTTCCCGGACGCGAAAATAGTCGCCACACCCGCCACCGTCGCAGCCATGGAGAAAAAGGCCGCGGCCAAGGTTGCCTACTGGGGTCCTATCCTGAAAGAGAATGCGCCGCAATCCATCGTCATGCCGCAAGCGCTGCAGGGCGACACCATTAAACTGGAAGGCGAAAGCCTGAAAATCGAAGGGTTGAATGGCGCGACGCCGGACCGGACTTTCGTCTGGATTCCTTCTATTAAAGCGGTAGCCGGCGGCGTTGTATTATTCAAGGGCCTGCACGTGTGGACTGCCGATACGCAAACCGTTGAATCGCGCCGGCAATGGCTGTCCACGCTGGACCGTATTGCCGCCCTGAAACCGATTACCGTGGTGCCCGGCCATTTCGCTCCCGGCGCAGCGATGACGCCGGACAGCATCAGCTACACCGCGGATTATCTGCGCAAGTTTGAAACCGCCATTCCGCAGTCGGCCGATTCCGCCGCCTTGCTCGCCGCCATGAAAACCGCCTACCCGGCCGCCGGCCTGGAAAGTGCACTGCAGATCAGCGCCAAGGTCGCAAAAGGCGAAATGAAGTGGTAATTCCGGGCACTTTATGCCAGCTTCTGGCTTGATCATGCCAGAGCCGTGCATGAATCGGCATGCTGGAGGCAGCGCGGAGTGATAGACTCTGCGTTTTCCCAGCACGAGCGCGACATGCAAACCCTGGAACAACTGCGCGCCGGCCAATTGCGCGGCGCGCGGCGCCTGAAACTGGCCTGCGGCCTGACTGAATTCCCCGGCGAGATTTTCGATCTGGCCGATACGCTGGAGATTCTCGATCTGTCCGGCAACTCCCTCGCTTCCCTGCCTGCCGAATTGCCGCGCCTTTCCCGGCTGCGGATTATCTTCTGTTCGGACAATCAATTTACCGAGCTGCCGGACATATTGGGCGCCTGCCCCGAACTGACCATGGTCGGTTTCAAAGCCAACCGCATTGCCGCCGTTTCCGGCCATGCCCTGCCCGAAAAACTGCGCTGGCTCATATTGACGGACAATCAGATCAGCGAATTGCCGCCCGAAATAGGCAGCCGGCCTTTGCAGAAACTGATGTTGGCCGGGAATAAGCTGAGCGCCCTGCCCGCCGAAATGGCGGCATGCGAAAAACTGGAGTTATTGCGCATTTCGGCTAATAAATTAACCAGCTTGCCGGCATGGCTGCTGAAATTGCCGCGCCTGAGCTGGCTGGCGTATGCCGGCAATCCGTTTTGCGCGGACGCTGAAACGCGGGCGGCTGAAAATCAGATTGCGCAAATACCGTGGAATCAGCTGGTTTTGCAAAATAAACTGGGCGAAGGCGCATCGGGCCAGATTTATCGCGCGCAACACCTCGGCGTTCCCGTCGCCGTGAAACTATACAAAGGCGCGGTGACCAGCGACGGCCTGCCCGATTGCGAAATGGCGGCCTGCATCAGCGCCGGCGCGCACGCCAGCCTGGTGCCGGTGCTGGGCAAAGTGCCCGACCACCCGCCAGCAACCCAGGCCCTGGTGATGCCGCTGATTTCACCCGAGTTCGTCAACCTGGCCGGCCCGCCCAGTCTGGACAGCTGCACGCGCGACGTCTACCCGGACGGCAAGCGCTTCCCGGCCGAAGCCGCGCTCGCCATCGCGCATGGTGTGGCCTCGGCGGCGCGCCATTTGCACGCGCGCGGCATCATGCACGGCGACCTGTACGGGCACAACGTGCTGCACTGCGGCGAAGGCCGGACCCTGCTGGGTGACTTCGGCGCGGCCTGCTTCCATGAGCCCGGCTCGCCCCAGGCCGCCGCCCTGGAACGCCTCGAAGTGCGCGCCTTCGGCTGCCTGCTGGAAGAACTGCTGGAACGCTGGGACGCGCCCGTGCCGGCGCAGTTGGCCCGGCTGCGCGACGACTGCCTGCAGGCCGACACCGCATCCCGGCCGCTGTTCCACGCCCTTGAGCAGCGGCTGCAATCATTCCTAGACAATCCGTTCTAGATATTTTATTCTAGATCCCATGACGACCACCGCCCCGCCCAAACCGACCGCCTCCGAACTGGAGATGCTGCGCCTGCTGTACGCGCTCGGCCCCGCCACCGCCAGGCAGGTGCATGCCGCCGCCGTGGAAACGCGGCCGGAGATGAACTACGCCACCGTGCTGCGCCTGCTGCAGGTGATGCACACCAAGGGCCTGCTGGCGCGCGACGAAAGCCAGCGCGCCCACGTCTACGCCCCGCTGCAGGAACAGGAATCGGTGCAGACCAGCCTGCTGAAAGAGCTGATCCACAAAGCTTTCTCCGGTTCCGGCAAGGCGCTGGTGCTGGCAGCCCTGCGCGGCGGCCATGTCACGCCCAAGGAACGCGCGGAAATCCAGGCCCTGCTGGATAAAGAGCAATAAGCGGGCAATAGGGGGGCAATAAGCGGCAATCAGCGGCAATCAGCTCCGTTTTCCGCCGAGCCCGGCGAACGCCTCAGCATTTCGGCGGTCTATCCAGTAGTTGTCCCTACTGGAGGATTCCCATGCGCACCAATCTGCCCACCGAACTGGCCGCCTTTCTCATTGGCGGCGGCGCCATCAAGAGCTGGAATCCCGGCTGCCAGCAACTGCTCGGCCACAGCGAGGCGGACGCGCTCGGCCAGCCGGCCGACCTCCTGCTGGCGCCGCCCGCCGAAGACGCCGCCACGCTGCGCAGCCCACCGGCCGAGGTGGCCCGGGCCGAGTTCGAGCTGGGCCGTGCCGACGGCAGCCGCGCGCGCTATGAAATCCGCCTGTTGCCCCAGCACTGCCACGCCGGCCAGGGCGACTGCGTGGCCCTGGTGGCGCCCGCGCCCACGCCGCCGAGCGAACGCCAGCTGGTGGGCGCGCTGGAGCTGGAATCGCTGATGAGCTTGGGCAGCAATAACTTCTGCGTCATCAACAGCAGCGGGCGCCTGGTGCTGTGGAACCGGCAGATCGAACAGACCACCCAGCTCACCGGCGAGGAACTGGCGGCCGCGCACGTCACCGACATGTTCGCCGAGCAACACCGGCCAATGGTGCTGCAACGCTTGCAGGAAGCCCTGGAGCAGGACTCCGAGCTGCAGCTCGAGTGCGACATGCTGGCCAAGGACGGCCGCACCACGCCCCACCTGTTCGCCGTCAACCGCTTCCGCCTGGCGAACCAGTACTACATCTTCTGCCTGGGCATGGACATTACCGCGCGCCGCCGCGACGAAGAAACGCTGCGCCTGCGCGAGCGCGCGCTGCACGCCACCAGCAACGGCGTGGTCATCACGCGCTGCGCCGGCGGCAACAACCCTATCGAGTACGTCAACCCCGCCTTCGAACAGATCACCGGCTACAGCGCCGCCGAGGCGATCGGCAACGATTCGCGCTTCATGGCCGCGCCCGGCCTGGACGAGGCCGAGCGCGCCCAGCTGCGCGCCGCCATCGCCGCCGAGCGCGAAATCAACGTGGTGTTCCGCAACCTGCGCAAGAACGGCGAGCTGTTCTGGAACGACCTGACCGTCACCCCGGTGCGCAACGAGCGCGGCCAGGTCACCCACTTCATCGGCGTGATCAACGACGTCACGGCCATGAAACAGCGCACTTCGCTGCTGGAACACGAGGTCAACCACGATCCGCTGACCGGCCTGGCCAACCGCAACCTGCTGTGGGACCGGCTAGAACAGGCGCTGCATGCGGCCCAGCGCAACAAGACGCTGGTGGCGGTGGTGCTGGTGGACTTGAACAAGTTCAAGCAGATCAACGACACGCTGGGCCACGAGGCGGGCGACGAGGTGCTCAAGCTGGTGGGACGGCGCCTGCAGGCGGCGGTGCGCGACAGCGACACGGTGGCGCGCCTGAGCGGCGACGAGTTCGTGCTGGTGCTGACCGAGCAACCCTCGCTGCGCTTCACGCTGCGCATGATCCAGCGCCTGCGCAGCAGCATGGACAAGCCTTTACTGTTCGACAACAAGGACGTCACGGTCGGCGCCGCCATGGGCGTGAGCATCTACCCGCACGACGGCGGCAGCGCGCTCGACCTGGTGCGCGCCGCCGACGTGGCCATGTACGACGCCAAGAGCGGCGGCATGGAAGACGTGCGCTTCTTTTCGGCCGAGATGCGTTCCAGCACCGAGGCCAAGCAGAGGCTGGAAACGGACATGCGCAACGCGGTCGCCAACAACGAGGTGTTTCTGGTTTACCAGCCGCGCTGGTCGCTGCGCAGCGGCCAGGTGGTGGGCATCGAGGCGCTGTTGCGCTGGCGACACCCGGAGATGGGCGTGCTGCTGCCGACCGCCTTCCTGGCCGACGCCGAGGAAAACGGCCTGATCCTGCCGCTGGGCACCTGGGTGCTGGAACATGCCTGCGCCATGCTGGCGCGGCTCGCCAGCCTCGGCCACGACGAGCTGCCGCTGTCGGTGAACGCGTCCTACCGCGAGTTCATCCAGGACGACTTTCTGGCCAACATAAGCGCCATGCTGCAGCGCCACGGCGTGGCGCCGCACAATTTCGAACTGGAACTGCGCGAGGAACACCTGATGCGCAATCCCCACTTGAGCAGCGACGTGGCCGACGGCTGCCGGGAGCTGGGCATCCGGCTGGCGGTGGACGACTTCGGCGCCGGCGCCAGCAATCTGACCTATCTGCAAAGCCTGCCGATCAGCCAGCTCAAGATGACGCGCTCGTCGGTGCACGCGATCTGCCCCCAGACGCGCACCGGCCGGCTGGCCAAGACCTTGATCGACATCGGCCACAACATGGGCCTGGAAATGGTGGGCGAAGGCGTGGAAACCGAGCTGCAGCGCAGCTTCCTGAAGCAGTCCGGCTGCGACCACGCCCAGGGCCATGTGCTGTGCGCGCCGCTGAGCGCAGGCAAGCTGGAGCAGTTGCTGGCCGGCAGCACGACCGCCGCCGTGTGTCATCCGCGCGACGAAGATTAAGCCAGGCCAGCACAACCGCGCGCCGCCGCGCCGTGCTTGCGATAAACTAGTCGATTGCAAGATACTATGCAATACCCAACAGTCAGGCCTTTCCTGCCGTCAACGGCAAGGTGATAGGGGGCAATATGCAAGGGAGCGAGCAGGTGGCGGCCCAACGGTTCGGTGCGGCTTCATTGAAGGACGTCATCGAGCTGCTGGCCGACGCGTTCTACGTGCTTGACGAAGCGGGTCAATTTGTCCTCTGGAATCACCGCGTTGAGCTGGCCACCGGGCTGGCGCCACAGCATCTGCGGGCCATCCACATGCTGGACCTGTTCCACCCCGACGACCGGCCCGCGGTCACGCGCGCCTTCTGCAGCGCTTTCCAGGACAACGCCCCGGTCCACATCGAAGCCCGCCTGCAGTGCGGGGCCGCCGCGGTTCCCTACCTGTTCTGCGCCGGGCGCATGCAAGCCGCCGGCGGCACCTACCTGCTCGGCACCGCCGTCAACCTGTCCAGCGTCCAGCACCGCGGCGAACTGGCCGAGCTGCGCGACCGGGCCCTGCACGCGGCCAGCAACGGCATCGTCATCACGCGCTGCAGCGGCAAGGACAATCTGATCGAGTACGTCAATCCGGCATTCGAACGCATCACCGGTTACAGCCGGCAGGAGATACTGGGCCACGACTCCCGTTTCATGGCGGCCGACGAGCAGGATGCGGCGCAACGCGCCGAGCTGGCTGCCGCGATTGCGGACAACCGGCCCGTCACCGTGGTGCTGCACAATGTGCGCAAGAACGGCGAGCGGTTCTGGAACCGCCTGTCGGTGACGCCGGTGTCCGACGCCCACGGCCATGTCACGCACTTCATCGGCATCATCGAGGACATCACCGAGCTGAAGGAGCGCACCGCCCAGCTCGAGCACCAGGTCACGCACGACCCGCTGACCGGCGTGGCCAACCGCACCCTGCTGCGCGACCGGCTGGAGCATGCGCTGCATGCGGCGCGGCGCAGCGGCCACCTGGTGGCGGTGGTGCTGCTGGACCTGAACAAGTTCAAGGAGATCAACGACAGCCTGGGGCACGACGCCGGCGACCACGTGCTGTGCATGGTGGCGCAGCGCCTGCAGTCCGCGCTGCGCGACAGCGACACCGTGGCCCGCCTGGGCGGCGACGAATTCGTGCTGGTGCTGGCCGAACAGCCCTCGCTGCGCTTCACGCTGCGCATGATAGAACGCATCCGCGCCGCCCTGGCCGACGAGCTGCAGTTCGAGAGCCAGAACCTGCCGGTCGGCGCCAGCATGGGCGTGGCGGTCTACCCCAACGATGGCGACAACTTCAGCGTGCTGCTGCGCGCAGCCGACGCCGCCATGTACAAGAGCAAGAGCGGCAGTCCCAACGCGGTGCACTTCCATTCGCCCGACATGGCCAGCGCCTCGGACGCGCGGCGCCGCATGGAGCAGGCGCTGCGCGAAGCGCTCGACGGCGACAGCCTGTACCTGAAATACCAGCCCAATGTCTGCCTGCGGACCGGGCGCATCGTCGGGGTGGAAGCGCTGCTGCGCTGGCGCCACCCGCAGCTGGGCGAACTGCTGCCGGCCATGTTCCTCAACGAAGCCGAGGAGAACGGCCTGATCGTGCCGCTCGGGCGGCGCGTGCTGGAGGACGTGTGCGGCACCATCAAGCGGCTAAGCCAGCTGGGTTACGCCGGCCTGCCGGTCACGATGAACGCCTCGTACCGCGAATTCGGCCAGTACGACTACCTGCCCCACATTGCGCGCACCGTGGCGCGCCACGGCATCGACCCGGCCTGCCTGGAACTGGAACTGCGCGAAACGCAGCTGATGCGCAACCCGGACGTGGCGCGGCGCCTGAGCGCCGGCGTGCACGAAATGGGCCTGCGGATGGCGATGGACGAGTTCGGCGGCGGCGCCTCCAACCTGACCTGCCTGCGCGCGCTGCGGCTGGACCAGCTGAAGATGGCGCCGGCGCCGGTGCGCGAAATCGGCGCGCAGGGCCTCAGCGGCGCGCTGGCCAAAACCATGCTCGACATCGGCCGCAACCTGGAGATCAAGGTGGTGGCCACAGGGGTCGAGACCCGCGCCCAGCGCGACTTCCTGGCCCACCACGGCTGCGCCAGCATGCAAGGGCACTACGTCAGCCAGCCGCTGACGCGCCCCAACTTCGAACACTGGCTGCGGCAGCGCGCATAAAAAAAAAGCGAGCCGAAGCTCGCTTTTTTGTTGTGCTGCCAAAGACCGGCGATTAACGCTTGTCCAGCGGCGGCACGTCGCGGGTGGTGGCGCCGACGAACAGCTGGCGCGGACGGCCGATCTTCTGTTCTGGATCGGCAATCATCTCGTTCCACTGGGCGATCCAGCCGATGGTGCGGGCCATGGCGAAGATACCGGTGAACAGCGACACTGGAATGCCCAGCGCGGACTGCACGATGCCCGAGTAGAAGTCCACGTTCGGGTACAGCTTGCGCGAGACGAAGTATTCGTCGTTCAGTGCAATCTTTTCCAGTTCCATGGCCAGCTTGAACAGCGGGTCGTCCTGCAGGCCCAGCTCTTCCAGCACTTCGTGGCAGGTTTCGCGCATCAGCTTGGCGCGCGGGTCGAAGTTCTTGTACACGCGGTGACCGAAGCCCATCAGCTTGACGCCGGAGTTCTTGTCTTTCACTTGCGCGATGAAGGCAGGGATGTTCTCGACCGAGCCGATTTCCTTCAGCATGGTCAGCGCCGCTTCGTTGGCGCCGCCGTGGGCAGGGCCCCACAGGCAGGCGATACCGGCAGCGATACAGGCGAACGGGTTGGCGCCCGACGAACCGGCCAGGCGGACGGTCGAGGTCGATGCGTTCTGCTCGTGGTCGGCGTGCAGGATCAGGATGCGGTCCAGCGCGCGCACCAGCACGTCGTTGACTTTGTATTCTTCGCACGGATTGCCGAACATCATGCGCATGAAGTTGGCGCTGTACGACAGGTCGTTGCGCGGGTACACGAACGGCTGGCCGATCGAGTACTTGTAGGCCATGGCGACCAGGGTCGGCATCTTGGCGATCAGGCGGATGGCCGACACTTCACGGTGCTTGGCATCGTTGATGTCCAGCGAATCGTGGTAGAACGAGGCCAGCGCGCCGACGGTGCCGACCAGCACCGACATCGGGTGCGCGTCGCGGCGGAAGCCGCGGAAGAAGAATTGCATCTGCTCGTGGACCATGGTGTGCTTGGTCACGGTGTCGACGAATTTGGCCTTCTGCTCGGCGTTCGGCAGTTCGCCGTTCAGCAGCAGGTAGCACGACTCCATGAAGTCGGCGTTCACGGCCAGCTGTTCGATCGGGTAGCCGCGGTACTGCAGCTCGCCCTTGTCGCCGTCGATGTAGGTGATCGACGAGTTGCACGCTGCGGTGGACATGAAGCCCGGATCGTAGGTGAACTTGCCGGTGCCGGCGTACAGTTTGCGGATGTCGATGACGTCCGGGCCGACCGTACCCTTGTAGATAGGGAACTCGACCGATTGGCTGCCGTCAGAGAACGACAGTGTAGCTTTGTTGTCAGAGATGTTCATGGACTCTTCCTTCTTGGAGAGATGCGGCTTATTAAAAAAACTTCTAAAACTTTCCGGCGGCGCGGGCGGCCCGGGGACCGCCCTTGCGCAGATCAGGCGAGACGCAATCGTTGCAGCAGTGCGTGCACATGCGGCAGATCGATCTCGCCTTCCGGCTCTGCGCGAGCCAGCACCAGATCCATCAGCGCATTGTCCGACAAGTCGAGGAGCCGCGTGAACGCGTCCACTTCCTCGTCGGTCAATTCGGTTTCATGCGCATCGAGGAAACGAGTCAGGATGATATCGTTTTCCAGCAATCCCCGGCGTGCGCGCCAGCGCAGGCGCGCACGGTTTGCCGGGTCGGCCTGATGCGCAGGCTTTTCCATTTCGGTCATGTCGGGCAGTATCAGATCGCGCGGCGAACCATCAGTTCCTTGATCTTGCCGATCGCCTTGTTCGGGTTCAGACCTTTAGGGCAGACGTCGACGCAGTTCATGATCGAGTGGCAGCGGAACAGGCGGTACGGGTCTTCCAGGTTGTCCAGGCGCTGGCCGGTGGCTTCGTCGCGCGAGTCGGCGATGAAGCGGTAGGCTTGAAGCAGGCCGGCAGGACCGACGAACTTGTCCGGATTCCACCAGAACGACGGGCACGAGGTCGAGCAGCACGCGCACAGGATGCACTCGTACAGGCCGTCGAGTTCTTCGCGTTCGGCAGGCGACTGCAGGCGCTCTTTCTCGGGCGGGATCGAATCGTTGATCAGGAACGGCTTGATCGAATCGTACTGCTTGAAGAACTGGGTCATGTCGACGATCAGGTCGCGGATCACCGGCAGCCCTGGCAGCGGACGCAGCACGATAGGCTCGGTCAGCTCGTTCAGGTTGGTGGTGCAGGCCAGGCCGTTCTTGCCGTTGATGTTCATCGCGTCCGAGCCGCACACGCCTTCGCGGCACGAGCGGCGCAGCGACAGCGAGTCGTCGACGTCGGACTTGATGCGCTGCAGCGCGTCCAGCAGCATCTTGTCGGTGTCTTTCAGTTCAACCGTCAGGTCCTGCATGTACGGCTTGGCGTCCTGGTCCGGATCGTAGCGGTAAATCTTGAATTTGAGAGTGCGTGGCATGGTAATGAGCCCTAGCTTAGAAAGTACGTGGTTTCGGCTTGAAGGTATCGACCGTCAGCGGCTTGGTGACGACAGCCTTGTATTCCAGGCGGTTGCCTTCCGAATACCACAGGGTGTGCTTCATCCAGTTGTCGTCGTCGCGGTTCGGGAAATCGCTGTGCGCGTGGGCGCCGCGCGATTCCTTGCGCGCTACTGCCGAGGTGATGGTCGCTTTCGCCGTTTCGATCAGGTTGTCCAGCTCCAGCGCTTCCACGCGGGCGGTGTTGAACACCTTGGACTTGTCCTTGAACGACACGTGCTTGCGGCGCTCGTCGAGCACCATGATTTCCTTGGCGCCCTGCACCAGCAGCTCGTCGGTGCGGAACACGCCGCAGTACTTCTGCATCGTGGCGCGGATGTCGTTGGCGACGTTCTGCACTTTTTCCGAGCCGGTCGAGGTTTCCAGCTTGTTCAGGCGCGACATGGCGTAGTCGGAGGCGTCCTTCGGCAGCGGCTTGTTCTCTTTCTGCTTCAGGTTCGACGCCACCACGTGGTTGCCGGCCGCGCGGCCGAACACCACCAGGTCGAGCAGCGAGTTGGTGCCCAGGCGGTTGGCGCCGTGCACCGATACGCAGGCGCATTCGCCGATGGCGTACAGGCCGTTGACCACTTTCTGGGTGCCGTCGCCGTTCGGCGTGACCACCTGGCCGTGGATGTTGGTCGGGATGCCGCCCATCTGGTAGTGGATGGTCGGAACCACAGGAATCGGTTCCTTGGTGGCGTCCACGTTGGCGAACTTGTGGCCGATTTCCAGGATCGACGGCAGGCGCTTGGCGATGGTGTCGGCGCCGATATGGCGCAGGTCCAGCATCACGTGGTCCTTGTTCGGACCGCAGCCGCGGCCTTCCTTGATTTCCTGGTCCATCGAGCGCGACACGAAGTCGCGCGGCGCCAGATCCTTTAGCGTCGGCGCGTAGCGCTCCATGAAGCGTTCGCCTTCCGAGTTGATCAGGATGCCGCCTTCGCCGCGCACGCCTTCGGTGATCAGCACGCCCGCGCCGGCCACGCCGGTCGGGTGGAACTGCCAGAATTCCATGTCCTGCAGCGGCAGGCCGGCGCGTGCCGCCATGCCCATGCCGTCGCCGGTGTTGATGAAGGCGTTGGTCGATGCGGCGAAGATGCGGCCTGCGCCGCCGGTGGCGAAGATGGTGGTCTTCGCTTCCAGGATCATCGTCTCGCCGGTTTCCATTTCCAGTGCCACCACGCCCACCACGTCGCCTTCGGCGTCGCGGATGATGTCGAGCGCCATCCACTCAACGAAGAAGTGGGTGCGGGCGCGCACATTCCGTTGATAGAGCGTATGCAGCAGCGCGTGGCCGGTGCGGTCGGCCGCGGCGCAGGCGCGCTGCACGGCTTTCTCGCCGAAGTTGGCGGTGTGGCCGCCGAACGGACGCTGGTAGATGGTGCCGTCCGGATTGCGGTCGAACGGCATGCCGAAGTGTTCCAGCTCGTAGACCACCTTCGGTGCTTCGCGGCACATGAACTCGATGGCGTCCTGGTCGCCCAGGTAGTCGCCGCCCTTGACGGTGTCGAACATGTGCCAGAACCAGTTGTCCTCGGCCATGTTGCCCAGCGAGGCGCCGATGCCGCCTTGCGCCGCCACGGTGTGCGAGCGGGTTGGGAACACTTTCGACAGCACGGCCACGTTCAGGCCGGCTTCCGCCAGTTGCAGGGAGGCGCGCATGCCGGAACCGCCGGCGCCAACGATGACCGCGTCAAAGCGGCGGGTAGGGATTGCAGTTTTGATAGCTGCCACGATTACACACTCCAGAGTATTTGTACCGACCACACGGCGCAGCCAACCAGCCAGCCGATGGTGATGATTTGCAGCGTCAGACGGAGGCCCACGGCTTTCACGTAGTCCATCCAGATGTCGCGCATGCCTACCCAGGCGTGGTAGAACAGGCCGAACAGGGTCACCGCGGTGAACAGCTTGAACCACTGCTGGGCGAACAGGCCGGCCCAGCCTTCGTACGAGAAGTTGCTGCCGGTGAGGAAGCAGATCAGCAGAACGGCGGTGTAGACCACCATCAGTACCGCGGTCACGCGCTGGGCCAGCCAGTCGCGCACGCCGTAGCCGGCGCCGACGACCAGGCGCTTAGGTCCGATATTGTTGTTTGCCATGTCAGAATACTCCAAACAGTTTCAGTGCGACCAGGGCGGTCAGCGCCAGGCTGATGACCAGCACGGTGGCTGCCGACTTGCGCGCCGAGTCTTTATCCAGGCCCACGTGGGTGTCCATGATCAGGTGGCGCACGCCGGCGCAGAAGTGCTGCATATAGCCCCACACCAGCGCCAGGATGACCAGCTTGACGAACCAATGCGAGGCGATGCCCTTGAAATGCTCGAAAGAGATCTCAGATAACAGGCTCTTCTCCAGCAGGTACAGCACCACTGGCAGCAGCGCGAACATCAGGAAACCGGAAATGCGGTGCAGGATGGACACTACGCCGGCGAGCGGCAGGCGGTAGTTGGACAATTCAGTGACGTGGATATTGCGAAATTGCGGCCGTTCTTTTTTTGGTGCTTCTCTTACGGCTTCTGACATGACGAGACCTCCCTATACGTAATGCTAAATTTGTGAGACTGCGATTTTCGCCGATTTTCGCAGTTCAGACCAATATGTATTGTTACATATAACCAAAATTATGTTTTGTCGTAGCCGACTTTTGCAAAATGTGCAAGGTGGCGTGTTATTAGCGCAACATCGCCCGGCAGGCGTCCGGGCAGCGCGTCTCCCTTATCTGGTTACTGCTTAGTTCAAATCGTTCTGGTAATGATGCCGTTCGGTCGAATAGAGGCCACGGCGCAGCTCCACCGGCTTGTCGCCGTAGGTGAAGGAGACGCGTTCGGCCATCAGCAAGGGAGTGCCTTGCGCGACCTGCAGCAGTGCGGCGGCGCCCTCGTCGGCGCAGCAGGCACGGATTTTCTCGGCGGCGCGTATCATGCGGGTGCCGAACTCGGATTCGAACAGGCCGTACATCGGCCCCTTGTACTCGACCAGCCGCTCGGCGGTCAGTCCCTTGAAGATCAGGCCGGGCAGCCACAGCTCCTCGACGATGGTGGGCATGCCGTCGAAGGACTGCACGCGCTTGATGAACACCACGGCGTCGCCGGACTTGAGCTCCAGCAGGCGCGCCACGTCGGCGGGCGCGCGGGTGCGCTTGACTTCGATGAACTTCGATTCCGGGTAGTGCGGCACGCCCTCGTCGGGCATCAGCCGCAGGAATCGGAAATGGGCGCGCGCCTCGTGGTGGGTGGACACGAAAGTGCCCTTGCCCTGCTTGCGCATCACCAGGTTTTCCGCCGCCAGTTCGTCGATGGCCTTGCGCACCGTGCCCTGGCTGACCTTGAAACGCGCCGCCAGCTCCACTTCGCTCGGTATCAGCTCGCCCGGCTTCCACTCGCCCGACTGCAGGCTTTGCGTGATCAGGGCCTTGATCTGCTGGTACAGCGGGGAAAAGGTGGGGGATGGGGCAACTGCGGGCGCTACTGCGGGCGCCGCTGAAGGCGCAACCGAAGAGGTGGCGGAGGCGGCGGGGGCCGGCGTCGGGCTGACCGTGCCGCTCGCGGCGGTGCCATTGTTGGTCAGGTTGGACGGGGCGGAATTCATAGACCCGGATTTCACCACAAAAGCCCGGCCCCGTCCAGCAAAACACGATAACTTATCTGTCTTATATAAGACATAAGATATGATTGACAGAAGCGGCAGACCGGCCTACACTCGGCGGCGGCGTTCCTCCTGGCCTTCGCGCGTCCGCGCGCGCAGGAACAAGAAGAGCATAGTCCCTGCACCGGTCAAAGGCAAACGATAAACCTTGCCGGTTTTGGTATCATTACAGTTTTCCGCAAGCGTAGGCCCAGCTTCAAGATCGTTTTCTATTCCACTTTGGAGATTCATCATGGCTAAAACCCCAATGCGTGTTGCCGTAACCGGCGCCGCCGGTCAGATCGGCTATTCCCTGCTGTTCCGCATCGCCAACGGCGACATGCTGGGCAAAGACCAGCCGGTCATCCTGCAACTGCTTGAAATCGCTGACGAAAAAGCGCAAAAGGCGCTCAAAGGCGTCATGATGGAAATCGACGATTGCGCGTTCCCGCTGCTGGCCGGCATGACCGCCCACTCCGACCCGCTGACCGCCTTCAAGGACGCCGACGTGGCCCTGCTGGTAGGCGCCCGTCCGCGCGGCCCGGGCATGGAACGCAAGGACCTGCTGGAAGCCAATGCCCAGATCTTCACCGTGCAGGGCAAGGCGCTGGACGCCGTCGCTTCGCGCAACGTGAAAGTACTGGTGGTCGGCAACCCGGCCAACACCAACGCCTACATCGCCATGAAATCGGCGCCGTCGCTGCCGGCCAAGAACTTCACCGCCATGCTGCGCCTGGACCACAACCGCGCGCTGTCGCAAGTGGCTGCCAAGACCGGCACCCAGGTGAAAGACATCGAGAAGCTGTGCGTATGGGGCAACCACTCGCCGACCATGTACGCCGACTACCGTTTCGCCACCGTTGACGGCAAATCCGTCAAGGACCTGATCAACGACCAGGAATGGAACGCCAACACCTTCCTGCCGACCGTGGGCAAGCGCGGCGCCGCCATCATCGAAGCGCGCGGCCTGTCGTCGGCCGCTTCGGCCGCCAACGCCGCCATCGACCACGTGCGCGACTGGGTACTGGGCACCAACGGCAAGTGGACCACCATGGGCATCCCTTCGGACGGCTCCTACGGCATCCCTGAAGGCACCATGTTCGGCTTCCCTGTCACCACCGCGAACGGCGAGTACACCATCGTTCAAGGCCTGGAAATCGACGCGTTCTCGCAAGAGCGCATCAACATCACGCTGAAGGAACTGACCGAAGAGCGTGAAGGCGTGAAACACCTGCTGCCATAACCGGCATACCTGGCTATGGAACCGGTTAAACCGACCATACGCCGCACCCGCCGCACTGCCGAGAGCAGTGCGGCGGTTCCGTCTGCGCCCGCCGCGGCATCCCCCGCATCAACATCCACCGCATCCACCGCCACCGCCTCAACATTTCCCCCTACCCGCATGCATCCATCCGAGGTTTTATTCCAGGGCACGCGCCAGCCGCTGCTTTTGCCGGCCTGCGACCACTACGCCGGCTCCGAAAAGCTGATGCGCAAATCGATTGCCTTGCAACAAGAACTTGGGCCCCTGTTCGACATCACGTTCGACTGTGAAGACGGCGCCTCCGCCGGCAACGAGGAAGCGCACGCGCGCCTGGTGGCCGAGCTGCTGCTCAGCGACGACAACAAGTTCAACCGCATCGGCGCGCGCATGCACGACCTGCACAGCCCGCACTTCGAGCGCGACGTGGAGATCATCTGCGGCAGCGCGGCGCACAAGCTGGCCTACGTGGTGCTGCCCAAGCCGGACAGCGTGCAGGAAGTGCTGCGCGCCATCGACATCATCAACACCCACGCGCAGAAGGCCGGCCGCGCCGGCGCCTCGCCGCTGCCGGTGCACGTGCTGATCGAAACCCACGGCGCGCTGCACGACGTGCACGCCATTGCCGCCCTGCCCCAGGTCGAGTGCCTGTCGTTCGGCATCATGGACTTCGTGTCCGGCCACTACGGCGCCGTGCCGGGCAACGCCATGCGCACGCCGGGCCAGTTCACGCACCCGCTGGTGGTGCGCGCCAAGCTGGAGATCGCCGCCGCCTGCCACGCGCACGGCAAGGTGCCGTCGCACAACGTGACCACCGAGATCAAGGATCCGGCCGTGGTGGCCAACGACGCCCAGCGCGCCGCCGCCGAGTTCGGCTTTACGCGCATGTGGAGCATCCACCCGAACCAGATCAAGCCGGTGATCAAAGCCTTCACGCCGCGCCTGTCCGAAGTCAACGAGGCGACCCATATCCTGCAGGACGCCGAGCGCGCGCAGTGGGGTCCGATCTCGCAAAACGGCCGCCTGCACGACCGCGCCAGCTACCGCTACTACTGGACCGTGCTGCAGCGCGCACGCCTGGCGGGCCTGGCGCTGCCGGAAGCGGCCGCCGCCCTGCTCACCCCTGTCGAACCCGCAACGGAAACAAACTGATGTCCATCTCCAAATTATTCATGGCCTGCAGCATGGCGCTGGCCTCGCTGACCCTGTGCCTGGCGCCGGCCGCGCAGGCCGCAATCGCCGAACCGAAGGCCGAAGCCAAGAAACCGGCCGCCAAGGCCAGGAAATCCACCGCCAGGAAAGGCGCCGCAGCAGCCGCTGCCGCCGCTCCTGTCGCCATGACGGCCGAGGAAGCCGAAGAAGCCAACGAGCCCGGCGTGGAAGGCTCCACCGTGGTCGACTTCGACTGCGAGCTGGGCAACAAGATCACCATCTACCAGAATGCCGGCGACGACAACTACATCGCCTTGCGCTGGAAGAAACGCCTGCACCGCCTGAAGCGCGTGGGCACCAGCACCGGCGCGCACCGTTTCGAGAACAAGCTGTACGGCCTGATCTGGATCGGCATTCCCGCCAAGGGCATGCTGCTCGATTCCAAGCTGAACCGCCAGCTGGCCAACGAATGCCGCAACGCGGAGCAGCTGAAGCCGGCGGCCGCAGCAGCACCGGAAACTGCAGTACAAGGTTAAGTTTTAGTCCAAGGCAGTACTCGTAATATCAATAACAGACGATACCCACCGAAGGAGAGGTCATGTCCCGCAACACACTGAACACGCTTAAGGATTTCAACATTGCCGGCAAAAAGGGAAAGTTCTACTCCCTGCCTGCGCTGGAAAAGAGCTTGGGCATCAACGTCTCCCGCCTGCCGGTATCGATCCGCGTGGTGCTGGAGTCCGTTCTGCGCAACTGCGACGGCAAAAAGGTCACTGAAGAACACGTGAAACAGCTGGCCGGCTGGAGCGCCACCGCCGAGCGCACCGACGAGATTCCATTCGTGGTGGCCCGCGTGGTGCTGCAGGACTTCACCGGCGTGCCGCTGCTGGCCGACCTGGCCGCCATGCGCAACGTGGCCTCCAAGATGGGCGTGAACCCGAAAAAGATCGAGCCGCTGGTGCCGGTCGACCTGGTGGTGGACCACTCGGTCACCATCGACCACTTCCGCGAGCCGAAAGCGCTGGACCTGAACATGAAGCTGGAATTCTCGCGCAACAACGAGCGCTACCAGTTCATGAAATGGGGCATGCAGGCCTTCGACACCTTCGGCGTGGTGCCGCCCGGCTTCGGCATCGTGCACCAGGTGAACCTGGAGTACTTGGCGCGCGGCGTGCACAAGGCCGCCGACGGCGTGTACTACCCTGACACCCTGGTGGGCACCGACTCGCACACCACCATGATCAACGGCATCGGCGTGGTGGGCTGGGGCGTGGGCGGCATCGAGGCGGAAGCCGGCATGCTGGGCCAGCCGGTCTACTTCCTGACCCCGGACGTGATCGGCGTGAACCTGACCGGCGCGCTGCGCGAAGGCTGCACCGCGACCGACCTGGTGCTGACCATCACCGAACTGCTGCGCAAGGAAAAAGTGGTGGGCAAGTTCGTCGAGTTCTTCGGCGAAGGCACCGAGACGCTGTCGCTGACCGACCGCGCCACCATCGCCAACATGGCCCCGGAATACGGCGCCACGATGGGCTTCTTCCCGGTCGACGACGCCACCATCGACTACTTCAAGGGCACCGGCCGCACCAAGGCCGAGATCGACGCCTTCGAAGCCTACTTCAAGGCCCAGAACCTGTTCGGCGTGCCGAAAGCGGGCGAAATCGACTACACCCGCGTGGTGGCGCTGGACCTGACCAGCGTGACGCCATCCCTGGCCGGCCCCAAGCGTCCGCAGGACCGCATCGAGATCGGCAACGTGAAGAACAACTTCACCGAACTGTTCTCGAAACCGACCACCGAAAACGGCTTCAACAAGAACCCGGCCGACCTGACCTGCGAATACACCACGTCGAACGGCGTCAAGGTGCATAACGGTGACGTGCTGATCGCCGCCATCACCTCCTGCACCAACACCTCGAACCCGTCGGTGCTGCTGGCCGCCGGCCTGCTGGCCAAGAAGGCCGTGGAAGCCGGCCTGACCGTGGCGCCGCACATCAAGACCTCGCTGGCCCCCGGCTCGCGCGTGGTGACCGAGTACCTGACCGCCGCCGGCCTGCTGCCCTACCTGGAACAGCTGGGCTTCGGCGTCACCGCCTACGGCTGCACCACCTGCATCGGCAACGCCGGCGACCTGACCCCGGAACTGAACGCAGCCATCGCCACCCACGACATCGTGGCCTCGGCCGTGCTGTCGGGCAACCGCAACTTCGAAGCGCGCATCCACCCGAACATCCGCTCCAACTTCCTGGCTTCGCCGCCGCTGGTGGTGGCCTACGCCATCGCCGGCAACATGACGCGCGACCTGATGACCGAGCCGGTCGGCAAGGGCAAGGACGGCAAGGACGTGTACCTGGGCGACATCTGGCCGACCTCGCAGGAAATCGGCAAGCTGATGAAGTTCGCCATGAATTCGAAGGTATTCAAGGACAACTACGCCGACGTCAAGGGCGCGCCCGGCAAGCTGTGGGAAGCCGTGTCGAGCACCGAAGGCCAGGTGTACAACTGGCCTGACTCGACCTACATCGCCGAGCCGCCGTTCTTCGACGGCTTCGAGATGACCCCGAAAGCGGCCGCCGCCGGCATCACCGGCGCGCGCGCGCTGGGCGTGTTCGGCGACTCGATCACCACCGACCACATCTCCCCGGCCGGTTCGATCAAGGAAGACGGTCCGGCCGGCAAATGGCTGAAGGACAACGGCGTGCTGAAAGCCGACTTCAACTCCTACGGCTCGCGCCGCGGCAACCACGAGATCATGATGCGCGGCACCTTCGCCAACGTGCGCATCAAGAACAAGATGATCCCTGCCAAGGCGGACGGCTCGGCGGTGGAAGGCGGCATCACCATCCACCAGCCGTCGGGCGAACAGCTGTCGATCTACGACGCGGCCATGAAGTACGTGGCCGAAGGCACCCCGACCATGATCTTCGGCGGCGAAGAATACGGCACCGGTTCCTCGCGCGACTGGGCCGCCAAGGGCACCCAGCTGCTGGGCGTGAAGGCCGTGATCACCCGCTCGTTCGAGCGCATCCACCGCTCCAACCTGGTGGGCATGGGCGTGCTGCCGCTGCAGTTCATCGGCAGCGACAGCGTGGAATCGCTGGGCATCACCGGCAAGGAGGTGTATGACCTGAAGGGCCTGGAAGGCGAGATCAAGCCTCAGCAACTGGCCACCCTGGTGATCCACCGCGCCGACGGTTCGTCGCAGGAAGTCAAAGTGCTGCTGCGCATCGACACCCCGATCGAAGTGGACTACTACAAGCACGGCGGCATCCTGCCGTTCGTCCTGCGCCAGCTGCTGGCCGCGTAACACGTCTTTGCGACACCAAAAACGCCGGATTCGTCCGGCGTTTTTTATTAGGCCCGCCTCCCCGGCCCGAATCCACTACAATACGGATAACAGAACTTTCCAGAGACTAGTACAGCGCTATGCGTCGCCCATCCAAAGAATCGCCACACAAACTCACTGCCGACAGCCAGCGCCTCGTCACCCTAGCCCAGGCCGTCGGCCAGGCCGCCAGCCGCCTCGAAGAGCGCAGCTGGGAGCACAGCCTGGACGCGCAGCTGCAGAAGCTGCTCAAGAGCGGCCACCAGGACACCATCGACGCCGCCTTGAACGGGCTGTTCCGTGAAGACTTGAACGCCTACGACGTGCTGATGGACGGCGTGGAAGCGGTCAGCGAGTCCAGCACCATCACCGTGGAAGCCGACGGAACCAGCACCCAGTACGACGTGCTGCTGGTGGCCGCGCCCATCCTGGCCTGGACCCGTTTCGCCATCGCCTCCGGGGCTATCCCGGCCGACGTGCTGAACACCCTGTCGGCGCATTTCTCGGCCCACCTGCTGGCCGACGGCACCCACATGGCCATGGCCTCGATGCTGTACTCCATCGACCAGCTGCCGCGCAGCCACGCCGAGGCCTACAGCAAGACCCACAAGCTGGCGCAGGCCGCGCTGAAGGGCGTGGCATTCAAATCGGAAGCCAAGGCGCCGGACACCGCGCCCTTCCTGGCCGACACGCGCTACCTGCTGGTGGCCGTGGTGGCGCCGCACGGCGGCCCGATGTTCCGCTGGCAGATGCCGGCGCTGCAGTCGAACTTCGCCGAAGAGCGCAAGGCCGCGCTGGAGCAATGGCGCATCCAGGCGCTGCCGACCGTGAACCGGCTGCTGCCGGGCTGCGGCGTGGAGCTGCTGCTGCCGGAAGCCTACTACATGGCCTGCCGCGAGGCGGACAAGCTGATCCGCCCGGTGTCGATCCGCGCGGCGGTGCACTACCTGACGCACACGCTGTCGGTCGAGCCGTCCGAGCTGCGCGCCGTGATCGCCGGCTTCGGCGAGGAAGCGGCCGACGGCCAGATCGACGAATACCGCGTCGCCTTCACCCCGCGCCAGAGCGCGGACGTGGTGTACGGCGTGGTGTGGCCGCTGTACGGCCAGGAGGACGAGGAAGGCACGCCGCCGGAAGGCCCGATCTCGGGCAGCATCGCCGAGCTGCTCAAGCCGCGCACGCCGGTGGAAGAGATTGTCGAGCACCTGAATGCGCTGGGCGTGACGCAGGTGAAGAAGCTGGGCGAGCGCTACGTGTCCGAGTACTGCGACGACTGCGGCGCGCCGCTGTTCGCCGACCCGACCGGCGAGCTGGTGCACGCCGAGATGCCGGAGGACACCCCGGCGGGCAACGAGCACTTCCACTAAGCATGCCCTACGAAAAAGCCCTCGCAAGAGGGCTTTATTTTTGCGGCTGAGGCTGGGGCCGCTGTTCCGGCGGCGCGGCCGGCACATAGATGACTATGGGCTGCTGAACCTGCTGCCCGCCCTGCGCGGCCGGCGGCGTAGCCGGTTTCAATGTATTCGTTATTCCCACGAACAACCCGCCAAAACCAATAAACAGGCCGATCACCGTTGCCAGCGTCCAGCGCGCGAAGTCAGCACGCAAGGCCTCAACGTCGGCCTTGGTCGCCAAGGTCGGCAATATCGCGTCGATGCGCGCGGCGAACGCTTTCCAGTCGTTTTCCATCCCTCCAGTTTAGGATGGAAAACGGCGCTTACCAAGCGGAGTACGGGTGCTTGATGAGGTTGGAGTTGAGGTAGCGCATATCGTGCGTCACTTCTTCCCCTGCCCAGTCCGGCTTGTCGAAGGGCTGGTCTTCGGACGGCAGCTCGATTTCGGCCACCACCAGCCCGGCGTTCACGCCGAGGAACTCGTCCACTTCCCACACGAAGCCCGCGTACGGAATGCGGCGGCGGTATTTTTCAATGATGGGCTGCTCGCACAGCTTCTCAAGAAACTCCTGCGCGTCCGCCATCGGGATCTCGTACTCCCACTCGCCCCGGCTGGCGCCCACGTTCTTGCCCTTGATGGTCATCACCGCGCGCTCGCCTTCGATGCGCACGCGCACCACGCGCTGCGCGTGCGAGGACAGGTAGCCCTGGCGCAGCAGCACGGGTTCGCCCTGATGCATCCAGGCGTCGCTGGTTACCAGGAACTTGCGTTCGATCTCGACGCCCATGATCAGTCGTCCAGCGACAGCAGGATGGGCTGCAGGATGGCGCGGCCCAGCGCGGCGCTGCGGGCGCCGTTCCAGCCCACGTAGGCGTCCGGCAGGTCGGCGTTGTCCTTGAACGGCATTTCCAGGGTCAGCGCCAGGCACTGGAAGTGGTGCCCGATGTACTTGGAGGCCAGGGTCAGCATGTCTTCCTTGTATTTGCTGGCGGCGTAGCCGTAGGTGTCCTGGAAGTCCGGGCTGGCGTTCTTGTAGCGCTCGATGAAGGCCTTCTGCGACGCGGCCTGTTCGGGCGTGAAGTTTTCCAGCATCTCGTTGCCGGCCACGAAGTTGTACGGCAGCGCCTCGTCGCCGTGGATGTCGAAGAACATGTCGACGCCGGTTTCGTGGATCTTGTTCTTCACGCACAGCACTTCCGGCGAGCGCTCCAGCGACGGCGTCATCCACTCGCGGTTCAGGTTGGCGCCGGCCGCGTTGGTGCGCAGGTTGCCGCGCACCGAGCCGTCCGGGTTCATGTTCGGCACGATGTAGAAGCAGCAGCGCTGCAGCAGCTTGCGCGAAATCGGATTGGCGTCGTCCAGCAGCGCATCGACCAGGCCTTCGACGAACCATTCGGCCATCGATTCACCCGGGTGCTGGCGCGCGATGACCCACACCTTCTTCTCCGCTTCCGGCGCGCCGATGACGACCAGGTTCATGTCGCGGCCGTCCACCGTGCTGCCCAGGTCCAGCACGCGCGCGGCCGGGTTCTCGGCCACTTCGCCCAGCAGGCGCAGGTGGCGTTCCCACGAATACGGCTCGAAGTAGGCGTAGTAGACGCTGTCCAGGTCCGGGGTGTGCTTGATGGTCATCACCTCGCCGTCGAAGGAGGTCGGCACGCGGAACCAGTTTTCGCTGTCGTAGCTGGCCACGGCGTTGTAGCCCTCGTAGCCCTTGGCGTAGGTGGCCTGGCCTGCGTTCAGGAAGCGCATGGTCACGGCCTGGCCGCGCGCGCCCTGCAGGCGGAAGTGGAACCACTGGCGGATGTCGGCCGCGTTGTCGTCGCGCAGGTTCAGTTCTATGGTGGCGGCGCTGTCGGCGCGCACCACGTCGATGGCGCCGGAGTCGAAGTTCTGGCTGATTTTGATGGTCATGGCGGTCCCGTGTAGATAGATCCAAGACCGCCATTTTAACCGCACCGGGGCCGGGGCGCAGCGGCCCCGTCCCTCCCTTTAGTCCACGTTGCGCCCGCGCGCCTTCAGGGCCGCGCGCACGCCTGCGCCGTAGGCCGGGTCGGCCTTGTCGAAATGCCCCAGCTGGCGCTGGATGATCTCGTCGCTGACCTGGCTCATGGGACCGGCCAGGTTGTCGAACAGGTTCTGCCGCTCCTGCGCCGGCATCAGGCGGAACAGGTTGCCGGCCTGGGTGTAGTCGTCCTCGTGTCCGCGGCCGTCGTAGCGCGCCGCCGCGCCCTGCAGCGCCAGCTCCGGTTCGCCGTTGCCCAGCCCCTTGCCATGGATGCCGCCCGCCTCCACCGCCGCGTAGTTCTGCGCCGAGCCGCCATTGCTGATGGCCATGGCGCCGTCGCGCTGCTGGTTGTGGAAGGGGCAGCGCGGCGCGTTCACCGGCAGGTGTTGGTGGTTGGTGCCCACGCGGTACAGCTGCGCGTCGTGGTAGGCGAACAGGCGCGCCTGCAGCATCTTGTCCGGCGAGTAGCCCAGGCCCGGCACCACGTTCGACGGCGACAGCGCGGCCTGCTCCACCTCGGCGTGGTAGTTGACCGGGTTGCGGTTCAACTCGAACACGCCCACCGGCTGCAACGGGAAATCGCCGTGCGGCCAGACCTTTGTCAGGTCGAACGGATTCCAGCCGGTGCGCTCGCCCCACGCCGCCAGTTCGGCGTCGGTGGCGACCTGGATCTTCACGTCCCACTGCGGGAACTCGCCGGCCGCGATGGCGCCGAACAGGTCGCGCTGCGCGTAGTCCGGGTCCGTGCCGGCGATGCGGGTGGCCTCGGCCGCGCCCAGATTCTTGATGCCCTGGCGCGTCTTGAAGTGCCACTTCACGTACACGCGCTCGCCCGCCTGGTTGATCAGGCTATAGGTATGGCTGCCGAAGCCGTCCATGTGGCGGTAGCCGTCGGGCGTTCCGCGGTCCGAGAACAGCATGGTCACCTGGTGCAGGCTTTCCGGCGCCTTGCTCCAGAAGTCGAACATCATGGTGGGCGATTTCAGGTTGGTCTGCGGGTCGCGCTTCTGGGTGTGGATGAAGTCCGGGAACTTGATGCCGTCCTTGATGAAGAACATGGGGGTGTTGTTGCCCACCAGGTCCCAGTTGCCTTCCTCGGTGTAGAAGCGCACCGCGAAGCCGCGCGGATCGCGCTCGGTGTCGGCGCTGCCCTTTTCGCCGCCCACGGTGGAGAAGCGCACGAAGGTCTCGGTCTGCTTGCCGATGGCCGAGAACAGCTTGGCCTTGGTATAGCGGCTGATGTCGTGCGTGACGGTGAAGGTGCCGTAGGCGCCGGAACCCTTGGCGTGCACCACGCGCTCTGGAATGCGCTCGCGGTTGAAGTGCTGCAGCTTCTCGATCAGGTGGAAATCCTGCAGCAGTACCGGGCCGCGCGGACCGGCGGTGATGGAGTTCTGGTTGTCGGCGACGGGGATGCCGGACGCGGTCGTGATTGGTGGCTGCTGGCTCATTGCTTGCTCCTCAAGAATGTTATTCGGTGTGAATTCATTCTAGAGAAGCCAACAACATTTACAAAGACAATTGATTTTATCGATTCAATAGCTTTCAGCAATCATGGTGCTTTGTTCGCGGTAGCGCGCGTGCCAGCTGTAGGCTTTTTCCAGCACGTGCGGGGTCTGCCCGCCGCGCAGCAGCGCTTCCTCCAGGTAGGCGCGCAATGGCGGGCGGTAGTCCGGGTGGGCGCAGCGCTCGATAATCAGGGGCGCGCGCTCGCGCGGCGCCAGGCCGCGCAGGTCGGCCAGGCCCCACTCGGTGACCAGCACGTCCACGTCGTGCTCGGTGTGGTCGACGTGCGGCGCCATCGGCACCACGCTGGAGATGGCGCCATCCTTGGCCACGGATTTGCTGACGAAGAAGGACAGCTGGCCATTGCGGGCAAAGTCGCCCGAGCCGCCGATGCCGTTCATCATGTGGGTGCCGCCCACGTGGGTGGAGTTCACGTTGCCGTAGATGTCGAACTCCAGCGCCGTATTCAGGGCAATCACGCCCAGGCGCTTGACCAGCTCCGGGTGGTTGCTGATCTCCTGCGGGCGCAGCACGATGCGGTCGCGGTAGCGCTCGATATCGCGCAGGAAGCGTTCGTGCATGGCTGCCGACAGGGTGATCGACGAGGCGGACGCCATGGCCAGCTGGCCCGAGTCCAGCAGCTCGATCGCGCTGTCCTGCAGCACTTCCGAGTACATGGACAGGTTGCGGAAGGAGGAGCCGGTGAGGCCGTGCAGCACGGCGTTGGCGATGGTGCCGATGCCCGCCTGCAGCGGCAGCAGCTCCGGCCCCATGCGCCCCGCCGCCACTTCGGCCTCCAGGAAGGCGATGATGTGGCCGGCGATGGCCTGGGTTTCCGCGTCCGGCGGCAGCACGTTGGAGGGGCTGTCCGGGCTGTCGGTGATGACGATGGCGGCGATGCGCGCCGGATCGATATTGATGGTGGAATCACCGATGCGCTGGCCGGTGCGCGTGAGCGGAATCGGCTCGCGGCCCGGGCGCTGCGCGGGCAGATAGATGTCGTGCAAGCCTTCCAGCGCCAGCGGCGCGCTCAGGTTGATTTCGATGATGACCTGCGCGGCCTGTTCGGCGAAGCTGGCCGAGTTCCCGACCGACATGGTGGGCACGATGCCGGCGGCATCGCCCTGCCGCGTGATGGCCACCGCCTCGATGACCGCGATGTCCACCGGCTTCAGGCTGCCGCCGCGCAGTTGCTCGGCGGTTTCGGACAGGTGCTGGTCGATGAACATCACCTCGCCGCCGTTGATCTTCCTGCGCAGCGCGGCGTCGGACTGGAACGGCATGCGGCGCGCCACCACGCCGGCGTTGGCCATCAGGCCGTCGCTGTCGCTGCCCAGCGAGGCGCCGGTGATCAGCGTGAGCGCCAGCGGCTCGCTGCGGGCGCGCTCCACCAGCGCCAGCGGCAGCGCCTTGGCGTCGCCGGCGCGGGTAAAGCCGCTCATGCCGACGGTCATGCCGCTGCGGAACAGCCGCGCGGCATCGGCCGCCGTCATTATCTTGTCCATCAGTACCGGCAGGCGGATACGGTCTTCATGCATGATGTGCTCCAGATCATTTATGGTTTTGGTGGGACCAGTATAGAATCTGGCATTCATGCATTGCATGACTTAAATTCTTCAATTCCAGTCGAGAAATTCATGGACATCCGCTCGCTGCGCTACTTCATCGAAACCGCCCGCCTGAGCAGCTTCACGCAAGCCGCCGAGGCGCTGCACGTCACCCAGTCGACCATCAGCAAGATGGTGCGCCAGCTGGAGGACGAAGTCGGCGCGCCGCTGCTGGTGCGCGACGGCCGCCGGCTGACGCTGACCGACACCGGCGCCGTGGTCTACGCGCGCGGCGAGGAAATGCTGGCCACCTTGCGCCAGCTGCAGCTGGAAGTGCGCGACACGCAGGCGCGCCAGCGCGGCACGCTGGCGATCGGCATTCCGCCCATGATCAACCTGCTGTTCACGCCGGTGCTGAAAGCATTCCGCGAGCGCCATCCCGGCATTGCGCTCGCGCTCAGCGAGGACACCGGCCAGGCCATCGAACGGCAGGTGGCGGCGGGCGAACTGGAGCTCGGCATGACGGTGCTGCCGGCCGACGCCACGCTGGCCCTGCAGGCCGAGCCCATCGCCAGCTATCCGCTGTACGCGCTGGCGGCCGCCGGCACCTTCCAGCGCAGCCGCCGCACGCTGCGGCTGAAGGAACTGGCCGCGCTGCCGCTGGTGCTGCTGAAGGACGATTTCGCCCTGACGCGCGCGCTGCGCAACGCCTTCGCGCAGGCCGGCATCAGCCCCGCTATCGCGGCGCAAAGCGGACAGTGGGACTGGCTGGTGGAAATGGCCTCGGTCGGCATCGGCGTGGCGCTGGTGCCGGAACCCTTCGTGCACCGGCTGGCCGGCGAGCGCCTGCACGCGGTGCGCATCGTGGAGCCGGCGCTGGCATGGGACGTGGCCCACGTGTGGAACGGCCGCTACCTGTCGCACGCGGCGCGCGCGTGGCTGGAAGTGTGCCGCGATGTGCTGGGCCTTAAAAGTCCTCGTGGATCGCCACGCCTTCGATAGGATCGACCACGCTGTCCCGGCACTTGGCGCCGCCCAGCATGTGAGACGCGTCCCTTACTTGCAGTTCAATTCCAGCGAACGCCCGGCGCCCAGCGGCATGGCTTGCTGTGCGGATTTGACAAACTGCCTATCCAGCTCCAAGTGGCGGCCGCCAGCGCTGGCTTCGGTTTCCGCTTGGGGTCGCGGCGTCGGCCGTACATGGACATCGCCATTGGCTGCAACGGGCGCCGCGACTCGGCGGCGCTGGGCCGGCGCGGCCTCGAGCGGCTGGCCGGTCAGCGAGGCGTCCAAGGCCGTCAGGAAGCGGCGAGTGAAGCTCATGATCTCCGTTCCAAACTTCTCTCCCGTGGCAATCTTGATCTTGTATTGGGTCCCGTCGAAGAAGCGCAGCAGATAATGCACCTGGAAGCCATCGCTGGAGATGCCGATGGCTGTGATGTCGTCAAACTGCTTGCGCACCTTGCTCCAGCGCCCATCCTGGACAAACAGCATGACAAAGCCATCCGCCAGCAGGCCAAACGACAGCAGATCGTTGACGGTGTTCTGGCGCTGGGTGGCATCAAAATTCTGGTAGGCGCCGTACACCTTTTCCTGGCCAAGCAAACCGGACTCCCTCAGGGTGCGGACCGCGACATAATCCACGTCTCCATGGACCGCTTTCGACGTGCTGCCGTGCAGGCCGATAGCCATCACCACGAAGGCTGAGATGCCGAATTTGACGGGCCCCTCCAAGGAGCCTGCCGTGGTGAAGCCATCGTAGATCGCATAGATCATGCATGCCAGCCCCCCCCAGATGGCAGCCCCGTAATACCACGCGATGCCCTGATCGCTCATGCGCCAGACCTTGAAGGTCTTGCCAGGACGATAGGCCGCCGGCTTAATCAGCCGAAAGCTCAACCAGCCGCTGGCGCCAGCGAAAGCCAGAACTCCGAGAAGGATCAAGTAACGCTCCACGGTTGCGTCATCGTGCGATGCGGTCAGAAGGACGTAGGCTATCACAACGAAAAACAGAGTGCCGGCGTGGATGGCTAACTCGGCTATCTTGCCGTATTGAACGGAAGGCGCCAGCAGGGCGTCGATGGACGGTCTTGGCCGCTGCTTGGCAGCTGTGACTGGTGAGGTTTCCAGCATGGATTTTCCTTGATGGTCGAATCAAAAATCGAGGATGCGTCCGCCGCTGACGCTAGCGGCCGATTGCGCTGCAGTGACCGGCGTGTCGCGCAGCGATGCGCTGACGGCGTTCTCGCCGGCCCAGCCGCGCAGCCGCGCGATATCGTTCTTGCGCATCTGCGCCATGGGCACGATGCGTTTGATGGATTGTTCGAAGTCAGCCATGGACAAGTCGGCCGCCGCATCGCCTGCAGCGCGACGGCGGAATGCTTCGAGCATGGCCTCCTGCACCCAGGCCTGCAGTTCCGCGCCGGACAGGCGATAGTCTTCGCCCAGGTTATGCTCGCCAGACAAGCGGGCCAGCTCGCGCATGTCGAAGCGCGCCGGGTCACGTTTGCAATTGCTGATCTGGATCTCCAGGATGGCGATGCGCTCCGCTTCGCCCGGCAGGTCAACGAAAAAGATTTCGTCGAAGCGCCCCTTGCGCAGCAACTCCGGCGGCAGACTGCTGATGTCATTAGCAGTGGCAAACACGAAAACCGGCGCCGATTTTTCCTGCATCCAGGTCAGGATGGTGCCAAACACCCGCACCGCCGTGCCGCTGTCGCCACCGCCGCCGCTGGCGCCCGCCAAGCCCTTCTCAATCTCATCGATCCACAGTACCGCCGGCGCCACCGCCTCGGCAGTCGCCAGCGCGGTGCGGATGTTGGCTTCGGAAGACCCGACCAGACCTTGGAACACCTTGCCCATGTCCAGCTTGAGCAGCGGCAGGTTCCAGGCAGAGGCGACGCACTTGGCTGTCAGCGATTTGCCGCAGCCGGGCACGCCCGTCAGCAGCACGCCCTTGGGTGCGGACAGCCCGAATTCCTTGGCAGCTGTGCTGAACAGCAGGCCGCGCATGCTCAACCAGCGCTTCAGGGTTTCCAGCCCGCCCACCTGGTCCAGCGCCAGCTGGGCGGCGTCGATGTAGTCGAGTACGCCACTCTTACGTATCGCCTGCTGCTTTTCGCGCAGCAGCAGGCGCACATCGCCGGCGTCCAGCTTGAGGTCTTCCACCAGCGCCTTGGAGAGGCAGTTTTCCAGCTCCGACAAGGTCAGGCCGAGCGCCGCCTCGGTCAGCAAGTCCAGCGTATCGGGCGATACGTCGATGGCAATGCGCGGGTTGCCGCGGTGCTGGTCGATGAAGCCGGCAATCGCACTGCGCATCAGTGCGCGGTCCGGCAGCGGAAAGTCGAGCAGGGTGATTTCCTTTTGCAGCTCGGGCGGCAATTCGGTGGAGTAGCCGACCAAGATACAGTTGGCGCGGTAGCCTTGGGTGCGGATGCTGGCGGCGAACTCGCGCAAGCGGCGCCGGTACAGGGGATTGCTATTCCCTTGCAGCAGAGCGTGCGCGTCCAGGAAGACGAACAATTGCGGCTCTTTGCTGCGGGCGCGTTCCTCGCAGAAATCGAGCGCGGCCTTCAGGTCGGTACATTTGTCGGCCACCACCGTGCCGTTCTTTGTTACGCCGGTGGCGGCACTCCACACGTACAGTTCATGGTTCAGCTCTTTGGCAACTGCGGCGACCATGGCCAGCGCGCGCTGCTCCTCATGGGTTGCCAGTTGAAGCAGCGAGTAGCGGGCGCGCAGGAAGTTGCGGAATTCGTCGGTAAAGGTGGTCATGGGATCCTAGCGGAGGGGGAAGCCAGTCAACGTCGCCGCGTTGCCGTGCACAAGGAATTCAATGCCGCGCCGGGGCAACAACTCCTCCGGCTGGATACGGCCAGTGCGTATCATGAGTTCTTTGCCCTGATAAGGATGGGGCTTACTGTGGTCGTAGCGCCCCATCAGGGCGGCGTCGCAGCGCAGCAGCACGGCGCGCCGGAGTGCGGCCTTGCGGCACTCGGCCAGCGTGTAGCCGGTGTAGAGAAGCACATCTTTGTCCGGCGAGAGGGCCGCGAGCAGCGCTCCCACTGCTTCGGCCTGCTGCAGAGGTTCGCCGCCGCTCAGCGTGAGACCGCGCGCAGGCAAGGCGTTGATCATTTGCGCCAGCTGTAGCGGATCACGCTCGCGGCCCGGCTTCTCGTGGGTGCCGGGATTGAAGCAGCCGACACAGCCAAGCGTGCAGCCTTGCAGCCAAAGCACTGCGCGCTCGCCAGGGCCATTGCCGCGTGAGGAGGCTTGAAATGAATGCACCAGGAGCGGTTTCATGACAGGCGCAGCACCTGCACGGTTTGCTCATCAAGGACTTGCGTATATTCGGCTTTCCAGGTCGTCTGCAGTTCAGCGTGCGACGACGAGATCAGGTTTTCCAGTTCAGCCGTGAGATCGGTGCACGCTGTGCCTTGCACACCGGAGACTTCCTCCTCGACAGTGCGCCCATCCAGAAGCGACACGCGGACTGAGCCGCTGTAGTCGACTCCGAATTCCAGCGTCAACGTGGCGCCGTCGGCAACCACGCGGGCCGGCTGGCCGGTATTCCGCAGGCGCCGACACTGCCGGTCCAGCGCTTCAGCGACATAAGCATGACGGAACTCGCGCTCCATGCAGCGGATGCGCTGTTCATCGGCTTGCGTGAGGCCACCTTCTTTTTCCAACAGCAGTTCGAAGCCATCTCCGGTCTTGACCATGAAGTACTGGTAAGGCCCACTGCCGGCGACTATCGCGCGGTAGACATTCTCTCCGGTATAGCCCAGTGGGGCGAGGTAGCGCTTTGCAAACTCGCTGCTGTATTCAATGACCGCATCCGTCGCCGGCTCCAGATTCAGGCGGTAGAAGGTGGCAACGGCCAGCTCTTCGTCAGCGTAAGAAAAGTCGAATCTGGTGCAATGCGACATTATTTCCTCTGTGAACTAAAACCCAGAGTGTCGCTTAAAATGTACTGAAAAGCAATTTTTTGCTCTCAGAGCATAGATTTTAGAATGCCAGGATGTGCTGGGCCTTAAAAGTCCTCGTGGATCGCCACGCCTTCGATAGGATCGACCACGCTGTCCCATGGCTTGGCCGCCAGCGCGCGCCGGGTGTCCTCGTAGCCGGCCTTCCAGCGGTGGTGGATGCCGCCGGCGGTGAAGTCGATGTCCTTGGTGTGGTCCTCGCTGTCCAGGCGCGGCGCCTTCAGCATCACGATGTGCATGCGGCTGCCGCAGCCCCAGCTGGACAGCTCGCGCGCTTCCGGGCTGCGCCGCACCTCGGCCGGCAGCTGCAGGGTAAGCTGGCGTATCACGTGCCGCAGGCGGTGCATGCGGCGCTGCTGCTCGATGTTGGCGACGCGGCTGGCGTACTGGATCTCCTTGTGCTTTTCCAGCACATCGAGCACGCTTTGCGGCTCCTTGCCGTCCGGGTTCCACACCTGCACCGAGAAGATCACCGAGTCGAGCCGGGGCTCGTCGTCCAGCACCGCTTCGATCGGCGTGTTCGAATAGATGCCGCCGTCCCAGTAAGGCTCGCCGTCGATGCGCACAGCCGGAAACGCGGGCGGGATCGCGCCGGAGGCCATCACGTGCTCCACGCACAGCGCCTCGTTCTTGCTGTCGAAGTAGCGCATCTCGCCGCTGCGCGCGTTCACCGCGCCCACCGTGAAGCGGGTGCCGTTGCTGTTCAGGTAGTCGAAATCGACCAGCATGCTTAACGTCTTGTGCAGCGGGCCGGTGCGGTAGAAGGACGCGTTTTCCACGCCCACCTTGGCGTTCGGATTCCACCACGTGGCCGGATTCAGCGCGAAAAAGGCCGGTATGCCCTGCGACATGGTGAGCGCATTGGCGAACTCGCGCGGCATGCCGGGATACAGGGCCGAGTGCTGCTCCATCATGGCCCAGAACTGGCGCAGCCGCTCCACGCGGCGCGCCGGCGGATTGCCGGCGATGATGGCGCCGTTGAGCGCGCCGATGGAGGTGCCGATCACCCAGTCCGGCTCAATGCCCGCTTCGTTCATGGCCTGGTACACGCCCAGCTGGTAGGCGCCCAGCGCGCCGCCGCCTTGCAGTACTAGCACAACTTGTCCCGGCATTGCCGCTGCGTTGGGTTTCACTTGCTCTCCGTGTGAGGGGGTATAAGCTGATTGTACCCAATGTCTACCGAACGCTGGTTCGCGGCGGAAATCGCTATCATTGCACTGCACAAAAAACAGGAGCCGCCATGCACACGCAACAGCCCCAGCGCAGCAACCAGACCCTGGCGCGCCACGTCGACGAAGGCCTGACCATCGACAGCCGCATCGGAGCCGCCAACGCCTGGGCCTACATGCTGCACAAGGCCGTCCCGGCCGGGGTGATCACGCGCGTCCTTGCCTACCCGGAACAGCGTCGGCGCGGGTGATCAGGAAACTTTTGCATCGCAGCAGAAACATTGTATATTTGCAATTATTAATCAAGCGACATGCCGGCTAATTTCGTGCTAAGGTGAGTTCAGATACGCAATCGCTCTGGGAGTCACCATGCACACTGTATTGAAGAAAACCCTGCTTGCGCTACTGCTGGCAGGGGCCGCTACCGGCACCGCACGCGCTGCGGATATTTTGTACCAGGCCGGCAACAAGGCCATGCTGCCGCCGCTGCCTGGCGAAGCGAACTACCTCAACGAAGCGGACCTGATCAGCCTGGCCAACGCGGCGCCTGCCGCCAGCGCCGCGCAAGCGCAGCTCGTCCCCGTCAGTCCCATTCCCGAACCGCCCGTGTACATCATGCTGCTGATCGGCGTGGGCCTGGTCAGCCTGGTGGCGCGGCGGTCGATGCCGCCGCCAAAATTCAGTACGGAGACATAAGCTTCCCGGCCGGCCCCGCCCTGCCCCGGCTCGCCCCATTTCGTTCGATCCAGCGAGCACTTTCCTCTAATCTGGCTTCCGTCATGAACTGCCGGAGACGGTCAGATGAAAAGAAGAACCTTGCTGAAACTGGCGGCGCTGCCGCTGGCCCTGTCCACGCTGCGCCCTGCGCTCGCCAGCGTGATCGCCCCGCAAACCGGCCTGCGCGCCCGCGTCCGCCCCGGCGATCCGGGCTGGCCGTCGGCGTCCAGCTGGGCCGGCTTGCGCCGGAGCGTGACGGGCAAGCTGACCAAGCTTGAACCCTTCTTTGCCGGCTGCCAGGCTGCAAAGACCAGCCCGGCATGCACCACCGCGCTGGCCCGCCTGGCCAACACATTCGAGATCGGCGACCAGCCTGCCCTGACACAGACCAGCGGCTGGATCGACGCATGGACCTCGCAGCCCAGCGCCTATGCGCTGGCCGCCGAAAACACGGCCGACGTGGCGGCCGCCATCAACTTCGCCCGCACGCACAAGCTGCGCCTGGTGGTCAAAGGCGGCGGCCACAGCTACCAGGGCACCTCCGGCGCGCCCGATTCGCTGCTGGTATGGACGCGCCGCATGAACGAGGTGCGCCTGCACGACGCCTTCGTGGCGCAGGGCTGCGCGGATGCGCCGCAGCCGGCCGTCAGCATGGGCGCCGGCGCCATGTGGATCGACGCCTACGACGCCGTCACCACGCGCGGCGGGCGCTACGTGCAGGGCGGCGGCTGCACCACGGTGGGCGTGGCCGGGCTGGTGCAAAGCGGCGGCTTCAGCAATTTCTCCAAGAACTACGGCACGGCGGCGGCCGGGCTGCTGGAAGCGGAAGTGGTCACCGCCGACGGCCAGGTGCGCATCGCCAACGCCTGCACCAATCCGGACCTGTTCTGGGCGCTCAAGGGCGGGGGCGGCGGCAGCGTGGCCGTGATCACGCGGCTGACCTTGCGCACGCGCGAACTGCCGGCCACGTTCGGCGCGGTCTTCTTCAAGGTCAAAGCCGCCTCGGAGCAGGCCTACCGCGACCTGATCGCCCGCCTGGTCGCCTTCTATGCCAGCGCGCTGTTCAATCCGCACTGGGGCGAGCAGATCTCCTTCAACGCCGACTCGGTCGACGTCTCGCTGGTGTTCCAGGGACTCAGCCAGCAGCAGGCCGATGACCTCTGGGCGCCGCTGCTCGAGTGGCTGCGCGCGCGGCCCGGGTACGTTTTCGAAAAACCCTACCAGTCGCTCGCCCTGCCCGCCCGGCACTTCTGGGACGCGGACTTCTTCCGGAAGAATGCGCCCGGCTTCATGGTGCCCGACCGGCGGCCCGGCGCGCCGGCCCACCACGCGCTGTGGAAAGGCGACCTGGAGCAAGCGGGCTGGTACATCCACGGCTACAAGTCCGCGTGGATGCCCGCTTCGCTGCTGCAGGCGGACCGGCAGGCCGCGCTGGCGGACGCCATCTTCCGCGGCAGCCGCCTGTGGCAGCTGGGCTTCCACTTCAACAAAGGCCTGGCCGGCGCGCCTGCCGCCGAAGTCGAAGCGGCGCGCCACACCGCCATGAACCCCGCCGCGCTGGACGCTTTCGCGCTGCTCATCGTCGCCGGCGGCGAGGGGCCGCAATTCCCCGGCATGCCGGGCAGCGGCCCGGACCAGGCGCACGCAAGAAACCGCGCCCGCCGGATCGGCAAGGCCATGGACGAGATGCTGAAAGTGGCGCCTGGCGCAGGCGCCTACGTGTCCGAAAGCGATTATTTCCAGTCCAACTGGCAGAGCGCCTTCTGGGGCAGCAACTACCAGCGGCTGGCGCAGGTAAAGCAGAAATACGATCCGCAAGGCCTGTTCTTCGTCCACCACGGCGTGGGCAGCGAGCGCTGGAGCGGCGACGGCTTCACGCCGGCCTAAGGCGTGGCGCCTGCATGGCGGCTTGCAGCGGTCAAGATGAGGTCATAATTTCTCGCTATCATCTGGCACAGAAGCAGCCGCTCCGCTGGTCGGAGGTATATTCATGTGACTGTGGGGAATTCATGCAACGACCGGATCAGATCAGCACTGCGCGCATCATCGCACAGGGCGTTGCCATTGACGCCGAAAAGGGGACCGCGCATGCCTGGGTCTTCCTGCTTTTTCACGGGGTACCCAGGCACGTCGCCGCCCAGGTGCTGGCCGAATCGGGGCGCCGACGCGCCGCCGGGCCGGGAGGCCTAAGCCATGCCGATACCTGTTGCCTCGGCGCGCGGCTTGGACCGGCGTTCCGGATACGGAAGAGCGGCGACTTGACCCAAGTCGGCACAGGCGGCGGTCAATTCTAGGACCGCCAGCGGTTCGCTCCACGGCAAGTCCGCCGCCGGCGTCAAACGCCCGTCATATTTGACCGTTATGATACAAGCCGGTTCAGCAACCGAACCACAATCCAGCGCCATCCGATGGCAGCTCTACCGGCGCCGGCGGTCGGGAAACATACCGGCACCAATTCCTGTCCGGGCTCGCGAGCAAGGGCACCGGCACTGAGGGCTTGCATGAAATTCAGGTGTACTTACAAATACTGTGGCCGGGTTCTACCGCTGGCGGCCATTGCGCCCGAGCAGACTGCGGACGGCTGGCGCTTTGCCTGTCCCGTGTGCGCCCACCAGTCGCCGATATTGAACATGGCCGCCCCATGCCACCCTCCCCTGTTCGTGGAGCCGGATGAAGCCGAACCGCCGCCAGGCTTCAGCATCGTCTCGCCTTAGGCCGTAGCCGGCGGCAGCCGCCATGCGTTGCCCGAGCGGCCTCGCAACGCACCGTACCCAAGCGCAAGAGCATCCGCGCCCCCTCCAGGTGTATAGTCGGCAGATGGAGGACAACAATGGAAACCGAACTGAAACTGACGCTAAGCCCCGCCGACTCGGAACGCATGCGGTCGCATCCCGTGCTGGCTGCACATGCCACGGCCGGGCCGACAGAGCATGAGCATACGGACATCTATTACGACACGCCGGAACATCAGCTGTGGCAGCACGGCGCGACGCTGAGGGTACGCTCGACAGCGGACAGCTTTATCCAGACCGTCAAAACGGTCGACAGGCATGCCACCGCGCTGCACCGGCGCGGCGAATGGGAGTGCGAGCTGCCTGATGGCCGAGTCCAGCCTGCCATGCTGGCGCGCCAGATCAAGGACGCCAAACTGGCCCAGCTGCTGTCGTCCCCGGAAATTCTCCACCGCCTAGAACCCATGTTCTCCGGCACCACGCGGCGCACCACGTGGCAGCTTCGCCTGCCTGGCGGCGAAGAGGTCGAGTGCGCCATCGACGCCGGCGATTTTCGCGGCGGCGAACGCCATGCCCGCATCTCCGAACTGGAGCTGGAATTGAAGGACGGCGCGCCGGAGAAGCTGTTCGACTTTGCGCTCGCCCTGCACCGCGAGATTCCATTGGAGCTGGCCAATGACAGCAAGGCCGCGCGCGGCTATGCGCTGCTCGGCTCCCCCGGCCCCTCGGCCGCCAAGGCCAGGCCGGTCAAGCTGGGAAAAAAAACCGCGACGGAGGACGCGCTCCGGCGCATCAGCGTGAACTGCCTGGAACAGATGGAAGCGAACATCGCGGGCGTGCTGGCCAAGGATGTGGAAAGCCTGCACCAGATGCGCGTCGGCCTGCGCCGCCTGCGCGCGCTGCTGAACATGTTCGAACCGCTGATACTGGCGCCGCAGGATATCAGCGAAGGCCTGGACTGGCTGGCCGGCGAGCTGGGCGCCACCCGGGACTGGGACGTGCTGTCCAGCGACACCATAGACCGCATCGACGGCGCCGACATGCCGGCCTTGCGCGATGCCGCCCGCGTGAAAGCCGCCAAACTGCATGGGGCGATGGTGCAGACGCTGCACATGCCGCGCTTCACGGAACTCATGCTCAGGCTGAACAGCTGGATACGCGGGCACGAATGGCGCGATCACGCCACCCCTGCCGGCCACGCCGCCATGGGCAAACGCGCTATCCGCAGCGCCATGCCGCTGTTGCGCAAGGCGGAAAGGCGGCTGCGCAAGCGTATCGCGGCGCTGGCGCCGCAGGATCCGGCGGCACTGCACCGGGTGCGCATTGCCGCCAAGAAGGCACGCTACGGCGCCGAATTCTTCCGCGACCTGCTCGACGGGAAAAGAACGGCACGCTATGTCGATCGCCTGTCCGGGCTGCAAGACCGGCTCGGCTTGCTGAACGACCTGGCCGTGGCCGACAGGCTGCTGCCGGAGCTCCAGCACGGCCACGGCCAGCTGGCGCGCGAGGCCGCGTTCACGCACGGCTACCTGTCGGCGGAAGCGAAGCACGGCATCGATCGGCTGGGCCCGCCGCTGAAAGCGGTGGCGAAGCTGCGCCTGATCAAATAAAGGCGGCGGTCCGGTGCAGCAGTCCCATGCTGCCATCCCACAGCAGCTTGAGCGCCGTGACCACCAGCAGGCCGTAGCAAATGCGGTAGAGCTGCTCCTGGTTCAGGCGTCCGTGCAATTTCCAGCCGCCCCAGACGCCGAACAGCGCTGCGGGCAAACAGATGGCCATCAGCCTCCATGAGCCGTCGGACATGTCTCCGACGGCAAGCCAGGGGCCGGCCTTCAGCAGATTGCCGATGGTGAAAAACAGGCTGGTGGTGCCCGCGTAGACTTCCTTCGACAATCCCAGCGGCAGCAGATACATCGCCAGCGGCGGCCCGCCGGAATGGGCAACCATGGTGGTGACACCGGACGCGGCGCCGGCCAGCAGCCCCTTGCCCCTGGAGCGCGGACGCGCCACTGCGGTACTCCTCCCCCGCCACCACAGGAACGCGAACAGCAGCGTAGTGACCGCCATCAGGATTTCGACCACATGCCGGTCCAGGTATTCCAGCAGGAAGTAGCCGCTGCCAATGCCAACCACCAGCCCCGGGACCAGCAAGGCGAGGTCAGGCCTGGACCAGGTGTGCGGACGCCAGAAGCGCAAAGCGTAGAGGTCCATGGCAACGAACAGCGGGGCCAGCAAGCCGCCCGCCTTGATGGGGTCCATCACCAAGGCAAGCAGCGGTATGCCGATAATCGCAAAGCCGCCGCCGAACGCTCCCTTCATGAATCCGATGGCCATGACGGCCGCCATGGAAACGCTAACCACCTGTAGGCTCAATTGCATGATGTTGTGATACGGCGAGACTAAAAGTTAAATTTTAGTCGTAAAACGGCCCGTAGAATCCCTTGCCGCCGTAATTGATAAATTCACACAAAGCGCGCTGGCCGCAGTCAAATCAAATGCTTAGCGCAGCGTCATTCGCTTGAAACGAGGGCCAAGTGTAGCAATCGGCTTGAGCCCGCCTGCGCCTGCCGCTCATACTATGGGTCACCATGCCGGCGCGTCCGGCCTGATCGTGGTAAGCTAGCCACTCCGTGTTAGCGCTATATATTAGTACGGCATGAAGGATTTCCACGAAGATGAGGAGCGCTTTGGCGTCCCCTCCGAGAACATGAACGCCGCGTTGCGCCGCCAGGCTGGCAGCACGCATAAACGCCGCCCATGGCATACCAAGGTGCCGACCAGGAACGAGGTATTGCGCCTGCCGCAGGAAGAGTTGACTGCGCTGCTGGTGGCATGGATGGAGCACAGCCCGGTTGAAATCATTCCCAGCGCGGCCCAAATACAGCTGGTCATCGAAGTACTGCTGACGCGGCCCGACGCCCGCACGCTGGAGCCGCTCGTGTCCATGTGCAGGAACTACACCAACGCGGCTTGACGGCCAAAAACGAAAAAACCGGCCAAGGCCGGTTTCGCTGAATCTTTAGTTGTTGGTCGGGGCGAGAAGATTCGAACTTCCGACCCCTTGCACCCCATGCAAGTACGCTACCAGGCTGCGCTACGCCCCGACGAACGAAAGCATTATAGCAGCAGGTTTGGGATTTTGGTAAGAGTGCTTTATGCTTAACTTATGATTAATTCCATCAACTATGCCGCCGAGCTGGTCTCCCAGGCGGATGCGCTCATCGTTGCCGCCGGCGCCGGCATGGGCGTGGACTCCGGCCTGCCGGACTTTCGCGGCAACGAGGGTTTCTGGAAGGCTTACCCGGCGCTGGGCCGCGCGCGGCTGGACTTCAGCAGCATCGCGTCGCCGCAGGCCTTCCGGGACGATCCGGCGCTGGCGTGGGGCTTCTATGGCCACAGGCTGGCGCTGTACCGCGCCACCGTGCCGCACGAAGGCTTCGCGCTGCTGCGCGCCTGGGGTGAGCGCATGGAGCACGGCGCCAGCGTCTTCACCAGCAATGTGGACGGGCAGTTCCAGCTGGCGGGATTCGACCCGCAGCGGGTGCTGGAGTGCCATGGCTCCATCCACCACCTGCAGTGCATGCGCCCGCGCGGCGATGATTCCTGCCGCGATATCTGGAGCGCGGACGGCTTCGTGCCGGAGGTGGACGCACAGGCCTGCCGCCTGCGAAACGCGCCGCCCACCTGCCCTCACTGCGGCGGGCTGGCGCGGCCGAATATCCTGATGTTCGGCGACGGCGAATGGCTGGAGCGCCGCGTGGCGGCGCAGGAGGCGCGCATGCAAACCTGGCTGGCGCGCGTGCGCCGGCCGGTGGTGGTGGAGTTGGGCGCGGGCACGGCGATTCCGTCTGTGCGCCACTTCAGCCACAGCGTGGTGCAGCACCATGGCGGACGGCTGCTGCGCATCAATCCGCGCGAGCCGCAGGTGCCTGGCGCGCGCGACGCAGGCATCGCCATGGGTGCGCTCGACGGCCTGCGGGCCATCGCCGCCGCCCTGGAAAAGCTTTAGACGACTTTCAGCGCGATCGGCGCCAGGCCTTCGATTTTCGCCACCATGGTCTGGCCGCGCACAACCGCGCCCACGCCTTCGGGCGTGCCGCTGAAGATCAGGTCGCCCGGCTGCAGGGTGAACAAGGTGGACAGGTTGGCGATGGTTTCGCTGATGGACCAGATCAGGTGCGAGATGTGGCTGGACTGCTTCACCGCGCCATCGACCTCCAGCGTGATGGCCGCCTGCGCGATGCCCTCCGCTTCGGCCGCGCGCGTGATCGCGCCGATGGGCGCCGAGTAGTCGAACGCCTTGCCGATTTCCCATGGCCGCCCGGCGTCCTTCATCTGGCCCTGCAGGTCGCGCCGCGTCATGTCCAGGCCGACCGCGTAGCCGAACACGTGCTGCAGCGCGTCCTCCACCGCGATGTCGCTGCCGCCCTTGCCGATGGCCACCACCAGTTCGCACTCGTAGTGGTAGTTGCTGGTCCTCGGCGGATACGGCAGCTCGGCCACGCCTTGCGGCGGCACCGGCAGCACGGCCATGCCGTCGCCCGGCTTGCAGAAGAAAAACGGCGGCTCGCGGGTGGGGTCGGAACCCATTTCGCGGGCGTGGCCGGCGTAGTTGCGGCCGACGCAGTAGAGCCGGCGCACCGGGAACAGCGCGTCCGTGCCGGCCACCGGCAGGCCCACGATGCCGTGTGCGGGGAAGATGTAGGGAGAGCTCATCGTGTCCTTCATGTTCATTCCGAGAACAGCATCGCCTTCATGGCGATGCCCATATAGCGCGCCAGCGCCGCCTCGTTCAGCTTGGGATTGTGCACCACGCGCAGGTCCAGCCCCTGGAACAGGCAGATCATGGCCTCGACCAGGCCGTCCATGGTGTCGTCGTCCACCGCCAGGCCTTTCTGCTCGCGCGAGGCTTTGAGGATGGCGCGGAACTGCACGCGTCCGCGCAGGTCGGCGTCGTGCACCACTTCGGCGATCTTGGGATTGCGCGCCGCTTCGGCGGAAATCTCCAGCGCCAGCGGCCAGGTGTTCGGGTCCAGGTGCTCGCTCACATGGCGCGGTGCGTCGTCCACCATCGATTGCAGCGGGTCGGCCTGCTGCTCCAGGTCGCGCATCAGCTGCGACACGCGCTCCACGTTCTGCTCGACGAAGGCGGCGATGATGGCGTCCTTGCTGTCGAAGTAATTGTAGATATGGCCGGCGCTCATGCCGGCCGCCTTGGAAATCTCGGCCATGCTGGCGCCATGAAAGCCGCTGCGCCCGAAACAGGCGGCCGCTGCGTCCAGCACCTGCTTGCGGCGCACCAGCGCGCGCTCTGGGTCGGTATGGCGTTTTTCGGTGGTGCTCATCAGGGTTCCTTGGGTTCGATGCGGTACTGTGGCCAACACCGCGCATTTTGTCAATTTGGCGTGCAACAGCGGGCAGGATTGGTGATACCATAAAGACAACAGAAACCAGCCCAGGGTGCCGCCCATGATGACCTACAAGACCGCGCCATCGATCGAGCTGCGCCCCGCCACGCGGGCCGACCAGCCCTTCCTGCTGCGCCTCTATGCCAGCGCGCGCGGCACCGAGTTCCGCCTGCACGGCTGCGACGCGGCCACCGAGGCGATGTTGCAAAATGTCCAATTCAAGGCACAGCAGACCGATTTCCAGCTGCAGTATCCGGACGCCGAATCGACCATCATCGTCGAGCGCGAGCGCCCCATCGGCCGCCTGTACGTGCAGTACAGCGACGACGAGGTGCGGCTGATCGACATCACGCTGCTGCCGGAATACCGGGGGCGCGGCATCGGCCGCGGCTTGCTGCGCGGCCTGCAGGCGCACGGCCAGCGCCTGCACCTGCCGGTGCGGCTCAATGTCCTGATCGGCAATCCTGCGCAGCGCCTGTGCCAGCGCTGCGACTTCATCATGCAGGGCCTGGACGGCCTGCACGCGGCGATGGAGTGGCGGCCGTCCTGAGCCCGCCGTCCCGGCAGCTCCTTACTGGTAGCCGCCGCCCAGCACCTTGTACAAGGTGACCTGGTTGCCGGCGCGCGCCAGGCGGGCCGAGATCAGGCTTTGCTGCGCCGCGTACAGCGCGCGCTGCGACACCAGCGCGTTCAGGTAGGACTCCGAGCCCTTCTGGTAGCGCGCCTCGTGGATGCGGAAGCTCTTCTGCGAGGCGTCGGCCAGCGCCACCTGCGAGGCCAGGCGCTCGTCCAGCGTGCCGCGCTGGGCCAGCGCATCCGCCACTTCGCGGAAGGCCGCCTGGATGGACTGCTCGTAGCGCGCCACGGCGATGTCGCGCTCCACCTTGGCCACGGTCAGGTTGGCCGTGTTGGCGCCGCCGTTGAAGATGGGCAGATTAATCTGCGGCAGGAAGCTCCAGGTGCCCGAACCGGCCTTGAACAGGCCGGACAGGTTGCTGCTGGCGCTGCCGGCGGTGCCGGTCAGCGAAATGCTGGGGAAGAAGGCCGCGCGCGCCGCGCCGATATTGGCGTTGGCCGCCTGCAGCGTGCGTTCCGCGCCGAGCACGTCCGGCCGGCGCTGCAGCACTTCGGACGGCAAGCCTGCAGGCAGCTCGGCCATCGCCGCCACGCTGGCCAGCGGCGCCTGCTGCTGTTGCAGCTCGGCCGGCACGGCCGCGCCCACCACCAGCGCCAGCGCGTTCTCGCCCTGCGCCACCTGCGCGGTGTAGACCGCCATGTCGTTGCGGGCCGCTTCCACGCTGGTCTGCGCTTCGTACATGTCCAGGCCGGAGGTGGCGCCGGCGTCGAAGCGGCGCTTGCTCAGTTCATAGGTGATCTGCTGGCTTTTCAGCGTGTCCGCCGCCAGGCGCAGGCGCTCGCGGTCCGCCTGCAGCGTGAGCCAGGTGCTGGCCACTTCGGCCACCAGGCTGATTTGCTGCGCGCGGCGCGCTTCCTCGGTGCCCAGGTACTGCTGCAGTGCCGCCTCGGACAGGCTGCGCACCTTGCCGAAGAAATCCAGCTCGTAGGACACGCCGAGGTTGGCGGTGTACTGGCGGCTGATCTGGCCTTGGCCGCCAGCGCTCATATTGTCCGCCGTGCGGGTGGCGTTCTGGCCGCCGGACGCGGTCACGCTGGGTACCAGTGCGGCGCGCTGGACGCCGTACTGCGCGCGCGCCTTCTCAATATTGAGCGCCGAGACGCGCAAGTCGCGGTTGTTGGCCAGCGCCAGCGCGATCACTTCGCGCAGGCGGTCGTCGGCGAAGTAGTCGCGCCAGGCGATGTCGGCGGCCGGCTTGGCGTCCGCCGCCACCGGGGCCGGCTTGTAGGCGTCGCCTTGCGGCCAGCCTGCCGTCACCGGCGCGGCCGGGCGCTCATACACCGGGGCCAGGCTGCACGCGCTCAGGAAGGTCGCTGCGAACGTGGCAGCGGCCAGGGAAACTAAAGTCTTTTGCATATCAATGCGCTCCTGCTGCGGTGCTGGCAGCGGCGGCGGCTTTCCGGTTCTGGAACAGGCCGCGCACCAGCACGAAAAATACCGGCACGAAGAAGATGCCGAGGAAGGTGGCCGTCAGCATGCCGCCCAGCACGCCGACGCCGATGGCGTTCTGGCTGCCCGAACCGGCGCCGCTCGCAATGGCCAGCGGCAGCACGCCCAGGCCGAAGGCGATGGAGGTCATCAGGATGGGGCGCAGGCGAAGGCGCACCGCCCTCAAGGTGGCTGCCTTCAGTTCCATGCCCTGCTCCTGCAGCTCCTTGGCGAATTCCACGATCAGGATGGCGTTCTTTGCCGCCAGGCCGACCACGGTCAGCAAGCCGACCTGGAAGTACACGTCGTTCGCCAGGTGGAAGCCCCAGGTGGCCAGCACCGTGCCGATCACGCCCAGCGGCACCACCAGCAGCACCGAGAACGGCACCGACCAGCTTTCATACAGCGCGGCCAGGCACAGGAACACCATCAGCAGCGACAGGGTGTACAGCACCGTGGTCTGCGAACCGGAGTCGCGCTCTTCCACCGACAGGCCGTTCCATTCGAAGCCGATGCCGGGCGGCAGCTGGGCCGCCAGCTTTTCGATTTCGGCCATGGCGGCGCCCGAGCTCACGCCCGGCGCAGGCATGCCCTGCACGTTCACCGACGACAGGCCGTTGAAGCGCTCCAGGCGCGGCGAGGCGTAGATCCACTGGCCGCTGGCGAAGGCGGAGAACGGCACCATCTCGCCGGCGCTGTTGCGCACGAACCATTTGCCCAGGTCTTCCGGCGCCATGCGCGAATCGGGCTGGCCTTGCAGGTACACCTTCTTCACGCGGCCGCGGTCGACGAAGTCGTTCACGTAGGACGAGCCCCAGCCGGTGCTCAGCACGCGGTTCACGTCGGCGATGGACAAGCCCAGCGCGGTGGCCTTCTGCTGGTCCACGCTGATCTTGTATTGCGGCGTATCGTCCTGGCCGTTGGGGCGCACGCCCACCAGCAGCGGGCTCTTGGAGGCCATGCCCAGCAGCTGGTTGCGCGCGCCCATCAGGGCTTCGTGTCCCAGGCCGGCCTGGTCCTGCAGCTGCAGGTCGAAGCCGCTGGCGTTGCCCAGTTCCAGCACCGCGGGCGGCGCGAAGGCGAACACGAAGGCGTCGCGGATCTGCGAGAAGCTGCCCATGGCGCGGCCGACGATGGCTTTCACACTGCCCTCGGCGCCCGGACGCTCGGACCAGTCCTTCATGCGCACGAAGGCGATGCCGGTGTTCTGGCCGTTGCCGCCGAAGCTGAAGCCGGCCACGGTGAAGATGGAAGCCACGTTCTGTTTTTCATTGGTCAGGAAATGCTGCTCGACCTGCTCGATCACTTTCAAGGTGCGCTGCTGCGTGGCGCCGGCCGGCAGCTGGATCTGCGCGAACAGCACGCCCTGGTCTTCTTCCGGCAGGAAGGACGTGGGCAGGCGCATGAACACCACGGCCAGGATGGCGACCAGCACGCCGTACAGCAGCATGGAGCGCTTGCCGCGTTTCAGCATGCCGCCCACCCAGCCTTCGTACTTGCTGCTGCCGCGCTCGAAGGTGCGGTTGAACCAGCCGAAGAAGCCGGTGCTGGCCGGCTGGTGGCCCTTGGCCACGGGTTTCAGCAGGGTGGCGCACAGCGCCGGGGTGAATACCATGGCCACCAGCACCGACAGCACCATGGCCGACACGATGGTGACGGCGAACTGGCGGTAGATCACGCCGGTGGAGCCGCCGAAGAAGGCCATCGGCACGAACACGGCCGACAGCACCAGGGCGATGCCCACCAGCGCGCCGGTGATCTGGCTCATGGACTTGGTGGTCGCCTCTTTCGGCGGCAAGCCCTCTTCCGTCATCACGCGCTCGACGTTTTCCACCACCACGATGGCGTCGTCGACCAGCAGGCCGATCGCCAGCACCATGGCGAACATGGTCAGCGTGTTGATGGAGTAGCCCAGCACGGACAGCACGCCGAAGGTCCCCAGCAGCACCACCGGCACGGCCATGGTCGGGATCAGGGTGGCGCGGAAGTTCTGCAGGAACAGGTACATCACCAGGAACACCAGGATCACCGCTTCCACCAGCGTCTTCACCACTTCTTCGATGGACAGCGTGACGAAGGGCGTGGTGTCGAACGCCACTTCGGCCTTCATCCCGGCCGGGAACTGCTTGGACAGCTGTTCGATCTTGGCGTTGACGGCCTTGGCCGTGTCCAGCGCGTTGGCGCCGGTGGCCAGTTTGATCGCCACGCCGGTGGCGGCGTTGCCGTTGAAGCGGGCCACGGTGTTGTAGCTCTCGCTGCCCAGCTCCATGCGGGCCACGTCGCGCAGGTGCACGGTGGCGCCGCTGGCGGTGGTCTTCAGCAGGATGGCGCCGAACTGCTCGGCGGTCTGCAGGCGGCTCTGCGCGGACACGGTGGCGTTCAGCTGCTGGCCCGGCACGGCGGGCGCGCCGCCCAGCTCACCGGCCGACACTTCCGTGTTCTGCGCGGTGATGGCGGCCGACACGTCGGCCGGCGTCAGCTGGTAGCTTTGCAGCTTGGTCGGGTCGAGCCAGATGCGCATGGCGTACTGGGAGCCGAACAAGGTCACGTCGCCCACGCCTTCCACCCGGCTCAGCGGGTCGATCACGTTGGCGGCCACGTAGTCGCCCAGGTCGGCCTGCTTCATGCTGCCGTTTTCGGACACGAAGCCCAGCACCATCAGGAAGTTCTTGGTGGACTTGGACACCACCAGGCCCTGCTGCGTGACGGCGGCCGGCAGCAGCGGCGTGGCCAGCTGCAGCTTGTTCTGCACCTGCACCTGCGCGATGTCCGGGTTGGTGCCGTTGTTGAAGGTCAGCGTGATGCTGATGCCGCCGGTGGAATCGCTGCTCGAGCTCATGTAGCGCAAGCCGTCGATGCCCTTCAGCTTCTGTTCGATCACCTGGGTGACGGCGTCTTCCACCGTCTTGGCCGAGGCGCCCGGATAGGAGCCGCTGATGGTGATGGCGGGCGGTGCGATGCTCGGGTATTGCGCGATCGGCAGGCCGAGGATGGCGATCAGGCCGCCCAGCATGATGACGATCGCCACCACCCAGGCGAAGATCGGCCGGTTAATAAAGAAACGTGCCATGGTCTACCTTCCTTACTGCGCCGCGCGCTTGGTGGCGGCGGCTGCCGTGCCGGGCGTGGCCGGGGCTGCCGGGGCTGCGGCAACCTGCGCCGGCGCGCCCGGGCGCACCTTCTGCAAGCCGTCGATGATGACGCGGTCGCCCGCCGCCAGGCCGGACTTCACCAGCCACTGGTCGCCCACGGTGCTGCCGGTGGCCAGCACGCGCTGCTCCACCTTGCCCTCCTTGTTCAGGATCATGGCGGTGGCTTCGCCTTTCGCGTTGCGGGTCACGCCTTGCTGCGGCACCAGGATGGCCTGCTCGTCCACGCCGCTGTCGACCACGGCGCGCACGAACATGCCCGGCAGCAGATCATGCTTCGGGTTCGGGAACAGCGCGCGCAGCACCACGTTGCCGGTGCCGGGATCGACGCTGGCGTCGGCGAACTGCAGCTTGCCTTCCTGCGCGTACTTGCTGCCGTCGGCCAGCAGCAGGGTCACCCTGGCCTGGCCGCCGTTTTGCTTCAGGCTGCCGTTTTCCAGCTCGCGCTTCAGGCGCAGCATGTCGGTGCTGGACTGGGTCACGTCCACGTAGATCGGGTCCAGCTGCTGCACGGTGGTCATGGCGCCGGCCTGGCCGGCGGTCACCAGCGCGCCCGGCGTCACGTTGGAGCGGCTGATGCGGCCCGAGATCGGCGCCGCCACCCTGGTGTAGTCGAGATTGATGCGGGCCGTGTCCAGCGCCGCCGCAGCCGCTTCCACGTCGGCCTTGGCCTGCTCGGCGGCGGCCACCGCGTCGTCATAGTCCTGGCGGCTCACGCCTTCGATCGCCACCAGGTCCTTGTAGCGCGCCACTTTCGGCGTGGCGGCCATCAGGTTGGCCTTGGCCTTGGCCAGCGCGGCCTTGGCCGAGTTGTAGGCCGCCTGGTAGGTGGCCGGGTCGATCTGGTACAGCTGCGCGCCGGCTTTCACGTCCGCGCCTTCGGCGAACAGGCGCTGCTGGATCAGGCCGCCCACTTGCGGGCGCACTTCGGCCACCTGGTAGGCGGTGGTGCGGCCCGGCAGTTCGGTGGTGATGGCCAGGCTGCGCGGGGCCACCGTGTGCACGGCCACGGCCGCCACCTGCGCCGGTTGCCCGGCGCCAGGTGCTCCGGCAGTGGTGGGTTGGCAGCCTGCGCTCAGCGCGGCTGCGGAAATCAGGAGCAGGGAAATAGGTTTCATCGTTCGCCTTCGACTATGTTCAAATTTTTGTCTTTTTATAGAATGAACGATCATTCTAAGTCTGTCAAGAAAAAAAACCCGCCAGCGGCGGGTCGGAAATGCTGCAGCAGGGGAACTGCAGCGGGGAGTAAAACCAGGTTTTACTCGCCCATTGTAATAAAACGGCAACGCTGCAACCGGGACAATTGTAACCATATGTAGTTTTCCAAAATCAACTAATTGCCAAATGTGCTCTAACGTACAGTGCCTTTTTTTAAGCTGCGCTATATTTTGAGGACCTCTCCCCCATTCGCACAACCACTATGGAACAGCAAAATACCGATTCGAGCCGCTTTCTTTCCTCCGGCGTTCCCGGCCTGGACAATATCCTGGCAGGCGGCCTGACGCGCGACCGTTTGTATCTGGTCGAGGGCGAACCCGGTACCGGCAAGACCACGCTGGCGCTGCAATTCCTGAACGAAGGCAAACGCCAGGGCGAATCCGTGCTTTACATCACGCTGGCGGAGACCACGGTGGAACTCAGTTCGGTGGCGCAGTCGCACGGCTGGACCCTGGACGGCATCCACATCGAGGAAATCATTCCCGACCAGGCCTCGCTCGACCCGGACCAGCAGTATTCGATCTTCCATCCGTCCGAGATCGAGCTGGGCACCACCACCCAGCGCATCCTGGCGGCTATCGAGAAATACAAGCCCACCCGCGCCGTGCTCGACTCGCTGTCCGAGCTGCAGCTGCTGGCCGAAAGCCCGCTGCGCTACCGGCGCCAGGTGCTCGCGCTCAAGCAGTACCTCGCCAGCCGCAACTGCACCACCATCTTCCTGGACGACCGCACCGCCCTCAGCACCGACCTGCAAGTGCGCAGCGTGGCGCACGGCGTGGTCACGCTGGAGCTGGCCAGCCAGTCCTACGGCAGCGAACGGCGCCGCCTGCGGGTGGTGAAATACCGCGGCATCGCCTTCCGCGGCGGTTCGCACGACTACCGCATCCTGCACGGCGGGCTGCACGTGTTCCCGCGCCTGGTGGCGGCCGACTCGCGCGTCTCCAGCACCCGCCGCCAGCTCTCCAGCGGCCTGCAGGCGCTGGACGAGCTGCTGGGCGGCGGCCTGGAGGAAGGCATGAGCACCCTGGTGGCCGGGCCGCCGGGCAGCGGCAAGTCCACCGTGGCGGCCCAGTTCGTGTCGGCCGCCTGCCGGCGCGGCGAGCGCGCCGCCATGTTCCTGTTCGAAGAGTCGCGCAACAATATGCTGAACCGCGCCGAAAGCCTGGGCCTGCAACTGAAGCAGGCCATCGCCGACGGCCTGCTGACGGTGCAGCAGGTGGACCCGGCCGAGCTGACCCCGGGCCAGTTCACGCAGGCCGTGGTCAGCTCGGCCGGCGCCGGCGCGCGGGTGATCGTCATCGACAGTTTGAACGGCTACCTGAACGCGGTGCCGGACGAGCGCTTCCTGTCCACCTATCTGCACGAGCTGCTCACCTACCTGGGCCAGCGCGGCGTGGTCACCATCGTGGTGGGGGTGCAGGCCGGCATGATAGGCGGCGCCATGACCACGGCGGTGGACGCCAGCTACATCGCCGACAACGTCGTCATGCTGCGCTATTTCGAAGCGGAAGGCGAAGTGCGGCAAGCCATTTCCGTGTTCAAGAAGCGCGGCAGCCGGCACGAACGCACGCTGCGCGACTTCAACATCGGCAAAGACGGGCCGCAGGTAGGGGCGGTGCTGACCGGCTTTCACGGCGTGCTGACCGGCGTGCCGACCTATCTGCACCCCTCCACCGACGCGGCGCACGGCTCCGCCAGCCAGCCCTGACAGCCATGGAAAAACGCATCCTCGTCTACGCGCCCGCCGGCCAGAACGCCGCCTTGTGCCAGAAGGTGCTGGACATGGCGCGCATCCAATGCCACGTGTGCGAAACGGTGGGCGAACTGCGGCAGGAACTGATGCAGGGCGCCGGCGCGGTGCTGACGGTGGAAGAGGCGCTGTCGGCCAGCGGCTTCCGGCTGCTGGCCGAGTATGTGGAGCAGCAGCCCAACTGGTCCGACCTGCCGATCCTGCTGCTCACCCACCGCGGCGGCGACTCGCTGCTGGTGCGGCGCGCCGTCATCAGCCTGGGCAACCTGACGCTGCTGGAGCGCCCGGTGCGCACGGTGACCCTGATCGCCGCGCTGCACGCCCAGCTGCGCGCGCGCGACAAGCAGTACCAGATGCGCGAAGTGACGCGCCGCAAGGATGAATTCCTGGCCAGCCTGGGCCACGAACTGCGCAACCCGCTGGCGCCGATCCGCACTTCGGCCGCGCTGCTGCCCAACCTGTTCCCGGGCTCCGAACCGGCCGAGCACATCAAGCAAGTGATCGAGCGCCAGGTAGTGCACCTGACACGGCTGGTGGACGACTTGCTGGACGTGGCGCGCATCACCAGCGGCAAGATCGAGCTGCAGTACGGCGCCATCGAGTTCGGCATGGTGATGCGGCACGTGCTGGAACTGAGCCAGCAGGCCGCCGCCGCCAAGCGCATCCACCTGGAGCAGGACTTGCCGCGCGAGGACATCGTGCTCGACGCGGACTACGCGCGCGTGGTGCAGATCTATTCCAACGTGCTGTCGAACGCCATCAAGTTCACGCCGCAGGGCGGCCGCGTGGCGCTGCGGGCATGGCGCGAGGCCGGCATGCTGTGCGTGAGCGTGCGCGACACCGGCATCGGCCTGGACGCCGAGGCCATCCCCAAGATTTTCAATATGTTCGAACAGAGCCGCACGGTGACGGGGCAGATGTCGAGCGGCCTGGGCATCGGCCTGAGCCTGGCGCGCCAGTTCGCGCACATGCACGGCGGCAGCATCGAAGCGCACAGCCCCGGCACCGGCCAGGGCAGCGAATTCATCATCAAGCTGCCGCTGCCGGGGCAGCCGACCGCCGCGCCGGCCGAGGCGCAGCCCTATGCGGCCGAACCGGCCGTGGCCCGGCGCACCAAGGTGCTGGTGGTGGACGACAACCGCGACGCCGCCGACTCGCTGGGCGCGCTGTTCGAGATGGAGAATTTCGACGTCAGCACCGCCTACGACGGCTACGCGGCGGTGGCCGCCGCCACCCAGCAGCGGCCGGACCTGATCATAATGGACCTGGGCATGCCGGGCATGGACGGCTACGAGGCGGCGCGCCTGATCCGCCAGCAGCCCGGCGGCGAGGCGATCCGGCTGGTGGCGCTGACCGGCTGGGGCCAGAGCGACGCCCGCCGCCGCACGCTGGACGCCGGCTTCGACCAGCACCTGATCAAGCCGGTGGACTTCGACGACCTGCTGCGCCTGGCCGCCCCGCCCCACTAACTCCGGCCCATTTGTCCCGCACTACTTCCAGTCGCCGCGCAGTTCGGCCACCTGGGCGCGCAGCAGTTCGGGGGTGGCGTCCAGCGGCGCCACCGGCTGGCCGACGGCCAGCGCCAGCCGCGAACGCCAGCCTTTGCGGAAGGCGCGCTCGAACACGTTGTCGTTGCTGCGGCTGAGCAGGTGGCCCCACAGCCCGCGCAGCGCCATCGGGATCACCGGCACTTTGCTGCGCTCGATGATCTTGGCGATGCCGCCGCGGAATTCGTTCAGCTCGCCCGTGGTGGTGAGCCGCCCTTCCGGGAAGATGCACACCAGGTCGCCCTCGTGCAGCGCCTGCGCGATGTCGATGAAGGCTTTTTCCATCAGCCACGGGTCTTCCTTGGCCGGCGCGATCGGGATCGCCTTGGCGGTGCGGAAGATCCAGCCCAGCAGCGGGGTCTTGAAGATGCGGTGGTCCATCACGAAGCGGATCGGGCGCGGACTGGCCGCGCCGATGACGATGGCGTCGACATAGCTGACGTGGTTGCACACCAGCACCGCCGGGCCGCTTTCCGGAATCCGGTCGGCGTCGATGGTCTTCACGCGGTGCAGCGTGTGGATCAGCATCCAGGCCAGGAAGCGCATCAGGAACTCCGGCACCAGCGAGAAGATGTACACCGCCACCAGCGCGTTCAGCACGGCCGTGGCCAGGAACAGTTCGGGGATGCTGAAGCCCTGCCCCAGCAGCACGATGGCGACGCCGGCGGCGGCCACCATGAACAGCGCGTTCAGGATGTTCATGCCGGCGATGGTGCGCGACAGGTGCGCCGGCGCGCAGCGCACCTGGATCAGCGCGAACAGCGGCACGATGAAGAAGCCGCCGAACACGCCTATCATCACCACGTCGAACAGGATGCGCAGCGCGCTGTCCTGCGCCATGAAACCGAGCCACTGCACCGCGCCGGTGTTGGCGTAGCCCAGGCTGGCGAAGTACAGGTCCACGCCGAACAGCGACAGGCCGATGGAGCCGAACGGCACCAGGCCGATCTCCACCTTGTGCCCGGACAGGCGTTCGCACAGCAGCGAGCCGGTGCCCACGCCCAGCGAGAACACCGTCAGCAGCAGCACGAACACGCTGTGGTCGCCATGCAGGTAGTCCTTGGCGTACACCGGGAACTGCGCCAGGATCAGCGCGCCGTAGAACCAGAACCAGGAGTTGCCCAGCATGGACAGGAACACGGTGCGGTTCTGCTTCGAGAAGCTCAGGTTGCGGATGGTTTCGCTGACCGGGTTCCAGTTGATTTTCAGCTCAGGCGCCGGGGCCGGCGTGAGCGGCACGCGGTAGCTGGCCAGCAGGCCGATCACCGCCACCGCCAGGGTGGCGCCAGCCACCAGTTCGATGCCGATATTGCCGTAGGCCACCAGCACCGCGCCCAGCACCTGGCCCAGCAGGATGCCGACAAAGGTGCCCATCTCGATCACGCCGTTGCCGCCCATCAGTTCCTCCGGCTTGAGCTGCTGCGGCAGGTAGGCGTATTTGACCGGGCCGAACAAGGTGGAGTGCACGCCCATGCCGACCACCGCCGCGATCAGCAGCCACAGCGTGTGCGACATCCAGCCCACGCCCGCCATCAGCATGATGCCCACTTCCAGCCACTTCACCAGCCGCGACAGGCCGGCCTTCTCGAACTTGTCGGCGATCTGGCCGGCGGTGGCGGAGAACACCACGTAGGGCAGGATGAACAGGCCGGGGATCAGGTTGGTCACCGTGGAGGCGGACATGGTGGTCCAGCTGGCCGCCTCGAAGCCCAGGATCACCATCAGGGCGGTCTTGAACAGGTTGTCGTTGAAGGCGCCCAGGAACTGGACCCAGAAGAACGGGGCGAAGCGGCGCTGCGTCAGCAGGGAGAACTGGCTGGGCTTGCTCATGGTCGTGGTCTTTGCAAAAGTAGAATGTTGACAAAATACATCAGGAACCCCGGGCCGACAACCCGGTTTACCGCAACTGCGCGCAAGGCCGGAATGATCTAGCGCAATGGCCTAGCGCATCAAAGCCTTAAATGCCGTCGGCATCCAGGGCCGCGCCGCCAGCATGAAGGTCAGCGAGTGGCGCTGATCGTACGGCAGCCGGGCGTCGTCCTGGTGCTGCCGGGAAAACTCGTCGGCCACCTGCTTGAGCCGCTCCAGCAGCGCCCTGGTGGAGCGCGGCGACAGCATCACGCTCACCAGCTTCATGATTTCCTGCTCGCCGGCGAAGCGCGCGTCCAGGAAGTCGCCGTAGGCTTCGCCCCGGAACCAGGTCTGGATCGGGCCGTTCGGTATCCAGCTGAAGGTGCGCGCCACCAGCAGCTTGACGCGGTTGTTCGGCAACAGCGTCAGGAAACCGATCTTGTCCAGCCGCAGCAAATACTTCACCGCTTCCGCCTCGCTGATCTTATACACCGCCACGATCTGCTCCAGCGGTATCAGATTCAGCGCCGCCACCGCCACCACCAGCAATTTCATGTCGCCGATGATTTCCTGCTCCTGCGCATAGGTCAGCTGCGCAATCAACTGGGGCGCGTCGGTGGCCGCCTGCACCAGCTCGGCGAAATCCATGCCGACCGCCTCCAGTATCTGCTCCAGCCGCTCCAGCGTGAAGCTGCGCTGCGCAAACATTCGCTTGACGCTCGCTTCGGACAGGCCGATGCGCCTGGCCAGCTCCGCGTACGTCACGGCTTTCAGTTTCAATTGCCGTTTCAGTGCATCGATCATGAGGCTGGAATTGGACATGGCGGTAGTTTTTAGCGATAAGTATCGAAAAATAATACCACTCGCGCAAATTATGACAACTAGTATCGCAAATATTGCCATCGGCGTGACCCGGGGCCATGATGCAGGCCATCAACCAACCGGAGACTCACATGAAACGCCTGCTGCTGATTTCCCTGCTGTCCCTCACCGCCATCGCCACCACTTCGGCCCGCGCCGCCAACGGCGCCGGCGGCGGCGAATCGTCCGAACTGTCGCGCGCCTCGGAAGCGCTGTCCGGCGCGGCCGGCATTATCGTGCTGGGATCGATGTCGGCGGTGGCCGCGTCCGGCTACGTCGTCATCGCCAGCGTGGACGCGGCGGCCGATGGCAGCGTGGTGGTGCTGAAAGGCGCGTCCGACGCGGCCACCGCGTCGGTCAAGCTGAGCGCCAAGGCGGCCGAGGGCCTGTCGCGCGCGGTGGGCCAGGCGGTAACGGTGACGGCCATCTCCACCGGCTACGTGCTGGTCATGTCGGGCAAGGCCATCGCCTTCATTCCGAACGAGGTGGGGCAGGCGCTGATCCACCACAGCCGCGTGGGGCAATAATATGCGCCGCCTGCTCTTTTGCGCCGCCGCCGCGCTGGCCGGCCTGGCCCTGCTGGCGCCCGCCGCCCGCGCCGGCAACAGCTGCGAAGACAAGCCGCTGGAATTGCAATCGGTGGTCAAAGGCATGGACCTGGCGCTGCGCACCAGCCGCGCGCTGGACGACAGCGGCGCGCAGATCGCCTTCATCGCGCGCGCCGGGCAGGACCTGAGCAAATACCGGCTGCGCTACTCGCACATGGCGCTGGCGTGGCGCGACCAGGAGCGCGGCCGCTGGCTGGTGGTGCACGAGCTGAACGACTGCGGCAGCGCCACTTCGGCCCTGTTCAACGAAGGCCTGGGCAATTTCTTCCTCGACGATATGTTCCTGTACGAGGCGCAGCTGGTGATACCGGGCCAGGACGTGCAGGCGCGGCTGGCGCGCGTGCTGTCCACCAGCACGCCGCGCCGGCTGCACCAGAGCAGCTACAACATGCTGTCCTACGCCTACTCCACGCGCTACCAGAACTCCAACCAGTGGGTGCTGGAGAGCTACGCCGCCGCCAGCGCCGAACCGGGGCAGGTGGAAACCCGCGCCGAAGCGCAGGCCTGGCTGAAGCAGGCGGGCTTCCGGCCCATCACCGTCGAGATCCCGGCCATGACGCGCCTGGGCGCGCGCATGTTCCGCGCCAACGTGGCCTTCGACGACCACCCCTACGAGCGCCGCATGGCCGGCCAGATCGACACCGTGACAGTGGATTCGGTCGTGCGCTTCATCAAAGCGCAGGACAAGGAAGCACGTACGATCACGATACGTTGAGCACATCGACGGAGGCAGTCATGGAACTGATCATCGTGGGACTTTTCGCGGTGGCGCTGTATTTGATCGGGATGCCGGTCTATTGCATCGCAGCCGCCAGCCGCGCCAGCCGGCAGGCGGCCGACAACGACAGGGAAATTCTGCAATTGCGCCACCTCGTGGGCGAATTGCGGCTGCAGGTGCGCGAACTGACCGCTGAACGCGCGCAGCCCTCAAGCCCGCAGGCGCGGGAAGCCGCCGCGCCAGCTCCGGCACCCGCCGCCGCCACGCCCCCGCCCGCGCCGGTCGCGCCGGTCGCCGCCGCTGCCCCGGACGAGGCGCCAGCCGCATCCACCTCGCCCGCACCTGCGCTCCCGGCCCCGCCTGCGGTTCCGGCCTCCACGGCTGCCCCTGCCGCGCCTTCCGCCCCCAGCCCTGGCACACCCTCCTCGCCCCACGTGCCAAGCCATGGCGCGCCGCCGGCGTGGCTGGTGGCCGCGCGCGAATGGCTATTGGGCGGCAACATCGTCGCCAAGCTTGGCCTGCTGATCCTGTTCATGGGCGTGAGTTTCCTGCTCAAGTACGCCGCCGCCAATTTCAACACTCCCATCGAACTGTGCCTGGGCGCCGTGGCGCTGGCCGACCTGGCCCTGCTGGCCTGGGGCTGGCGCATCCGCGGCAGCCGGCCCGGCGTCAGCCTGCCCGTGCAAGGCACGGCGATTGCCGTGTTGATCCTGACCACCTTCGCCGCCTTCCGCATCTACCACCTGCTGCCCGCCACGCCGGCTTTTGCCCTGCTGACCATCTTCGTCGCCTTCGCCTGCATGCTGGCCGTGCTGCAAAACGCCGTCTGGCTGGCCGTGTTCGGCATCATCGGCGGCTTCGCGGCGCCGGTGCTGATCTCCACCGGCAGCGGCAACCACATTGCCCTGTTCAGCTACTGCGCCATCCTCAACGCCGGCATCCTCTACATCGCAACCAAGAAATCCTGGCGCGCCCTCAACGTGCTCGGCTTCGCGTGCACCTTCGTGCTCGCCACATCCTGGGGCGTGCTGCGCTACGCGCCGGAGCACTACCTGTCGGCCCAGCTGTTCCTCGGCCTGTTCCTGATGATGTACATCGCCATCGCCGTGTTCTACGCGCAGCGGCAAGCGCCGAAACTGGCGCACTACGTGGACGGCACGCTGGTGTTCGGCACGCCGCTGGCCGCCATCGGCCTGCAGCATGGCCTGGTGCAGCCCATGGAATTCGGCATGGCCTGGTCCGCCCTGGCCATGGGCCTGCTCTACACCGGCCTGGCCCTGGCGCTGTGGCGCCGCATGGGCGCAACGGGCCGCCTGCTGTGCGAATCCTTCCTTGCGCTCGGCGTGGTGTTCGGCACGCTGGCCCTGCCCTTCGCGCTGGACGGCCGCTGGACCGCCACCGCCTGGGCGCTGGAAGGCGCAGGCGTGGTGTGGGTGGGCCTGCGCCAGCAGCGCAAGCTGGCATGGACCTTCGGCCTGCTGGTGCAGGCCGCAGCCTGGATCGGCTTCCTCGGCGACATCATCGACCTCGATGCCGGCATCATGGTCAGTTCCAACATCTGGCTCGGCTTCCTGGTCCTGGCCGCCAGCACCTTCATCGCCGCAGTGCAATTGCGCGGCGCCGACAAAGCCGTCCCCGCCACCCTGCGCGACCCGCTCGCCACGCTGCTGCTGGCGGTGGCCGCCGCCTGGCTGCTGGCCGGCACCTGGTACGAAGTGGCCAGCCGCAGCAGCGGCGCCACGCAGCTCAACCTGCTCACCGCCAGCGCGCTGGTGGTGGCAGCCTTACTCGGCGTGATTGCCGCCCGCATGCGCTGGCGCATAGCCGGCTCATACACCGTGGCCGTGCAGCTCCTGGCCGCCGGCGTGTTCCTGTACCGCACGCGCTGGGACTGGCTGGACACCCGGGTGGGCCTGCTCGACGGCCCCTTCCTCAGCGCCGCCATGCTGGGCGCCGGCCTGTTCCTGTCCAGCCTGTCCTTCCACCGCCACGCCGGCCGCAGCGCGGACCAGGACGACCGCGCCTCACTCGCCCTCACGTCCGACGCGCTGCTGCCCGGCGTGGGGCTGGCCTGGTTCGGCATGGCGCTGGCGCCGCTGGCCGCCAGCCTGGCGGACCAATACTACCTGCGCCTCAACTTCCAAAGCATGCCGCGCACCTTCGATCTGCCGGCCATGCTGTCGTTCTACGCCATACTCGCCAGCCTGCTGGCCTTGCTGGCCCAGTATCTGGCGCGCCGGCTGGACTGGAGCGGCCTGCGCGCGCTGGCGGCGCCGGTATGGCTGGCGCAGGCCGGCATCGGCGCCGCCCTGCTGCTGGTGATGTACTTCACCGGCCACACGCCCGGCGCGCTGGCCTGGTGCGCCTACGCCACCGCCTGGGCCGCGTCCGAGTACACGCTGCGGGTGTGGACGCGCATGGCGTGGCCGCTGCCGCGGGCCGCACTGACCGCCCTGCACCTGCTACGCATCGCCGTGCCGTGGCTGATGATCTGGCCCGTGCTGAATCACGCCATCGCCGGCTGGCTGCTGGCGGGCGGCACCGAACAGCAAATCGGCATGCTGCTGGAAGGCTGGGAAGCCAGCGGCGGCTGGGCGCGCTACCTGCCCGCCTGGGGCATGATGGCCGCCACCGCCTTGCTGCTGCGCTGTCCGGCTGAAGCATGGCCGCTGCAGCCGCTGGCCGCCTGGCATCGCCGCTTCCTGCTGCCCGCAGCCGCCGTCTGGACCCTGCTGCTGGCCGCGCGCTGGAACCTGCTGTACAACGGCGCCATGGCGCCGCTGCCCTACCTGCCGCTGCTTAACCCGTTGGACCTGAGCACCGGCTTCGCCCTGCTGCTGGCTGCGGAGGCGTTTCGCCGGCACCGCTGCGCCGCGCAGCTCAAACTGGCCGCAGCAGGCGCGGGCTACGTGTGGTTCAACCTGATGCTGCTGCGTTCCGTATCGAACTACCTGGATGTGCCCTACCAGTTCCACGCGCTGATGGCGTCGCAGTTCGTGCAAGCGCTGCTTTCGCTGGTGTGGACCGTGAGCGCCATGGTGCTGATGCAGGCCGCGTCGCGGCGCGGCCTGCGCACGCTGTGGGGCGTTGGCGCGGCGCTGCTCGCAGTGGTGGTACTCAAGCTGTTCTCGGTGGACCTGTCCAACGCCGGCGGCATCGAGCGCATCGTGTCCTTCATCGGCGCCGGCTTGCTGATGGTGGCCATCGGCTACGTCGCCCCGCTGCCCCCTGCCGCCCCGCGCGCCGAGGTGGCGCGATGAGCGCCCTGCTGCGCCGCGCCGCCGCAGCGGCATTGTTGCTGGCCGGCGCCTGCCAGGCAGCCGCGCCGGCGGACAGCGCCGCCGGCTACAGCCACACCATGCCGGTCAGCGTGCAAAAGGACAGCGGCCTGGCTGCGCTGCGCCTGCCGCAGCAGGTCTACCTTGGCTCCCGCTCGCCAACGCTGGACGACCTGCGCGTGTTCGACCGCAACGGCGCTGCCGTGGCGTTCGCGCTGCTGGCGCCCCCGGCGCAAACGCGCACCACCGTGACCGATCTGCCGGTGCGCATCTTCCCGTTGAAATCCGCCGTGAGCACGGCCAGCGGCGCCGCAGGCTCGCGGCTGGACATCCGCACCGACGCCAGCGGCCGCCTGCTGTCGGTCGCCAGCAATCCGGCATCGCCAACCGCCGCCGCACAGGAAAGCCTGTCGCACCTGATACTGGAGATCGGCGCAGGAAAGGACGCGCGCGGCGATGCGCCACCGGTGTCCGCGCTACGCTTCGAATTGCCACCAGGGACAGCCAGCTACAGCGCGCAGCTCTGGCTCGAAACCAGCAGCGACCTGCAGCACTGGGAACCCGCCTGCGCCGCTGAACTGAGCTGGCTCTCGAACGCGGATGCGCAAACGCTGTCGAACAGCCGCATGGCGTTCCAGCCCACACAGTTCCGCTACGCGCGCCTCAGCTGGCGCAGCGGCACGCCGCTGGTGTTCGCGCGCATCGTGGCCGAAACAGAAAATACGGCCGACGCCAGCCCGCCCATGGAGACGATGACGCTGCAGCCCACGCTGGCAAAAAACAGCACGGATCTGGTCTACCGCAGCAGCATCGCGATCCCAACCGAGCGCCTCGGCATGCAGCTCGAGGCCGCGAACGCCGTCTTCCCGGCGACCTTGGGCCGCTACGAATCGGCGCCGGCCCGCCACCGCAGGCGCCAGCCCGAGTGGTACTTTGTTCCACTGCTGAGCACCACGTTCTACCGCATCAGCCAGGAAGGCGTGGAACGCAAGTCGGGCGACGCCGCCATCGCTGAAACGCACACCGAGACCTGGGTGGCCAAGAGCCGGCAAGCACCGGCGGCGCGGCCGGCGCTGCGGGTTTCCTGGACGCCGTCCACGCTGCTGCTGCTCGCCAACGGCAACGGCCCGTACCAGCTCGCCTTCGGCCGAGACGGCGCCCAACGCACTGCGCTGCAACCTTCCCAGCTCGCCCCCGGCTTCAGCGCCGACGAGCTGCGCGCCCTGCCGCATGCGCAAGCCGCCGTGCCCACGGCGCAAAGCTCCCCGGGCGCCGCTTCGCCCTCCGCAGCGCTCCCGCCGTCAACCATGCCGCATGAATCAGGCGCCACACAGCGCACCGTCGTCCTGTGGACGGTGCTGCTGGCCGGCATCGCCCTGCTGGCCTCCTTCGCCCGCACGCTGCTGCGCCAGATGAACGACAGCCAAGAGCCGAAGTAGGAAGCTGGCGCGAGGAATCAGGATTCCCTGACGGGCGCCAACCTGGACAACCAGCGCCGCTTGGCCTCTTCCGCACCGGAAGTGGCGCGCAGGTCATCGCGAGTAACTTCCGGGCCGCGTACCGTGACGGCACGCTGCAGAACCGCATCGGCATCGGCCAGCAATCCGCGCCGCTGCAGGCCGTGCAGGTAGGCTGAGGTACTCATCAGCAGCACATTGTCCGGCATGCGCCTAAGGAAATTGGTTTTGCGAAGCGCGGAATCTTCAAAGAGCAAGATGGCGGCATCTACTTGATTCAACAGTTCACGGGCCAGAACCTCGCCTGCGGCCAACTCGCCCCGGCCACGGCTGCGCAAATCCGGCCGCAGTGCAAGCAAAGCCAGAAACTCGTCGAACACCTCCGTTTCGCCGATCTCAACGCGATCCCGGTGCAGCGCGAGCCAGTCCATCACTTCGCGTGCACCCGGCTTGTCCGCATGGCTGACCACTTCGTACTCCACCATATCCGGCACGATCACGGGCACATTCAACAACAGCAGAGTATCCAACGCGTCCGCAATGGCCAGCGTGATGAGCGGCCCGGCGTCGGTCACGATCAGCGAGACTCTCATGTGAATATCTCCCCATGCAGTGCGCGTTGTGCCGGGCTAAAATCGGCTACGCTGTCCACACGCGGCAATGGCAGGCCGCGCTCGGCCAGCGCCGCGAGAATGTCGCCGCACCACAGGCCTGTGATCTCCTGCAGGGACAACTGGTCAAGCTCGCCTGCGGAATAGGCTTGCAGCAACGAATCCAACTTGGAAGCATCCATGGCGCGCTCCGGCGGCGGCGAAAATTTAACTATACGCCGGCGCGCCGCGCGCCGCTTTGATGCAAGTCACCGCGCCAGCGGCAGGCGGATCGTGATGGTGGTGCCTTCGTGGCCGGTGGCGATGGCGAGGCTGCCGCCGAAGGCGTCGGCGCGCTCGCGCATGCCGATGATGCCGATGCCGGCAGACGCTTGCGCCGGGTCATAGCCTTTGCCGTTGTCGGCGATATCGATCAGCAGCGCGCTGTCCTGTGGCGCTGCGGCGCGCCGCAGTGTGACCACTACGCGCGTGGCGCCGGCGTGCTTGACCACGTTGGACAGCGCTTCCTGCACCGTGCGGTAGGCGGAGATGGCGACCGCGCTGTCCAGCCTGGAGAAGTCGCCCTCGGCATGGAACTCGAAGCGGCAGCCGGCGCCGGCGCGGTCGTAGTGGCGCACCATTTCTTCGATCGCGCCCTGCAAGCCCAGCATGTCCAGCACCTCGGGCCGCAAGCGCCGCACCAGCGCGCGGCCGCTGTTGTACAAGCCCAGCGCCAGCTGGATCACGCCCTGCGCGCGGGTGGCGATTTCCTGCGCTTCGGCGCCCTGCTCCAGCTTGCGCGACAAGTCCACGATGCGCTGCGACTCCAGCCGCACCGCGATCAGCGTGGCGTTCAGCTCGTCGTGGATTTCCAGCGCGATGCTCTTGCGCTCCTCCTCCACCGCGCTGTTCACCTTGCGTATCAGGCGGCGCTTCTCGGCGTCGGCCTCGCGCAGCGCGCGGATGGAGGTGTTCAGCGAATGGTTGAACTGCTTCGCCAGCTGCCACGCCAGCAGTGCGCACACCAGCAGCCCCAGGCTGGCCACCAGCAGCGCGAAGTAGAAGCGGCCGGTCTGCTTGCGCAGCATGGCGGTGGAAGACATGGTCACCCGCACATGCCCCACTGTCTCCACCGTCATGCCTTCCGGGCCGGGCGCGCGGGTCTGCATGTTCATCCAGATCAGGCGCCGCAGGATGGGCGCCTCGTAATAGCCGGGCTCCGGCTGGCCGCCGCTGCGGCTGACGAATTGCAGCAAGGGCTTGCGCGCCTTGTCGAACAGCTCCACCTTGTGGATGCTGCTGTCCGACTGCAGCATGCGGCTGATGCTGGCCTTGAGTTCATCCAGCTTGCCGGCGGTGATGCTGTATTCGCTGCTGTCGGCCAGCACTTTGGCCACCAGCGGGCCGCGCTCGGCCAGTTCCTCGTGCACCTCGGTCAGGCGCGACTGCCAGGCGTACGCCACGAAGGTGACGAACATGTACGCCGCCGGCACGATGATGATGGACAGCAGCCGCGTGCGCACGCTCCAGCCGCGCCAGCCTTGCCAAAGCGCGAACGCCATTAGGGTTCAATCAGCCCGTGCTTGACGGCCAGCCGCGTGATCAGCGCCGGACGGTGCACGCCCAGCTTTTCCTTCACCGCCTGGCTGATATTGCTGATGGTCTTGGTCGATACGTCCAGCTTCTCGGCGATCTCCGCGTTGGTCCAGCCCTCGGCCATCAGCGTGAAGATCTCCAGCGCGCGCTCGTCGAGCTGCGCCTGCGGCGACTGCTCGCCCTGCACGGACAGCTGCGCCAGGCGCTCGGCGATCTGCGGCGGGAAGTACAGCCCGCCCTCGTGTGCGCGCCGCACCGCCGCCGCCAGGTCGGCCGGGTCGCAATCCTTGGTCAGGAAGGCGCGCCCGCCGAGGCGGTAGGTTTCCTTGATCAGGCTGTCCTGGTCGAACTGGCTCAGGAACACGATCTTCGCGGCCGGGGCCTGCGCCAGTACTTGCTTGGCAACGTCCATCCCGGTCAGCTCCTCGCCGAAGCGGATGTCGAGCACCAGCACGTCCGGCTGCACCGCCGCGAACTGCGCGATGGCGTCGGCCGGCGTGCGCGCCTGCCCCACCACTTCCATGCCATGGCTTTCCAGCGACATGGCGAAGCCCGTCATCACGATCGGATGGTCATCCGCCAGCAAAACCCGTATTTTCCGCTCCATTTCCATCCCATCGCAAAATTACTTCCATTGAGAGGAAGCATATCACACCTTTCACTTCCATAGAAATTGCTATCCAACTTCCTTTTAATGGAATAATATCCTTCCATAACCTAGCAATTCTAGGTTCCACACGAATACGGAGCGCACATGAAAAACGAAAAAAACCTGACTGGCATCACCGTTGTCGCGGCCCTGCATATCGCGCTGGCCGTGCTGGTCATGAGCAGTTCCAAGATCACCGTGTTCCGCCTGCCCGAGACCACGGTGGACCTGGTGCAGGACCTGAAAGAGCCGCCGCGCAAGGTGGAATACACCGACCTTCCGATCGACGCGCCGCGCCAGCCGGACATCTATGTGCCACCGGTACCGGACAATGTCCCGCAGCAGCCATCCAATGTCACCACCAAGCCGCTGACAGACCGCGCGCAGCCATCGGTGCCCGGCCCGGTGGCCGCGGCGGACACCGGCGGCGAGCGGCCCGCGCCGGCGAAGGGACCGGTGCACGTGGCCGCCGTGGTGGACGCGGCCAACTGCGCCAAGCCGGACTACCCCAAGAACGCGCTGCGCAACGGCGATTCCGGCGCCGTGACCCTGGCCCTGCTGATCGGCACCGACGGCCGCGTCGCCGATTCGAAGATTGAGAAATCCAGCGGCTTCCGCGACCTGGACCGCGCCGCGCAAGTGGGCCTGGGCCTGTGCAGGTTCAAGCCCGGCACCATCGACGGCGTGCCTCAGCAGTCCTGGACGCGCATGCAGTATGTGTGGAATCTGGACGAGTGAGTGCCGGGGCGGGAGTGACTATTGGATAGATTGTGAGGTCATGCAATCAAGTAAAATTGCCTGGTAGAAATTGCACCCGCGCTGTCCGCAATTCCACCCACCTATTCACTCCTCCCGGGATACATCATGAAAATCTACCAATCCGGCGTCCTGCTGGCCGCCGTGCTGGGCGCGTCCGCGCTGTCCGGCTGCGCAACCGAAAGTTCCCAGGCGCTGGCCGTGCCCACCGTAGCCAGTGCCGCGCGTCCGTACGCAGGCGTGCGCAGCCCTATCGCGGTGGGCAAGTTCGATAACCGCTCCAGCTTCATGCGCGGCATTTTCTCCGACGGCGTGGACCGTCTGGGCAGCCAGGCGAAGACCATCCTGATCTCGCACATGCAGCAAACCAACCGCTTCAACGTGCTGGACCGCGACAACCTGAACGAAATGAAGCAGGAAGCCGGCTTCAAGCAGCAGACCCAGAACATCAAGGGCGCCGACTTCATCGTCACCGGCGACGTGACCGAGTTCGGCCGCAAGGAAGTGGGCGACCATCAGCTGTTCGGCATCGCCGGACGCGGCAAGACGCAGGTGGCCTACGCCAAGGTCACCCTCAACGTGGTCAATATCGCCACCTCGGAAGTGGTGTACTCCAGCCAGGGCGCCGGCGAGTACAGCCTGTCCAACCGCGAAGTGCTGGGCTTTGGCGGCACCGCCAGCTACGACGCCACGCTGAACGGCAAGGTACTGGATCTGGCCGTGCGCCAGGCGGTGGACCAACTGGTGGCCGGCGTTGAAGCCGGCGCACTGACTGTCCGCAAATAAGGAGCGCGCATGAATCACACGATGACCAGGCGCGCCGCCGCCGTGCTGGCGCTGGCCGCCAGCGCCATGCTGACCGGCTGCGCTTCCGCGCCCAAGACCCTGTACCAGTGGGAAGGCTACCAGCCGCAGGTCTACCAGTACCTGAAAGGCGAAAGCCCGGAGCAGCAGATCGCCGCCATGGAGAAGGACCTGCAGCTCATCAGCGCCAAGGGCAATATGGTGCCGCCGGGCTTCCACGCGCACCTGGGCATGCTGTACTCGGTGGCCGGCACGCAGCAGCAGGTAATAACGGAGTTCGAAACGGAGAAAAAGCTGTTCCCGGAATCCGCCGCCTATATGGACTTCCTGCTCGGCAAAACGAAAAAAGGTGAAAAATTATGATGCGCCGATTCCTGAAACTGGCCGCCTGCCTGGCGCCGGCGGTGTTCTTCGTCGGCTGCGCCACGCAGAAGGCGCCGTATGACTACACCGCGTTCAAGGCCGCCAAGCCGCGCTCCATCGTGGTGCTGCCGCCGCTGAACAACTCGCCGGAAGTGAAAGCCACCAACAGCGTCTACGCGCAAGTGACGTATCCGCTGGCGGAAGCCGGCTACTATGTGCTGCCGGTAGCCGTGGTCGGCGAGACCTTCAAGCAGAACGGCCTGACCAACGCTGCCGATATCCACGCGGTCGACATCAAGAAGCTGGATGAGATCTTCGGCGCGGATGCCGCGCTGTATGTCACCATCTCCAATTACGGCGCCACCTACACGGTGCTCAACAGCGTGGTGGTGGTGTCGGTCGACGCCAAGCTGGTGGACGTCAAAACCGGCAACGTGCTGTGGACCGGCGCGGCCAGCGCTTCCAACAACGAAGGCGGCAACAGCGGCGGCGGTGGGCTAGTGGGCGCGCTGGTGGCGGCAGCGGTCAAGCAGATCATCAACAGCGTCAGCGACACCTCGCACCCGGTGGCGGGCGTGGCCAATGCGCGCCTGCTGACAGCCGGCCAGGCCAACGGCATCCTGTACGGTCCGCGTTCGGAACACTATCTGAAGCAATAAGCGCAATCCGTGCAGTAAGCGCGAAGCCGCAAGGCCTGCCGATCCGGCAGGCCTTTTTTTATCCGCCGGTCCGAATCCGCCGCATGCGCCGGAACAGCGGCCCTATCGCCAGCACCAGGATCACCATGCGCGACACGTGGAAGGCGGTGACGATGGGCACGCCGAGGTGCAGGGTCTGCGCCGTGAACGACATTTCGGCGATGCCGCCAGGCGAAGTGGCGAGGATGGCGGTGCCGGGGTTCAGGCCCGCCAGCTGCGCGAGCAGCAGGCCGAAGGCGGCGGCCAGCGCCAGCGCCAGCGCGCTGCAGGCGGCCACGCTGGCCAGGTAGCGCGGCGCGGTGTGCAGGAAGCCGGGCGTGAAGCGCGTGCCCAGCGAGATGCCGATGAACAGCTGGCCCGCCTTCACCATCCATTCCGGCAGGCGGCTCAGGTGGATGCCGAAGGCAGTCAGCAGCATGGCCGCCAGCAGCGGGCCTATCACCCATGCATTGGGCAGCTTGCCTTTCTTCAGCGCCAGCGCGGCGCCGCTGGTGAGCAGGACCAGCGCCAGCAGGCCCAGCGGCTGCACGTTGCGCGCGCCCGGCACGAACAAGTCGGTGCCCAGGCCCAGGCCGTGCCGGCCCCAGTACTGGATCGAGAACGGGATAATGCCGACCACCATCATGATGCGCAGGCTGTGCGCGGCGGCCACCCGTTCGACGTTGGCGCCGTGGTGTTCGCCCTGCACCGCCATTTCGGACGCGCCGCCGACGGCCATGGCGAAGAAAGCCGTGGTGCGGTCGGTGCGGGAGAGTTTGTGCAGCAGCCAGCCGCAGAAGCAGCCCAGCGCCAGCGCGAAGGCAACGGCGGCGGCGATCCAGCCCGCCTGCGCCGCCAGCACGGCCAGCACCGGCGCCGTGAAGTACAGGCCAAGCGCCGTGCCGATGGCCCACTGCCCCGCTTCGCGCACGCGCACCGGCACGCTGAGATCCAGGCCGCACAGGCGCAGCGCGGCGGTGGCGAACAGCGGTCCTATCATCCACGGCAGCGGCGTGTTCAGGTACACGCACAACAGCGCGGCAACCATGCCGGCCGCCAGCGCGGAGAGAAAGGCCCGCGCGGCTTTCACGCCGCTCAGAACACCCAGAGCCTATCGGCCGGCAGCTGCAGCCAGTAGCTGCCCGCGTCCAGTTTGTACTTCGAGTAGGCGCGCAGGCTGATGTCGCCGCTGGCGCTCTTGAACAGGCATTCCCAGCGGTCGCCCAGGTACATGCAGGTCAGCAGCGGGATCTCGAGGGCGTTGTCCACTTGCGCCGAACTGATCCGCACCTCCTCCACGCGGATCAGCGTGGCCGGTTCGGCCATGCCGGCGCCGCGCGCCGTGCCTTGCAGCCTGGCGCCGTTCACTTCCAGCGTCACCCTGGCGCCGTCGCGCGACAGCACCTTGCCCGGCAGGCGGTTGTTACTGCCCATGAACTCGGCCGTAAACAGCGTCTCCGGCGTTTCATACATGCTTTGCGGCGTGCCCTGCTGCTCGATCTTGCCGTTGTTGAGCAGCAGGATGCGGTCGGAAATCGCCATCGCCTCGGCCTGGTCGTGCGTCACCATCAGCGCCGACAGGCCCAGGCGCACGATCAGCTCGCGCAGGAAGGCGCGCGCCTCCTCGCGCAGCTTGGCGTCCAGGTTGGACAGCGGTTCGTCCAGCAGGATCACGGGCGGGTTGTACACCAGCGCGCGGGCGATCGCCACGCGCTGCTGCTGGCCGCCGGACATCTGGTGCGGATAGCGCTCGCCCAGGTGGCCCAGGCCGAGCTGCGTCAGCACCTCCATCACGCGCTCCTTGATCTCGGAGGCGCCCATCTTGCGCAGCTTCAGGCCGTAGGCCACGTTGTCGAACACGGTCTTGTGCGGCCACAGCGCGTAGGACTGGAACACCAGGCCAAGGTTGCGCTGCTCGGCCGGCATTTCGAACGATCTCGATCCGTCGAACATATTGCGGTCGCCGATGTGGATGGTGCCCAGCTTCGGGCTCTCCAGGCCGGCCACCGCGCGCAGCAAGGTGGTTTTGCCGCTGCCCGACGGTCCCAGCAGGGCAACCACTTCGCCCTTCTTCAGGTGCATCGACACGCCCTTGAGGATGGGGTTGGCGGTGGCGCCCTGGCCGTACTCCAGGTGCAGGTCGTTGACGCTTAATTCGTTCATGGCGAGGTCTCGTTTCATGATAGTTCTCTCAGCTCGTTTAGTTATGCGCTTAGTTGTGCAGCTTGACGCCGAAGCGCAGCGCAATGCCGAGGCCCACGGCCACCAGCGAAATGTTAATGAAGGACAGCGCCGCCACCAGGTCGGTCGAACCGCCCGCCCACAGCGACACCAGCATGGCGCCGATCACCTCGGTGCCCGGCGACAGCAGGTAGACGCCGGTCGAGTATTCGCGCTCGAAGATCAGGAACACCATCAGCCAGGCGCCGAACAGGCCGTACTTGATCAGCGGCAGGGTCACGTCGCGCGTCACCTGGCCGCGCTTGGCGCCCACGGCGCGCGCCGCCTCTTCCAGTTCCGGCCCCACCTGCAGCAGCGCGGTGGAGATCAGGCGCATGCCGTAGGCCAGCCACACCACCGAGTACGCCAGCCACACCGCGAAGATGGTGGAGCGCAGCGAGCGCAGCGCCGGCACCAGGTGCTCGCTCAGCCACAGGGCCAGGCCGTTGTCCATGCCCTTCAGCATGCCGTCCAGCCAGGACGGCACGAACAGGAACACCCACAGGAAGGCCAGGCCGGCCAGCAGGCCCGGCACGGCGCGCGGCACCAGCACGCTGTAGTCCAGCGCGCGGGTGATGCCGTCCGGCTTGCGGTGCATGGCCAGCGCGATGGCGCAGTAGCAGGCCACGGCCAGGCCGCCGCCGATCACGCCGATCAGCACCGTGTTGACGATGCCGCGTATCAGCGACGGTTCCGCCAGGATGTCGCGGAAGTGGTTCAGCGTCAGCACGTCGGCCAGGTGCACGCCCTCGCCCCAGTACTGCACGAAGGAGCGCAGCACGATGCCGGTCAGCGGCATGACGATGGTGAACAGCAGCCAGGCGGCCAGCAGGCCGAAGGCCAGCCATTTCCATTTACCGAGCGGCATGGCCTTGCTGCGCGCGCCCTTGCCCTTGATGGACACGTACTTGTTGGCCGACTTGAGCAGCCAGCGCTGTATCATCACCAGCGGCAGCGTCACCATCACCAGGCACACGGCGACGGCGGCCATCAGGTGGTAGGACGGGGTGCCAAGCTTGTTGGTCAGCTTGTACAGATAGGTCGGCAGCACCAGGTGGCCCTCGGGGTCGCCCAGCACCAGCACCAGGCCGAACACCTCGAAGCCGAGGAAGAACACCAGCACGCCGGCATAGGCCAGGGCCGGCATGATCATCGGCAGCGACACGTTCACCATCACTTGCAGCGGCGAGGCGCCGGCCACGCGGGCCGCCTCCTCCACGTCCGAGCCCAGGCTTTTCAGCGCGGACGAGGCGTACAGGTAGACGTGCGGCACGTGCGTCAGGCCGGCGATGATGACGATGCTGGTGAAGGAATAGATGTTCCACGGGACGAAGCCGAGCAGCTCCTTGGCCCAGGTGGAATAGAAGCCCACCGGCCCCATCGACACCACGTAACCGAAGCCCATCACCATCGGCGAAACGAAGATCGGCACCAGCAGCATGGGCGCAATCCAGCTCCGGCCCGGCAGGTCGGTGCGTATCATCAGGAAGGCCAGCGCGCCGCCCAGCGGCACGGCGATCAGGGTCAGGCCCGTGGCCAGCGTCAGGCCGTTCTTGAAGGCCATGGCGAAGTCGGGGTCGTCGATGATGAAACGGTACGCGTCCAGGCCGAGCACCTTGTCCGGCATGAAGAACGGCGCCGACAGGAAGCTCTGGTAGAAGATCAGGAACAGCGGCAGGAAGATGGCGATCGCGGTCAGCGTCACCACCACGCCGCGCGGCCAGTTCAAGCTTCGGCGGCCGCTGCCGCTGATGCTGGATGGGGTCAATGTTTGCATGATAGTGCCTCGGTTCTCAGCGTGCTGGGGTTACTTCTTGCCCGCGGTTTCTTTCCACTGCTTCAGGAAGGCCATGCGCTTGGCCGGCCCCAGGAACTGCAGCACGATCGGGTGCACCGGAACCGGCTTGACGTTGTCCTTGCCGATCTGCTTGATCAGGTCGGCCGAGGTGGTTTCACCGGCGACGTCGGCGCGGATCGCGTACAGCTTGGAGTCGTTGGCGATCACGGTCTGGCCGCGCTGCGACAGCATGAAGTCCAGCCACAGCTTGGCGGCGTTGACGTTCTTGGCGGCCTTGTTGATGAACACCACGCGCGACAGGATCAGCGTGTAGTCCTTCGGCAGCACCACGCCGATCGACGGGTCGGTCTTGGCGCGCACCAGCGCGTAGGAGCCCAGCACGTTGTAGCCGATCAGGTTCTCGCCCGAGGAAATGCGCTCCATCATGGTGCCGGTGGACGACTGCACGCGCACCTTGGCCACGCCGAAAGCGTTCTGCAGTTCGAGGAACTTCGGATTTTCGCGCGCATCCTGCGTCATGAACATGAAGCCGACGCCGGATTTTTCGATGTCGTAGGTGGTGACCTTGTCCTTGAACTTGGGCTGCTGGATCAGCTTGGCGAAATCGGCGTGCGTCTGCGGCACTTCCTTGGGATCCAACAGGCGCTTGTTGTAGACGATGGCGGCCGGCTCGAAGGTGGTGCCGTAAGCCTGGTCGTCCCACATGGCCCAGCCGGGGATCTTCGGCGCTTCCACCGATTTGTATTTCATCGCGTGGCCGTCCGAGGCCAGGCGCATCTGCAGGTCCATCGCGGAGGACCACACCACGTCGGCGGTGTTGCCGCCGGCGGCCGCTTCGGAGATGAAGCGGTTGTACACCTCGGTGGAATTCATGTCGTTGTACTCGACCGAAATGCCGGGGTACATGGCGCTGAATTCCTTGATCAGCGGCTGGGTCGCCTTGCTGTCGGTGGCGCCGTAGACCACCAGCTTGCCCTCCTTTTTCGCGCCGTCGATCAGCTTCTGGTAGTCGGCCGGGTAGCCGGCTGGTACTTGTGCAAATGCTGCGGACGCAACGAGGGAGGCCGCGACGGCCAGGGTCGATTTGATGAACATGTGAATCTCCAGTTAAGTTGGTTTTTTGTAGCTAGCTTGCTTAGCGCACCAGGCCGAATTCGCTGGCGCGCTTGCCGTAGTCGTCCACGGCCTTGCGCACATGGTCGGCGAGCGCGTCGCCGGTCAATACAAAGGGATACAGGCCGTAGGCTGCGCGGGCCTCGGCAAATTGGGGCGTGGCCATCATGCGGTCGAACAGGCTTACCCATTGGCGGTAGTCCGCCTCCGGCACGTGGGGCCCCATCCACACGCCGCGGATGATGGGCCAGACCACGTTCACGCCTTGTTCGCGCGCGGTGGGCACGCCGGCCAGCACGCCCGGCAGGCGCTGTTCGGACAGCACCGCCAGCACGCGGGTCTTGCCGTTGCCGGCGTACAGCGTGGCCTCGGACGCGTCGCCCGACACCACGTGCACATAGCCCGCGTCCATCGCCGTGAAAGCCTCTCCGCCGCCTTCCAGCGCCACGAAACGCAGCACTTTCGGGTCCACGCCGGCGGTGCGCATCACCAGCGCGATCTTCAGCCAGTCCTGGCTGCCGATGGTGCCGGACACGCCGATCAGCACTTTCTCGGGATGCTTCTTCAGCGCCGCCACCAGGTCGCCCAGTGTTTTGTAGGCCGAGTCGGAACGCACGGCGATCATGCCGTAGTCCGCGCCCAGCGCCGCCACCCAGCGCACGTCGTCCGCCTTGGCCTTGCCGAACTTGCCCTGCGCCAGGTTGAGCAGCGAGCCGCCCGAGAACACCACCAGCGTGTTCGGATCGGCGCGCCGGCGCGTCATCAGCGAATGCCAGGCCACCGCGCCTATGCCGCCGGGCACATAGCTGATGTGCACGTCGCGCGGTGCGCCGCCGGCCAGCGCCTGCAATCCCTTCTGCGCCAGCTTGCAGGTCAGGTCCATCGCGCCGCCCGGCTTGGACGGCACGATGCACTCGACGCGGCCCGGCACGGCGGCAGTGGCAGCGGCAGGCTTGGCCGGCTTGGCTGCGTTGCCGGAGCCGGCCGCCGTTGCGCCCGCCGTCGCCAGCACGGCAAGCGAGAACAGGAAGGAGGACAGGGCTTGCATGGCGTTTAGAAGCGGTGCTGGATGCCGGTGACGACGCCGCGCTGGTTGGTGTCGAAGCCTGCGTCGTCGCGCGACAGGCCGGTCAGCTGGCCGTTCTTGGACTTGGCGTAGGCCGCCGCCACGTAGACGTCGGTGCGCTTGGACAGCGCGTAGCGGTAGCGCGCCACGAACATGGTCGGATCGGCGTCCTTGCCGGTGGCGACGTTCTTCACATTGACACGGTACACCGCGCCGGTGAGCGTGGTGTTGGGGATGCCCTTGTAAGCCACGCCGGTCCACCAGGTGGTGGCCTTCACGTCCGCCGTGGCGGCCTTGCCGGATACCAGCTTGTAGTCGCGCATCACGCCCCAGAACTTCAGCGGGCCGGTTTCGTAGCTGGCGCCCAGGTGGTAGACGGTGGTCTCGTCGCGGTTGCCGGTCGCGGCCACGGTGTTGCCGTTGATGCGCTCCCAGGTCGTCATCAGGCCCAGGCCATTGGCGGCGTAGGCCACGTTGCCCGCCATCTTGCGGCTGTCGGACTGGCCGGTGGTCTGTTCGCCCATGCCGTAGGTAGCGCCGTATTTGAAGCTGCCGGTGCTGCCGCTGTACTTGATCAGGTTATCGAAGGCGGTGGTGAAGCCGTATTTGCCGGGCCCCGTGGCAGGGCCGCTGGTGGCCCACGAATAGTACGGCGCGAAGCCCATCGGATCATAGGAGATCACGGTGTCGTATACGGAGGTGAAAGAGCGGCCGATGACCACGCGGCCGAAGCTGCCCTCCAGGCCAACATTGGCCTGGCGCTTGAACAGCGGGCCGTCCTGGGCGCCGCTGTCGAGCAGGATGCCGCCTTCCAGCTGGAACACCGCTTTCAGCCCGCCGCCCAGGTCCTCGGTGCCGCGCAAGCCCCAGCGCGACGTGTTCATGCCACCGGAGATCACGCTGGTCTTGGCCCCTCCGGTCGGCGTGGCGTTGGAAGCGTTTTCGACGCCGGCGTCGATCAGGCCATAGACCTGCACGTTCGACTGCGCGTGAGCCGCACCGGCCAGCGCGCAGGCCGCCGTGGCGGCAAGCGCGTTGGCCAGGGCCAGTGTCAAATTGGACTTCTTCATGGGTGTCTCCTATAGATATAATTGTTGGTGATATGCCTGATCACTGAAATCAGGGCTCCACTATAGGTTTCACTTCCTTTCAATTCTCTTTCACTGCGAATTCACTGCGAATCTTGTCGTCGTGTCACCACAAGGAATTTACTTTTGGCGGCGCGGCGGGGAAGATGCAGGCCTGAGCATACACCTGGCGGCACCAACATCATGCGCATTCTCCTCGTCGAAGACCATACCGAACTGCAGCACTGGCTGGCCAAAGCCCTGCGCGACTCCCACCTGACGGTGGAGTGCGCGGACAACGGCGCCGACGCCGACGCCCTGCTGCACACGCAGGAGTACGCGCTGGTGATCCTCGATCTCACCCTGCCGCGCATGGACGGCCTGGAAGTGCTCAAGCGCCTGCGAGCGCGCGGCGGGCCGCGCGCCAAGACCCCGGTGCTGATCCTGACCGCGCGCGGCGGGCTGGAAGAGCGCGTGCAGGGCCTGAACCTGGGCGCCGACGACTACCTGGCCAAGCCCTTCGAACTGGCCGAACTGGAAGCGCGCGTGAAAGCGCTGCTGCGCCGCAGCGTCGGCAACGAGGCGCTGGTGCACAGCTGCGGCGCGCTCAGTTTCGACACCATCACCCGCATGTTCAGCTACCACGGCGCCGCGCTGGCGCTCACGCCGCGCGAGCACGCGGTGCTGGAAGCGCTGATCAGCCGCAGCGGACGCGCCGTGTCGAAGGAAAAGCTGTTCGACGAAGTGTTCGCGCTGGCCGACGACGCCAACCTGGACGCGATCGACCTGTACATCCACCGCGTGCGCAAGAAGCTGGAAAGCAGCCAGCCCGGCGCCGCCGCCATCACCACCCTGCGCGGCATCGGCTACCTGCTGCAGCCGCGCGAGCCGGCCGAGTAATGGAACGCGCACCGGACCGGGCAACGGAACCCGCAGCGAAAGCAGGCGGCGCGCCCGCAGCGCCGCTGGGCAGCCTGCGCGGCCAGCTGATGCGCTGGCTGCTGGTGCCGCTGATCTTCCTGATGGCGCTGGACGCCGTCTCGGTCTACCGCAACGCGCTGGACGCGGCCGACATGGCCTACGACCGCTCGCTGCTGGCCTCCACCCGCGCGTTGGCCGAGCGTGTGTCGGTGCAGGACGGCAAAGTGGTGGCCGACGTGCCCTACGTGGCGCTGGACAGCTTCGAGACCGACACGCTGGGCCGCATCTTCTACAAAGTCAGCGGCATCAACGGCGAAACCGTGTCCGGCTTCGCCGACCTGCCTGCGGTGCCGGCCAACGTGCCGCGCTCGGAAGCCTATCCGGCGCTGGTGCGCTTCTACCACGCCAAGTACAACGGCCAGCCGGTGCGCATCGCCGCGCTGCTGCAGCCGGTATACGACGACAGCATGCGCGGCATCGCCCTGATCCAAGTGGCCGAAACGCTGGACGCGCGGCGCGGCCTGTCGAACCAGATCCTGTTCGACACGCTGCTGTGGCAGGCCGGCCTGATCCTGGCCACCGCGCTGCTGGTGTGGTTCGCCGTGCGGCTGGTGCTGAAACCGCTGATGCGGCTGAAAGTGGAGGTCGAGACGCGCAGCGTGTCCGACCTGTCCGACGTCGATCCGGCGCTGGTGCACAAGGAAGTGCGGCCGCTGGTGGAAGCCATGAACGGCTCCATGTCGCGCATCCAGAGCCTGATCGCCAGCCAGCGCCGCTTCATCGCCGACGCCTCGCACCAGCTGCGCACCCCGCTCACGGTGCTCAAGACCCAGGCCGAGCTGGCGCTGCGCGAAGCCGGCCGCGCCCCCTGCGACACGGCCGCGCTGCGCAGCATGGTGCAAGGCATCGCCACCACCACCGACTCGGCGGTGCACCTGGCCAACCGCCTGCTGATGCTGGCGCGCATCGAGCACAGCGGCGGCGTGGAGCCGGTGCCGGTGGAACTGCGCGCGCTGATGCAGCAGGTGGCGCTGGAACTGGCGGTGCCGGCCGTGAGCCGCAACATCGACCTGGCGCTGGAAGCGCAGCACGACGCGGTGGTGCCCGGCCAGGCGCTGCTGCTGCACGAAATGGTGGCCAACCTGGTCGACAACGCGCTGCGCTACACCCCGGACGGCGGCAGCGTCACCCTGCGGGTCGGCCCTGGCAAGGGTGCTTCCGGCACCGTGTTGGAAGTGGAAGACAGCGGCCCCGGCATCCCGCAAAGCGAGCGCGAGCGCGTGTTCTCGCCGTTCTACCGCGCCGCCGCCTCCATGCAGCGCAACCCCGGCGGCGCCGGCCTCGGCCTGGCCATCGTGCGCGATATTGCCGCACTGCACGGCGCCACCATCACCCTCGGCGACGGCGCCCACAACCAGGGCCTCAAGGTTACCGTTTCCTTTCCCGCCTAAAGCATCCTCCTACAAGCGAGCTGAGCCGCATTCGGGGTCAGACCCCGAATGCGGCTCAGCTCGCCAGGCGCAATCGGACGCGGAGTTTGGGCGTTTTCCCCTATGATGCCCGGGATACGCTGCTGAGCCGTCCGGCCCTTGTTTCCTATGTTTCCCAAGCTGTCATTCCGCCATCTGCTGCTGGGCGTGTTCTTGCTGATCGCCGTACTGCTGAGCGCGACATCGGTGCACGCCCTGCTGACCCTGGACCGCCTCGCCGCCCATAGCCGCGAGGCGGGCCAGCACGCCATCGCGCTGACCGAGAACGCGCAGCGCCTGGCCGAGCGCAGCGTGGCCATGGAACGCAGCGCGCGCCAGTTCCTGGTGCTGGACGACCCGGCTTTTCGCCAGCGCTACGCCGAGGCCTGGCGCGACGCGCAGGCGGCGCTGGCCGCCGTCGCCGCCGGCCTGCCCGGCGCGCCGCCGCAGACCTTCGCCGACTGGAACCAGCGCAGCGAGGCGGCGTGGACCGTCCTGCAGACGCCGCGCGCGCGCCGCGCCAGCCGCCAGCAGGCGCTGAACCAGGCCCTGAACCAGGCGCTGGGCGGCCTGCCCGCCATCAGCCAGGCGCTGGAGGACGAAGTAAAGCGCGAGGTGGAGCGCCGCAACCAGATGCTGCTCGATGAGCTGGACCAGCGGCGCGGCGTGCTGACCGGCCAGGTGGCGGCCGCCATCGCCGTGGCGGCGCTGCTGGCGGTCGGTTTCGGCGCCTGGGTGTCGCGCCCGCTCAAGCAGATCGAACAGGCCATCCACCGCCTCGGCGAGAACCGCTACGGCGACGCCATCGCGGTCGAAGGGCCGAACGATTTGCGCCGCCTGGGCCAGCAGCTGAACTGGCTGCGCCAGCGCCTGTCCGACCTGGAGGCCGACAAGTCGCGCTTCCTGCGCCATATTTCGCACGAACTGAAAACGCCGCTGGCCGCGCTGGTGGAAGGCGTGGCGCTGCTGGAAGACCAGGTGCTGGGCGCGCTGTCGCCGCAGCAGCGCGAAATCGCCGCCATCCTGCGCCAGAACACGGCTTCGCTGCAGAACCAGATCGAGGACCTGCTGCGCTACAACGCGGCCAACTTCGAGGCCCAGCACTTGCTGCGCGCCCCGTACGAACCGGCCGCGCTGCTGCGCGAGGTGATCGCCAACCAGCAGCTGCAGCTGCAGGCGCGCGGCCTGGTCGCGAGAGTGGACGGCGCGCCGCGCGCCATGCCGATGGATCACGACAAGATGGCCGTCGCGCTGGCCAACCTGCTGTCGAACGCGGTGCGTTTCACCCCGCAGGGCGGCACGGTGCGCTTCGCCTTGGACGAGCACCAGGGCCTGCTGCGCATCGACTGCATCGACCAGGGGCCGGGCGTGGCCGAGGAAGACGCCGAGCGCGTGTTCGAACCCTTCTACCAAGGCGAGCGCCAGCCGCCGGGCGCGCGGCGCGGCAACGGCATCGGCCTGTCCATCGTGCGCGAATACGTGCAGGCGCATGGCGGCAGCCTGCAACTGCTTCCCTCCCAGGTGGGAGCCCATTTTCGGATTGAACTGCCTTATGACCATTAAACCGCCGTTCCTGCTAGCCCTGCTGCCCTTGCTGCCCTTGCTATTCCTGGGCGCCTGCATGACGCCGGCCCCGCCGCCGCCACCGCCGTCGGTGATGCCGGCGCCGCCGCCGGTGGCGCCGCTGGCGCAAACGCCGCTCACGCACGTCTCGCCGCAGGACGAGGCCGCGCCGCTGCTGGCTTACCACCAAAGCCTGCGCCGCATGGCGCAAGGCGAGCTGCTGAAGGAATTGAGCGGCTTGAGCCTGCAACAGTCGACACCCAAGCTGTCGCTGCAGATCGGCATGATCCTGATGCTCACGCGCGGCAGCGGCGACCTGGCGCGCGCGCAGGCGCAGTTCGACAGCGTGGCCACGTCCAACGAGCAGGCGGCGCAGTCGATCAAGCCGCTGGCGCAGCTGCTGTCGAGCCACTGCGCGGAGGCGCGCCGCCTGTCCGAGGCCAACGAGAAGCTCACCGCGCAGCTGAAGGAAAACCAGCGCAAGACCGAGCAGCTGAACGACATGCTGGAAGGCTTGAAGGCGATCGAGCGCAACCTGCCGGTGCGGCCGCCGCCGCAATCGTCGGCGCAGGGTGGCCGCTGATGGCCGGCGCGCACATCCTGCTGGTGGACGACGATCCGGACTTGCTGCGGCTGCTGTCGCTGCGCCTTACCGCCAATGGCTACCGCGTGACGGCGGTGGGCAGCGCGGAAACGGCGCTGGCGCGTCTGTCGATCGAGCTGCCGCAGCTGGTGGTGAGCGACATCCGCCTGCCGGACCGCGACGGCATGGCGCTGTTCCAGGAGATCCGCTCGCAGTACCCGGCGCTGCCGGTGATCCTGCTGACCGCGCACGGCACCATCCCGGACGCGGTGGAAGCGACCACCCTGGGCGCCTACGCCTACCTGACCAAGCCGTTCGACGCCAAGGTGCTGCTGGAGCGCATCGAGCAGGCGCTGAGCCTGACCGCGCCGGCGCCGGTGCACGGCGGCGGCGACGAAAGCTGGCGCGAGGAGATCATCAGCCGCAGCCAGGCCATGGCCGAGCTGCTGGCCGAGGCCAAGCTGGTGGCCGCGTCCGACGCCAGCGTGCTGATACGCGGCGAGAGCGGCACCGGCAAGGAGCTGCTGGCGCGCGCCATCCACCGCGCCAGCCGGCGCGCGAAAGCGCCCTTTATCGCCGTCAACTGCGGGGCGATCCCGGAGCAGCTGCTGGAATCGGAACTGTTCGGCCACGTGAAGGGCGCCTACACGGGCGCCGTGAACAGCCGCGAAGGCCTGGTGCAGGCGGCCGACGGCGGTACCCTGTTCCTCGACGAAATCGGCGACATGCCGCTGCTGCTGCAAGTGAAGCTGCTGCGCGTGCTGCAGGAGCGCGTGGTGCGCCAGCTCGGCTCGGACCAGGGACGGCCGGTGGACGTGCGCATCCTGTCGGCCACCCACCGCGACCTGGACGCGGCCATGCTGGAGGGCCAGTTCAGGGAAGACTTGTATTACCGGCTGAACGTCATCACGCTGGCCTTGCCGCCGCTGTCGGAGCGGCGCGAGGACGTGGCGCTGCTGGCCACGCGCTTCCTGCACGCGCTGGCTGCCAAGTACCAGAAGACCGTCAGCGGCTTCGCGCCGGGCGCGCTGGAGGCGCTCACGCGGGCCTCCTGGCCCGGCAATGTGAGGCAGCTGTACAACGTGGTGGAGCATGTGTGTGCGCTGGCCACGGCGCCGCTGGTGCCGCTCACGCTGGTGCAGCGCGCGCTGCGCGTGCCGTCGCTGGAGGTGCTCAGCTACACCGAGGCCAAGCAGCGCTTCGAGCGCAACTACCTGGTGCAGCTGCTCAAGCTCACCGACGGCAACGTGGCCGACGCGGCCCGCCTGGCAGACCGCAACCGCACCGAGTTCTACCGCCTGCTGCAGAAGTACGATCTCAACGCGGCCCAGTTCCGCGCCGACGGCGTGCCCGATTCGCAGGGCGGGCCGTAACCCTTCCCTGCCGGTTCACCTGAGCGCCAGGGCGCGGCTGGAGGCCGGGTTGTGGGCGTGCTGGCGCGCGGCGCCGGCTTCGATCTTGAACACGCTGACCGCTTGCGCCAGGCTGGCCGCCTGGTCCTGCATGGCCTTGGCGGCGGCCGCCGCCTGCTCGACCAGCGCGGCGTTCTGCTGCGTGACGTGGTCCATTTCAATAATCGCCTGGTTCACCTGCTCCACGCCGGTGGTCTGCTCGCTGCTGGCCAGCGCGATCTCGCCGATGATGGAACTGACGCTCTGCACGCTGTCCACCACTTTGGTCATCGTGGCGCCGGCCTGGCCCACCAGCCTGGCGCCCTGGTCCACGCGCTCCACCGAGTCGCTGATCAGCGCCTTGATTTCCTTGGCCGCCGCCGCCGAGCGCTGCGCCAGGATATTGGTCTGGAAGGCGATGCCGTCGATCACGCCGGTAATGTCCTCGATCTTGCGCGAGGCGTCATTGATGCCCTGCATGGTGGACACCACCTGCGCCACCACTTCGCCGCCGCGCACGGCCACGCTGGCCGCGTTGGAGGCGAGCTGGTTGGCGTGGCGCGCGCTGTCGGCCTTCTGCTTGACCGCCGAACTGATTTCCTCCATCGGCGCGGCGGTTTCCTCCAGCACGCTGGCCTGGCTCTCGGTGCGCGCACTCAAATCCTGATTGCCCTGCGCGATCTCGGCGCTGGCGGTGGCCACGCCGTCCGCGTCCTCGCGCACCGTGGCCACGATGCCCTGCAGGCTGGCGTGCATGTTTTCCAGCGCCTGCAGCAGCTGCGCCGTCTCGTCCTTGCCCTCCACCTGCATGGCGACGGTCATGTCGCCCTCGCTCATGCGGTGCGCGCTGCCGACCGCCACCGCCAGCGGATTGGTGACGCGGCGGCTGACCGCCAGGCCGAGGAACACCCCCGCCGCCAGTCCGGCCAGCACCAGCACGATGGTGACGTTGCGGCTGCTGGCGTAGAGTTCCGTGTTGGCGTCGGCGACCGCCTTCGCTTCACTTTCCTTGAGCTGGGACAGCCTGGTCATGGCCACGCCCAGCTGCACGCTGGGCTGGACCACGTTGGCGCGCATGTAGTGCTGCAGCTCGCTGTCGGCATGCATTTCGCTGCTCTTGATGCGTCCCATCAGGCCGTCTTCATGTTGTAGATCGCATAGGCGCCCAGCAGCGCGCCTATGGTGGCCACCGCGATGAATGCCAGCACCAGCTTGGTGGAGGTTTTGTAGTTGGACAATTGCATGAGCGGCTCTCCTTGGACGGGGTGTTCAGACTCTACCCAATGGCCGCGCGGCGAGCCATAGTGTTTTTCATGTCGTCACATGGCGACACAAAAAAAACCTTTGTTTTCAACGGCTTAAGAAATGCGCACTGAAAGGTGTCGCTGTATCACGACAAATCATGTCGCAAATTTGCTGCCTGTCGGCAAGTTAATCTTGGCGAAATTGCCAAACCATTGATTTCATTGAAGTTTTAAAAGCTGGCACACCGCTTGCAATAGGGTGGATAACGTCACAAGGCGTTCCTTTAAAAACCTTTATGGAGTAGCAAACATGACGAATACCAAAATGATCACCCGCCTGCTGGCCGCCGCAACCCTGAGCGCCGCCTCGATCACCGCCGCCTACGCTGTGCCACAGCAAGAAGGCGCGATGGCTGGCGTCGGCACTGCCGCCACCGCCACCGACAGCGCGCTGAGCAAGAAAGTCCAGGCCGCGCTGGGCGACTACAAAGGCGTGGGCGTCACCGCAGCCCAGGGCGTGGTCACCTTGACCGGCCAGGTCGCCAACACCGACATCGGCACCAAAGCTATCCAGGCCGCCTCCGCCGTCGAAGGCGTGAAGGAAGTGAAAAGCGAACTGACCGTCGCCAGCAAGTAATTAAGTTTTTTCGTAGCACCTGCAGTTGATGTTGTAGTACCTACCCAGAGTAAGACCTTTTCGCCGGGCCGCGTTTCGCGCAGCCCGGCTATTTTTTTGCCTGCGCGCCGGGCTCGAACGCCCCCAGGCCGGGCGCGGCGCCGCTGAAGGGCTGGCCGACGTCCACGCCTTTGGCTATCAGCTGGCTGCCGGCGCGCGGCCGGTAGTTGGGCAGGATGGGCAGGCTGCCGTCGGCCTGGCGCGGGGCGTCCCAGCCGGCCGCGGAGACGCTGTCGAAGTCCGCATCGCGCAGAATGAGCGGCAGGGTCCAGCTGTTGTGGGCCTGGTCGGCGCCGGCGGCGTTGCGCACGGTGCGGCCGATGTTGTTGCGCAGCAGGCCGAAGCTGGCCGGCGCGCCGGCCGGCGCCACGCCGCGCATGTCGTAGTCGGCGCCGTTGCCGAAGGCGGTGTTGTTGAAGAAGTCGAGCGCCAGCGGGTGGTGGTTGGCGTAGAAACCGGCGGCCTTGTTGTTGAAGGCGACCGAGAAGCGCACGCTGTGCTTGACGCCGTTGGCGACGTATACGCCGCCGTAGCCGCCGGCCTTGATGCCGTTGCCGTTGCCCGCCGCCAGCGGTGTGCTGGTGCCGGGCAGGTAGCCATGCTGCCAGGCCCACGAATACTCGATCGTCACCGGGGAATAGGCCTTGATGAGGTCGAAGCCGTCGTCGGTGTTGGCCCAGGCGCGGCAGCCGCGGAACACATTGCCGGGCTGGTTGGCCTTGATGTGGGCGCCGAATCCGTCCGCGCTCTGCCCTGCGCCGTTGGAGGTGTAGGGATCGTAGTTGTGGTGCGAGTCGCTGTTCAGCACCAGGTTGTGGCTGCCGTCCGCGATGAACACGCCGGGGCCCATGTTGTGGTGGGCGTTCAGCTGCTCGAACACGTTGTGGCTGCCCTTGATCCACAGCCCCCAGGACTCGTGGTTGAGGCGGTTTTCCGGCTGCTGCGGCGCGCCGGTGATTTCCAGGCCTCTCAGGTGCAGCCAGCTGGCGGAGACGTTGATGCCTTTCACGCGGCAGTCGTCCTTCATGCCCGAGAAGTCGAACACCGGCGTTTCGCCGGGGTAGGCCCAGTAGCGGATGGGGGCGCCTTCGCTGCCGCTTTTGTTGAGCGTGATGGCGTCCACCACGGCGGTGCGGCTGGCGCAGGTGCTGGTGGCGGCGCTGTAGGCGTAGCGGCCGCCACGGAAATAGATGGTGTCGCCGGGCGCGGCGGCGCTCTGGGCGCGGGCGACGGTTCGCCAGGGGGCGTCCTGCGCGCCGCTGGCGGCGTCGTTGCCGCTGGGAGAAACGTACCAGGTGGCGGCACTGGCTTGGCCGGCGGCCAGCAGCAAAAGGAAGAGTGGCTTCGAGAGTGGCTTCAAGACGGGCTCCGGTGAGAGCGCCAAGATTAGCATCGGCCGCCGGCGGCGGATGATCGAATTGCTGATTATTGCGGGCGAAAAAAAGGCGAGCCACGGCCCGCCTTCACCTTCCCTTTCAGCCGAAGCCGGTCAGCTCAGGTTTTCCAGGCGGATCTTGGTCACGCTGCCCACCACCGTGGACAGGCCTTCCATCTTGGCGATGGCCGCGTTGACGTTCTTCTCCTGGGTCTGGTGCGTCAGGATGATGATGTCGGTGCGGGTCTCGTTGTCGGCCGGCTCCTTCTGCATCATGGCGTCGATCGAGATGGCGCCGTCGGCCAGGATGCGGGTCAGGTCCGCCAGCACGCCCGGCTGGTCCACCACGTGCAGGCGCAGGTAGTAGCTGGTGGTGATCTCGGCCATCGGCAGGATCTGGATGTCGGTCATGGCGTTCGGCTGGAAGGCCAGGTGCGGCACGCGGTGTTCCGGGTCGGCCGTGGCCAGGCGGGTGATGTCGACCAGGTCGGCGATCACAGCCGAGGCGGTCGGCTCGGCGCCGGCGCCCTTGCCGTAGTACAGCGTGGCGCCGACGGCGTCGCCCTGCACCAGCACGGCGTTCATGGCGCCTTCCACGTTGGCGATCAGGCGCTTGGCCGGGATCAGCGTCGGGTGCACGCGCAGCTCGATGCCTTCGGTGCCGTTGACCTTGGCGCGCTTGGCGATGCCCAGCAGCTTGATGCGGTAGCCCAGCTGCTCGGCGTACTTGATGTCCACCGCGCTCAGCTTGGAAATGCCTTCCACGTGCGCCTTGTCGAACTGCACCGGGATGCCGAAGGCGATGGCCGACATGATGGTGGCCTTGTGCGCCGCGTCCACGCCTTCGATGTCGAAGGTGGGGTCGGCTTCGGCGTAGCCCAGTTCCTGCGCCTGCTTGAGCACGGTGCCGAAGTCCAGGCCTTTGTCGCGCATCTCGGACAGGATGAAGTTGGTGGTGCCGTTGATGATGCCGGCGAACCACTCGATGCGGTTGGCGGTCAGGCCTTCGCGCAGCGCCTTGATGATGGGGATGCCGCCGGCCACGGCCGCTTCGAACGCCACCATCACGCCCTTTTCCTGGGCCGCGGCAAAGATTTCATTGCCGTGCACGGCCAGCAGCGCCTTGTTGGCGGTGACCACGTGCTTGCCGTTGGCGATGGCTTGCAGCACCAGCGCCTTGGCCTCGTCGTAGCCGCCGATCAGTTCGACGACGATATCGATTTCCGGATCGTTGACGATGTCGAACGGGCTGGCGACCACTTTCACTTTGCCGCCAGTGCGCTGCTTGGCGCGTTCCAGGTTGCGGGCCGAGACGGCCACCACTTCAATGCCGCGCCCGGCGCGGCGGCGAATTTCTTCCTGGTTGCGTTCCAGTACGTTGAACGTGCCGGAGCCGACATTGCCGACGCCTAACAGGCCTACTTTGATGGGTTTCATAATGGTGAGTTCCTTGCAGCGCGGCCGGCGGCGCCGGCGCGGCGCTGTGATTATCAGATGGGGCTGCCGTGGCGCTTGCGATAGCCTTCCATGAAGCGCGCGATACGTCCGAACGCTTCCGTCATGTCGTCGGTGTTCGGCAGGAACACGACGCGGAAGTGGTCGGGCGCAATCCAGTTGAATCCGGTGCCCTGGACTATCAGTACTTTGGTTTCTGCCAGCAAGTCGTAGGCGAATTGCTGGTCGTCCGCGATCGGGTAGATCTTCGGATCAAGACGCGGGAACATGTACAGCGCCGCTTTCGGCTTGACGCAAGTGACGCCCGGAATCTCGGTCAGCAGCTTGTAAGCCAGGTCGCGTTGCTTTAACAGGCGCCCGCCGGGGCCCACCAGGTCTTGTATGCTCTGGTAGCCGCCGAGCGCAGTCTGGATGGCAAACTGGCCCGGCGCGTTTGCGCACAAACGCATCGAGGCCAGCATGTTCAGGCCCTCGATGTAATCTTTTGCATGGCGTTTCTCGCCCGACACCACCATCCAGCCGGCGCGGTAGCCGCAGGCGCGGTAGTTCTTCGACAGGCCGTTGAAGGTCACCATCAGCACGTCGTCCGCCAGCGAGGCGATCGAGGTGTGCTGGGCTTCATCGTACAGCACCTTGTCGTAGATTTCGTCGGCGTAGATGATCAGCTGGTGCTGGCGCGCCAGTTCGATGATCTGCTGCAGCACTTCCACCGGGTACAGCGCGCCGGTGGGGTTGTTCGGGTTGATGACGACGATGGCCTTGGTGTTGCTGGTGATCTTGCGGCGCATGTCCTCGATGTCGGGGAACCAGTCCTGCTGCTCGTCGCACACGTAGTGCACCGGGGTGCCGCCGGACAGGCTCACGGCGGCGGTCCACAGCGGATAGTCGGGCGCCGGCACCAGCACTTCGTCGCCGGTGTTGAGCAGCGCGTTCATCGACATGACGATCAGTTCGGATGCGCCGTTGCCCAGGTAGATGTCGTCGATCGCCACGCCGGCGATGTTCTTGCCCTGCGTATAATGCATCACCGCCTTGCGCGGCGCGAACATGCCCTTGGAATCGGTGTAGCCGGCCGCGCCGTGCAGGTTGACCATCATGTCGTGCACGATTTCGTCCGGCGGATCGAAGCCGAACACGGCCAGGTTGCCGATGTTCAGTTTGGTGATCTTGTGGCCTTCTTCTTCCATCTGCCGCGCCTTCTCCGGCACGGGGCCGCGGATTTCATAGCAAACTTCGGCCAGCTTGTTCGACTTGTTAATCGGTCGCAAAATCTAATCCTATCCAGATAAAGGGGCGATGCGCGCAAATGGTGCATTGCGAAAATACCCATTCTGCCGAAAGCGCTTGATTAAATCAACCTTCGCGGGCCGCAGATCAAGGGAAAACGTTACAATAACGGTCTGAATCGCGTCCCTTTACGCCACTTTACGTACAGATACTTACGCATAAACTTTATTATGAAGCTCCACCCCAACAGCACCCAGGCCTACCAGACCGTTACCGGCTACTTCGCCGGCGGTGTGGAAATCAACGCCCAGCCCTACGACTACAGCCTGATCGTGCTGCCGGAAGCGCCGCCGCGCGCCTGGCCGGTGGCCAGTTTCGAGCAGCTGACGGTCGAGCATTTTGAACAACTGCTGGCCGACGCGCCGGACGTGGTCATCCTCGGCACCGGCGAGCGCCAGCGCTTCGTGCACCCGAAGCTGAGCGCGCCGCTGGTGAGCAAGCACATCGGCGTGGAGTGCATGGACACCAACGCCGCCTGCCGCACCTACAACATCCTGATGGCCGAAGGCCGCAAGGTGACGTTGGCGCTCATCATCGAAAAGCAATAACAAATATCAACCGAACAAGCTTGAATAACAGTAATTCGTCCCCATCTACGCGCCGCTGGGTACGCTGCCAGCACCAACAATGCCCACGCACCAGCGCCACCGTCCAGGAGAGCACCTGTGGCTGATAGCCCATCCGTAGCAACCGTCGCCGACTTTTCCGCCGCCATGACCAGCGGCCAGACCTTCCAGCTGTCCGGCCGCCCGGCCAAGCACACCGTGCTGTTCTTCTATCCAAAGGACAACACCCCAGGTTGCACGACGGAAAACATGGCCTTCCGCGACCTGCACGAGCAATTCCAGGCCGCCGGCGCCGAAATCTACGGCATCAGCCGCGACTCGCTGAAGTCGCACGAGAACTTCAAAGCCAAGCTGGGCCTGCCCTTCGAGCTCATTTCCGACCCCGACGAAGCCGTGTGCCAGGCCTTCGGCGTGATGAAGATGAAGCAGATGTACGGCAAGACCGTGCGCGGCGTCGAGCGCAGCACGTTTGTGATTGACGGTAGCGGCCGATTGGTGAAAGAATGGAGAGGCGTGAAGGTTCCCGGTCACGTCGATGAAGTACTGGAATTTGTAAAATCATAGAGCACATAACCCTGATTTTGAGTCTGCAAAGTTCTCCCACCAACTGTACCCGGTGGCTGCGGCCACCAACCGGTACATTCAACGGGCGTTACCCGCCCGCGGCAGTTCTTATATTTCTTTTCGTCAGCATCCACCCCATGCGCCGCTATCTGCGCGGCGTGTCCAATGGGCGGACCCTTCCAGCATTTTTTAGATCGAGATCCTGATGCCACTGCCAAAACTGCCTACCAAGCCGGCAACCCTGTTGCTCGCGAAAGATTACCCGAAGGCCAGCGGCGTTCGTCCCCAGCCTTTGCCCGTTGTTGAACTGGCGCCTGCCGCACCGAAAAAAGCCGTCAAGGCGGCGCCTGCGGCCAAGGCCGCCAAAGCTGTTGTTGTACCCGCTGTTGTCCCTGTCCCTGCACCTGTAGCGCAGGTGGCCGCAGCCGCGCCCGCCAAGGCGCCGGCAAAACCGAAGAAAGCCGCGCTGCTGCAGGCCGCGCCTGCGCCGGCCGCCGCTCCCGCCGCACCGGCGCCGAAGGCCAAGTCGCCGCGCGGCAAATCCGCGCCGGTGCTGGTCGAAGCGCCGCATCCCGCCAAGCACAAGCCTGTCGAGGTGGTGCTGAAATCGTCCACCAGCCGCCACGCCGACCAGGAAGGCAGCACCAAGCTGTTCGTGCTCGACACCAACGTGCTGATGCACGATCCATCGTCGCTGTTCCGCTTTGAAGAACACGACGTCTACCTGCCGATGATGACGCTGGAAGAGTTGGACAACCACAAGAAAGGCATGACCGAAGTGGCGCGCAATGCACGCCAGGTTTCGCGCACGCTGGACGCGCTGGTGGGCAGCACCGACGACGACGCCATCGAAAGCGGCATCCCGCTGTCCAAGCTGGGCAACAAGGACGCCAAGGGCCGCCTGTTCTTCCAGACCAAGCTGCAGATCGCCGAACTGCCGTCCAGCCTGCCGCAAGGCAAGGCCGACAACCAGATCCTCGGCGTGGTGCGTTCGCTGGAAGACGAGCAGCCGGGCCGCGCCGTAGTGCTGGTGTCGAAAGACATCAACATGCGCATCAAGGCGCGCGCGCTGGGCCTGCCGGCGGAAGACTACTTCAACGACCACGTGCTGGAAGACACCGACCTGCTGTACTCGGGCATCGTCCAGCTGCCGGACGACTTCTGGAACAAGCACGGCAAGGACATGGAATCCTGGCAGGAGAACAAGAACGGCCAGAGCGCCACGTTCTACCGCGTCACCGGCCCCGTCATCCCGACCCTGCTGGTGAACCAGTTCGTGTTCCTGGAGCCGGCCAACGGCGAGGCGCCGTTCTACGGCCAGGTCAAGCAGATCAACGGCAAGACCGCCGTGCTGCAAACCCTGCGCGACTACAGCCACAACAAGAACAGCGTGTGGGGCGTGACCGCGCGCAACCGCGAGCAGAACTTCGCGCTGAACCTGCTGATGAACCCGGAGTGCGACTTCGTCACGCTGCTGGGCCAGGCCGGCACCGGCAAGACCCTGCTGGCCTTGGCGGCCGGCCTGGCGCAAGTGCTGGAGACCAAGCTGTACAACGAGATCATCGTCACCCGCGTCACGGTGCCGGTGGGCGAGGACATCGGCTTCCTGCCGGGCACCGAGGAAGAGAAGATGTCGCCGTGGATGGGCGCCTTCGACGACAACCTGGAAGTGCTGAACAAGTCCGACAGCGACGGCGGCGAATGGGGCCGCGCGGCGACGCAGGACCTGATCCGCTCGCGCATCAAGATCAAGTCGCTCAACTTCATGCGCGGCCGCACCTTCGTCAACAAGTTCCTGATCATCGACGAGGCGCAGAACTTGACGCCGAAGCAGGTCAAGACCCTGGTGACGCGCGCCGGCCCGGGCACCAAGATCCTCTGCCTGGGCAACATCGCGCAGATCGACACGCCGTACCTGACCGAAGGTTCGAGCGGCCTGACCTACGTGGTGGACCGCTTCAAAGGCTGGTCCCACAGCGGCCACGTGACCCTGGCGCGCGGCGAACGCTCGCGCCTGGCCGACCACGCTAGCGACGTGCTGTAACACCCCGCTGCGGCCCGCGCCGCGGCATCGGCATCCCCGCCGGCTTCAACGCCGATCAAGCCCCGCCCGCTTCACCGCGCGCGGGGCTTTTTTTATTTGCCTTGACCTTCCCATCGTGGGAAGGCCTACAGTAAACACATCACAACAAGGAGGTCGATATGTATCAGCTGCAAGTGGAAGAGATGAGCTGCGGGCATTGCGTGGCGAGCGTGACCAAGGCGGTAAAGGCGGTCGATGCACAGGCGTCGGTCGAGGTTGATCTGGCCGCCGGGCAGGTGAAGGTGGAGTCCAGCGCGGCGCTGGAGGCGGTGAAGGCCGCCATCGCCGGCGCGGGCTTCCCGGTCAGCGCGGCGCGGTAAGCTGCACAGCCAGCCTCATTCCAGCTCGGGGTAGCGGCGGAAGATGCCGTCCTCGTTGAAGGGGATGCGGCGCCTGGAGGCCAGGTAGGCGGCGATGTTGGGGCGCCCGGCCACCATGCCGTGCAGCGCCACCAGGCCGGGCCAAGCGGGCTCCAGTTTCGCCATCGCTTTCGGGAAGGCGTAGCGCAGGCCTTCGATCAGCTGGAAGATCGACAGGTCCACGTAGCTGAGGCGCCTGCCCACCATGTGGCGGCCGCCGTTGTTTTGCAGGATGTGCTCGAAGTAGCCGAGGAACTTGGGAATGCGCTCGGCGGTGAAGTCGGCGGCGCGCTTCTTCGCTTCCTTCTTCTGGTCTTCGTAGTACAGATTGGTGGACACCGGGTGGTGCGTGTCGTGCGCTTCGTTGACGATGTCGGCGATGGTGAGCTGCAGCTGGTGCGCCCACAGCCAGCCCGCTTCGGCGCGCGGCGCCAGGCCGTGCCTGCGGCCCAGATAGAGCAGGATGTTGGCGGTCTGCCCGATCAGCAGCTCGCCCGCGCGCAGCACCGGCGGCGCAAACGCGGCGCGCACTTCTTCGGCCGGATCGATGGCCGCCTCGGTGGGCGGCATGCCGCCTTTGGCGCGCGCCACGTCCTTGTAGGCGGCGCCCGCCTCCTCCAGCGCCAGCCGCACGAATTCGCCTCGCCCCTGGATGGTGGGCCAGTAATACAGTTCATAAAACATCGCCCGCTCCCCGCATATTACTGAAACGGCCATCATGCCCGAAACCGGGCCAGCCCGGCGCGGCCAAGCAGTGGCCGAGCGGCGGCGGGCCCGCCCGGCTATAATCCCCGCATGCCTCCCGTCCCTCCCCTCGAACTCCACACCGTCCTCCTGATCGCAGCCGCCGGCCTGTTTGCCGGAGTGCAGAACGCCCTCGCGGGCGGCGGTTCCTTCATCACCTTCCCCACCCTGCTGCTGGCGGGCCTGAATCCGGTGGCGGCCAACATGACGTCCACCATCGCCATGTTCCCCAGCCAGACCACCTCCGCCATCGCCGGCCGCAAGCTGGTGGGCGGCGTGGGCGGGCTGTCGTTCAAGCAGCTGTTCGCCATCAGCGTAGTCGGCGGCGTGCTCGGCGCCATCCTGCTGATGGTGACACCGCCGGTGTTCTTCTCCAAACTGGTGCCCTGGCTGGTGCTGTTCGCCACCTCGGTGTTCGCCTGGGGCAGTTTCCGCAGCCAGCCGCTGCATGCGGTAAGCGGCATGCCGACCGGCGTGCTGGTGGCGGTGCAAAGCTGCATTGCGGTGTACGGCGGCTATTTCGGCGGCGGCATCGGCTTCCTGATGCTGGCCGCGCTCACCATCGCCGGCCAGCAGATCCGCATGGCTACGGCCACCAAGAACATGCTGGCCATGGCGATGAACGCGTCGGCGGCGGCGATCTTCGCCTTCTCGGGCATGATCAGCTGGCCCGCAGCGCTGGCGCTGTGCGCGGGCGGCATTGCGGGCGGCTTGTGCGGTTCCTGGCTGATCCACCGCATGCCGGAAAAACTGATGCGGGGCTTCGTGGTGGCGGTCGGCGCGGCGCTGACCGTGTGGATGTTTATTCGCTGAGCGTTTGCAGGATGGGGCAGTCGGGACGCTGGTCACCGTGGCAGCAGGACGCCAGCGTGGCGAGCGTGTCGCGCATCTCGCTCAGTTCGCGGATGCGCTGATTCAGCTCGTCCACGTGCGCCAGTGCAATGCGCTTGACGTCGGCGCTGGCGCGTGCGCTGTCCTGCCAGAGCGACAGCAGCTCGCGGATCTGCTCCAGCGAGAAGCCCAGCTTGCGGGCGCGCTTGATGAAGCGTAGCGCGTGCAGGTCCTTCTCGCCGTAGATGCGGTAGCCGGCCTCGCTGCGCCGGCTTTCACTGACCAGCCCTATGCTTTCATAGTAGCGGATCATCTTGGCGGTAACGCCCGATGCTTGCGCGGCCTGGCCGATATTCATCGCTTGCTCCCGGCTTAGCGTACTTCGCAGTCGACCGCGTTGGACTTGGGCTGCGAGGTGGTCCCGCTGACCGGCGGGGGAGCGGAGAATGCCGGCGGCGGCGTGAACAGGAGGCCCGGATTCTTCGGCACAATGACCGGCGGCTGCATGGGGTTCGGCGTGAAGCCGAACTGGCCAGCCGAAAATTGCTGCGCGCCGCCCCTGTTACTGACATTGATCAGGCCATCGATCACGTGCACGTACAGGCCGGGCGGCATGACCGCCGAGCTGGGCGGCGGCCGTATCGGCAGTTGCGCCAGTTGCAGCGGCGCGATCGGCATCACGCTGTCGCCCAGCGCGGCGGTGCTGGCGTTGAGCCAAGCTTGCAGCGAAGCCATGCCGCGTTGCTCCTCCTCCGGTACATACTCGGCGATGAAGGTGGTGCCGCGGATGCCGATGGTGGCGCTAGGCGTCTTCAGTTCGAACTTTTCCTTGTTGCGCTTGCCCAGCAGGCCGGTGACCGAACGCAGGCCGCCTTTCACCAGGCTGAAATTGGCGCTGTCTTCATCCGGCTTGGCGTTGTCGAAGGCGTAGCTGTCGATCTTCATCGTGGTGGCCGGCTTAAGCGTGATTTCGCTATTGTCGATGAAACGCACCAGGGCGTATGTGTTCTTTTCCGTCACCAGCGTATCGCCGCTTTCGACTTCGGACTTGAGCGACAGGATCTTGACCGCGCCGCTGGCCTTGCGCGCCATCAGCGGGCCGCTCAGCTGCACCACGGTGCCCGCAACTTGCGCCGCCAGGGCCAGGGTGCAACTGCACCACAGAACCAGCAGCAGCAAGGCTTTAGTTGCAGTACAGTTTTTTAACTGGCTCATTTTTGATTCCCGGTTTGTCGTTTGAGGCGAGTTCTTTTGTGTCCGATTTGCTGTCGGTCTTGTCGTCCGGCGTGGAGGACGCGGCGGCCGGGCCGCCGGTTTCCGAACGCGGAGTGCCGGCGGTGACGGTCTTGATGACTTCATTGGCCGCCAGTTGCACCGGCTTGACCGGCTCGCTGGCGGTTGGCGGCGACAGCACCTGGCACAGCGCCGAATTCGGCGCGATGGTGCAGATGTCCGCGCTCGGCGGCGGCGTAACCACCGGCGGTGTCACAGGCGGCGTGACCGGTGGCGTTACCACGGGCGGCTCGACCGGCGGCGTGACGACCGGCGGCGTGACGACGGGCGGCGTGACGACGGGCGGCGTCACTACGGGCGGCGTCACCGGCGGTTCGACGGGCGGAGTGACCACGGGTGGCGTCACCACTGGCGGCGTCACCGGCGGCTCGACCGGCGGCGTTACCACCGGCGGCGTTACCACGGGCGGCGTCACCGGCGGCGTGACCACCGGCGGCTCGACTGGCGGCGTCACGACTGGGGGCTCCACCGGCGGCGTCACCACCGGCGGCGTCACCGGCGGGTTCTGGTTTGCCTGGGTGACCAGCTTGCCCGGCGCGGTCTGCACCGTGGAACTGCTCAAGCCCTGGATGGACGCGCCGGCGGTCAGCGTAACGCTGCCGCTGCCGGAGCTGACCAGGGCGCCGCTGCCGAAACTCAGCACGTCTGTGGCGGCGCCGCTGGAACCTGCCACCAGCTCGATATCGCCAGAATCGGTGCGCACCGCACCGTTGATGGTCAGCGGGCTATGCGCGGCCAGGGTCACCTTGCCGGTGCCTGCGCTCACGGTGCCCGCAGCGTCCAGCAGCGTGGCGCCGGTATTGTGCAGCGTGATGGAACCGCCGTTGCCACTGGCCAGCATGAGCTTCTTGATAGTCAACTGGCCCGCTTGCGACGATGCCGGATTGGCCGCGTAGTTGACGTTGTTGATGTCGATCGAATGGCTGCCGCTGCTGGCCGTGCTCTGCGCGGACAGTTGCGACACCACCGTCGAAAGCGCGTTGCCGGCGGCGCCGATACTGCCGCTGGCGGTCATATCCAGCGCGCCGGCGGTGATCTTGCCGCCGCCGTTGCTGATGGCGCCCGCCTTCAGCACCAGCGTGCCGGCGCTTGCAACCACGTCGCCCGCCACCGACAAATCCTGCGCCGTATTCAGTTGCAGCGTATCCGCCTGGATCGCGGCCAGCTCGGCGGCCGACAGCATCAAGGCGCCGGTGCTGCCGTTACTGCTGCCGCCGCCCAGCTGGATGCCGGCGGTGTCGCTATAGGTGGACAGGCTGGCCAGGCCGCTGGCGGTGATGGCGCCCGCCGTGCTACCCAGATCCATATTATCCGAACGCAGCAGGACGTTCTGCGCACCCAGCCTGCCGCCTGCGCCGAACTCGATGCCAGCCGTGCTGCCGTAGGTGCCAAGCGACAGCGTGCCGTTGGCGCTGCTGGCCTGCACCGTGCTGTTGATGGCGATGTCGCCCCCGCTTTCGATAAAGAGGTTGCGCACCTTGCCCAGTTCCAGCGCGTCGGCCACGACCACGCCGCCGCCGGTGCCGCTGCTGCCGATGTTCAGGTTCAGCGCCGATACGCGCCCCAGGTCCGCCGGAGCCAGCGTCAGCTTGCCCGCGTCGGCGGTGTTCGATACCAGGATGGCGCGGTCCGCCGTGTACGGCACGAAGGACACCGAGGTGCCCTCGCCCGCACCGCCGCCGTCCACGCTGCCCAGCAGGCTGACGTTGTCCGCCATGAAGAAGAACAGCGGCGAATAGGCCGCATCGGAACTGCCCGTCAAACTGCCGTTGGCGCCGATCACGATGCTGCCGCCGGCCCTGTTGGTGTGCAGGTCCGCGTCGCCCAGGCCGACATGTACGGCCGCGTTCAGCGCCACGCTGGCGCCGCTCAGCACCAGGTTGCCGCCGTTGGTGGACAGGGCGCTATTGATGTTCACCGCGCCGGAACCGGTGGCGGTGTCGCCCAGGTTGGCCTGCAGGATGACCGGGCCGCCATTGGTGGTCAGCGCCGCGTTGACGTTGATGTTGCCGCCCGCCTGCGCCGACACGCCCACGCCCTGCGCCGCGATGTTGACGGCGTCCACAAAGGTGATGTCGCGGCGCGCTTGCAGCGCCACATGGGTGGTGGCGCTATTGATGGTCTCCGGCGCGATCGACGTGATGCCGCTCGCCTCGCCGGCGCCGAAATTGGCCACGTCCTCGCGCGTGGCGGTGCCGCCGGTGGCGATGGTAATGAATTCAGGATCCAGCAGCCACAGGCCGGCCTTCCCGCCCTGCGCCTGCGCGCGGGTATCGACGCGCACGCCGTCCACGTCCAGGAAATGGCCCGAGGTTTCCACCAGGCCGCCGTTGCCGCCCGCGCGGCCGCCGCGCGCCGACAGCATGCCGTGCGCGCGCGCCGCCTGGTCGCCCCAGACGATGATCTTGCCGCCGTCGCCGAACGCGGTGGCGTCGGCCGAAACGCTGGCGCTCTGGCTGACGAAGCTGAACTGCGCGTTCGGCACCGCCGCGTTTTTCCCCTGGTAGTCGCCGCCGATCAGCACCGTGCCGCCGCCGGCCGCGCCGCTGGCGTCCACCGCCGCGTCGCCCGCCAGGCCCACGCGCTCGCCCAGCAGCTGGATCTCGCCGCCCTTGCCCGCGCTGTTGGCGGCGCTGGTCTGGCTGCCCCCTTCCAGCAAGGTGGTACCGTTGACGCCGCTGGCTTTCAGCACGATCTTGCCGTTGGCGCCCAGCGCCGCGCTGTCCGCGTTGACGCGCCCGCGCTGGTTCACCAGCGCGCCGTAAATGCCGACCTTGCCGCCGGCCGCCAGCACCTGGCCCAGGTTCAGCGCCTGGTCCGCCGGCGCCGACAGCACCACGTGCACGTCCGGGTTGGCCGAGTCGACCAGTTGCACGCTCTTGCCCGCAGCCAGCACCACCTCGCCCTGCGGCGAGGTGATCACGCCGCTGTTCTCCACGCTGGAGCCAATCAGGTAGACCTGGCCGCCGCCCGGCGTGGTGATGCTGCCCTGGTTGACCACCTTGCCCGCGCCGTCGCCGCTGAAGTGCAGTTTGCCGGTCAGGAAGTCGTTATTGCTGATGGCCAGGCTGGAGGCCACCAGGCCGTTTACGTCCACCCGCGCATCCTTGCCGAACAACACGCCGTTCGGGTTGATCAGGTAAACCTTGCCGTTCGACTGCAGCGAGCCGAGGATCTTGCTGGGGTCCTGGCCGACGATGCGGTTCAGCACCTTGCTGTCGCCGCCCTGCTGGATGAAGCGGGTGATCTCGCCGGCATTGATGGAGAAGCTCTGCCAGTTGATGATGGTGTTGGGCGTGTTCGTAATCGAAAACACGTTGCCTTGCTGGCTGAATTGCGCCTGCCCCGCCACCACTTGCGGCGCCATGGGATGGGCATGCGCGGCTGCGCCAAAACAGGCGGCCACGGTGGCCGCCAGCAGTTTGCGCTTCAGATTAAGGTGGCTTGGAAAATACGCTCGCATCATCTAACTCATTCAATAAGACAGTCCCAGCCGCACATGCAGCCGGTTGGCGCTACCGCGCCCTGTTGCGCCCGCCTGGACCACATGGCCGTAGTCGAGCTGCAGGTTAAGGTAAGCGGCCATCAGCACGCGCAGGCCGAGGCCGGTGCTGCCTATCGTGGTGCTGTCCAGTTCGCCGGGCAGCGCATGGTTGCGCGTGAGGTGGGCGGTGTCGTAGAAGGCCAGCGCGCGGCACTGCCAGCGCTCGCTCTTGCAGAAATTCGGCGTGTACAGCTCCAGGTTGCCGCTCACGCCCTTGTCGTTGGATATTTCGCGCTCGGCAAAGCCGCGCACCGAACTGGCGCCGCCGGCGCCGAACTGCTCGCCGGGAATCAGCGCGTCCGCCGTGTACTGCCCGTTGACGATGGCGCGCACCTGCCAGTCCTGCGGCAGGCTGCGGCTGTAGCTGCCCGACAGGCGCAGCAGGTTGTAGTCGGTTTTGGCGCCCGTGCGTGCGCGCGTGAATTCGGCCTGCCCGCCGCGCGAACCGCCGGACACGTTGTGCAGCACGGTCACCGAGCCGCCCAGTTCGCCGAACGCGGCGCTCCAGTTGGCCACGTAGTTCACGCTCAGCGGATGCACCGTCACGTCGTTGCCCAGTTCGGTGCCCAGCGCCACCACGCTGTTCTTGAAGGCCTTGTGATCCACGCCGTACACCATGCGCGATTCAAGCTTGCCGCGCTTGGCCAGGCCCTGCGTATAGCGGGCGCCCAGCACGGTGCCCTTGCCGCTCAACGCCAGGTCGATCAGGCCGGCCGAGACGGTGCCCGAATCGACGTTGGAATAGCTGCCGAAGAAGTCCAGCGAGTCGCCCTGGCTGTAGAGCGGAATGTGGTAGCCCACGCCGTACACCTTCACGCGGCCCGGTTCTTCGGCGGTGGTAGTGTACTGCAGGCTGGCCACGTGGTCGCGTCCCCACAGGTTGGCGTTTTGCAGCATGAAGCCCAGGTGGGTCTTGCCGGTTTGTCCGGTGCCGGTGTTGTCGGCATTGAGCATGCCTTTCCAGGCGCTCTCGTCGGTCACTTCAAGGCGCGCGTCGACCTCGCCGTCGGTGTCGCCGCTTTGCAGCTTCAGGTTGACCTTTTTGGACGGGTTCTCGTTGGCCAGGCGCAGGTTGTTGGACACCTCGTTCAGGTTGGGCGTGCGGCCTTCCTGCAGCGCGGGCAGGCTGCGGCGGATATTGGCCTCGTCGAAATAGCGGTTGTTCTGCACTTTGACGCGGCCGATCCTGGTTTCCACCACTTTCAGCAGCACCACGCCCTGATTCAGCTCCTGCTCCGGCAACTCCACCGTCACCACGTTGTAGCCGCGCGCGTGATACGCCGCTTCCAGTGCCTCCAGCGCGCGCTGCACGTCGCCGAAGTCGCGCCGCTGGCCCGTAAACGGCGCCACCAGGCGCTCCACCTCGGCCTGGGGCAGCAGGGTGTTGCCCTTCACGTCGAAGCGGCTGATCTCGAATCGGATGTCGTTGCCGGGCTCTTGCGCACAGGCGGCGCTAACTGCGGCGGCTAGCAAGGTGCCCGCGAAAACGCGCGCTAGTTTCAATGTCATATAGGCTCTTGGAGTTGTTTTGGTGCTGCGCTGGTGCGATTATTACCCAGGACCAAGGCAATTCCGCTGATTTTGCTGAAAAATCAAGGATATTGTCGTTCCAGAAGACACATCCAGTGTGCCGATGGCGAAATGCTAGCACGAATTGGCAATTTAATTCCCAATTGAAACAAATATTGCTTTAGGGGCGATTGCCAGGCGAGCGGGACGAACCTCGCTGGTCCGTCCTTCCGCTTAGTTGCAGCACAGTCAATTGCAGTACATTTTCTTGGTGACCTCTTCCTTGATCCCGGTCTTCTCGGCATCAAGCGCGCTCTTGCCGCTTTGCTTGTCCTCTTTCTTGTCGGATGATCCACTGTCGGGGGCTTCGGACGTGGCGCTGCCGCCCGAACTGCTGCCGGTGCCGGTGCCAGCTTGCTCGGCAGAAGCGGTGGATGGCTTGACGGCGGGCGCGGTGGAGGCTGAGCTGCCGATGGCAGTCGACGTGTTGATGATGTTGACCGTGGAATTGGATGCCTGGCCGGCCGGCTGGGTCGGGTCGTTCTGCGCTGCCGCAGCCGCAGCGTCCGCCGCTGCCTTGGCTGCCGCCGCATCGGACGCGGCTTTGGCCGCAGCGTCCGCTGCGGCTTTGGCTGCCGCGTCGGCCGCCGCCTTGGCCGCCGCATCGGCCGCCGCCTTGGCTTGCGCATCCTCAGCCGCCTTGGCCGCCGCGTCCGCCGCCGCCTTGGCCGCCGCGTCCGCCGCCGCCTTGGCCGCAGCGTCCTCTGCAGCTTTAGCCGCCGCCTCCGCCGCTGCCTTGGCCGCCGCTTCCGCCGCAGCCTTGGCCGCTGCTTCCGCCGCAGCCTTGGCCGCCGCTTCCGCCGCAGCCTTGGCTGCCGCTTCCGCCGCAGCCTTGGCTGCCGCTTCCGCCGCAGCCTTGGCCGCTGCTTCCGCCGCAGCCTTGGCCGCTGCTTCCGCCGCCGCCTTGGCCGCCGCTTCCGCCGCCGCCTTGGCCGCCGCCTCCGCCGCCGCCTTGGCTGCCGCCTCCGCTGCCGCCGCCGCGCCGTCATAGATGTCCGCCACGGTGCCGGCCTGGAACATGCTGGCCGGCACGTTCACCGAACCGCTGGCTGCCGCCAGCCGCGCCGGACCGCTGCTTGAAATGGAGGTGCCGCTGGCCGCCGTGATCGAACCGGCCTGCGCCAGCACGCTGATGCTGCCCGCAGTACTGGCCAGCACCCCGCCCAGCTGCACGCCGCTGCCGGCGTTCAGGCTGATATCGTGCGTGGCCAGCAATTCGGATGCCCCGGCCAGCGTGATCCCGGTGCTGGCCGACAGGCTGATGCTGTCGGCGGCGATCTCGTGGCCGACCCAGACCGGGCTGTGCGCCGTCAGCGACACGGCCCCTGCCAGCGCGCTCAGGTTGCCGGTGGTATGGATACCGCCAACGTTGTCGACCACGATGCCGCCCCCCGTGGTGGCCAGGTTGCCGACGCCCAGTTCGTCGCTGCCGCTCAGCACGTTGCGCAGGCTGATGCCGCCGCTGCCGCTGTTGCTGCCGCTGAAGTTGTGCACGTGGTTGGCGCTGTTGTCCAGCGTGGTGCCGCTGGCCGACACCGTGTGCAGGCTGCCGGTGCTGAGCGCGCCGCTCTGTGAAATGCTGCCGCTTTGCGCCGTCAGCGAAATGGCTTCCACCGCCGAGATGGCGCCCACCGCCAGGTTGCCGCTGGCCTGGTTGATGATGATATTGCCCGGCGTGGCAATGCTGCCGCCGGTCTGCGTGTACTGCGTGCCGACCGCCAGCGTACCCAGCCCGCCGATGGCGCCGCCGCTCAGGTTGAAGGCGCTGGCCGCCAGGTTGCCGCTGCCGCCCAGCGTGCCGCCGCTTTGCGCATAGCTGCCGGCAGCCAGCGAACCGGTGAGGCTCAGGCTGCCGCTGTTCAGGCTCACCGAGCCGGCCAGCACGGAGGCGTCGCCACTCTGCTTTCCCAGCGTGAGCGCGCCGCCGTTGATGGCCAGGCTCTGGCCGTTGCTGGCGGTGAGGCTGCGCAGGAAGGTATTGCCCGCGTCGTAAGTGACGACGCTGCCGCTGCCCCCATTCAAGAAGACGTTCAGCACATTGTTCGCATCCGGTATGGCACCGCCGTACCAGTTGGCGCCGTCGCTCCACAGGCTGCTGGCGCCGCCGATCCAGCTGACCGAATCAAGCTGGGTGATGTTGGCGCTGAGGGCGGGCGCGGTCACGGTGTAGTTGGCCGCGTCGCTGCCGGTCAGCGCCAGGCCGGACACGGTGACCGTCTTGCCGGTGCCGACGTGCCGGTCGGCAAAGGCGCCGCTGGCGTTGCCGGAGCTGAGGGCCACCGCGTCGCCGCTCACCGCGCCATACAGCTGGCCGCCTTCCACCAGCGAGAGCGCGGCGTTGGTGCCGCCGTTGTAGACCCGGGAGACGGCGCTGATGCCGCCCACCGTCAGCGCGGCAGGCGTGACATTGGCCGTGATGCCCGATGGCACCGAAGCCACTTGGTAATTGCCGCCGTCCGCGCCGGACAGCCCCGGCATGCCTTCAAACGACACCGGTTTGCCGGAGCCGGCGTTCTTGTTGTCGAAATAGGCCGTATAAGCACCGAGCTGTACCGTGTCGCCGCCGAGCACGCCGCTGAAGGCGGCGCCGCTCACCTGGGCCAGCGAACTGCCGTTGTAGACCCGGTCCACGCCACTGATGGAGGTGATGGCGAGCTGCGCCGGCGTGATGTCGGCCAGCACCGTGGTATAGGGCAGATAGTTGCCGGCGTCGCCGCCGCTCAGGGTCAGCGGCACCTTGACCGTTTTGCCCTCGCCCACGTTCTTGTTGCTGAAGGTGTAGCCGCTGCCCAGCACGGCGCCGACGTCGTCGTTGCCGATGCCGGCCGCCGTCAGCGTGCCGCTGATGCTAGCGGCAACGGTGGCGTCGTAGACACGGCTGACGCCGCTGATGCCGCTCACCGTCAGCGGCGCGCGCGTGATGTCGGCGCCGGCGCTGGTGGCTGCGCCCAGCACGTAATTGCCGGCGGCGGCGCCGGTCAGCATGCCTTCGCTCAGCGTGAGCGCCTTGCCGGTGCCGGCGTTCTTGTCGGCGAACACGGCCGAGAAACTGGCGCCCAGCGCGTCGCCGGCGACGGCGTTGCCGAAGGTGACCGCCTGGTTGGCCGCGTTCAGCGCCAGCGTGCCGTCGTAGACCTTGCTGCCGCCCACCTGGGCCGTGACGGTGCGCGGCGTGATGCTCAGCTGCGCGCTGCCGGCGTAGCCGATGTCGTACTTGGTCGACCACAGGCCGCCGACGGCGTAGGTGCCCACGTTGCGCGCCCCGGCCCAGCCCAGGGTGCCCTGCGTGGCGGTATCGCCATCGACAAAGCCGGCGCTGCTGCTGGTGCCGCTGAAGACGGCGCCGGTGACGCCGTCGTAGACCTTGGTTGTATCGCCGCTGACGGTCACGGTAAGCGGTTTCAGCAAGCCCTTCAGCAGTGGCGTGGTATGGCCTTCGTAGATGCGCCATACCGGCGAGCTTGTGAAATCGAAGCCGGTGAAGCTGGACTGCTGCATCATTTGCGCCGTCGTCAGCGCCGTGGCGCCGCTGGCGTCGCTGGTGGTGCCGGCCTTGACGGAATCGAAGTAGCCGTTCGTCACGCTGCCGCTGGTTACCAGCCCGACCAGGCCGTTGACGAAGCTGAATCCGGTGCCATTGATGGTGCTGCTGCTGAAAGCGTTGGCCACGGTACCGGCGTGGTTCTCGCCCAGCAGGCCGCCCATGTTGTACGGCACCACAGTGGGGCTGGCGTGCGCGCTGATGACGCCGCTGGCGTACACGTCCTGGATGCTGCCATTTCGGGCGTAGCCCGAGGTGTTGCGTCCCACCAGGCCGCCCACGTTGCGCCCGCCCTGCACGCTGCCGGAAGCATAGGACTCGCTGATGGCGCCGCCCGCGTTGTCGCCCACCAGGCCGCCGATGATCTCGCCGCTGGAACTGACGCTGCCGGTGGCGTACGAGTTATCGATACTGCCGTTGCCGCTGATGTCGGAATAGTTGGCGCCCACCAGGCCGCCGGCATAGCCCTGGCCGGTAGTGGTGACGCTGGCGCTCGAGTGCGAGCCGGTGATGCTGCCGAAGTTGTAGCCCACCAGGCCGCCGATATTGGAAGCGTACTGCACTGCATAGCCGCCGCTGACCGCGCCGCTGCTGCTGGCGTTGACGATCTGCGCGCCGCTGTAGCCGGCCAGGCCGCCCACGTTGCCGATGCCGCTGACCGTGCCGCCGACTTTCACATTGTTGATGCTGCCGTTGTTGCTGGCTCGGCCCACCAGACCGCCGACATTCATACTCCCGGCCACGCTGGCGCCGCTCAGCGCGAGGTTGCGGATGCTGCCGCCGTCCAGATAGGAGAACAGGCCGATGTTGGTGTCGCTCGGCATGGCGATCTTCAGCCCGCTGATGGTTTTGCCGCCGCCGTTGAAGTCGCCGCTGTAAGCCATGTCGCTAAAGCCGATCGGTCGGAAGCCTTTGGCCTCGTTCCAGCCCGCCGTGCCGCTGGCGTCGATGTCGCGGTCCAGCACATAGGAATGACTAAGGTTCAGGCTACCCACGCCCTGCAGGCCGTAGATATCCGCCAAGGCATAAGGCGTGTCGCCACTGCCATTGCCGCCCATCACGCGCAGAAAGCTGCCGCCGGAGATGCGGAAATCTCCCGCGCTGAAGGCCGGCAACGTCGAGATCTCTTGCTTCCAGTCACCGCCTTTGAGTTCGAACAGGCCGCTCACCGCGACCGCGCCGGTGGCGCTGATATCGCCCGCAGCGTCCAGCACCAGCGTCGGCGTGCTAACCGCCGCGCCCAGCGCAATATCGCCCGTCGCGAGCAAGGAGGCCCCCCCCGCAGTGACCGGTCCGCTCACGCTGAGATTGCCGCTGGCCGCCGTCACGGTCAGCGTTCCCGCCACATTGCTGGCACCAAGGTTGACCTGCGCGCCGGCGAGCGTGGCCGTGCCGTTACCGGTGTTTAGCGTGACCGGGCCAGCTATCTGGTTGCCGCTGTTGTTCAGCACGATATCGCCGGCGGCCAGCGCGCCCAGGCTTTTCACGGTCAGGCCGTCGATCGGGCTGGTGACTTGCACGATGCTGCCGCCGGCTTGCAGGCTGAGGGCGGCGTCGGACGCGGTGATGGCCGCTTTCAGGTGGATGTCCTTGTCGGCGTTCAGCGTCAGGCTGCGGCTGGTGGTCCAGGCCAGCGGGCTGATGACGTGGATCGAGCCTTCGCCGGTGCCGTCCGGGTTGGTGGTCTTGATGGTGACGTCGGTGGTCTGCAGCGCGGTTTGCAGCGCGCCGGTGGTCAGCAGCGAATCATGCACGGCGCCGGCCGGCAGGAACACGCCGGCCGCCTCGCCCAGCTGCGGCGCGCCGTTCAGCATGCCGCCGTAGAAGGCGGTGCCGGCGTCGGACGCGATGTAGATGTCGGTCGGGTCCAGCAGCAGGGTGCCGGTCTTGCCGCCCGGCGCCTGGGCGCGGGTGTCCACCTTGCCCTGCATGTCGAGATAATGGCCGGAGGTTTCCACCAGGCCGCCGTTGCCGCCCTGGGCCCCGCCGCGCGCCGACAGGCTGCCGAACACGCGCGTGGCGCCGTCGCTCCAGGCGATGATCTTGCCGCCGTCGCCCTGCCCGGTGGCGTCGGCGCGCACACTGGCGCCTTGCGCGATATGGGTTTGCTGCGCGCGCTGCACCGCCCCCGTGCCCTGGTAATCGCCGCCGATCAGCACCGTGCCGCCGCCGGCCGCGCCGCTGGCGTCCACCGCCGCGTCGCCCGCCAGGCCCACGCGCTCGCCCAGCAGCTGGATCTCGCCGCCCTTGCCCGCGCTGTTGGCGGCGCTGGTCTGGCTGCCCGCTTCCAGCAAGGTGGTACCGTTGGCGCCGCTGGCTTTCAGCACGATCTTGCCGTTGGCGCCCAGCGCCGCGCTGTCCGCGTTGACGCGCCCGCGCTGGTTCACCAGCGCGCCGTATATGCCGACCTTGCCGCCGGCCGCCAGCACCTGGCCCAGGTTCAGCGCCTGGTCCGCCGGCGCCGACAGCACCACGTGCACGTCCGGGTTGGCCGAATCGACCAGTTGCACGCTCTTGCCCGCCGCCAGCACCACCTCGCCCTGCGGCGAGGTGATCACGCCGCTGTTCTCCACGCTGGAGCCGATCAGGTAGACCTGGCCGCCGCCCGGCGTGGTGATGCTGCCCTGGTTGACCACCTTGCCCGCGCCGTCGCCGCTGAAGTGCAGTTTGCCGGTCAGGAAGTCGTTATTGCTGATGGCCAGGCTGGAGGCCACCAGGCCGTTTACGTCCACCCGCGCATCCTTGCCGAACAACACGCCGTTCGGGTTGATCAGGTAAACCTTGCCGTTCGACTGCAGCGAGCCGAGGATCTTGCTGGGGTCCTGGCCGACGATGCGGTTCAGCACCTTGCTGTCGCCGCTCTGCTGGATGAAGCGGGTGATCTCGTTGGGATTGATCGAGAAGTTCTGCCAGTTGATGATGGTGTTCGGCGTGTTCGTAATGCTGTACAAATTGCCTTGCTGGAGGAAGCTGGCTTGGCCGGCCACGACTTGCGGGGCGCTGGGATTGCCGTAGGCGGAACCGTAGCAAGCTGCAATCAACACCGCCAGCAGCTTGCGCCGCATGCCTTGGGGAACCGGACCTGTCATCATCGTTGACCTCATTGTGCGTATCTTTTTGCGAGTCACCAGCCCAGGTCCAACCTGATGTGCAGGCGATTCTTATCCTGTAGCGGCACCTGGCTGGAACGCAGCACATGGCCGTAATCCACTTGCAAATCCACGTCGCGGGACAGGCTGACGCGCAGGCCCACGCCCACGCTGCCGATCGCCTTGGTGCGCAGCTCGCCGCCCTGCTCGCGGTTGCGCTTGATCAGTCCCTTGTCATAAAAAACCAGCGCGCGGCAGCGCCAGCGCGCGTCGCCGCACAACTGTGGCGAGTATATCTCGACATTGGCGGTCAAGCCGCTGTCGTTTGCCAGGTCGCGCGCGCTGAAACCGCGCACCTGCGCGCCGCCGCCCACGGCGATCTGCTCGCCCGGCACCAGCGCGTCGCGCGTGTACTGGCCGTTCACGGCCGCGCGCACCTGGAAGTCGCGCGGCAGCTGCCGGGTCAAGCTGGCCGCCAGCCGCACGATGCTGTAGCCGGCGTCCGCGCCGGGGCGCGCCCGGCTGAAATCGGCCTGCCCGCCGCGCGGGCCGCCGGCAAGGTTGCGCAGCACCGTCACCGAACCGCTGGCCTCGCCCTGCCCGAACAGCCAGTTGCCGCTGTAGTTCACGGTGAGCGGATGGACCGTCACGTCGTGGCCCGCCTCGCTGTCCTGCTGCCAGCCGTCGGCGCGGAAGGCCTTGATGCCGGCGCCGTAGTTCAGGCGCGACTCATGGCCCTCGCCCTTGGCCAGCAGCTGGCTGTAGCGCGCGCCCAGCATGGCGCCCTTGCCGCCCTCGGCCCAGGCCCGGTCTTTCCAGGCATAGTCGGTCTGGTTGTAGCCGCCGTACAGGTCCAGCGTGTTGCCCGGCGCCGCCAGCGGCAGCCGGTAGTCCAGCCGCACGCCGCCGCCACTGTTGTCCAGGCTGACCGATCCGGTCAGGGCCGGCTTTACCTCAACGCTCTGCGCCGCGTCCTGTCCGGCCGGGTAAGCCGCGCCCGAGGCGGCGGCCAAAGCCGCAGCAGCCAGCAGTTGCACGACGCGGCATCGCATGATGGTCTCCGCCCGGACTTGACCTGAGAGAAATACTTATTACTCTCAGTTTAGTCCGAATTGCGTCTTCCGTCCGCTTTTTTTGATGAGCTGATGTATTTCCACACAGATACTTTACGCTTGTTTATTTCGTATCAAAGGTGGTGACGCCGTCCCAGTCCGCCGCCGGCGGGTGCGCGCGGTAGTGGCCGATGCGTTCCAGATAGAGCTGGTACAGGCCGTGCGGCGCGGCCAGCTGCAGCGCTTCCAGCGCCGCCTGCGCCGCGTCCCACTGCTGGCTGCGCACCAGCGCCAGCGCCGCCTGCCAGGACGCCAGTTCCGCGCGCGCCGCCTGGCCCAGCTCCGAATCGCGCGCCAGCGGCTCGAAAATGGCCACCGGCTCGTTCTTGCCCTTGACCCGCACCAGGTCCAGCTCGCGGTAGGCGAATTCCGGCGCCTCGGCGCGGGTCGCCTCGCCCACGGCGATGCCCACGCCGTACACCTTGGTGATGCCTTCCAGGCGCGAGCCCAGGTTGACCGCGTCGCCCATGACGGTATAGGCGCGGCGGATCTGCGAACCCATGTCGCCCACGTGCATCTGGCCGGTGTTGACGCCGATGCCGATTTTCAGCTCGGGCCAGCCGCGCTTGAGGAAGTCCTGGTTCAGGCGCTGCGCGCTGGCCTGCATCAGCAGCGCGGTGGCCACGGCGCGGCTGGCGTGGTCGGGGAAGGCCACCGGCGCGCCCCAGAAGGCCATCACCGCGTCGCCGATGTACTTGTCCAGCGTGCCCCGGTGACTGTCGCGGATGTCGGTCGACATGGCCGTCAGGTACAGGTTGATGTATTCGCGCAGCGCCTTCGGCGTCAGGCCCTCGGAGATGGTGGTGAAGCCGCGCACGTCGACGAACATCACGCTCAGCTCGCGGCTTTCGCCGTCCATATTGTATTTTTCCGGGTTCTCGGCCATCTCGGCCACCAGCTCGGGCGCCACGTATTCGCCGAAGCGCGACACCAGCGCGCGCCCGCGCCGCACCTCGAAGAAATAGCCCCAGGCCACGTTCAGGATGAACAGCGCCAGCGCCAGCACCAGCATGGACGAGACGTTGAACACCAGGTCGTGCGCGCTGTAGAGGTAAAAGTTGACGGCGCCGGCCGCGCCGATGGCCAGCAGCGACAGCAGGATGGACCAGAGCGGCGCCAGCATCGGCAGCGCCAGCGTCAACAGCAGCCCCAGCACCACCAGTTGCCCCGCTTCCACGCCGGAGGCGTAATCGGGACGCAGCTTGAAGCTGCCGTCCAGGATGGAGCTGATCATGTTGGCGTGGATTTCCACCCCCGGATACTGGGCGTTGACCGGCGTGGCCCGCAGGTCGTTCAGGCCGGGCGCGGTGGTGCCCACCAGGACGATGGCCCCGGCCAGCTGCTCGGCCGGCACCGCGCCGCGCAGCACGTCGGCCGCCGACACGTAGCGGTAGCCGCCGCCCTGCGGGCCGCCGGGGCCGCGGTACTGCACCGTGGTGGTGAGCCCCTCGCCGACCGGGATGCGGATATTGCCTTCCTCGTGGAACAGGGCGATGGCGTCCAGGCCGCCGTTGGCGCGCTCCGACTCGGACAGGGTGTCCACCGCGCCCTCGAACAGCGGCGCGATCGAGCGCGCGCGCAGCGCCACGGCGGTGGTGGCCAGGGACAGCGTGGGGTAGTAGCCCTTGCCGATTTTCTGCAGCAGCGCGGTGGAGCGCACCACGCCGTCGCGGTCCGGCATCGCGGTGAAGATGCCGGCGCCGACGGCCGCTTGCTGCAGGCGCGGGATGTTGGCCTCGTAGCCGGTCACCGCGTAGGCGTGCACGGTGCGGCCGTTCAGGGCGTCCTCGGTGAAGGCGGGCTTGGGCAGCATGCCCCTGGCCTGGGTGCCGGACAGGCTGTAGCCCAGCACCACCGGCTGGCCCTGCATGGCTTGCGCCAGCAGGCCGTCGTAATCGAGCTGCGGCTGCAGGCGCGCCAGCTGGCCTTGCAGGCCGGGCACCTGCTGCAGCTCGCCCCGGGCCAGCCGCTGCAGCACGTCGTAGCCGGAACTGGTGTCCGGCTCGGGGAAGGAAACGTCGAAGCCGACCGCCGCCACTTCGTATTTCACGGTCAACTGCTCGACCAGCCTGGCCATCACGTTGCGGCTCCACGGGAAGCGCCCCACTTCGGCCAGGCTTTTCTCGTCGATGTCGACGATCACCACGCGCGGATCGAGCACCGGCGTCTCGAGCCGCATGCGCAGGCCGGACATGAACGTGTCCATGCGGTCCAGCGTGTCCATGTGCAGCACGTTGGCCGTGTGCAGGATGGCGGCGGTGCACAGCAGCAGCCCCAGCGCCCAGCGGGCGCCGTACTTGCGCAGGAGTTTCAGCAACGCGGACACCATGGCGCCGGCCACGTCAGGGAACGTAGCCGGGGATCTTGGATTCGTCCACCTGGTCCAGCTGGCGCGCGTCCACGTTCTTGTGCGCGAACTCCAGGTAGACCTTGGAACGGATGAAGATGTCGAACAGGTCCGGGTCGATATGGCCGTTCAGGCTGAAATTGCCCAGGATGCGCAGCGACTCCGACAGCGGCTTGCCTTTTTTGTAAGGCCGGTCGCGCGCGGTGAGCGCCTCGAAGATGTCGGCGATGGCCATGATGCGCGCCTGCACCGACATCTGGTCCTTGGTCAGCCCGCGCGGATAGCCCTTGCCGTCCATCCGCTCGTGGTGGCCGCCGGCGTACTCCGGCACGTTCTGCAGGTGCTTGGGCCACGGCAGCGACTCGAGCATGCGGATGGTGACTGCGATGTGGTTGTTGATTTCCTTGCGTTCCAGCTCGGTCAGGGTGCCGAAGCGGATGTTGAGGTTCTCCACCTCCTCGGCGGTGAGGAAGTCCTGCTCCTCGCGCACGAACGGCGGCTCCTCGGCGCCCGGCTCCTTCTTGAACACGCGCGGGCCGGTCCAGCGGCGGCCGGCGATGCGGCGCACGCGCTCCTGGTCTTCCGGCTTCATGCCCTCGCCGCCCACATTGGCCACGCGCAGGAACTGGCGCTCCTGCTCCAGCTGCGCCAGCTCCTCGGCCAGCGCGGCGTCGATGGCGGCATGGGCGGCCGCGTCGCCGCCGGCCAGCTTGGCTTTCAGCGCGCGGATTTCCGCGTCCCGCATCAGCACCTCGAAACGGGTGCTGACCATGTGGATGCGGTCGAAGATGGTTTCCAGCTTGGTGCCCTTGTCCACCACGTGCACCGGCGTGGTGATCTTGCCGCAGTCGTGCAGCAGGCCGGCCAGCCACAGCTCCTTGCGGTCGCCGTCGTTCATGCGGAAATCGGCCAGCGGGCCGCTATCGGTGTTGTGCACCGCCTCGGCCAGCATCATGGTCAGCTCGGGCACGAACTGGCAATGGCGGCCGGTGTAGGGCGATTTTTCGTCGATGCCGATGTTGATCAGGTTGACCAGCGCTTCCAGCAGCTCTTCCAGCTGCTGGATCAGGCGCTGGTTGGTCAGCGCCACCGCCCCCTGCGCGGCCAGCGCTTCGATAAAGCGCTGGTCGGTCGGCGAGAAGGCGCGGATCTCGCCGTTGCCCGGGTCCTTCGCGTTGACCAGCTGCAGCACGCCCACCAGCTCGCCCTCGTGGTCGGTCATCGGCACCGTCAGGAAGGACTTCGAATGGTAGCCGCGCTGCTGGTCGAACGAGCGCATGCCGGAAAAGTTGAACACGTCCGCCTGGTACACGTCCTCGATGTTGACCGAGAGCCGGAAGTTGGCCGAATAGGCCGCCACCGAGGACAGGTTCTTGTCGCCCTGCTCGTCGAACAGCGGCACGGCCGGGATGTCGATCCGGTCGCCGTGCGCCCCGCCCTGGCGGATGCCCAGCGTGTCGTTGACCGAGATGTGGAAGCACAGGCTGGCGCCGTCCGCGCTGGGGCGGTACAAGGTGCCGCCGTCGGCATGCGTCATGCCTTTGGCCACCATCAGGATGCGCTCCAGCAGCTCGTCCGTCTCGTGGCTGGCGCCGAGGGCCACGCTCAGTTCGGTCAGCTGATCCAGCCTTTGGGCGATTTGTATGTGGTTCAGCTCTTGCATGGTGTTTTTTGTAATCTTTTTAAAGCACTGGCGTATAGTGCGAGTGTAGCCGCAGCGCAAGCCGCTGTACATTGGAAATGCGCTGAAATCACCCCGCTGTGATTCCACAGACGACACCGCGCCGCGCGCGGCGCTCAATTTCGCAACTTTTGGCCCAGAATTGATGAAAAAAAGGCTATCATCCAAGCGGGATCGCCACTTGTCTGTTCCATCATGATTCTTATTGAACAGACAACAGAAGAGCGGCAGTGACAGGACATGAGCGGGTCGAGTTAAGGGTAGAGAGCATGAAATTCAAATTTTGGGGGGTACGCGGTTCCATCCCGTCCCCGGGTCCGCGCACCACGCGCTACGGCGGCAACACCACCTGCATCGAAGTGCGCAGCGACGACGACACGCTGATCATCATCGACGGCGGCACCGGCCTGTTCGCGCTGGCGCAATCGCTGATCGCCCAAAAGAAAACCCCGGTGCAAGCCAATATCTTCATCACCCACAGCCACTGGGACCATATCCACGGCCTGCCCTTCTTCACCCCGCTGTTCATCAAGGGCAGCCGGGTGCGCCTGCACGGCACCACCGACCCGGACACCGGCAACGGCATCGAGCACGTGATGGGCGTGCAGCTGCAAAACAGCTATTTCCCGGTCAGCGAAACGCAGATGGACGCCACCATCGAATACCGCACGCTGGCGGTAGGCGAAGCCATCGAGGTGGGCGACGCCATGGTGTCGAACGTGATGATGAACCACCCGGTGATCGACCTGGGCTACCGCATCGACTGCAACGGCAAGTCGGTGTTCTTCACCGGCGACCACGAGCCGCACTACAACATCTACCCGGAACACCACCCCGAGCACGCAGCCTACCAGGAACACATCGAGGAACGCGCGCGCGCGCTGGAAGACAAGGTGCGCGGCGTGACCGCGCTGATCGTGGACTGCTCCTACACGCGCGAGGAATATCCGGCCAAGCAGGGCTGGGGCCACGGCACCTTCGACTCGGCCTTCGACATGGCCATCAAGGCCGGCGCCAAACAGCTCTATTGCACCCACCACGAACCGACCCGCAGCGACGACGAACTGGAGGCCGTGTTCGCCGAAGTGATGGCGCGCCGCGCGCCGCTGCCGGAGGGCTTGCAGGTGATCCTGGCGTACGAGGGCCTCGAGGTGATGTTGTAAAAATGCTATTTTCGCGTAGACAAGCGCGGACCGCCCCGTTAGACTGATCCATGTTGCACTGCGGCGGAGGGAACAGTGAGCGAACACAGCGCTATCCAATCCTGGCAAGACCCAGCCGATGCGGTCATGGTCAACCGCATGCGTTCGCTGCTCTCGGCGTCCTGCCTGCTGACCCTGTATATCGATCCGGGCGCCATGGGGCGCACCAACGACTTCGCCGCGCCGGTATTCGCCGCCTTCCTGGTCTACAGCCTGGCGCTGGACTACAGCCGGGCGCGCAGCTGGGCGCGCGCGGTGGCCTGGGTGGACGTGGTGTGGTTCTACCTGATCGTGCTCAGCACCGGCGGCTCCACCAGCTTCTTCTACCCCTTCTTCTTCTTCGCCATCCTGAGCGCGGCCTTCACTTCCGGCCTGGCCGCCGGGGCCCGCATCACCATCGCCTCCACCCTGCTGTTCGCCAGCACCGCCGCCTTCGCCACCAGCGAGGACGAGCTGGCGCGGGTGCTGCTGCGCGCCACCTTCATGCTGGCGCTCGGCTATATGATTTCGCACTGGGGCGGCCTGGTGGTGTCGCAGCGGCGCCGCCTGGAACTGCTGCACGAGGTGAGCCGGCAATCGAACCCGCGCTTCGGGGTCGACCACACGGTGGCCTCGGTGCTGGACAAGACTCTGGCCTTCTACGGCGCCGGCACCTGTTTGCTGCTGCTGCGCGACACCGGCACCAATGAATGGATGCTGCGCACCGCCAACGCCGACCAGCCCGGCCACGCGCTGCACGACAAGCGCCTCAGCGCCGAGGCGGCCGAACCGCTGCTGTGCGTGCGCAGCGGCCAGGTGCTGCTGTACCAGCGCCCGCTGTGGCGCTGGCTGCGGCGCGGCCACGAGGCGCACGAATGCCAGCGCGACACCCACAGCTGGAGCCGGGTCGATCCGGCGCCGGCGGGCCGCCTGGCCGAACTGATGGACGCCATTTCCCTGATCGCGGTGCAGGTGCCGCTGCGCCAGGGCGAGGGCTGGCTGATCGTCGCTTCCCGGCGCGACCACAGCCAGCAGGACGCGCTGTTCCTGCTGCAGATCGCCGGGCAGGCCTTCCCCATCATCGAAAACATCGCCCTGCTCGACCGCATGGCCTCGGAGGCGGTGCTGCGCGAACGCGAGCGCATCGCGCGCGACATCCACGACAGCACCATCCAGCCCTACATCGGCCTGCGCCACGGCGTGAGCGCCCTGCGCAAGCGGGCCGCGCCGGACAATCCGCTGCTGCCGGACCTGGACGCGCTGCTGGACATGATGGGCCAGGTCATCGTCGACCTGCGCCGCTTCGCGCAGACCTTCCGCAGCGGCGAGGCGCCGCGCGAACCGGAGCTGCTGGTGGCGCTGCGGCGCCAGGCCAGCCAGGTCAAGCAGTTCTACGGCATCGACATCACGGTCGACAGCACCGGCCAGCTGGCCGTCAACGACCGCCTGGCGGCCGAGGTGTTTCAGATCGTCAACGAGGGCATGAGCAATATCCGCAAGCACACCGAGGCCCGCAACGGCGCCGTCACGCTGGCCTGCGACAAGGGCGAACTGCGGGTGCGCATCGAAAACGACTGCCGCAGCCTGACCCAGCCCGACTTCCTGCCGCAATCGATCGCCGAGCGCGCCTTCGCGCTGGGCGGCAGCACCCGCGTGCACGCCGGCGCCGGCCGCCGCACGGCGATCGAAGTGGTGATTCCAGTCTGAACCGCCGATGGCTACCCCGACCGCTCCGCCCACCCGCGCCACGCCCGCCACACCCGCCGCGCCGGCGCGCATCCGCGTGCTGCTGGTGGACGACCACAAGACCATCCTGTGGGGCCTGGACCGCCTGGTCGGCAGCGAGGCGGACGGCATGGAAGTGGTGGGCGCGGCCTCCGACATGGCCGGCGCGCTGGCGCTCACGGCGCAGCTGGCGCCGGACGTGGTGGTGCTGGACCTGGACTTGAACGGCAGCAGCTCGCTGGAGATCCTGCCCACGCTGGCGGCGGCGCCCGGCACGCGGGTGCTGGTGCTGAGCGGCACGCGCGACCGCGAGCAGCTCGACCAGGCGGTGCTGCGCGGCGCGCGCGGCGTGGTGGGCAAGGACGCGGCGCCGGAAATCATGCTGAAAGCCATCCGCAAGGTGCACGAGGGCGAGCTGTGGCTGGAGCACGGCATGCTGGGCCGCATCTTCGAGGAGATGCGCAAGCCGGCCCACAATGCGCCGCCGCAGGCCGACCGCCTGGCCAGCCTGACCATCAAGGAACGCAAGATCTGCCAGCTGCTGGCCGAGGGCGGCGGCGCCGTCAACAAGGCGCTGGCCGAACAGCTCTACATCTCCGAACACACGCTGCGCAACCACCTGACCGCCATCTATCACAAGCTGGGCGTGACCAACCGCCTGGACCTCTACATCTACCTCACCACGCCCCCGAACGGCCGCCACGACGGCTGATTTCGCGCGACTGTTGTTTTTTGCCAAATTCTCACACTTTGTCACAGCCCGACACGGGAAATGGCGCGCTTTCATTCGGAGGCTACCGCCCTGAAAGCCGCGCCGTTACGTGCTTCCGTGACAAATGTCCTGCCTGTTGGAAATGAAAATAGGCAGTGTGTCATGCCCGAAAAAAGGACATTCGTCTGATGTAGCTCAATACCCCCAGGAATATATTGTTTCCATGGCGGCGCTAGTTAAGCACCGCCCCGCGAGGAGAACAGCATGCGTACAGCAGACAGCCGGCCGGTCTCCCCGAGGGGCTTCCTCGGCAGCGAAGAGGGCGCCACGTTTTACGAAGCGGTACTGCTGGCGGCACTGGTGAGCGTGGTCATCATCATCGTGCTGCTGGCGCTGGGCAAGGGAATCTGAACCGCCGCACCGCGGTTGCAGAGGTTACACATCGGGGTGCATTTTTTTTAACCAAGGAGAATCATCATGCAAGCAATCCAAAAGTTCTGGCAGCAAGAAGACGGTGTCACCGCGATCGAATACGGCCTGATTGCAGCACTGATCGCTGTCGCCATCATCGTCGGCGTCACCGCTGTGGGCACCAAGCTGAACACGATGTTTACCAACATCAGCACCAAGATCAGCGGCGTCACGCCAGCTGCCTGAGCAAAGATGGCGGTTCCGGGACGGGGCCAGCCCCCGTTCCGGGCCACCGGACACCACCTACCAGCCACAGCGAGGCCATCATGAAACGCCGCCTGCTCCGCTTCCCCCGCAACGACTCGGCTGTCACCGCCATCGAATACGCGCTGCTGGCCGCCCTGATCGCGGGTGTGGTCATCGTCGGCGCCACCGCCTTCGGCGACGCGCTCGGCCAACTGTACATCTATGCCAGGGACTTGATCGTCCTTGCCCTGCCATGAAATCCCTGACGACATCGGCGCCGGCAACCCTGCTGCGCGAGCTGGCTCCCGCGCTGCGCGCGCACCGCTGGCTGGCCCTGGCAGTGGCCGTGCACGCACTGGCCGCCGCCGCCATCCGCGCGCGCTACCACAGCGGCGCCGGGATCGGCACGCTGCTGGCCGGCTACGCCTCCTCGCTGCTGGTCGGCCCGCTGTTCGCGCTGGCCGGCTACGCGCTGTATGTCATGCTGTTCATCCGTCCCCGCCTGCTGCTGCGCCACCTGGGCCGGCAGCTGCGCGGCTACCTGAGCCGCGAGCGCGTGCTGTTCGCGCTGCCGGCCATGCTGCTGCTGTCGGTGTTCGCCGGCAGCTTCACCGAATTGAAAGCCGCCGTGCCGCTGATACAGCCGTTCGCGCTGGACCGCCGCCTGGCCGAACTCGACCTTGCGCTGCACGGCGGCGTCGCGCCCTGGGTCTGGCTGCAGACGGTGTTCGGCCATCCGCTGCCGACGGCCGCGCTGAACCTGGCCTACCACCTGTGGTTCTTCATCATGTTCGCGCTGATGTACTGGCTGGTGTTCAGCAGCGAGCGGGCCGCGCTGCGCATGCAGTTCCTGTTCAGCTTTGTGCTGTCCTGGGCCCTGCTGGGCAACGTGCTGGCGGTGCTGATGTCCTCGGCCGGGCCGTGCTACTACGGCTACGTGCTGGACGGCCCCAGCCCTTACGCCGCCCAGATGCAGGCGCTGTACCAGGCCGACCGCGAGGTGCCGCTGCTGGCGCTGCGGGTGCAGGAACTGCTGTGGCAGGACTACCGCCATGGCAGCAATATGTCCGGCATGGCGATCTCGGCCATGCCCAGCATGCACGTGGCCAGCTCGGTGCTGATGGCGCTGGCCGGCTGGCGCCTGAACCGCGCCGCCGGCATCGCGCTGACGCTGTTCGCGCTGCTGATCATGGCCGGCTCGGTGCACCTGGGCTGGCACTACGCGGTGGACGGCTACGTGGGCGCCATCGGCGCGGCGCTGCTGTGGAAACTGGCCGGCTGGCTGCAGCAGGTGTTGCCCCAGCCTGCGCCGCATCCGGCAAGCGGCGGCGCGCTGCCGGCAGGGAGGCCATATCATGGCTAACCCGGTGATCGATTCAGTCGCCGGCCTGGCCGCCAGGCTGGCCGCCGATCCGCGCATGGCGCTGCCGCTGTTGCTGCTGCTCGGCCTGCTGGCCGCCGCCGTCTGGCACGACGTCAAGGCGCGCCGCATCCCCAACGCGCTGGTGCTGCCGGGCGCGCTGGCCGGACTGGCGCTGCAGGGCGTGCTGCCGGCGGGCGCCGGCCTGTACAGCCAGCCCTTCGGCGCGCTCGGCCTGCTGCTCGGCCTGGCCGGCATGGCGCTCGGCCTGGCCATGCTGCTGCCCATGTATATGCTGGGCACCATGGGCGCCGGCGACGTCAAGCTGCTGGCCATGGCCGGCGCCTTCCTCGGCCCGCAGCAGGTGCTGGGCGCCGGCCTGCTGTCGCTGCTGGCCGGCGGCGTGCTGGGCCTGGCCGTGGCCGCCCGGCGCGGCGACCTGGCGCGGGTCTGGAACAATCTGCGCACCATGCTGCTGTCGACCGTGCTGCGCCGCATTGGGGGCGGCGGCGTCAGCGTCGATGCCCCCGCCACCCCTACCGGCCAGCTGCCGTACGCCATCGCCATCGCGGCGGGCACCGCCTTGCAGCTGCTGTTGTCCGATCTCCCTGCCTGGAGCGACCTGCTATGAAAACGACGACCTCCCCCCTGCGCACGCTGTTCGCTTCGCGCGCCCTGCACGCCTGCGGCGCCCTGCTGCTGGCCGGCGTCTGGATCACGTTCTGCTACAGCCACCTGCTGGCCTGGCAGCACAGCGGCGACGCCAGCTACCTGCTGTTCGCCGGCTCCGAGTCGCTGGTGGCCATGCTGTTCCTGCTGCGCGACCGGCCGGCCGCCGTGTCCGGCGCGCCGCTGGACTGGCTGCTGGCCCTGGCCGGCACCGCCACCCCGCTGCTGTTTACGCCGGTGGGCAACGGCGCGCTGCCGGGCGGCGCGGCGCTGATCGCCGCCGGCGTGCTGCTGCAGATCGGCGGCCTGCTGTCGCTGAACCGCAGCTTCGGCCTGGTGGCCGCGCGCCGCACCGTCAAGACGGGCGGCCTGTACCGGGTGGTCCGCCACCCGCTGTACGCCAGCTACCTGCTGATGTACGTGGGCTATGTGCTGGTCAACACCAGCCTGGCCAACCTGCTGCTGGTGCTGCTGGGCGTGGCGCTGCTGATGGCGCGCATCGTGCGCGAGGAGCGCTTCCTGGCGCGCGACCTGCAGTACCTGGGCTATATGGACCAGGTGAAGTACCGCCTGATTCCCCTGCTGTTCTAAGACGAGGCCATGCCATGCCAGCCGATACCGATCAAGCCGTCCTGCCCCATCCGCTCAAGGCCGCGCCGCGCAAGCCCGCGCCGCGCACCGTGGAGGAAACCGGCCTGCCCTTCCTGTTCCTGACCGAGCTGCTGGGCAAGATGCTGGCCCTGCGCGGCCAGCTGCGCCTGCCGGAACTGGCCGCGCTGAGCAAGCTGCCGCCCAGCGTGCTCGATCCGCTGCTGACCTTCATGCGCGCCGAGAAGCTGTGCGAGATCGGGCGCCGCGGCCAGAGCGGCACCGACGCCGACCTGTACTACAACCTGACCGAAGCGGGCCGCCTGCGCGCGCTGGAGGTGATGCGGCGCGACGCCTACGCCGGCCCGGCCCCGGTCACGCTGGCCGACTACGCGGCCCAGGTGCAGCAGGACAGCGTGCGCCACGTGGGCATCTCCCGCGAGCGCATGCAGGCCATCCTGGGCCACCTGGTGATCAGCCCCGAGCTGCTGGGCCAGCTGGGCGCGGCGCTCAACTCCGGGCGCGCCATGTTCGTGCACGGCCCGGCCGGCAGCGGCAAGACCTACCTGGCCGAGCGCCTGCGCCTGCTGCTGCAGGGCGAGATCACGCTGCCCTACGCGCTGATGGTGGACGGCGCCGTGATCGCGCTGTACGACCCGCTGGTGCACAGCATGATAGAGGAAGGCCTGCCGCCGCCCGGCATGTTCGACCGCCGCGCGCCGCGCGACCAGCGCTGGCTGCGCAGCACCCGCCCGGCGGTGCTGACCGGCGGCGAGCTGACGCTGGACATGCTGGACCTGCGCTTCGACGCCGGCTCGCGCCTGTACCTGGCGCCGCCGCACCTGAAGGCCAACGGCGGCGTGTTCATCATCGACGACCTGGGCCGCCAGCGCTGCTCGCCCAGCGAGCTGATGAACCGCTGGATCGTGCCGATGGACCGCCACCTCGACTTCCTGTCGCTGCAAAGCGGCTACAAGTTCCCCATTCCGTTCGACGTGACCGTGGTGTTCTCGTCCAACCTGGCGCCGGCCGACCTGGCCGACGCGGCTTTCCTGCGCCGGCTCGGCTACAAGATCCACGTCGGCGCGCTGACCGAGGCGCAGTACCAGCGGGTATTCCAGCAGCAGTGCGAACAGCTGGCCATCCCGTATGCCGAGGAGCACTTCCGCTACCTGCTGGACCAGCTGCACGGCCCGCAGCAGCGCGCGCTGATGGCCTGCTATCCGCGCGACATCCTGGGCCAGGTGTGCGACCTGGCGCGCTACCAGGGCTGCACACCGCAACTGGGCCGGCCGGTGCTGGACTGGGCCTGGAACAATTATTTCACTGGCGCCTGAACCCGGCGCAACGCCGGCAAGGCAGAGGAGACGGACATGAGAAACACACGCGCTTTGGTGATGATGCTGATCGCCGTAATCCTGGCCGGCGGCGCCGTGCTGGTGGCGGCACGCTGGATCAGCGGACAGGCCGCCAGCCAGGCCGGCACCGGCAAGGTGGCGGTGGCGCTGGTCGATATCGCGCTGGGCTCGCGCCTGAACCCGGACATGGTGCGGATGGTGGACTGGCCGGCCAACGCCATGCCGCCCGGCGCCATCAGCGACCCCAAGCTGCTGGCCTCGCGCGTCACGCGCTCCAGCCTGCAGCGCGGCGAGCCGCTGATGGAAGGCAAGCTGGCGCCGCCCGGCACCCAGGGCGGGCTGTCGGCGGTGGTGGCCGAGGGCAAGCGCGCCATGACGGTGCGGGTCAACGACGTGGTGGGCGTGGCCGGCTTCGCCCTGCCCGGCAACTTCGTCGACGTGCTGGTCAACACCCAGGAGGACGGGCCGCGCGGCATGAAGGACGCCAGCATCTCCAAGATCGTGCTGGAACGGATACTGGTGCTGGCCATCGCCCAGGAGGCCGGGCGCGACGAGACCAAGCCCAAGGTGGTCAACGCGGTGACGCTGGAACTGTCGCCGCAGCAGGCCGAGCGGCTGGACCTGGCGCGCAGCGTGGGCACGCTGTCGCTGGTGCTGCGCAACCAGGCCGACCCCGACCCGGTGCGCACCGCCGGCGCCACCAAGGCCAGCCTGCTGGACTCCAAACCGGCGGCCGCGCCTGCCGCGCCGGCCCCGGCGCCGGCCCGCGCCGCGGTGCTGGTGCGGCCCCGCGCAGCGCAGCCGCCGCGCGAAGCCGACATGGTGGAAGTGATGCGCGGCACCGCCGTCAGCTATGAACGCTATTGAACGCCATTGAATGCCATGAACACCACGAACGCCATGCACGCCATTGAGCAGCCGCTTCGGCCAGCCACAGGAGACCATCACATGAAACCACTCAGCACAAGGGCGCCGGCGGCGCGCCGGCACCTTCTGGCCATCGCGGCCTGCCTGGCGGCGGCCAGTCCGGCCGCCGCCCTGGCCGCCGCAGCAGCAGCCGGCTGCGAAGGCGTGACCACGGCGGGCGAGCCCGGCAAGGTGCAGGAGGCGCCGCGCCGCCTGCCGCCGGCCAAGGGCCCGGCCCACACCACGGCCGTGTCGCTGGCCGAGGGCCGCTCCGTGCTGCGTCCGCTCGACGCGCCGGTGGCGCGCCTGTTCGTCAGCGATCCCTGCGTGCTGGACGCCAAATACATCCAGCCCAACCAGCTCTACCTGATCGGCAAGCGGCCCGGCGCCGCCAACGTCATCATGTGGAACCAGCAGGGCGACGCCAGCATCCTGGACGTGACCGTCAGCATGGACACCGCCGTGCTCAAGGCCAGCTACGCCATGCTGCCGGAAAAGGTGAGCGAGTCGATCCGCATCACGCCGGCCGGCGACACCATCATCGTGTCCGGCACGGTGGCCGACGTGGTGCAGGCCGAGCAGGTGCTGGCGCTGGCCAATGCCCACCTGCAGCGCGGCCGCGGCCAGGGCGGCAAGGAGGAAGGCCAGGGCCAGTCCGCCGCGCCCAAGGTGGTCAACATGCTCAACATCGCCGCGCCGCAGCAGGTGATGCTGGAGGTGAAGGTGGCCGAGGTGTCCAAGACCCTGGTCGACCAGCTCGGCGCCAGCCTGGGCGTGAGCCGCACCGTCGGCTCCTGGACCTACTCGCTGCTGACCAACCTGCTGAGCAACAATCCGGCGCTGGTGGACGGCTTCAACAACCGCAACGGCAACTTCCTGACCCTGGACGCGCAAAAACGCGACGGCCTGATCAAGGTGCTGGCCGAGCCCACCATCATGGCCATCAGCGGCCAGGAGGCCAGCTTCCTGGCCGGCGGCAAGATCTTCATCCCGGTGGCGCAGAACAACAACGGCGGCCAGCAGACCATCACGCTGGAAGAGAAGGAGTTCGGGGTGGCGGTCAAATTCACGCCCACCGTGCTGGCCGGCGGCCTGATCAACCTGAAGGTGGCGCCCGAAGTGTCCGACCTGAACAAGGAAGGCGTGGGCATCACCGCCACCGGCGTCAACACCACCGCCATCCTGCCCTCGTTCACCACGCGCCGCGCCACCACCACGGTGCAGCTGCGCGACGGCCAGAGCTTCGCGATCGGCGGCCTGATCAAGAACAACGTGACCACCAACGTCAAGGCCTTCCCGGTGCTGGGCGAGATCCCGGTGCTGGGAGCGCTGTTCCGCAGCAGCGACTTCCAGACCGACCGCAGCGAGCTGGTGTTCGTCATCACGCCGCGCCTGGTGCAGCCGCTGCCGCTGGACTACAAGCTGCCCACCGACGGCTACATCCAGCCCAGCCGCAGCGAGTTCTTCTTGCAGGGCAAGCTGGAAGGCAAGCCGCCGGCCAGCGCCGCCGCCCCCGCCGCCGCCGGCGGTTTCGACCTCAAATAGGAGTCCATCATGAAGACCTCCAGCATGCTCCTCCCCGTGCTAGCCGCCCTGGCCGGCTGCGCCCAGCAGTCGCCGCGGCTCGACGCCCAGATGGATCAGTCGGTGCGCCTGCTCAACGTGCAGCAGGTGCGCTATCCGGCCGCCGGCCGCCAGGCCGCGCCGGCCGACGGCATCGACGGCCGCGCCGCCGCCAGCGCCTACGCCCAGTACCAGAAGTCGTTCCTGGCGCCGGAACCGCAGCCGCAAGCGTTCACCATTGGCATCGGCGGCGGCGCCGCCAAAGGCAAATAGGCGCCGCCATGTTCTCCTTCCTGCCCCCAGCCCGGCGGCGCCAGCGCGGCGCCGTGGCGGTCATCGCCGCCATCGCCCTGCCCATCCTGATCGGCTTCGCCGGCCTGGCGCTGGACGGCGGCCGCCTGTACATGCAGAAGACCGAACTGCAGAACGCGGCCGACGCCTGCGCGCTGGCCGCCTCGCGCGAACTGACCTGCGACCCGTCGGCCGGCGCCTGCGCCGCCAGCTTCCTGATCAACGCGGAGAACGCCGGCCTGGCCGTGGCCGGACGCAACCGCATCGACTTCCAGGGCAGCCCGCTGGGCGCGGCGCAGCTGAGCGCGGCCGACATCACCTTCAGCACCACCTACGGCCCGGCCTCGTCCTACCTGTCGCGCGCGGCCGGCGCCAGCCCGGCCTCCAAGTACGTGCGCTGCCAGCCGCGCCAGACCGGCGTGCTGCCCTGGTTCATGCAGGTGCTGGGCGTGGGCGCGCAATCCATCAACGCCGAGGCGGTGGCCTCGCTGACGCCGGCCCAGAGCAATTGCGCGATCCCGATCGGCATGTGCATGACCAGCACCGGCACCGCCGCCGATCCCTTCAACGGGTTGACGGTGGGCCAGTGGGTAACCAGCAAGCTGAGTTCCTCGGCTACTGGCAGCTTCGACTGGATCGACTTCACGCCGCCGGGCGGCGGCGCCAGCGAACTGGCCAACCTGTTCAAGGGCACCGGAGCCTGCAGTACACCGGCGGCGGGCACCAACGTGGGCGAGCAGGGCAACAAGGCCAGCCTGTCGACCGCCTGGAACACCCGCTTCGGCCTGTACAAAGGCAGCGACAGCGCCTCCAAGCCCGGCAGCGGAACGCCGGACTACACCGGTTACGGCTACTCGCCGACAAACTGGCCGTCCAAGTTCAACGCCTATGCCGGAACCAGCGGCGCCACCCCCAACTTCCTGGCGGCGCGGCTCGAGTTCAAGGCCTACGACGAGATCGCGACCGGCATCACGCCGCCCGGGGGTACCAAGGCGCCTGCGCAGCCGGCCGAACTGCAGCAATACGGCGCCGACCGCCGCCTGGTGACCGCCCCGGTGGTCGATTGCGCGGCCTGGGCCGGCGGCACCGGCTCGCAGCAGGTGCCGGTGCTGGGCTATGCCTGCGTGCTGATGCTGCACCCGATGGGGACGGACAACGACGAGGTGTTCCTCGAGTACCGCGGCAAATCGACCGACCTGTCCAGCGCCTGCGCCACCTCCGGCGCGGTGGGCGGTCCCAGCAGCATGGGGCCGCTGGTGCCGGCCCTGGTGCAATAGGAGCGGCCATGCGCACCGCCACCCTGCCCCTGCCCCGTCTCTGCCGCAGCCCGGCGCTGCGGCGCCAGGCCGGCACCGCCGCCATCGAGCTGGCCATCCTGGCCACCGTGCTGGTGCCGCTGACCCTGGGCGTGACCGAACTGGGACGCGCCATGTACCAGTACAACTCGCTGATCAAGGCCACCCGCGACGCCACCCGCTACCTGTCCGGCCAGGGCCCCGGCGACGCCGCCGACATCGGCATCGCCCAGTGCCTGGCCGTGTACGGCACGCGCGACTGCAGCGGCAGCGCGCTGCTGCCCGGCCTGACCACGTCCATGGTCAGCGTGTGCGACAGCACCAGCTGCGCCGGCACGCACGCCAACCAGGCCACCGGCAGCGGCGTGATCAACCTGGTCACCGTCACCATCAGCGGCTACACCTTCACCCCGGTGGTGCCGCTGCCGGTATTTACCAACCTGAGCGGCGCCAGCATCACCTTCAGCGACGTCAGCACCACCATGCGGCAGATCCTATGAAAACGCCAACCCTATCGCGCCGCGCCGCCCGCCAGCGCGGCACCACCGCAGTCGAATTCGCCATCGTGGTGGCGCTGTTCCTGATGCTGTTGCTGGGCATGATGGAAATGGGCCGCATGCTGTACTACTGGAACGCCGGCGTGGAAGCGACCCGCCTGGGCGCCCGCGTGGCGGCCGTGTGCGACATCAACGACAGCGCCATCAAGACGCGCATGCAGAACATCCTGGACATCCTGCCCACGGCCCAGATCAGCGTGTCCTATGCGCCGGCCGGCTGCGATCTGAACACCTGTACCAGCGTCACCGTCAGCGTGCTGGCCGGCACCACGGTGGCCACTTACATCCCCTTTGTCCCGCTGGCGTTGACGTTGCCGGCGTTTAGCACCACGCTGCCGCGCGAAAGCATGCGCAGCGCCATCGACGGCATCGCCAACCCGGTGTGCGATTGACCTCAAGGAGCAGCATCATGCGTATCATCGTAGTGTCGCAAGCGGAAAAAAATCTGCTGGAAATAGCCCGGCTGCTGCGCGAGCGCAGCACCGCCGACGAGATCGACGTGGTGGCCGGCCCCCTGTCGCGGCTGCAGGAGCCGCGCGGCGCGGCCGTGCTGCTGCTGCAGCAGGCCACGCTGGACAACGCCGACCTGGAGCAGCTGGAAGTGCTCAGCAGCCGCAACCCGGCCATGGCCATCGTGCTGGTGTGCCAGCCGCAGCCGGCCGAGTTCCTGCTGCGCGCCATGCGCAGCGGCGTGCGCGAAGTGCTGGCCGCGCCGCTCGACCCGTCGCAGCTGCAGGCGGCCATGCGCCGCATCGAGGACAAGCTCAGCGCCACCAACCGCTCGCTGGGCAAGGTGCTGGCCTTCATCTCCTGCAAGGGCGGCAGCGGCGCCACCTTCCTGGGCACCAACCTGGGCTACGCGCTGGCCACCCAGGAGAACAAGCGGGTGGCGCTGCTGGACCTGAACCTGCAGTTCGGCGACGCCTCGCTGTTCGTCTCGGACCGCAAGCCGCTGGCCACGCTGTCCCACGTGGCGCAGCAGATCCACCGCCTGGACGCGTCCTTCCTGGCCGCCTCCATGGTGCAGGTGTGCCCCAACTTCCACGTGCTGGCCGCGCCGGACGACCCGGCCCAGGCCAACGACGTCAAGCCCGAGCACGCCGAGCAGCTGCTGCAGCTGGCCCGTCTGCATTACGACTTCGTGCTGCTCGACATCGGCCGCAGCCTGGACGCGGTGAGCGTGCGCGCGCTCGACCACGCCGACATGATCTTCCCCATCCTGCAGCTGACCCTGCCCTACATCCGCGACGGCAAGCGCCTGCTGGGCCTGTTCCGCTCGCTCGACTACAGCCGCGACAAGATCCACCTGATCGTCAACCGCTACGCCGCCAGCGGCGAGATCCGCCTGAGCGACTGCGAGGAAGCGTTCGGCTCGCCCATGTACAAGACCGTGCCCAACCACTACGAGGCGGCCGCCGCCTCGGTCAACCAGGGCGTGCCCATCCTGCAGCTGGCGCGCACCAGCCCGGTCTCGCGCGCGCTGCTGGAGATGGCGCGCACCCTGGTCGGCGACAACGCCGAAGAATCGCGCAGCTGGCTCTCGCGCATGCTCAAGCGCGCCTAACCCCGACATCCACGCCCCTATAGGAGAAGCCCACCATGACCACGGAATCCCAATCGCTGCGCGACCGCCTCACCAACGGCGGCTCGGCCTTCGGCAGCACCGCGCCTTACGCGCTGCCCAAAGCGGGCGGCGTCGACAGCACCACCTACCAGGCCCTGAAGCACCGCACGCACCAGGCCTTGCTGGACCGCGTGGACCTGGAGGGCATGCAGCAGCTGAGCAAGGGCCAGATCCGCGACGAACTGGCGGTGCTGGTGAGCCGCCTGCTGGACGAGGACACCGTGGTCATCAACGACGCCGAGCGGCGCAGCCTGACGCGCGACATCCAGTACGAGGTGCTCGGCTTCGGCCCGCTCGAGCCGCTGCTGTGCGACCCGAGCGTGTCCGACATCCTGGTCAACACCCACAGCCAGGTGTACGTGGAGCGCGGCGGCCGCCTGGAGCTGAGCGAGGTGCGCTTCACCGACGACTCGCACTTGATGAAGATCATCGACAAGATCGTCTCGCGCGTGGGGCGCCGCATCGACGAGTCCAGCCCCATGGTGGACGCGCGCCTGCCGGACGGCTCGCGCGTAAACGCCATCATCCCGCCGCTGGCAATCGACGGCCCCATCATGTCGATCCGGCGTTTCGCCGCCGAGCCGCTGCGCCTGGCCGACCTGGTGGAATTCCAGAGCCTGACCGGCGGCATGGCCACCGTCCTGCAGGGGCTGGGCAAGGCCAAGGTCAACATCCTGATCTCGGGCGGCACCGGCAGCGGCAAGACCACCATGCTCAACGTGATCTCCGGCTTCATCAGCCACAGCGAGCGCATCATCACGGTGGAAGACGCGGCCGAACTGCAGCTGCAGCAGCCCCACATCGTGCGGCTGGAAACGCGCCCGCCCAACATCGAGGGTAAGGGCGAGGTGACGCAGCGCGCGCTGGTGCGCAACGCGCTGCGCATGCGGCCCGACCGCATCATCCTGGGCGAGGTGCGCGGCGGCGAGGCGCTCGACATGCTGCAGGCCATGAACACCGGCCACGAGGGCTCGATGGCCACCATCCACGCCAACAATCCGCGCGAGGCGCTGACCCGGCTGGAGAACATGATCAGCATGGCCGCCGCCACCTTGCCGGTGAAAGCCATGCGCCAGCAGATCAGCTCGGCCATCGGCGTGGTGGTGCAGGTGGCGCGCCTGACCGACGGCAAGCGCAAGGTGCTGTCGATCGCCGAGATCACCGGCATGGAGGGCGAGGTGATCACCATGCAGGAAGTGTTCAGCTTCAAGCAGAGCGGCGTCGACCAGAGCGGCAAGGTGATCGGCGCCTTCCGCGCCAGCGGCGTGCGGCCGCGCTTTTGCGAACGCCTGAAAAGCTTCGGCGTGACGGTGGACGAGGCGCTGTTCGATCCCAGCCGGGACCTGAGCTAACGAAGCCGGCGGCCACGCTGGCAGACAAGGAGCAGCATCGTGGACTATCTCTATTACATGTTCGGCATCCTGATCTTCATTGCCGTGGTGCTGGCGGTGGAAGGCCTGTTCCTGGGCTGGAACGCCACCCGCGGCCCCGAGGCGGAACGCATCGCGCGCCGCCTGCGCATGATGTCGGCCGGCGCCAACGGCCAGGGCAGCTCGATGATCAAGCAGCGCCTGCTGAGCCAGTCGCCGCTGATGCAGCGCCTGCTGCTCGGCATGCCGCGCGCGCACCAGCTCGACCGGCTGCTGGAGCAGTCCGGCCTGAGCTGGAGCGTGTCGCGCCTGCTGATACTGATGGGCCTGAGCGTGCTGCCGGTGGCGGTGGCGGCGCTGTGGGCCGGCCTGCCGCCGCTGCTGGCGCTGGCCGTGGGCGCGGCCGGCTGCCTGCTGCCGCTGCAGTACGTGCTGCGCTGCAAGCGCCGCCGGCTGCAGCAGATCGACCAGCAGCTGCCGGACGCGCTCGACCTGATCGGCCGCGCGCTGCGCGCCGGCCACGCCTTCCCCACCGCGCTCAACATGGTGGGCAACGAGATGCGCGACCCGCTGGCCGGCGAATTCGCCACCGCCTTCGACGAGGTCAACTTCGGCATCGCCATGCAGGACGCGCTGATGAACCTGGCCACCCGGGTGCCCAGCACCGACCTGCGCTACTTCGTCATCGCCGTCACCATCCAGCGCGAGACGGGCGGCAACCTGGCCGAGCTGCTGGACAACATCAGCACCATCATCCGCGAGCGCATCAAGCTGCTGGGCCAGGTGCGCGTGCTGTCGGCCGAGGGCCGCATGTCGGCCTGGGTGCTGGGCCTGCTGCCCTTCGGCGCGGCCGCCATGATACAGCTGGCCAACCCGGCCTTTCTGAACGTGCTGTTCACCGATCCGGCCGGGCGCATGATGCTGGGCTTTGCCGGCGGCCAGATGCTGCTGGGCTTTTTCGTCATGCGCAAGATGATCCATATCCGCGTGTAAAACTTGTAGAAGCTGGAGTCCGCCATGAGTCCATTCCAATTAGCCAGCCTGGCCCTGCTGTTCGTGGCCGTGTTCGGCGCCGTGCTGCTGGTGCTGAGCCGCCTGTCGCGCAACCCGGTGCAGCAGCGCCTGGCCGAAGTCGGCGAATCCGTCGGGCGCAAGCGGCGCGCGCCGGGGCCGTGGAGCGCGCGCATGACGCGCTGGGCTTCCGCGCTGGGGCAGCTGTCGGCGCCCGAGAACAGCTGGGAGAATTCAGCCATCCGCACCCGCTTCATGAACGCCGGCCTGCGCCACCCGACTGCGCCCACGCTGTATTTCGCGGCCAAGACGGCGCTGGCCATCGCCCTGCCGCTGGCGCTGTACCTGGGGCTGAACGTGGGCGCAGGCCGGCTGGAAGGCAACTCACTGCTGATGTGGCTGCTGATTGCGGCAGCCGCCGGCTACTACCTGCCCAACCAGCTGCTGCGCATCCGCGTCAAGCAGCGCCAGCGCGAGATCTTCGAGAGCTTCCCGGACGCGCTGGACCTGATGACGGTGTGCGTGGAAGCCGGCCTGGCGATCGACGCCGCGCTGGGCCGGGTGTCGCAGGAGATCAGCCTGCGCAGCGCCGTGCTGAGCGAGGAGCTCAAGCTGGTGACGCTGGAGCTGCGCGCCGGCAATCCGAAAGACCGCGCGCTGCGCAACCTGGCGCTGCGCACCGGCGTGGACGACGTCGACGCGCTGGTGGCCATGCTGATCCAGGCCGAGCGCTTCGGCACCAGCGTGGCCGATTCGCTGCGGGTGCAGTCCGAAACGCTGCGCACCAAGCGCCGCCAGCGGGCCGAGGAGGCCGCCGCCAAGATCGCGCTGAAGCTGCTGTTCCCGCTGATTTTCTTTATTTTCCCGTCCCTGCTGGTGGTGTTGATGGGGCCGGCTTTCATCCAGATCTACCGGGTGCTGCTGCCCGGCATGAGCAGCCAATAAGGAGTCTTCCATGTCCTGCGAATTCCTCTTCCCCGACCGCACCGGCCGCCTTGCCGGCATGCCCCGCCGGTCCCGCATGTCCCGGCTTCCCTCGCCGCTGCTGGCCGCTTGCGGCGCGGTATTGCTGCTGGGCTGCGCGGCGCCGCCGCCGCAGTCCACCGCGCTGGCTGTGCAGCCGCTGCTGCGCATGCAGCACAGCGGCGACCAGGGCGCGGCCGCCTGGTACCGGCTCGGCAAATACCACCAGGAGCGCGGCCAGATCGGCCTGGCGATGGGCGCGTACGCGCAGTCGCTGGCGCTGGACGGCCGCCAGCTCGACGCCCGCATGGCGGTCGCCGCCATCGATGCGCGCCATGGCCGCCTGGCCGAAGCGCGCGACGCCCTGCTGGCCCTGGTGGACGACTACCCGGCACAGGCGCAGCTGAGCAACAACCTGGGCTATGTATACCACCTGATGGGGGATCAGCAAGCGGCCATCGCCATGCTGCGCCGCGCCTTGGCGCTGGACGCCGCCAGCACCCGCGCGCAGGACAACCTGCGCCTGGCCGAAGCAGCGGCCGCCGCCGGCGCCGCCAACGCTCAGCTGGCCGCCGCGCCTGCGACTGCGCCAACGTCGACGCCGTCAGCGGCCGCGCCTGCGCCGCTCGCCGCAGCGCCCACCGTTCCCGCATTCTCCGCCGTGTCCGCCCTGCCCGGCGCACCTGCCGCGCCCGCCGCGCCTGTCCCGGCGCCGGCTTTGACAGCGGCGCTGCCGCCCGAGGCTATCGATGCCGGCTTGCCGCCGCCGACGCGCGCCGAACTGCGCGCGGTGCAGGAGCAATTGCGCCAGCTACAGCTGCGCCAGGCGGCGACCGAGGCCGCCGCCGCCGCGCCGCCGCCCGCTGCCCCCACTGCACCCGCCCTGCCAGCCATGCCCGCCGTGCCAGCCGTTCCAGCCATGCCGGCCGCTTCCGCCCAGCTGCTGGCGCAGTTGGAAATCGCCAACGGCAACGGCGCGCCCGGCCTGGCCAAGCGCTTCCGCCGCGCACTGGCGCAGCTGGGCATCCCGGTCGAGCGCCTGAGCAACGACAAGCCCTACCGCCAGCAGCACACCACCATCGAGTACCGCCCCGGCTACCGCCAGCAGGCGGCCGAACTGCAAGCCGCGCTGCGCGGCCAGGCCACGCTGCAGGACGCCGGCCCGCGCACGCGCACCGAGCTGCGCCTGGTACTGGGCAAGGACGCGCCAGCCCAGCTGGCCAGCGCGGAAAGCGCCGCCACGCTGCTGGCCGCGCTCGGCCCCGGCATCGGCACCAATAAGAACACGGGCATCAGCGATTGAGCAAGCGATCGAGCAATCGACTAAGCACGCTACTAAGCACCAACCAACAAATCCAACCACATCGGGGTGGCACATGCGAGACATATCGAGGTACCTACGACCAGCACGATTCCTGTTTGCCGCCGTCCTGGCGGGCGCGTTGACCGCCTGCGGCGGCGGCGGCAGCGGCCCCAACGGCGGATGCGTCACCCTTGACGCCGGGCGCGATCCAGCCCTGCCGTCCTGCGGCGGCAGCACCAGCGCCCCGTCCAGCACTGCCTCCACGTTGGCCATGGCCCTGACCGATTCGGCCGGCGCCGCCATCACCTCCATTTCGCAGTCGCGCAGCGGCATCCTGGTGCTCACGCTGAAAGACGCGCGCGGCAATGCCGTGCCCAACGTGACCGTCACCGTCGTCAGCACCGACAAGACGGCCGTCTTCACCCCCGCCGCCGGCAGCGCGCTGACCGACGCCGGCGGCGTGGCAAAAATCGGCCTGAACGCGGGCACGCAAGCGGGCGCCTTCACCGCCACCGCCACCGCCGCGCTGGCTGGCGGCAACATCACCTCGCAAGTGAGCTACGCCGTCAGCGCGCCGGCCAGCATGGTCACGCTCGGCCTTGCCGACACCGGCGGCGCCGCCACCAGCGCCATCTCGCCCGAGCGCAGCGGCACGCTCTCCGCCACCATCAAGGACAATGCCGGCGTGCCGCAGCCGAACGTCGCGGTCACATTTACCAGCAGCGACAAGACTGCCGTCATGGAGCCGCCGTCCGGCACCGCACTGACCGACGCAAGTGGCGTAGCCAAGGTCGGCATCCTGGCCGGCACGCAGGCGGGCGCCTACACCGCGCAGGCCGCCGCCAGCCTGGGCACTGCACCGGCATCGGCCTCGCTGAATTACAGCGTGGCGTTCAAGACGCTGGCGCTGAGCAGCCTGGCCATGACGCCGTCCACGCTGTCGGCCGGCGGCAACGCCAGCGTCACGGTGACGGTGCAAAGCGACGGCGCGCCCTACACGCCGGTGCTGCCGGTGAGCTTCAGCTCGCCCTGCGTCGCCGCCGGTAAAGCCGTCATCGGCTCGCCCGTGCTGACGCAGAACGGCGTGGCGACCGCCAGCTATTCGGACCGCGGCTGCGGCGTTGCCGACACCATCACCGCCAGCGCCACGCTGGGCGGCGCCACCGTCACCAAAACCGCTACCCTGACGGTACTGCCGGCAGCCACCGGCTCCATCAAGTTCGTCAGCGCCAACACCACCAATATCGCGCTCAAGGGCACTGGTGGATTCGGACGCCAGGAAGTGGCCACGCTGATCTTCCAGGTGCAGGATGTGACGGGAAACCCGGTCTCGGGCAAGCAGATCGACTTCGTGTTCTCCGACTCGATGGCCACCAGCACCATCGGCGGCCTGACATTGAGCCCCTCGTCGGCCACCTCGGCTGCGGATGGCACCGTCACCACGCTGGTCACGGCCGGCACCATACCGACTTCGGTACGGGTGCTCGCCAGGGTGCGGGACACGGAAACCACCACCTTGTCCAACATCCTGGTGATTTCCACCGGCGTGCCGGACAAGGCCCACATTTCGCTCTCCTCCTCCATCGGCAACTGCGAAGGGTACGATTTCGATCAGCTGTGCACCTACGTCACCGCCGCCCTGGGCGACCATTTCGGCAACCCGGCGCCGGACGGCACCGCCATCAACTTCAGCACCAATTCCGGCACCATCGGGGCGTCCTGCGTGACCGGTTCGCTGCCGCCGCCCGGCGCCACGCCGACCGGCCAGACCACCAATTCCCGCGTGGGTCCGGGTTCGGGCAATTGCACGGTTGAACTGCGCTCGGGCGCGCCGCGCAAGACGGACGGCAAGCTGGTGGTGCTGGCATATGCACTGGGAGAAGAAAGCCTACTCGACAGCAACGGCAACAACGTCTACAACGCCGGCGAGCCATTCGTCGACCTGAGCCCGGACATATTCCGCGACGACAACGAGAATCACGTGTGGAATCCGGGCGAGCCCTGCATTGGTCCGAACTTGAACGGCTTGTGCAGCACGCCCGGCGACGGCCTCTACAACGGCGTGCTGCGCTCGCCGCAGACGCGCAGCGCGTACGCCCAGTACATCTGGGCCGAACTGGGGCAGATCTTTTCAGGCAGCCGGGCCGTGATCAGCTTCTCGCCGGCCGCACCCGTGTGCAACGCCAATCTGACTGCCGATATCCTGGTGACCGTGAAGGACGAGAACAACAACATCATGCCGGCAACCACGGTGCTTGATTTCAGCGCCCTCTTTGGCCTGATTTCTCCGCCCGTCCTTCCGGGCAGCATCAAGGTGCCGAATGTTGTGCGGGCAGTCGGCCAGTCCATCATCCCACCGTCGTACCTGATCACGGTAGGGTGTCCGTCACAGGAATCGAAGGGGAAATTCACCGTGACCGTCACCACGCCGAACGGCGTGACCACCACCGCAAACACCACCATCAACTGAAGATGGCAGCCCGGGTCACAGCTGCTTTTCGAAGCAGGCCGACTCGGGCTTGACGGCGTAGCGGCCGAAGTTGGGAATCAGGCGGTAGCCGCGCGCCTCATAGAAGGCCACGGCGCGCGTGTTGACGCGGCGCGTCGACAGCCGCAGTGCCTGGTAGCCCAGCGCTGCGGCTTCCTGTTCCAGGAAGGCCAGCAGCGCGCGGCCGATGCCCCCCCCTTCGCCGGGCCGCGCATACATGCGCTTCACTTCCGCAATGCCCTGTTCCAGCGGCCTGAACGCGCCGCAGCCCACCGCCTCGCCGCGCCCGTTGCGCGCGACGGCAAAGCGCGCCAGCGGGCCGCGCACGTCGTCCGCGTCGAAGGACGACTGGCCGCTGTCGCCGGTGATGGCCGCCAGCACGGCCGACAGTTCCGCCATCAGCAGCAGCGCATCCGGCGATCCCGGATCGGCCGCCTGCACTTGCACCGCCGGGACGCTCATTGCCCCGCCCCCGCCCGCTCGGCGCGGCGCGCGAAGCGCTGCGCCAGCACCGCGCACGCCATCAGCTGGATCTGGTGGAACAGCATCAGCGGCAGGATCACCACGCCCAGCGACGAGGTGGCGAACAGCACCTTGGCCATCGGCACGCCGCTGGCCAGGCTCTTCTTGGAGCCGCAGAACACGATGGTCACCTCGTCCTCCCGGCAGAAGCCGAGCCGGCGGCTGAGCCAGCCCGTCAGCGTCAGCACCACCGCCAGCAGCAGGCAGCACAGCAGCGTCAGCGCCAGCAGCGCCGGCACGCCGGTCTTGAGCCACAGCCCCTCGCTGACGGCCTGGCTGAACGCCGTGTAGACCACCAGCAGGATGGCGCCCTGGTCCACGTACTTCAGCATCGGCTTGCGGCGGTCCACCCAGGCGCCGATCCAGGGCCGCAACAGCTGGCCAGCGATGAAGGGCAGCAGCAGCTGCAGCACGATGGACAGCACCGCATCGGCCGAGGACTTGCCCGCCGGGCCGTGCACCACCAGTGCGCTGACCAGCAGCGGCGTGAGGAAGATGCCAAGGAAGTTGGACGCCGAGGCGCTGCACACGGCGGCCGCGACGTTGCCGCGCCCGACGGCGGTGAACGCGATCGAGGACTGCACGGTGGACGGCAGCATGCACAGGAACAGCATGCCCAGGTACAGGTCGGGCGTGAGCACCGTCAGCGCCAGCGGCTTGAGCAGCAGGCCCAGCAGCGGAAACAGCACGAAGGTGCAGCACAGCACCAGCAGGTGCAGGCGCCAGTGCGTCATGCCCGCCACGATGGCGTCGCGCGGCAGCTTGGCGCCGTGCAGGAAGAACAGCGCGCCGATGGCCACCGTGGTGACCAGGCCGAAGCCCTCGGCGACGCGGCCGGCGGCAGGCAGGAAGCTGGCAATGGCGACAGTGAGCAGCAGGGCGAGCGTGAAATTGTCGGGCCGCAGGCGGCGCAGAAGAGCGAGGATCGAAGACATACCCGTATTCTAGCAGCCGCGGCCGGGGCGAAAAAAAAGGGAGCCGCAGCTCCCTTTCCTGTCCTTCCGGTATTACATGATGTGCTTGCCGACCCACCAGGCGATCGCCGCCACGAAGGCCGAGGCCGGGATGGTGAAGATCCAGGCCCACACGATGTTGCCCGCCACGCCCCAGCGCACCGCCGACATTTTCTGCGCCGAGCCCACGCCGACGATGGCGCCGGTGATGGTGTGGGTGGTGGACACCGGCACGCCCATGGCGGTGGCCACGAACAGCGTCATGGCGCCGCCGGTTTCGGCGCAGAAGCCGCCCACCGGCTTCAGCTTGGTGATCTTCTGGCCCATGGTCTTGACGATGCGCCAGCCGCCGAACAGCGTGCCGAAGCTGATGGTGCCGTAGCAGGCCACGATGACCCAGGTCGGCGGCGCCGTATCGGTCGCGGCCACGTGGCCGGAGGCGATCAGCAGCATCCAGATGATGCCCATGGTTTTCTGCGCGTCGTTGCCGCCGTGGCCGAGGCTGTAGGCGGCCGCCGACGCCATCTGCAGGCGGCGGAACCAGGTGTCGACCTTGCGCGGCGTGGTGCGCACGAAGATCCACGACACCAGCAGCATCATCAGCGAGCCGAGCACGAAGCCCAGCAGCGGCGCGACGACGATGAAGGTGACGGTCTTGATCAGGCCGCCGGAGATCAGCGCGCCGGTGCCGGACTTGGCCACCGCCGCGCCCACCAGGCCGCCGATCAGCGCGTGCGACGAGGACGACGGGATGCCGTAGTACCAGGTGATCAGGTTCCAGGCGATGGCGCCGACCAGGGCGCCGAAGATGACGTAATGGTCGACCACGGTGGGATCGATGGTGCCCTTGCCGATGGTGGTGGCGACCTTCAGCCCCACCACGAAGATGGCGATGAAGTTGAAGAAGGCGGCCATCGCCACGGCCGACTGCGGCTTCAGCACGCCGGTCGAGACCACGGTGGCGATCGCATTGGCGGCGTCGTGGAAGCCGTTCATGAAGTCAAACACCAGCGCCAGGAAGATCAACAGGCACAGCGCGTAGATGCTGATTTGTAGGGTTTGCATGGATTGTTCTTTTCAGTTCTTTTCAGGACAGCACGGCTTACGCGTTTTCGACAACGATGCCTTCGATGATGTTGGCCACGTCTTCGCAGCGGTCGGTGACCGTTTCCAGGATTTCGTAGATGGCTTTCATCTTGATCAGGTTGCGCACGTCCGGCTCGTCGCGGAACAGCTTGGACATGGCGGCGCGCATCACATGGTCGGCGTCCGATTCCAGGCGGTCGATCTCTTCGCAGATGGCGACGATCTGGCGCGAGTTGTCCATGTTGTGCAGCAGGGCCACCGCTTCGCGGACCTTCTCGGTGCAGGCCAGCACCAGTTCGGCCAGGCGCTTGGCTTCCGGCGTGACCGAGTGCAGGTCGTACAGCGACACGGTCTGGCCGGCGTCTTCCATCAGGTCCAGGATGTCGTCCATCTTGGTGATCAGCTTGTGGATGTCGTCGCGGTCGATCGGGGTGATGAAGGTCTTGTGCAGCATGTCCACCGTGGCGTAGGTGATCTTGTCGGCCTGCTTCTCGATGCCCTCGATCGCGTGCACGCGGTTTTCCAGGTCGTCGAAGTTGGTCATCAGGGCCAGCATTTCCTTGGCGCCTTTGACGCACAGGTCGGCGTGCTGGTTGAACAGATCAAAAAACTTGCCCTCGGTGGGCATCAGGCGTCCAAACATATCAATCTCCAATCAAGAATCATCATTACTGCAGGCAGCCGCCAGGCGGCGGCCTTAGAAAAGTTACGGGTACTGCGGGGGAAGGTAAAGCTTAGTCGCCCTGGTAGGTCGTCAGTGCACCGCTGTAATTGCCGAACTTGGTGTACATGCCCATCCAGGTCAGTCGTATTGCGCCGATCGGACCGTTACGCTGCTTGCCGATAATGATCTCGGCCGTGCCTTTTTCGGGCGAGTCGGGGTTGTAGACTTCGTCGCGGTACAGGAAGATGATGACGTCCGCATCCTGTTCGATAGCGCCGGACTCGCGCAAGTCCGACATCACCGGGCGCTTGTTGGGGCGCTGTTCCAGCGAACGGTTCAGCTGCGACAGCGCGATGACGGGACAGTGCAGTTCCTTGGCCAGGCCCTTGAGCGAGCGCGAGATTTCGGAAATCTCGGAGGCGCGGTTGTCGCCCGGCTTGCTGCCCTGCATCAGCTGCAGGTAGTCGACGATGATCAGGCCGAGCTTGCCGCACTGGCGCGACAGGCGGCGCGCGCGGGCCCGCATCTCGATCGGGTTCAGCGCCGGCGTTTCATCGATGAACACCTGGGCGTCGTTCATCTTCTGGATCGCGTTGGTCAGGCGCGGCCAGTCCTCGTCGTTCAGTTTGCCGGTACGTAGGCGGTGCTGGTCCAGCATGCCCACCGAGCCCAGCATACGCATGGCCAGCTGGGTGCCGCCCATCTCCATCGAGAAGATGGCCACCGGCAGGCCGGCGTCGACCGCCACGTTCTCGCCGATGTTGACCGAGAACGCGGTCTTGCCCATCGACGGACGGCCGGCCACGATCACCAGGTCGCCCGGCTGCAGGCCGGAAGTCATGCGGTCCAGGTCGATGAAGCCGGTCGGCACGCCGGTGATTTCGCTGGAATTGTCGCGCGAGTACAGCTCGTCGATGCGCTCGACCACCTGGGTCAGCAGCGGCTGCACCGCCAGCCAGCCTTGCGCGCCGCGCGCGCCCTGCTCGGCGATGGCGAAGATCTTCGATTCGGCCTCGTCCAGCATCTGCTTGACCTCTTTGCCCTGCGGGCTGAAGGCCTGGCCGGAAATCTCGTCGGCCACGGTGATCAGCTGGCGCAGGATGCCGCGGTCGCGCACGATCTCGGCGTAGCGGCGGATGTTGGCGGCCGATGGCGTGTTTTGCGCCATGGCGTTCAGATAGGCCATGCCGCCCACCTCGTCCGCCTTGCCCAGCATGGACAGCGCTTCGAACACGGTCAGCACGTCGGCCGGCTTGGAGCCGTTGATCAGGCGGACGATCTGTTCGAAGATGATGCGGTGATCATAGCGGTAGAAGTCGTCGGGATTCATGAAATCCGCGATACGGTCGAACGCGGCATTGTCGCGCAGCAGGCCGCCGATGACGGACTGTTCTGCTTCGATGGAATGCGGCGGAATGCGTAGCGAATCTACCTGTGGATCGGAGGGGGTGTTCATGGCGCGAATTATACCTGCTTCGGTGCAAGGGCAAAAAATAAAAAAGCCGGGCAAGCCCGGCTTTTCTATATGTACAACAGTCTATCCGTAGATTTCTCTACAACTAAACTTAGGCAGCTTCGCCAACGACGGCAACGGTCACGTCGACCACTACGTCGGTGTGCAGCGATACCGAAACGGCGTGCTCGCCGGTGACTTTCAGCGGGCCGTTAGGCATGCGCACGGCAGCCTTTTCAACAGCGAAACCAGCTTTGGTCAGCGCTTCGGCGATGTCGAAGTTGGTCACGGAACCGAACAGGCGGCCGTCAACACCGGCTTTTTGCGAAACGGTCACGGTCATGCCGTTCAGTTTCTCGCCTTGGGCTTGAGCGGCAGCCAGTTTAACGGCAGCAGCTTTTTCCAGTTCGGCGCGCTTGGCTTCGAATTCAGCCACAGCGGCGGTGGTGGCGCGGCGGGCCAGCTTTTGCGGGATCAGGAAGTTACGTGCGTAGCCGTCCTTGACCTTAACCACGTCGCCCAGGTTGCCGACGTTAACAACTTTTTCCAACAGAATGATTTGCATAGTTCTCTCCAGTTTCTAATCTGACTGCGCTAATTAAGCGTGGTGCAGATCGGTGTACGGCAGCAGGGCCAGGTAGCGAGCGCGCTTGATGGCGGTGTCAACTTGACGCTGGTAGTGCGCCTTGGTACCGGTCAGGCGTGCTGGCATGATCTTGCCGTTTTCCTGGACGAAATCTTTCAGCGTGTCTACGTCTTTGTAGTCCACTTGCTCAACGTTTGCAGCGGTGAAGCGGCAGAACTTCTTACGTTTGAACAGAGGATTCTGTTGCTTGCGCTTTTCTTTCAGCTTGAGCTTGTTTTTGTCGAACTTTTTACCGAATGCCATTTTAGGCTCCTGTATCTAATAAACTAAAATCAATGATGTGAAACACCAGGCTTCTGCTATTGCGGTTTTTCTTGGCCAGGAATCCTGTGAACCGATAAACACCACCCAGGGGCGCCGCTTCGAACCGTTTTGCCAGATCCCCTGCCGCCAGGGCCGGGACTTCGAATTCGGTGAGGCGGGCGATGCCTGCCTCCATCTGCTGCGAACTGTGCTGCAAGGTTGCAGTGACAATCGGCATGCCGGCCGGGGTGTACCTGATGGTGTCCCGTTCGGTGATGAGGGCGGTTACCTGTAGCTGGTTCAGTTCAGTTCCTGGTCAATACTCGACTGGCCGATTAGGCCGCTGCAGCTGCTTGTGCTTCGGCGCGATGGCTCTTGGCCGCGTCTTCACGTTGTACCGACTTCATCATCGGCGAAGGAGCGGTTTCCGCTTTCTTCATTTTCACGGTCAGGTGACGCAGCACGGCATCATTGAATTTGAATGCGGTTTCCAGCTCGACCAGGGTCTCGTTGTCGCACTCGATGTTCATGCAGATGTAGTGTGCTTTAGCCAGTTTCTGGATCGAGTAAGCCATTTGACGGCGGCCCCAATCTTCCACGCGATGTACGTTACCGCCGCGCGAGGTCACGCTGGCTTTGTAACGTTCGATCATCGCGGGCACTTGCTCGCTTTGGTCCGGATGGACGATAAATACGATTTCATAGTGACGCATGAAAACTCCCTTAAGGACTGTGAATATAGCCCACCCCGGCGTCAAGACGGGTGTGGGAAGAGGTAAGCCCGCGACTATAGCGCCTTTCCGCTGAAAAATCAAGCAGCAGCCCGCCTTGACCCCGCGCAAAGCCGGCCACCCCGGCTGCGCGCATGCTACCAGCCATGGAACCGCCCGCCGACGACTACGACACCCCATGGAAGACCGCCGTGATGCGCTATTTCCGCGAATTCATGGCTTTCTTCTTCCCCCAGGCGCACGACGCCATCGACTGGAAACTGGGCTACAGCTTCCTGGACCAGGAACTGTCGCAGATCGCGCGCGACGCCAGCCTGGGCCGCAGGCGGCTCGACAAGCTGGTGCAAGTGCGCGGGCGGGACGGCGCGCATCAGCTGCTCTACATTCATCTCGAGATCCAGCGCCGCCGCGAGATGGAATTCGCCGCGCGCATCTTCACCTATCACTACCGCCTGTACGACCGCTTCCAGTGCCCCATCGCCACGCTGGTGATCCTGGCCGACCCCTCCCCAGCCTGGCGGCCCGACTGGTTCGGCTACACTGCGCTCGGCTGCGAAACCAGTATCCACTACCCCACCGTCAAGCTGATGGACTACTGGCCGCACCTGGAAAGACTGCTAGCCAGCCATAACGCCTTTGCGATCTTGACCGTGGCCCATCTCATGACACTGCACACGCGCCACCAGCCCCAACTGCGCTTCGAGTGGAAAGCAAGGCTGGCCACACTGATGCACGAACGGCAATGGAGCACGCAGCGCATCCTGGACCTGTTCGATGTACTAGACTGGATGATGGCAATACCCGCGCCGCTTCAGCAACAGTTGGGTGCGAAAGTTGTTGAGCTTGAAAGGAGCATGACTATGCCATTCGAAAATCTCATCATCAAGATGCACAAGCAAAGGGCCCGTGAGGAAGGCCTCGAGGAAGGGCGTCAGGCGGGCCGCGCAATAGGCCGGGAAGAAGGCCGGGAGGAAGGCCGGGAGGAAGGCCGGGAACAGGGCCGGGAAGAAGGCCTGCTGGCAGGACACCGGGAAGCACTGACGCGGCTGCTAAAGCTGCGGTTCGGTCCGCTGCCGCCGGACACTACGCGGCGTATCGAGCAGGCATCGAAGGCCGACTTGGCCAGCTGGGAGGGGCAGATTCTGCGTGCGGACGCTCTGGATGACGTATTTGACGGCCGCTAAGTGAAAATATTTCGCGAGCAGCAATGAAATCCCTTGCATTAGCGCTCACACTGTACAAAAATACAGTCTGTCTATATCCACAGCTCTCAGAGCGAAACGCACCATGATCAAGCTCACCGCACGCCAGGAACAAATCCTTAATCTGATCAAGGATGCCATCGACAATACCGGCTTCCCGCCCACCCGCGCCGAGATCGCCAACGAACTGGGCTTCAAATCGGCCAACGCCGCCGAGGAGCACCTGCAGGCGCTGGCGCGCAAGGGCGCCATCGAGATCGCGGCCGGCACCTCGCGCGGCATCCGCCTGCTGGGCGCGCATGCCGAAAGCGCCGCCACCAAGGTGGCCAATGCGGCCGCCGCCGCCGCGTCCAACATGATGTCGCTGCCGCTGATCGGCCGCGTGGCCGCCGGTTCGCCCATCCTGGCCCAGGAAAACCTGGAAACCAGCTACAGCGTGGACCCCGCCCTGTTTTCCGCCAAGCCCGACTTCCTGCTCAAGGTGCGCGGCGAATCGATGCGCGACATCGGCATCATGGACGGCGACCTGCTGGCCGTCAAAAAGGTGGACAGCGCCAAGAACGGCCAGATCGTCGTGGCCCGCATCGGCAACGAAGTGACGGTCAAGCGCTACCAGAAGACCGGCTCCACCATCGAGTTGTTTCCTGAAAATCCGGATTTCAAAGTAATCACCGTCAATCCGGAGGCGGACGAGTTCGCGCTGGAAGGACTGGCGGTCGGCCTGCTGCGCAGCTGGCACTAAGAAAGAGCAACAATGGGTGCTTTCAAACTCTACGGCAATTGCGAGTCCGGCCACAGCTACAAGGTGAAGCTGGCCATGGAAGTGGCCAAGGTGCCGCACGAGTATGAAGAGATTGACCTGCGCCTGGAGCGCGCCGGGCGCCCCGAGCCTTTCCGCAGCCTGTCCAGGTACTGCGAAGTGCCGCTGCTGGTGCATGACGGCCAGGCCTACGTGCAGTCGAACGCCATCCTGCTGCACCTGGCCGAACACCTGACAGCGTTTGGCGGCGAAACGCAGCAGCGCCTGGAGCGCGTGCGCGAATGGCTGTTCTGGGAGGCCAACCGCATCGGCTTCTCGATGGCGCACCTGCGCTATGGGCAGAAGTTCGATCCGGCGGCCTACGCCGGCACCGTGCTGCCGTGGTTCCGCAACCGCTTCAACGCCGACATCGAACGCCTGGAGGAAGAACTGTCCGACGGCCGCGCCTTCCTGCTCGACGACCACGTCAGCATGGCCGACTTTTCCATCTGCGGCTATATGTACTGGCCGGAGCAGGCCAACGTCGGCTACCCGCCGCGCGTGCAGGCCTGGCTGGACCGCATCGCGGCGCTGCCGGGCTGGCGCCATCCATATCACATGGAAGGCGCGCAGCCCTGGTAACGCCGCCTGCGCTTAGCAGGCTTCCAGCGCGCAGCTGAAGTCTTCTAGCAAATCAGCCGTGTCCTCGATGCCGACCGACACGCGTATCAGCGATTCCGCAATCCCCATCGACGCCCGGCGCTCCGCGCCCATCTCGTAGAAGATGGTGTGCGCCACCGGGATGATCAGCGTGCGCGTGTCGCCCAGGTTGGAGGCCGGCACCGCCAGCTTCAGGCGGTTCAGGAAATCGAAGCAATCGATGCCGTCCTTCAGCTCAAAGCTCAGCAGCGAACCATGCGCGCGGAACAGCTCCGCCGAGATGGCGTGCTGCGGATGCGACTTCAGGCCCGGGTAGTACACCGCCGCCACGCGCTCGTCCGATTCCAGCAGTTCGGCCAGCGCCTTGGCGTTGGCGCAGGTGCGCTCCATGCGCAGCGCCAGCGTTTCGGCGCCGACCGCGATGTGGTGCGCCGCCTCCGGCCCCAGCGAGGCGCCGAAGTCGCGCAAGCCCTTGGCGCGGATCTGCGTGATGCCCCACTGCGCCGGCGCCGCCTTCTTGTAGTTCTCGAAAATGTTCGGGAACCGCGTCCAGTCGTAGGCGCCGGTGTCGGTCAGGCTGCCGCCCAGCGCATTGCCGTGGCCGCAGATCGACTTGGTCAGCGCGTTGACCACCAGGCCGGCGTGCACCGACTTCGGCAGGAAGAGATACGGCGTGGTCATCGTGTTGTCGACGATGTAGAGGATGCCGCGCTCCTGGCACAGCTCGCCGATCCGCTTCAGGTCCGCCACTTGCGTACGCGGGTTGGCAATGGTTTCGACGAACACGATGCGGGTATTCGGCTGGATGGCGGCCGTCACATTGGCCACGTCGGTGGCGTCGACGAAATCGACCGCCACGCCCTGCCCCGCCACGGTTTGCCACAGCGAGTTGGTGTTACCGAACAGGAAGGACGACGACACCACGTGGTCGCCCGCGCGCAGCAGCGCCTGGAACACGGCGCCGATGGCGCCCATGCCGGTGGCGAAGCACAAGGTGGCCACGCCCTGCTCCATCTTGTTCACCTTGTCTTCCAGCGCCGACACGGTGGGATTGCCCTGGCGGCCATAGCGGAAGCCCGGCTCCTTGCCCTGGAACACCGAGGCCAGCTGGCGCGCGTCGCCGTAGCCGAAGGCCACCGAGGTGTGCACCGGCTTGTGCAGCGAGCCGTGCTCGATGCCCTTCTGGCGGTCGTTGTGCAGGATGGTGGTGGTGAAACCGTAATTTTTCTTTTCTGTCATGATCTTCGGTCAAAAAAAAGCCCGGTGCCGTGGGGCACCGGGCTGCGACATCAGCCTTCGGCGGTCGCTGCGTTCAGGTTCAACTGGGTGCGGCCGGTATCCTCCGCCGCAGCCGGTTTCGGGTTGTGGCGGTTGTATTCCAGCTTGTCCAGGTAGTCCGGCGACACGTCGCCGGTGACGTAGATGCCGTCGAAGCACGACGCTTCGAACTTGGTCAGCTTCGGATTCACGTCGGTGATCGACTGTTTCAGCGCGTCGATGTCCTGGTACACCAGGTAGTCGGCGGTGATTTCCTTGCACACTTCCTCGGTGGTGCGGCCGTAGGCGATCAGCTCGTCGCGCGTCGGCATGTCGATGCCGTACACGTTCGGGTAGATCACCGGCGGCGCGGCCGAAGCGAAGATCACTTTCTTGGCGCCGGAGTCGCGCGCCATCTGCACAATCTCGCGCGAGGTGGTGCCGCGCACGATGGAGTCGTCCACCAGCAGCACGTTCTTGCCCTTGAACTCGTGCGGGATGGCGTTCAGCTTCTGGCGCACGGATTTCTTGCGCGCCGCCTGGCCCGGCATGATGAAGGTGCGGCCGATGTAGCGGTTCTTGATGAAGCCTTCGCGGTATTCCACGCCCAGGCGCAGCGCCAGCTGGATCGCGGCCGGACGCGACGAGTCCGGGATCGGCATCACCACGTCGATCTCGCCGTCCGGGATTTCACGCTTGATCTTGTCGGCCAGGTACTCGCCCATCTTCAGGCGGGTGGCATACACCGAGGCGCCGTCGATCACGGAGTCCGGACGGGCCAGGTAGACGAATTCGAACACGCAAGGATTGAGCTGCGGGTTGTCGGCGCACTGGCGCGCGTGCAGCTGCTTGTCGGCGTCGATGAAGATGGCCTCGCCCGGCTCCACGTCGCGCACGAAGCGGAAGCCCATGCCTTCCAGCGCCACCGATTCGGAGGCGATCAGGTATTCGGTGCCCTGCTCGGTTTCATTGATGCCCAGGCACAGCGGGCGGATGCCGTTCGGGTCGCGGAAAGCCAGCAGGCCGACGCCGGCGATCTGCGCCACGGCGGCGTAGCCGCCCTTGACGCGGCGGTGCAGCACGGTGACGGCCTTGAAGATGGCGTCCGGGTCCAGGTTCAGGCCGGTAGTGGCGGTCTGGATTTCATGCGCCAGCACGTTCAGCAGCACTTCCGAGTCGGAGTCCGTGTTGATGTGGCGGCGGTCGTTCTTGAACATTTCCTGCTTCAGCTGTTCCCAGTTGGTCAGGTTGCCGTTGTGTGCCAAAGTGATGCCGAACGGCGCGTTGACGTAGAACGGCTGCGCTTCCTCTTCGCTGGACGAACCGGCGGTCGGATAGCGGCAGTGGCCGATGCCCGAATTGCCTTGCAGCGAACGCATATTGCGGGTGCGGAAAACGTCACGCACCAGGCCGTTGGCCTTGTGCATGGAAAACATGCTGCTGTGATTGGTCGCGATGCCCGCCGCGTCCTGGCCGCGATGCTGCAGCAGCAGCAAGGCGTCATACAGCATTTGATTGACGGGTTGATGGGATACGACGCCGACGATGCCACACATGGTAGTGCTCCTGGACTGGTACTACGGATTTAAAGAATTCTAAAATTGCACATGCTGCGCGAAGGCAGCGGGCAGGAAAGGCTTCACGGTGCGCGCTCCGGTCTCCGCGAGCGGACTCAATAGCGCGTTCTTCCAGAAATCCTGCTGCGGGATCGTGGTCATGCCGCACAATATGACTGCGGCCAGCACGATTACAAGCCCCCGCCCCAGGCCGAACAGGCCGCCCAGGCCCCGGTCCGCCAGGCTCAGGCCGCCCGCCTTGATCAACGCATCGACTGCCATGCCCAGCAGTCCCATCAGGATGCGCACGCCGATGAACAATACGATAAACGCCAGGATCAGGCGCACCACTTCGCCCGGCACCAGTTCCGGCAGCATCTTGGCCAGTTCGGCGCCGTAGGCGTTGGCCACCACGAAGGCGACGATCCAGCTGGCCAGTGAAATCATTTCCTTGACCAGGCCGCGCAGGGTGCTGATGACAACGGAGGCGATCAGCACGAATATCACCAGGTAATCGAATAGCGTCACGTCGGCACAAACTCAGGTCAGGAGGTGGCCAGGGAGCTGCTCAGGCCGATTTTGCTCAACTTGGCGCGCACTTTTTCGGCTTCCTCTTTGTTCGGGAACGGGCCGACGCGGATACGGGTCAAGGCGCCGCTGGCTGTGGTCACCTTCTGCGTGAAGGACTTGATGCCGGCTTCCTTCAGCTTGCTTTGCAATTCGTCCACTTTTTCCTGCGTCGCCACGGCGGCCACCTGCACCAGGTACTTGGTATCCGACGGCTTGTCTTCCAGTATGGCCATGGCGCGCGCGGCGTCCTCGGTTTTCGGCTTGACGTCGGCTTCCGCCTTGGCGCGCTTGGCGTCGTGCTCGGCTTTGGCCTTGGCGTCCGCTTCCGCCTTGGCGTGCCGGATTTCCTCGGCCTTGGCCTTCGCGTCGGCCTTGGCCTTGGCTTCCGCCTTGGCCTTGGCTTCCGCTTCCAGCTTGGCTTCGGCGGCGCGGCTGCCTTCCTTCAGGCTTTCCTTGACGCTGTCCTTCGGCTTGGCCAACTCGGCATGCGGCCTCAGCTCGGTCGCCACCGGCGCGGTCACGGCGGCAACGGGCGCGCCGGGCGCAACCGGTGCGGCAGCGGCAGCCGGCTTGGCGGGCGGTGTTTCCTTGACAATTTCCTCGGTCTTGTCGAGCGCATCGGCGGCATTCACGGCGGACGGCGGCGCTGCTGCCGGCGCGGCCGCTGCGGAAGCGGCATCGGCCGGCTTGTCTTTGGCTGGGATCTGGATGGCGATGTCGGACGCCAGCGGCTTGGGCTCGGAGTCCAGCAGCATCGGCAAGCCGACTGCAACCGCCAGCGCCAGGGCGATCGCGCCCACCAGGCGGCGGCGCGCGCGTTTCTTTTCGGGCAAGACCGGATCGGCGGCCCCATCCTTGGCGCGGCTGCGGCGCACGCCGTCGGTGTTGCGGTCGGCGGCGCTGGCACGCTTGGATTTGGCCCGCTCCAGCGCGGCCGTGTCGGCTGCGCTGGTGTAATAGCCGCTGTCCTGGCCAGCGGCTTCCTGCTTGTTTTTACTGAGTTTCGAGAACAAGCCCATGCGTGATTTTCAGTCGGTGATGTCAGTGAAGTGCAGATTTTCGCGCTGCCATGACGCCGGCAACGGTCAGGAAAGATCCGAAGACCACAATTCTATCATTCTCGCTGGCACGACTCATCGCATTTGCAAAAGCTTGTGCCGGATCGTCGAATATATGCACGGTGCGTTCCGGCTTGTCTTCCTGGATCAGCTGCACCTTGGCGGCCAGTTCCGAGCCGCTCGCCGAGCGCGGCGACGGCAGCGTGGCCAGGCACCAGTGGTCCACGTGCTCGGACATGGCCTTGATGACGCCGTCGATATCCTTGTCGTGCATCGAGCCGAACACGGCGAAGGTGTACGGGTGGTAGCCCATATTGCCCAGGTTCTGGTTCAGCGCGGACGCGGCGTGCGGATTGTGCGCCACGTCCAGGATCACGGTCGGGCGGCCCGGCAGCACCTGGAAGCGGCCCGGCAGCTCCACCGTCACCAGGCCGGTGCGCACTTCCTGCGCGCCCACCGGCAGTTCGATCCTCAGCGCTTCCAGCGCGGCCAGCACGGCCGACGCGTTCAGCAGCTGGTTGGCGCCGCGCAGGCTGGGGTAAGCCAGCGAATTGCGGCGCTGCGAACGGCCGCCGTAGTTCCACTGCTGCTTGTCGCCGGAATAGTTGAAATCGCGGCCCATCAGCCACAGGTCGGCGCCGATGCCCTCGGCGTAGTCGATCAGCGACTTCGGCGGCACCGGGTCGCTGCAGATGGCCGGCTTGCCGGAGCGGAAAATGCCGGCCTTCTCGTAGCCGATCTGCTCGCGGTTGTCGCCCAGGTAATCGGTATGGTCGATATCCACGCTGGTGACGATGGCAACGTCGGCGTCGATCACGTTGACCGCGTCCAGGCGGCCGCCCAGGCCCACCTCCAGGATCGCCACGTCCAGCCCCGCGTTGGCCATCAAGTGCATGATGGCCAGGGTGGTGAACTCGAAATACGTCAGCATGGTGTCGCCGCGCGCGGCTTCCACCACGTTGAAGCTGGCCACCAGCGCCTCGTCGCTGGCCAGGTCGCCGTTGACGCGCGCGCGCTCATTGAAGTCCAGGAAGTGCGGCTTGATGTACAAGCCCACCTTGTAACCTGCGCGCAGCAGGATCGATTCCAGCATGGCGCAGGTGGAGCCCTTGCCGTTGGTGCCGGCCACCATGATGACCGGGCAGCCGAAGGCCAGCGCCATGCGTTCCTTGACGGCGCGCACGCGGTCCAGGCCCATGTTGATTTCAGTGACGGCGTGGCGCGATTCGATCAGCGCGAGCCATTCGGGCAGAGTAGTCGGGAGTGTAGACATCGGGGAGGACTTCCAGGCGGGGAAGGCGCGCGGCCCGTTGAAGCAGGCCGCGCGCCGGGCAGTACGTTCAGATCTCAGGCCAGCACTTCAACAGCCTGGCTTTGCAGCAGCGCCAGCAGGCGGGCAATTTCTTCGCGCATCTTGCGGCGGTCGACGATCATGTCGACGGCGCCCTTCTGCACCAGGAACTCGGCGCGCTGGAAGCCTTCAGGCAGCTTCTCGCGCACGGTGTTCTCGATCACGCGCGGGCCGGCAAAGCCGATCAGCGCTTTCGGCTCGGCGATCACCACGTCGCCCATGAAGGCGAAGGAAGCGGACACCCCGCCCATGGTCGGATCGGTCAGCACGGAGATGAACGGCAGCTTCTTCTCGGACAGCTTGGTCAGCATGGAGGTGGTTTTCGCCATCTGCATCAGCGACAGCAGGCCTTCCTGCATGCGCGCACCGCCGGTGGCGGTGATGCAGATGAACGGCACCTTCTGTTCCAGGGCCACCTGGGCGCCGCGCGCAAAGCGCTCGCCGACCACGGAACCCATGGAGCCGCCCATGAACTCGAATTCGAAGCAAGCCACCACAACCGGCAGGCTCATGATGGCGCCGCCCATGACGATCAGCGCATCGGTCTCGCCGGTGGCTTCCATGGCCTGTTTCAGTCGGTCCGGGTACTTCTTGCTGTCCTTGAACTTCAGCGTGTCGACCGGCAGCGTTTCCTGGCCGATTTCATAACGGCCGCCCGCGTCCAGCAGGCCGTCCAGGCGCTCGCGCGCGCGGATGCGCATGTGGTGGTCGCACTTGGGGCAAACGTGCAGGTTCGATTCCAGGTCGGTACGGTACAAAACGGCTTCGCACGACGGGCATTTCACCCACAGGCCTTCGGGCATGGTCTTGCGTGCGGCAGCTTCGGAACGCTGGATGCGCGGTGGCAGCAATTTTTCCAACCAGCTCATAAATTTCTCCTAATGCACAATTCAGTGGCGGCAGTGTAGCCGTTTTAGCCGCCACTGTCGAACTTTACACCAGGACAACTTTACGCACGATCGTGATATTTTCAGGCGTCCAGCGCGCTGCGGATACCCGAAACGAAGGCCTGCACGGCCGCCGGCGCGCCGCCTTTCGGCGCGTTCTCGATCTCCTGGATGATGCGGCTGCCGATCACCACGGCGTCCGCCACCTCGGCCACTGCCCTGGCGGTGGCGCCGTCGCGGATGCCGAAGCCGACGCCGATCGGCAGCTGCACATGCTTGCGGATGCCTTTCAGGCGCTCGGCCACTTCCACGGTGTCGATATTGCCGGCGCCGGTCACGCCTTTGAGCGACACGTAGTAGCTGAAGCCGCCGCCCACCTTGGCCACCTGGGCGATGCGCTCCTCGGTCGAGGTGGGCGCCAGCAGGAAGATCAGGTCCAGGCCCGCCGCGCGCATCTGCGCGGCGAAGTCCTCGCACTCCTCCGGCGGGTAGTCGACCACGATGGCGCCGTCCGCGCCCGCTTCCAGCGCGGAGGCGATGAAGGCCTGCTGGCCGATGCGTTCGATCGGGTTGGCGTAGCCCATCAGCACCACCGGCGTGGTCTGGTTGGTCTTGCGGAACTCGCGCACATAGGCGAAGCAGTCGCGGATGCCGACGCCGAACACCAGCGCGCGCTCGCAGGCGCGCTGGATCACAGGGCCTTCGGCCATGGGGTCGGAGAACGGCACGCCCAGCTCCAGTACGTCGGCGCCGCCGGCCACCAGCGCGTGCATCAGCGGAACGGTCTGCTCGGGGCCGGGGTCGCCAGCGGTGATGAAGGTGACCAGGGCGGTTTTTTTCTGTTCTTTCAGGGCGGCGAAAGTGGATGCAATACGGGACATATTCAATTCCTTATAAGTAGTGAGCGTGGATGGGGCGAGCCGGCATTACCCGAACTTGAGCCCCATGCGCTCCGCTACCGTATGCATATCCTTGTCACCACGGCCCGACAGGTTGGCCAGCACGATCTTGTCCTTGGGCAGCGTGGCCGCCAGCTTGGCCGCGTAAGCCAGCGCGTGCGACGACTCCAGCGCCGGGATGATGCCCTCGATGTGGCAACAGTCGTGGAAGGCCTGCAGCGCTTCCTCGTCCGTGATCGACACGTACTGCGCGCGCCCGCTGTCCTTCAGGTAGGCGTGCTCCGGCCCCACCCCCGGATAGTCCAGGCCGGCCGACACCGAGTGCGTCTCGATGATCTGGCCGTTGTCGTCCTGCAGCAGATAGGTGCGGTTGCCGTGCAATACGCCCGGGTAGCCCTTGGTCAGCGAGGCCGCGTGCTTGCCGCTGTCCAGCCCCTCGCCCGCCGCCTCCACGCCCACCAGCTGCACCTGCTGCTGGTCGATATACGGGTAGAAGATGCCCATGGCGTTCGAGCCGCCGCCGATGCAGGCCACCACGTAGTCCGGCTGGCGGCCGGTCATTTCCGGCATCTGCACCAGGCATTCCTCGCCGATCACCGACTGGAAGTCGCGCACCAGCATCGGGTACGGGTGCGGGCCGGCCACGGTGCCGATGATGTAGAAGGTGTTTTCGATGTTGGTGACCCAGTCGCGCATGGCTTCGTTGAGCGCGTCCTTCAGGGTCTTGGAACCGGACTCCACCGGCACCACGGTGGCGCCCAGCAGCTTCATGCGGTACACGTTCTGCGCCTGGCGCTTGACGTCCTCGCTGCCCATGTAGACCACGCACTCCAGCCCGAAACGGGCGCAGATGGTGGCCGTGGCCACGCCGTGCTGGCCGGCGCCGGTTTCGGCGATGATGCGCTTCTTGCCCATGCGGCGGGCCAGCAGCGCCTGGCCGATCACGTTGTTGATCTTGTGCGCGCCAGTGTGGTTCAGGTCTTCGCGCTTGAAGTAGATCTGCGCGCCGCCGGCCTGCTCGGACCAGCGCTTGGCGTGGTAGATCGGCGATGGACGGCCGACGAAGTGCTTCAGCTCGTAGCGGAACTCGTCGAGGAAGATGGGGTCTTTGCTGTAGTGCTGGTAGGCGGCGTTCAGCTCGGCCAGCGCGAAGGTCAGCGTTTCGGCGGCGAAGGCGCCGCCGTAGGGGCCGAAATGGCCCTTCGCGTCGGGCAGATGGTAATCGGACGCGTGGAACAGCGAATTAGGGACTTGGTCTTTCATGGTGCGGATCTCTCTCAAAGGTGGCATCGGCCGCACGGACCGCGCGCACGAAGGCGGCGATCTTGTGGGCGTCTTTTATGCCCTTGGACGCTTCGACACCACTGCTGATGTCAACCGCGTAGGGGCGTAGCTGAGCCACCGCGCCAGTCGCGTTGAGTACGCTCAAGCCACCACTCAAAACGGCCCGATGCGCGAGATCTTTTGGAACGAGTGACCAATCGAAAACCTTTCCTGCGCCGCCGTAGGCATCCACCCAGGTATCGAGCAACAGGCCCGAAAACAGCCTGCTGGATGCACGGCATTGTGTTTCGTATTCTAGCAAATCGCCCGGCGTAGTGTCGGGTTTGACGCGAAATACCCGCAAATAGGGGCGGTTTGCCAGTTCGGCGGCGGCCGCGCACTGCTCGGCCGTCTCGTCGCCGTGGAATTGCAGCAGGCCCACCGGGGCGATCCGCACCGTCTCGGCCACCTGCTGCGGCGTGGCGTTGACGAACAGGCCGGTGGCGGTGACGAAGGGCGGCAGGCCCGCGATCAGCTCGGCGGCCCGCCGCGGCGTGACGTAGCGCGGGCTCTTGTCGTAGAACACGAAACCGACAGCGTCGGCGCCGGCGGCCACTGCGGCGGCCACGTCTTCTTCGCGGGTCAGGCCGCAGATCTTGATGCGGGTGCGGTGCATGCGCTTATCCTTTTAAAACCACGGCAGCGGGCGCGCGCTTTCCTGCGGCAGGCCCCACTTGTCGTCGTATTCGATGTCGGCCAGGTACAGGCCATCCGGCATGAAGGTGGGCGCGGCCTTTGACCGGTCCTTCATCGCCAGCAGCCGCCCCAGCCATTCCGGCTCCTCGCGCCCGGCGCCGATGTAGACCAGCGAGCCCACCAGGTTGCGCACCATGTGGTGCAGGAAGGCGCTGGCGCGCAGGGTGAACACGATCAGGTCGCCATGCCGCTCGATGCGGATCTCGTGCATCTGCTTGACCGGGGTCTTGGCCTGGCAGTGCGCGGCGCGGAAAGTGGTGAAGTCGTGCTCGCCGATCAGCGCGGGCACGGCGGCGCGCATGCGCTCCACGTCCAGCGGGCGGTGCGTGAACCCGGCGCGGCCGGCCAGCAGCGGCGAGCGCACCTGGTGGTTGTGCAGCAGGTAGTGGTAGGTGCGGGAACGGGCGCTGAAGCGGGCGTGGAAGTCCTGCGCGGTGTGCAGCGGCGGATTGGCATCCGCTGCGGCGGGGTCGTAGGGCGCCACCTCGTGCAGTTCCTTGGCCCAGCGCACGCCGATCGAGTCCGGCAGGAAGGCATTGATGCCGCGCACCCAGGCGTGCATTTCGCGGTTCAGTTCGGTGTCGAAGTGCACCACCTGGCCCAGCGCGTGCACGCCGGCGTCGGTGCGGCCGGCGCAGGTGGTGGCCAGCGGCACCGTGGCGAAACGTTCGATCGCCTTTTCCAGCTGGTCCTGCACGGTGTTGCCGCAGGGTTGGGTCTGGTAGCCTTGCCAGGCTGTGCCGTCGTACTGGACTCCTAATGCGATGCGTTTCAATTGCTGCTCTGTATGTTGTGTGCCTCGGCGCATTATACCCGCCGGGGCAAGGGGCCGCTGCCCTGCCCCTTAGCCCAGCAAGGCGCGCATGGAGCTGGCGCGGGCCACCTGGTCGTCGCTGCCGCCGCGGATGACTTCATCCAGCAGCTCGCGCGCGCCTTCCTTGTCGCCGATTTCCTGGTAGGCGATCGCCAGGTCCAGCTTGGTGTCCATTTCCATGTGCATGGCCGACATTTCGTCGTCGCCGGCCAGCGGGCTCTTGGCGGCGGCGCTGCCCAGCAGGTCCAGGTCGATGCCGGACAGGTCGAACTCCGGTGCGGCCTGGGCCGACGGCGCGGCAGCGGGCGCCGGGGTGGCGGTGGCGTCGGCCAGGTCGGGAATGTCGAAGTCGTCCATGGACAGCTCGGCACCGGCAGCAGCCGGTGCCGGCGCCGGTGCATCGGGCAGCTTGAAGTCCATCATGTCCAGTTCGGCCAGCGGGTCCGGCTGTACCGGGGCCGGGGTGGGCGCGCTGGCGGAGGCCGGCAGGTCCAGGCCGAAGTCCATGCTGAAATCTGCCGCCTCGGCGTCTGCCGACAGCGCGGCCGGGGTGGCCGTGGCGTCGTTCTGTGCCGCTGCCGGTGCCGGGGCCGGTTCGGCCTTGGCCGGCGGCTCGAGGTCGAAGGCGAAGTCGAATGGCTCGGCGGCGGCCGACTCGGCCTTCCGCTCCAGCGCCTCGGCCACGATGGCCGGCTCTTCCGTCGGCGCCGGCATTTCGATGGCCGGTGCGGCGGCGGCGACCGGCTCGAAGCTCAGGCCGCCCAGGTCGAAGTCCAGGAAATGGTCGGCGTCGGCGGCCGCAGCCACCGAGGCCGGGGTCGGCGCCGTGGTGGCGGCCGGCTCGTCGAAAGACGGCAGCGCGGTGGCGTCGCGGTCCAGGTCGAAGTCCATCAGGTTCGATTCGGCGACCGGCTCCGGCGCGGCAGGAGCTGCCGGGGCGGGGGTGGCGTCCAGGCTCAGATCCAGGTCCAGGCCGCTGAAATCGGCGGCAGACGGCGCTTGCGTGGCGGGCGCCGGCGGCGGCTCGGCGAACATGCTGGCGAAGTCGTCGGCCGTCGGCTCGCTGGCGGCCGCGCCGGCAGCGGCAAAGCCTGCGGCGGCGCCTGCCACGGCAGCGCCGGCGCCAACGCCGGCACTGCCGCCGGTCGCATTGGCGTACAGCGGATTATGCGGATCGATGGCCTGGCCCAGCAGCGCCGCCTGCGCCCACTCTTCGCCCTCGCCCTTGGTCATGGCATACAGCTCGCTGGCCTGCATTTCGAAGGAGCGCGCGTCCTTGCGGTTGGCGTAGATCTCCAGCAGCTTCAGGCGCACCGGGTGGCGTTCCGGGTGGGTGCGCAGCGCTTCCTTCAGGATTTCCTCGGCCTGCGCGTCGCGGCCGTAGGCGATGTACACGTCCGCCTCGGCCACCGGATCGACTTCATTGGTGTCGAGCTGGCTGGCCGACGGGGCGAAGTTGGAGTTGAACACGCTGTTGTTGGTGTCCACGCTCTGGCCGCCGGTTTCGGCGATCAAAGGCTGGGCTTGCGCGCCGGGATCGCCCAGCACGCTGATTTCCGGCTTGCTCAGCACGGTGGCCTGCTCCTGCTTGCGGCGACGCGCCAGGATATAGCCGGCGCCGGCCAGCAAGGCGGCCAGGGCGATGCCGATGGCCTGGATGTTGTCCATGATGATGTCCATCACGCCCGGCTCGGCAATCGGCGGCGGCGCCACGGGCACTTTCGGCTTGGGCGCCGGAGCAAGCGGCGCGGCAGCAAGCGGCGCCGGCGCGGGGGCCGAGGCTGCCGGAGCGGCCGGCGTGGCGGCCGCTTGCTGCTTCTCGGCCATGGCCTTGCTCTTCACCGCCATCAGCTTTTCCAGGTCGGCGACGTTCTTTTCCAGTTCCTTGACGCGGGCATTGGCTTCGGCCACCTGCTTTTCGCGGGCGATCTTGTCTTCCTCGCCCGCCATCGCGGTCTTGCCTTCCGCTGGCGCGCCGGTGGCCTTGGACAGCTTCAGCTGGTCTTTCGATTCGGTGACGGCGGTGGGGCGCTCCTCCACTTTCGCGGTGATCTTGCCGGCCGCGCTCTGGCTGGTTTCCGGCGCCTTGGCCGGCGTGCTGGCCGACACCTGGCCCGCCAGCTTGGCGCGGTAGGCGTTGAAGTCGGCCGCGTGGGCCACCACCACGCCGTGCGCTTCGCCCTGATCGGCGCCGCCCTTGATGGCGTCCGAATCCGGCACCGCCAGGATCTGGCCCGACTTCAGGCGGTTCATATTGTTGCCGATGAAGGCTTCCGGATTGGCGCGGTACAACGCCACCAGCATCATGTCCAGCGACACGTCGGCAGGCTTCAGGCGCGAGGCGATGCGGCCCAGCGTGTCGCCCTGCTTGACGCGGTATTCCTTCTCGCCCTCGGCGGACGGCTCGCGCGGGGCCGGGGCCGGGGCGGCGCGCGGCGCCGGGGCTTGCGCCTGGGCTTGGGCGCGCGCCGCTGCCGCCAGGGCGGCCGGCGACGGGGTGGCGGCGCCGGCCTGCGCGGCGGCGCGGCCCGGCACGTCGACCGGGGCGGCCACCTGCGCCGGCTGGGTGCTGCGCAGCTCGGCCGGGTCCAGCAGGAAGGTGTATTCGCGCACCAGGCGCCCGCCGGTCCAGCTCAGCTCGAGCAGCATGTCGACGAAGGGCTCGTTGACCGGCTGGGTGGAGCTGACGCGGATGAACTGGCGGCCGTTGCGCTGGTCCACTTCAAAGCGCAGCGACAGCAGCGCCGGGTTGAACTCGATATTGGCGAGGCGGAAGGCGTCCGCCGGGGCCAGCTTGGCGGCCAGGCCGGCAGCCTCCTCCGGAGTGACGGCGGTCAGTTCGATCTCGGCGCGCAGCGGCTGGCCCAGCGACGACAGCACGGTCAGCTTGCCCAGCCCGGCTGCGTTGGCTGCCGGGGACAGCAGCACTGCACAGGCAATAGCGCTGGCGAGTGTTTTCAACGCGAACGTAACGGTCTTGGGGGGGCGATTTACATGCATAGTGTCGTGGGCGTCTGTGGTGAGCGGAAAAGTTGCTTTCCGAGATATACCAACATATCACCATGGACAACAGCATGCAAGCTTTGCCGCTGCTTCTGTCACCTCTGTGCTGAATTCAAAGTTTGATGCTTAAAAAAAAGGCCGATTTCCCTATGAAATCGGCCTTTTGCACGGCTGCTTACAGCTTACTTGTCGAGCACGATGCGCAGCATGCGGCGCAGCGGTTCGGCCGCGCCCCACAGCAGCTGGTCGCCCACGGTGAAGGCCGACAGGTACTCGCCGCCCATGCTCATCTTGCGCACGCGGCCGACCGGGATGGTCAGGCTGCCGGTGACGGCGGCCGGCGACAGGTCGCGCACCGACGCTTCGCGCGTGTTCGGCACGAACTTCACCCACTGGTTGTCGCCGGCGATGATGTCGTTTACTTCATCCAGCGGCACGTCCTTCTTCAGCTTGATGGTCAGCGCCTGCGAGTGGCAACGCATGGCGCCGATGCGCACACACAGGCCATCGACCGGGATCGGGGCGCTGCCGAAGTCCAGGCCGCGGCCCAGGATCTTGTTGGTCTCGGCGCCGCCCTTCCACTCTTCCTTCGACTGGCCGTTGCCCAGGTCCTTGTCGATCCACGGGATCAGGTTGCCGGCCAGCGGGGCGCCGAACTGCTTGATCTCGTCGGCCGAATAGCCGTGCTGGGTGGCCAGCACCTGGCGGTCGATTTCCAGGATCGCCGAGGCCGGGTTGTCCAGCAGCGGACGCACGGCGGCGTTGATGGTGCCGAACTGGGTCAGCAGTTCGCGCATGTGCTGCGCGCCGCCGCCCGATGCCGCCTGGTAGGTCATGGAGGTCATCCATTCCACCAGGTCGTGCTTGAACAGGCCGCCCAGGCCCATCAGCATGCAGGACACGGTGCAGTTGCCGCCGACGAAGTTCTTCACGCCCTTGGCCATCGCGTCCTTGATGACGTTCAGGTTGACCGGGTCCAGCACGATGACGGCGTCTTTTTCCATGCGCAGCGTGGAGGCCGCGTCGATCCAGTAGCCGTTCCAGCCGGCCGCGCGCAGTTTCGGGAACACTTCCGAGGTGTAGTCGCCGCCCTGGCAGGAGATGATGATCTCGCAGCGCTTCAGTTCGTCGATATTGGTGGCGTCCTTCAGCACGGTTTCATTCTTCGCCATCGCCGGCGCTTTGCCGCCGGTGTTCGAAGTGGTGAAAAACACCGGCTCGATGTGGGCGAAATCGCCCTCTTCCTGCATGCGCTGCATCAGGACCGAACCGACCATGCCGCGCCAACCTACCAGACCTACGAGTTTCATTTTGCTATCCCTTGAGTTTTATTGTGCCAGCGCTGCAACCACTGCATCGCCCATTTGTTCCGTGCCGACCTTCGTGGTGCCGGCTTCATAGATGTCCACGGTGCGCAAGCCTTGCGACAGCACCTTCTTGACGGCGCTCTCGATGCGGTCCGCCTGCCCGGGGCGGTTCAGCGAGAAGCGCAGCATCATGGCTGCGGACAGAATGGTCGCCAGCGGATTGGCGATGCCTTTGCCTGCGATGTCCGGCGCGGAACCATGCGACGGCTCGTACAGGCCCTTGTTGTTGGCGTCCAGCGAGGCCGACGGCAGCATGCCGATCGAGCCGGTCAGCATGGCGGCCGCGTCCGACAGGATGTCGCCGAACATATTGCCGGTGACGATGACGTCGAACTTCTTCGGCGCGCGCACCAGCTGCATGGCGGCGTTGTCGACGTACATGTGCTCCAGCGCCACGTCCGGGTATTCCTTGTGGACGTCGATGACGATGTCTTTCCAGAACTGGAAGGTTTCCAGCACGTTGGCCTTGTCCACGCTGGTCAGGCGCTTGCCGCGCTTTTGCGCGGCCTGGAAGGCCACGTGGGCGATGCGGCGGATTTCGCCTTCGGCGTAACGCATGGTGTCGAAGCCTTCGCGCTGGCCCTTGAAGGGGCCGTCCGGGCACTCGCGCACGCCGCGCGGCTGGCCGAAGTAGATGTCGCCGGTCAGTTCGCGGATGATCAGGATGTCCAGTCCGGACACCACTTCAGGCTTGAGCGTGGAGGCGCCGGCCAGCTCGGGGTACAGGATGGCGGGACGCAGGTTGGCGAACAGGCCGAGGTTCTTGCGCAGGCCGAGGATGGCCTGCTCCGGGCGCAGCGCGCGTTCCAGGCCGTCGTACTGGTAGTCGCCGACGGCGCCGAACAGCACCGCGTCGGCCGCCTTGGCCAGCGCCAGCGTGCCTTCGGGCAGCGGGTGGCCGTGCGCGGCGTAGCCGGCGCCGCCGACCGGGGCGGTTTCCAGTTCGAACTTCTCGTCCAGCACATTCAGTACCTTGACTGCCTGCGCCACGATTTCCGGGCCGATGCCGTCGCCCGGGAGGATTGCAATTTTCATGGTGGGTTCTTAAATGACGTTGGCCAGCCAGGGCTGGTTCGCCAGATGACGCTCTTCGAAGGCGCGGATCTCGTCTGCGTGGCGCAGCGTCAGGCCGATATCGTCAAGTCCGTTCATCAGGCAGTATTTGCGGAAGGCGTCGATCTCGAAGGGGTAGGAGACGCTGCCGTTGCTGGTGGAAATACGCTGCTGTTCAAGATCCACCACCAGGCGATAACCGGGGAAGGCCTTGACTTCATTGAACAGATGATCGATCTGTTGCTCGCTCAATACGATGGGCAGCAAGCCGCTTTTGTAGCTATTGTTGAAAAAGATGTCGGCGAAGCTGGGCGCGATAATGGCGCGGAAGCCGTACTGGTCCAGCGCCCACGGCGCGTGCTCGCGCGAGGAACCGCAGCCGAAGTTCTTGCGCGCCAGCAGGATGGAGGCGCCCTGGTAACGCGGCTGGTTCAGCACGAAGTCCGGGTTCAGCGGACGCTTGCTGTTGTCCATGCCGGGTTCGCCGTGGTCCAGGTAGCGCCACTCGTCGAACAGGTTGGGGCCGAAGCCGGTGCGGTGGATGGACTTCAGGAATTGCTTCGGGATGATGGCGTCGGTGTCGACGTTGGCGCGGTCAAGCGGCGCCACCAGTCCTTCGTAGATCGTAAATTTTTCCATGATGTTTTTCTGCGATGTGCAGTCCGGCCCGGGGCCGGGTGCATAGCTGTTATTTCCCGCCGGCGCCGGTCACGACCTGGCCGACCTTTTGTACGTCCCTGCCGATGCCGGATATGGTGTTGCAGCCGGTCAGGACGAGGGTGGCGATAATCAGGGTGGTCAGCGTTTTCATGGTGGGATACTCTTAGTTTCGGTTAAATGATCAGTGTACTTTGCGCACGTCGACGAAGTGGCCGGCGATGCCGGCTGCCGCCGCCATGGCGGGCGACACCAGGTGGGTGCGTCCGCCCTGGCCCTGGCGGCCTTCGAAGTTGCGGTTGGAGGTCGAGGCGCAGCGCTCGCCCGGTTCCAGGCGGTCGGCGTTCATGGCCAGGCACATGGAGCAGCCCGGCTCGCGCCATTCGAAGCCGGCGTCGCGGAAGATGCGGTCCAGGCCTTCGCGTTCGGCTTGTTCCTTCACCAAGCCGGAACCCGGCACCACCAGCGCCAGCTTGACGTTGGAGGCGCGCTGCTTGCCGCGCACCACGGCGGCCGCCGCGCGCAGGTCCTCGATGCGGGAATTGGTGCAGGAGCCGATGAAGACCTTGTCGATGCGGATGTCCTCGATGGCCGTGTTCGGCTTGAGGTTCATGTACACCAGGGCTTTTTCCATGGCGTCGCGCTTGACCGGGTCTTTCTCGAGGTCCGGGTCCGGCACGCGGCCGTCCACGGAAATGACTTGCTCGGGCGAGGTGCCCCAGGTGACCTGCGGCTTGATCTCGGCCGCGTTCAGCGTGACCACCAGGTCGAATTTCGCGCCGGCGTCCGAATGCAGGGTGCGCCAGTATTCCACCGCGCGGTCCCAGTGCGGGCCCACCGGCGAGAACGGGCGGCCCTTGACGTAGTTGATGGTGGTGTCGTCGACGGCGACCATGCCGGCGCGCGCGCCGGCCTCGATCGCCATGTTACAGACCGTCATGCGGCCTTCCATCGACAGCGCGCGGATGGTCGAGCCGCCGAACTCGATGGCGTAGCCGTTGCCGCCGGCGGTGCCGATCTTGCCGATGATGGCCAGCACGATGTCCTTGGAGGTCACGCCGGCCGGCAGCGCGCCGTCCACCTGCACCAGCATGGCCTTCGATTTCTTCTGCAGCAGGGTCTGGGTGGCCAGCACGTGCTCCACTTCCGAGGTGCCGATGCCGTGCGCCAGCGCGCCGAAGGCGCCGTGGGTGGAGGTGTGCGAGTCGCCGCAGACCACCGTCATGCCCGGCAGGGTGGCGCCCTGCTCCGGCCCGATCACGTGCACGATGCCCTGGCGCTTGTCGTTCATGTTGAAGTAGGTCATGCCGACCGACTTGGTGTTGGCGTCCAGCGTTTCGACCTGCAGCCGCGAGGTCGGGTCGGCGATGCCGTGCGAGCGGTCGGTGGTCGGCACGTTGTGGTCTGCCACGGCCAGGTTGGCGGAAATGCGCCACGGCTGGCGGTTGGCGGCGCGCAGGCCGTCGAACGCCTGCGGGCTGGTTACTTCGTGCACCAGGTGGCGGTCGATATAAAGAATGGACGTACCGTCGTTTTCGGTGCGCACCACATGGGATTCCCAGAGTTTGTCGTAAAGCGTCTTCATGATTGCTGCTACTGCCCGTGTGAGAATTTCACTTTGATTATGCCATATTTGTGCAATGCAAAACCAAGCCCGTCTGTCCGCCTCGTGAGCCGATGCGGCTTAGGGTTCCGATCCACCTGTTATGACGCCCTTTGAAAAAAAAGCCTGCGGATCTCGCAGGCTTTTGTGTTTTCTTGCTGCCGGCGGGTTTCAAGCCGCCATGCGCACACTACCCCTGCATCCGTCCATCAGGAACGATAGGCCTACCACTAGCACCAGTTCGCCCTCGGCGGAACGCGCGGTGCCGGTAATGCCTTCGACCGAAATCGCCGTCATCGGCTTGATCACCAGGTCGGCCGTGCCGTCGACCGCTTCCACGGCCAGGATGTATGGCTGCGGCGCGTTGACCACGATGCCGACACGTTCCGACGCGGGCGCGTAGCCCAGCGCGCCGGCCAGCGTGCGCACCGGCAGCGGACGGCCCTGGTCCTTCAGCACCGGCGCGCCGCCCACTTCCATGAACTCCTCCGGCAGTTCGACCACGCGCTGCACCACGGCCATCGGCAGCGCCAGCAGCGCGCCCGAGGTCGAGACCAGCATGGTCGGCACGATCGACAGCTCGATCGGCAGGCGGATGGCGAACTTGGTGCCCTTGCCCAGCGTCGAGTCGATGTGGATGGCGCCGCGGTTCTTTTCCACGGCGGTTTTCACCACGTCCATGCCGACGCCGCGGCCGGACACGCTGGAGGCCACTTCCTTGGTCGAAAAGCCCGGCAGGAACACCAGCTGGTACGATTCGTCGTCCGTCATGTTAGCAGATGGCGAGATCAGGCCCTTTTCCGCCGCTTTTTTGCGCAGCGCGATCGGGTCCATGCCCTTGCCGTCGTCCTGCAGCACGATCATGACGCTGTTCGCTTCCTGCCACGCTTTGAGCGAGATGTAGGCCTTGGCCGGCTTGCCGGCGGCCACGCGCACGTCCGGCGACTCCACGCCGTGGTCGAGCGCGTTGCGCAGCATGTGCACCAGCGGATCGTACAGGCTGTCGACCACCACGCGGTCGACTTCGGTCTCCGCGCCTTCGATGGTCAGCTCGACTTCCTTGCCCAGGTCTTTCGCCAGCTCGCGCACCAGGCGCGGGAACTTCTGGAACAGGCGGCCCACCGGCTGCATGCGGGTGGCCAGCGTGGCGCGCTGCAGTTCGCTGGAGTAGCGCGAGGCGCGCTCCAGCGTTTCGGTCAGCGCCGACATCAGGCTGGCGGCCTGGCCTTCGAATTTGAATTGCTGCAGGCGTTCCAGCAGCACGGCGGCCTGGTTGGCGGCCTGCACCGACTCTCCCGCCACTTCCAGCAGCGCGTCCAGCTTGACCGCGTCGATACGGATGCTTTCTTCCTTGGCCGGCGCGGCGTGCGCCTTGTCGTCGCGTTCCGGACGGGCGCGCGGGGCTGCGGCGGGCGCGGCCTCGGCGTGCACCTCGGCCAGCGCGGCGGGCGGCGTGCCGCCGGCGGCCACGATGGCTGCGGCCACGCCTTCCGAGACGGCCGGGGCCGCGGCAGGCGCCGGGGCGCTGCGCGTGTAAGTACCTTCCGGCACCACGGCGATGTACATGCCTTCCCAGTCCAGGCCGTCCGCCGAAGCGGCGCCGGCCGGCGCGGCGGCGGCAGCCGGCGCGGCAGCCGCAGCAGGGGCAGCCGCAGGCGCGGCGGCGGCAGGCTTGGCCGGTGCGGCGGCCTTGCCTTCGATGGCGTCCTTCAGGATCGCTTCCAGCTCGGCCGGCATGGCCGGCAGGTCTTCGGCCGCGCCGCCGTTGTTCAGTTCGGTGAGCTGGTCGGCCACGAAGCCGGACGCCATCAGCGCCGCCTCGATCGCGATCGGCGTCACCGGCGCGGCGCCGGTGCGCAGCGCGTCGAACAGGTTCTCCGTCAGGTGGCAAGCCGACACCAGCGCGCCCAGGCTCATGAAGCCGGCGCCGCCCTTGATGGTGTGGAAGGCACGGAAGACGGCGTTCAGCGTTTCCTTGTTTTCCGGGTCGCGTTCGAGGCGCAGCAGGTTTTCTTCAACATTTACAGCCAGGTCCATCGCCTCGACGACGAACTCCTTGAGCATATCGTCCATTAGAATCCCAGATCGGCAAGCAGATCATCGACACTGTCCTGGTTCAGCGCCACCGCCGGGGCGGATGGGCCGGACATCAGCGACACCTCTTTCTGCGCAATCTTCTCGCGCACTTCGGTCGGGGCGTTGTCTTTCAACAGCTGCGCCAGTTCGGACTCGACCGTCTTGGTGATGCCGACCACTTTCTTGATCAGCTGGCCGGTGATGTCCTGGAAGTCCTGCGCCATCATGATTTCCAGCAGGCGGGCTTTTTCCGCCTCGGTGGCGGCCGACACCGCTTGCGCGAAGGCGCGCGAATCGCCGGCCAGGGTCTTGAATTCGTCCAGGCTGAGCTTGCCGGCGAACAGCGCGGCCCAGCGGTCTTCCATTTCCCTGGACTGCTTGGACAGCACGTCCTGGGCCGGCATGCCGTCGTCCAGCGTGTTGAGCACCTTGTTGGCGGCCTGTTCGGTCAGGGTGGCGACGTACTCCAGGCGGTCCTGGGCGTCGCCGATCTGGGCCGACGCCTCGGTCAGCGCCTTGTCGTAGCCCAGTTCGCGCAGCGAATCGTGCAGCAGGCGCACGATGCCGCCCAGGCGTTCGAACATCGGGTTGTCGCCGTGGTCGACGGCGGCTGCGGGCTCGGCGGCCGGCGCAGTTGCCGCCGGAGCGGCCGGCGCGGCGGCGGCGGCCGGGGCCGGGCGGGCGGCGGAGACTTCGTCGAACAGGCTCTCCAGGTCGTCCTCGGCCGAGGCGGCTGGAGCGGAGCTTGCGGGTGGGGTTGCAGTTGCAGGTGCCGGTTCTGTAGCGCGTTGCGCGGACACTTCATCAAATAGTGCGTCGAAATCATCAGCGGCGTTGGTCATATCCCTGCTTCTCCATAATTTGTCAAATTGCTGCTTGCTGCGCGCCGCGGCATCCCTTGTGATGACGCCCGGCAATATTCAAACCGCTTACGCGAGTGTAGCAGGGCGCCGCCCGGTTGTTCAATCACCGGCTCGGCAAAGGCGTGTGCCCTGTCCTGCGGCATGGCGAAAACGAAGTTTACTGTTGTATTTGCAGATACTAACATCGCCAGGGCATGCACGGATATGCCCCAGAGGAACAAAAACCACCCAGCAGGGAAAAAAAACCGCGTCCAGGACAGTCCTCGGTTTTTTCCGACCGTCCGCGAGTTCCTTGATAAATATCAAGTCTTTCCATCCTAATAATGGACGGAATCGGGGCTACAATGAAGTATGGGCACCGTGTAGCGATGCGGATTTCACAGAAAAGGAGCTGCATATGTACCGCAAAATCCTGATTACCACCGATGGTTCGGCCGTCTCCAAGATGACGGCCTGCGCCGGCGTGTCGTTCGCCCAGCAGATGGGCGCCGAAGTGCTGGCCCTGTTCGTGGCGCCGGAATACCAATATCCGATCTACGTTGAAATCATTCCCCCCAGCTATCCCAGCGAAGAGGAATACCGCGCCGCCATGCAGCGCGCCGGCGCCGAGCACGTGCTGCCCATCCTGGAGTCCTGCCGCAAGAAGGGCGTGGAGTGCCAGGGCATGACGGCCTTTGCCGAAAGCACGGCGCTCAAGATCGTCGACGTGGCACAGCAGCAGGGCTGCGACCTGATCTTCATGGGCTCGCACGGCCGCAGCGGCTGGGGCCAGCTGCTGCTGGGCAGCGTCACCAACAAGGTGCTGTCGCATTCCAAGCTGCCGGTGCTGGTGCACCGCCTGCTGAAAGAACCGCTGCCCGACTAATCCCGCCTGCGGGTGGCGCCTCTGCGCCACCCTTGTTTATCCATCATCACGCATCGACACCACCGCAATCCATGATCAGAATTGTCATTGCCGACGACCACACCATTATGCGCGAGGGACTCAAGCGCATCCTCGACGGAGCACCCGACATCGACATCGTAGGCGAAGCCATCGACGGCTTCGATGTGCTGAACCACATCCGGCAAGGCGGCTTCGACCTGCTGCTGCTGGACTTGTCGATGCCGGGCCGCAGCGGCGTCGAGCTGATCCGCCAGATCAAGAGCGAGGCGCCCAAGCTGGCCATCCTCATCCTCACCATGCACGAGGAGGAACAGTACGCGGTGCGCGCCATCCGCGCCGGCGCGCAGGGCTACCTGACCAAGGAAAGCGCCGGCACCCAGCTGGTGGGCGCGATCCGCCGCGTGGCCGCCGGCCGCCCCTACATCAGCACCGAAGTGGCCGAGCAATTGGCCCTGAACATCATGATGCCGAACGAGAGCCTGTTGCATAAACAGCTGTCGGACCGCGAATTCGAGGTCTTTTCGCTCTTGGTGGCCGGCAAATCCATCACGGAAATCGCCAATGGCTTGCATTTGAGTGTAAAGACGGTCAGCACCCACAAGACCCGCATCATGCAGAAGATGGGCATGAATTCCCTCTCGGAGATGGTGCAGTACGCAGTGGCCCACCGCCTGCTATCCCCCTTCAAGACGTAGGATTAGTCCTACGGCTGGGCGCTTACTCCTACGCCCACAATCAGCCTCGGCTGATATCAATGGCAAGACCATGTTGGCATACTGAAATCACACGTTAGAAGTTGCCAGATGGTCATAACTGCTACAAGGAGAAAAGCATGCAGTCTACGCAAATCACTGAATTCCGCCCCGGCGCGCCGGCGGTGCCTCCGTCCGGCCTGGAAGCCGGACGTCAGCGCCAGGGCCGGCTGTGGTCGAATCTGAAGGAAGTCTGCGAGCTGCTGCATATCCCTCCAGTCAACATCGCCCACTCGGAAGAGCTGCTGTTCCAGCACGTGCAGTTCAAGACCGGCCAGCGCATCCACACCATCGGCCAGCCGTTCGACATGCTGTACATCGTCAATTCCGGTTTCCTGAAAACCGTGCTGATCGACGAGTTCGGCAACGAGCAGGTGCTGAGCTTTCCGATGAAGGGCGACATGATGGGCGTGGACGGCATCCACACCCGCCACTACTCGTCCGAAGCGGTGGCGCTGTCGGACTGCGACCTGATCCTGCTGCCGTTCCGCAAGCTGGCGGCCCTGGGCCGGGTCCACATCGAACTGGAAAACATGATGTACGGCGTGATGAGCCGGGAACTGGTGCGCGAGCAAGCCATGATCGGCATGCTGGGCGCGCTCAGCGCCGAGGCCCGCGTGGCGCGCTTCCTGGTGGCGCTGTCGGACCGCTTCGCGCAAATGGGCTATTCCAGCAAGCTGTTCAACCTGCGCATGACGCGCCACGAAATCGGCAGCTACCTGGGCCTGACGCTGGAAACGGTGAGCCGCACGCTGTCGGCCTTCAACGAGGTCGGCCTGATCAGCGTGGACCAGCGCACCATCGGCATCAAGGACCCGGAGGCGCTGAAAAACCTGCGCCGCCTGCCGCCGTCGCGCGCGCGCGGCCGCCAGCCGGGCGCAGCCCGCGCCAAGCCGGCGGCAGCGGCCGCCACGGCCGCCGCCATCGCCACCGCCGCGCCCATCCTGGCGCCGAACGCACCCGCCCCGGCCCAGCCGGCGCCGGCCAGCCAGCCGCTGTACGCCGCCGTTTAGCGTTTTTCCCCGGTTTTACCCCAGTTTGGCCCGTCCCCCGGCGGGCCTTTTTTCATGCCCGCGCTCCATGTAAATTGTTCTTGCAAATAAAGCAGCCTTGAACAATAATGCAAATGCGAATCGTTCTCATTTAATGGAGTGTCCAATATGCATGCAGAGAAATCCAGCCCGGTCCCGGCCGGCACCGCCATCCCCGCTCCGGTGCGCAGCCCCGCCGCGTCCGCCGTCCGCCGCCTGACCAGCGCCGGCCTGATGCAGGACCAGCGCGAAGTGGAAATTGAACACGGCAACAAAGTCTACCGCCTGCGCATCACCCAGCTCGGCAAGCTCATTCTTACTGCCTGAACCCGCGCCCGGGCGCCCAGCGACGCCGCCCTATATTTCCCCGCCAGCCATCCGCCCTGCGGTAGCCAGCCACCCTGACCTTGCGAGGAGTGCCTGATGGCTATCATCGACCGTACCGACCCTATCTTCCTGACCACCAACCAGAGCGGCCAGCGCCCGGAGCTGATGCTGTCTGCGGTGCTGCACCTGATGTCGCATTACACGGCCAACGCCGGCGAAAGCGGCGCCTGCCTGAAGCTGGCGTCCGTCATCGAACGCCACCTGAAGGCGCTGGCCAGCCTGCCGGAACTGGCGCCGGTGCTGAGCGCCACCTGCCAGCAGCTGTCCGAGCAGTGGGCCGGCGTGGTCGAGCGCTCCATGCCGGCGCGGGAAAAACACAACTTCCTGGAGCGGCTGATTGCCCGCTCGCGCTCCGGCGAACAGGCGGCGTGAGGCGGCGGCATGTGCGATAAACACCTGGCAAAACCGGACCCGGCCGCGCACACTTCGCGCCGGCGCCGCCTGTGGGAACTGGGCCATGCCTGCCACTGCCCGCTGGTGGGCGTGGGCATGCCGCTGGCCGCGCTGCGCAAGCTGGTGGGCAAAGTCACCGGCGGCACCGTGGTGGCCGACGACTACGAAGTGCACGTGGGCGTGGTCACCGAGTGCGGCGCCCGCAACCGCCTGTCCGAAGCGCTGCAAAAGGAACTGGAGCGGCGCTACGCCGGTGTGCTGCTGCGCTTCAAGAGCGCCAAGGACACCGAAGCGGTGGCCGCGCTGTGGCGCGCCGCCGTGGCCAACGGCGACGTGGCCGGCGCCTTCTGGGCCGGCCTGACGCACGCGCGCTGCACGCCGGAGCTGGAAGAACAGATGTGCCGCGACCTGCACATGGTGCAGCACCAGGCCGGCGCCTGCGCGCGGGCCGACATCACGCGCTTCCACGCGGTGCTGGAGGAAAACTCGCGCATGACGCGCGAACTGGCGCGGCTGCAGCAGCGCAACGCCGCCATGCAGCTGGAGCGCAATGCCGAACTGGACCGGCACGCCGGCCAGCTGATGCAGCTGCGCGCCCAGCTGGTGGGGCGCGACAGCATGGCCGACTCGCTGCGCCATGAACTGGAGCAGCTGCGCGCCTCCATCCCCGGCCTGGAAACGCGCGACCGCCTGGCGCAGCGCCTGAGCCAGGTCGACGAGCGCGAGCGCGCGCTGCGCAACCAGGTGGCGGAACTGAAGCAGAAACTGGCGCGGGCCCAGGGCGCGCTGGCGGCGCACGCCGCCCAGGCCAGCCATGCCGCGCAAGCCATGCAGGCCGCGCAGGCGGTGCCGGGCGGCCACGCCGCCGCCCAGCACGCGGCCGACAGCGCGGCGGCGGGCGCCGGCGCGCCCGGCCAGGGCGCCGCCGGCGTCACCGAGCACGTGGTGCGCATGCCGGAGCGGCTGGCCGACCGCAGCATCCTGTGCGTGGGCGGGCGCACCGGCAACGTGGCCACCTACCGCGCCCTGATCGAACGCGTGGGCGCGCAGTTCGCGCACCACGACGGCGGGCTGGAGGACAACGCCAACAAGCTCGAAGCCAGCCTGGCCGCCGCCGACCTGGTGATCTGCCAGACCGGCTGCATCAGCCACAGCGCCTACTGGCGCGTGAAAGACTTCTGCAAGCGCACCGGCAAGCGCTGCGTCTTCATCGACAACCCCAGCATTTCCAGCTTGGCGCGCGGGCTGGAGGAAGCCGACCTGGCATAAAAAAAACCCGCTGGCTTGCACCAGCGGGGTTTTTTACGGCTTCTTCATTAGAACGTGTAGTTAGAACGTGTAGTTGCCGGTCATGTAGAAGGTGCGGCCCATCGGGTCAGCATAGCGCGGGTCGAAACCAACCTGGTGGCCCGACGAAGCGCGCAGCGAGAACGGCGGGTTGCGGTCGGCGATGTTCTTGACGCCGGCGCGCAGGCCGACCTGCTTGCTCACCTGCCACTTACCCTGCCAATCGAACGTCAGGTACGAAGGCACTTCCAGACGGAATTTCTCCAGCTTGTTGGTCGCCACGTTGCGGCTTTCCGCTTCCGCGTCGGTGTAGCCGTTGCGGTAGTTAGCCGTCAGCGTGTTGGAGAACTTGCCGGTGTCCAGCGTGGTAGCCAGGCGGATAATGTGGCGGAACGCCACTTTATCGTTGGAACCGAAGTAGTTCATGTTCGAGGTCCACTCGTTCGACGTGCCCGCCTTGGTGTAATCGGACTTGATCAGGTAGGTGCCGTTCAGCACGCTGGTCAGGTTGCCGAACGCAAAGCGGTGGCGATAGGTCGTTTCCCAGTCCACGCCCTGGTTGTGGGTCTGGCCGATGTTGACCGACAGGGTTTTCTTGGCCCAGTAGGTCTGGTTGTTGCCCGGATCGACGAAGGTCGTGAACAGGTCGCGGAACTTGACCGGGTCGGTGAAGATTTGGTTCTCGCTCACACTGGACACCGCATCGCGCATTTTCACGTCCCACAGATCGGCCTGCACCGAGAACGACGAAGTCGGCTCGTAGCGGAAGCCCACCGTGAACTGCTTGGATTTCTCCGGCTTCAGGTTTTCGTTACCACCCGAAAGAACGTTGTACTGGCGCTTGCCCACCTGGCAGTAGTCGGCGTTTTCCGCCTTCAGGTTGGCCGGGCAGTCCCACGACGACGCCGTGAAGCCGGCCGCCACCAGCGGCTGGCCGATATCCAGCATGCTTGGCGCCTTGAAGCCGGTGCCGTAGGAGCCGCGTGCCAGGAAGGACGGGGTCGGCTGCCAGCGTGCCGACACCTTGTAGGTGCTGGACGATTCTTTCGAACCCATGTCGCGCTTGGCAAGGGCGTTCTTGACGGCGTTGAAGGTGTCGTAGCGGGCAGCGGCGGTCAGCTCGACGGTCTTGTGCACCGGCGCAGCCAGCTCGGCGAACACGCCGTAGTTGGCGCGTTCCAAGTCATAGGCTGGCGACGCGCTGAAGCCAAAGATATCCGAGCTGGTGGCGTGCGGGGTCTGCTCGTAGTGGTAGTTGCGGTAGTCGCCACCCAGTGCGATCTGCGCCGGACCACCCGGCAGTGCGAACAGCTCGCGCGAGGCGCGCGCGTCGATGCCTTTCAGCGTGGTCGAGGCGTCGCGGATCGAACCCTTGTACACCGAGTTCGCAATCAGCTGCTTGGTGGCGTCGGTCTGCTCGCCGATGCCCAGGAAGGGATTGAACAGGTTCTTCGACAGCATGTCGCGGAATTCCTTGTTCTTCACGTAACCGCCGACATAGCGCTCGTCGATCGCGTTCTGCGACCAGGTCAGGCCGGTGCCGAAGCTCCAGGCGCCCAGTTCGCCTTCCGCGCCCAGCACGAAATTCTTCGAATCGGTGATGGTCTGGCTGTCGCGGGTGCCCCAGTCGTAGGTACGGTAGCTGGCGGTCACCGCCTTGACGTCGGCGTCCTGCGCTGCCGTCATGTAAGGCTTGACGTAGGTGTTGTACAGCGGCGAGTTCTTGGCGATCGACACCGACGCGGTGTTCGGCGCGATGCGGGCGGTCAGGTCCAGGCGCGAATACGCCGCTTCGGCGAACACGGTCAGGTTGTCGGTGGCCTTGAAGGTGGCTTTACCGAAGAAGCTGTCGCGCTTGTTTTCCGGCACGATCTCGATAGTCTGCACGAAGTCGAAGCCGCAGTTCTGCACCAGTGCGGTGTTGCTCAGCGCCAGCTGGTTCATCGGCGCGCAAGTGCCGTTTTTCTTCTGGTACGGATTGAAGCCGATCGGCTGGCTGCCGGCCGCGTTGAAGGTGGCCGACACGTTGGCCGGGATGGCTGCCGGGCTGGTGCGGTCGTAGATGTAGTTGTTGCCTTTGTTGCTGAACGGAACATAAGCGGTGTCCGCGAAGTCGCGGTCCAGCGCTTTGACCTGCTTGCGCTCGTCGTGGCGGAACGAAGCCATCAGGTTGAAGCGATCTTTCTCCAGGTCGCCGAAGCCGTAGGTGGCGCTGATGTTCGACTGGGCTCCTGCGCTGCTCTCGCCCGGCTGGTTGTAGGTGGCTTCGATGGTGCCGCCCTGCAAGTTTTTCTTCAGGATGAAGTTGATCACGCCGGCGATTGCGTCCGAGCCGTACAGGGCCGAAGCGCCGTCGGTCAGGATTTCCACGCGCTCAACCGCGCTCATCGGAATGGCGTTCAGGTTGATGGTGCTGCCCGAACCTTGCGGCGCAACGCGGCGGCCATTTAGCAGCACCAGAGTGTAGTCCTCGCCGAGATCGTGAATCGAAGCGGAAACGCGGCCACCCGAGTTGGTGCCGGCTGCAATCGCGTCGATGGTGAAACCTTGCATCGAAGGCAATGCTTGGATCAGGTCGGCCACGGTGGTGGCGCCCGACTTGGCGATCTGCTCCTGCGACAGGCGCTGCACCGGCAGTGCGCCTTCCACGGCGATGCGCTTGATGGCCGAACCGGTAATCTCAACCTTCTGGATCTGCTCCTGAGCAACAGCACTGCCGCCCAGGGTCGCGGCACCCGCCATCACAGCAAATGCCAAACGTACCGAACGCACGCCAATTTTCTCTTTCAAAACCATGCACAACTCCTGTCATCGTGGATCAACGCAAGGAATACGTGCGAACACGTAATTTTTACAAAAAGTTAACCGCCTTGCCCTCGGAAGACCTGATTATGTAATGCAACGGTCATAAACGTCATGGCCAATCTGACAGCAATATTGCCAAAAGGTTACAAAAAACGTGAGAATTGGAGATAATTCAGAGCGAGCTCGGCCAAACAAAATTAAGTTCCGCCAATTCGACGAAGAAACGGCCAACTTGTCTTATTTCCACAACGTTGGCCGTGAAAGCCGTCAGTAGACGTCGCGCCGGTAGCGGCCTTGCGCCGCCAGCTGATCGAGCGCGGGACGGCCCAGCAGCGTTTCCAGCGCCTGGTCGACGCCGGCCGCCATGCCCTCCAGGCTGCCGCACACGTAGATCGCCGCGCCGTCTGCCAGCCAGGCGCGCAGCTGTTCGGCGCGGGCCGGCAGCAGGTCCTGCACGTAGCGCTGGGCGCCGCCGTCGCGCGACCAGGCCAGGTCCAGCCCGGGCAACTGGCCGGCCGCCTGCCAGACGGCAATTTCGTCGCGGTAGTGGAAATCGTGGGCGGCCTGGCGTTCGCCGAACAGCAGCCAGTTGCGCACCTGGCCGGACACGGCGCGCGCGCGCAGATGGCCGCGCAAGCCGGCGATGCCGCTGCCGTTGCCGATCAGGATCAATGGCCGGCCGGCGTTCGCCTCCAGGCGGAAGCGGCGGTGCTGGCGCAGCCGCAGCTGCACCGTGTCGCCCGGCTGGGCCTGCATGCACAGCCAGCCGGAGGCATGGCCGTGGCTGCCGTCGGCGTGCAGGTGCAGGCGCACCAGCAGGTGCACCCGGCCGTCGGACGGCACCGAAGCGATCGAGTACTCGCGCGCGCGGGACGGGTCGGACGGCGCCGCCACCTGCACCAGGTCGCCGGACTGCCACTCCGGCAAGCCGCCCTGCAGCGGCTCCAGTTCGATGTGGAAAATGGGCGCGCCGGCGCTGCCCTGGTTGAGCTGGCGCCGCGCGGCCAGGCGCCAGCCTTCGAAGGCCGGAGCGCTCCAGTCCGGCGCGTCGCTGGTGCCGGCCAGGTGGCTCAGCTGCTGGCGCCACGCGGCGAGGGCCGGCGCGGCGTTGCAGTTGACCTCGACGCGCTCGAACAGGCTGCTGGCGCCCTGCTCCTGCAGCCACTGGTCCAGCGCGCGGCCGAAGCCGCAATAGTTGATGTAGGACATGTCGCCCAGCGCCAGCACCGCGTAATGCAGCTGCGCCAGCGGCAGGCTGCGCGTCATGATGCGGCTGGCGAAGGCGGCCGCCGCGTCGGGCGCGTCACCCTCGCCGTAGGTGCTGACCAGGAACAGGATGCGTTCGGCGCCCGCCAGGTCGCGCTCCTTCAGGCCGGACAGTTCGCACAGGCGCGCCGGGATGCCCGCCAGGCGCAGCGTTTCCAGGGTCTGCCCGGCCAGCTCCTCGGCGTTGCCGGTCTGGCTGGCGTAGGCAACGATCCAGCCCGGCGCCAGCGCGGCCGCCGCGTCGCCGGCCGCGTGCGCCAGGCGCTTGCGGCGCTGGCGCAGCCACGGCGCCAGGCACACCAGGCCGTAGCTGATGAAACAGGCCGCCGTCAGGGCCAGGCGCAGGGGATCGTTGGTCAGTATCATTGCTTGTTCGTCTATTCGTCGTCCAGCATGCCGCGCATCGGGCTGCTGAGGTATTCGGTGTAGCCGTCGCGGCCGTCCGGACCGACACGCAGCACGAAGCGCGCCGCCAGGCCCTGCCGTTCGGCCAGCGCCAGGCCCTGCTCCGGCCCCAGCACGGTCAGCGCGGTGGACCAGGCGTCGGCCGCCATGCAGTGCGGGTGCACCACGGTGACCGAGGCCAGCCGGTTGCCGATCGGCGCGGCGCGGCGCGGGTCGATGGTATGGGCGAAGCGCGCGCCGCCGTGCAGGAAGTAGCGCCGGTAGTCGCCCGAGGTGGCCACGGACAGGCCGTGCAGCGCCAGCGCGATCTCACGCGGAATCGCGCCCGGCATGGCGGCGCTCGGCCCGGATGCCGGCCCGGATGCCGGCGTCCCGGCAGGCGGCTGCTCGAGCGCCACCCACCACGGCTGGCCGTCCGGCTTCACGCCCGCGCCGCGCAGCTCGCCGCCCACCTCCACCAGGAAGTGCTGCAAGCCATGCGCCATCAGGCAATGCGCCAGCCGGTCCACGCTGTACCCCTTGGCCACGGCCGACAAATCGAGCTGCACGCCGCCGGGCTGCCACGCCCGTCCGCCGCCGGTGCGCGGCGTGCCGGGCACCGCGTCCGCCGCCTCGGGCCGGGGCTCCAGCACCAGCTGTTGCCGCGCGCGCTCGGCGCGCAGTTCGGCGATGCGCGCCGCCGTGGGCGCTGCAAAACCGGGCTGGTCGTACCGTCCGCTGGGACCGAAGCCCCAGGCGTTGACGATGGCGCCGGCGCAGGGATCGTAGGCGCCGCCGGAGAGGCGCGCCACCTCCATGGCAAACGACAGCACATCGAAAAACGCCGGCGGCAACTGCAGCCAGCTGCCAGGGGCGGCGCGGTTGTAGCGGCCCAGGTCGGAGTCCGCCTCCCAGTGGCTCATTTCGGCCACCACGCTGTCGAGCTGCTGCTGCAGCGACGCCTGCAGTTGCGGCGGCGGCGCCACGTCCGCCACCAGCACAGTCCAGCTGGTGCCCATGCTCAGGCCGCCAAAGCGATGAATGGCGCTGCCCGCGGGCGGGGCCAGTTCGGAAATCTGGTGCGGTAAAAGGATGCGGCGCATAGAAAAAACGGCGGCCCGTAGCCGCCACATGGGACAAGACGGCCTGAGCCGCATTCGGGGTATGACGGGGACGCCGAGTCCCCGAATGCGGCTCAGGCCGGTTGGGTCTTACTACGCGACCTTATTGCGGCAGCACTTCCACGGTGGCGCCGTAGGTCGCGCGGCGCGCCGGCATTTGCGGCGGCTGGCCGGGGACCGGCGCGGCGGCGGCGGGCCAGCTGGAGGTCACCAGGTACATATTCGCTTCCGGCAGCGTGAAGGTGATTTCACCCTTGGCGTCGGTGGTGTGGCGCACTTCGCCCAGCGTGCCGCGGTATTTCACGCCGCCGGGAATCAGGCTGAAGGCCTGGTTGGCGGCAGGCTTGCCGTCCAGCAGGAAGCGCCAGGTGGCCTTCTCGCCCGCGCGCAGGTCGTTCGGGTGCGTCACCGGCACCAGTTCCAGGCCCACGCCGGTCGGCTTGAAGACCGCCGTGTCGGTCGAGTTGGCCGATACAAAGGTTTCCAGGCGGCTGGCGGTGCGGGTCAGCTTGACTTCCTGCGCGTCGGCAGGCACGTCCTTGGCCAGGGTTTCCTCGGTGCCGCGGAAACGCTTCATCTCGCCGTTCAGCTTGTAGCTGCCCGACACGTTCTGGCTCACCATGGCGATCTTGTAGGTGCCGGGCTTGCTCATTTTTACGTCGAAAGTGCTGCGCAGGCGGCCGGTGCTGGCGTTCTGCAGGTCCACCTTGGCGCCGTCCGGGCCGGTCACCACGATGGCGTCCAGCTTCAGCGGCACGTGGTCGATGTCGAACAGGCCTTCGGAGATGGCGGCGTCCACCGTCACCCACGGCTCTTTGGCGTCCACCAGCGAGGACGACGGCAGCAGCCATGGCTTGTGGGCGTAGGCGTTCAGGGCCAGGCCGGCCAGCGCGGCGGCCAGCAGCAATTTGGTAGGTTTCATTGAACTGTCTCGTGTTATTTGAGTTGAACGGCAACGGCGCCGACTTCTTCCTTGCCCTTGGCGCTGGCCACTTGCGCGGCCTTCAGCGGCCAGCTCAGCGGCACTTTCACCACTTCGCGGCCGCCCGCTTCGCGCGACACTTCCACCAGCAGGTTGTACTGGCCGGCCGGCAGTTTGTCCAGGCCGTCCTTCGAGAGCGGGAAGTTCAGCGTGTGTTCGCCCGGCGCCTTGGTCGCGCCGCTCACGCCGTCCATCGGCATGGCCAGGTCGCGGCCGCTCTTGCGCCACCACTGCCGCATGTCCTTGAGCCACTTGGTGCCGGCGTTGTCCTTCTTCTTGGTGTCGTACAGCACGGCCAGGTTGGCCACCACTTTCTGGTCCGCGTTTTCCAGCCACGCCGCGATGTACGGGCGGTGGTATTCAGCCACGTTCAGTTGCGGGATTTCCAGCTTGAGGGCCAGGTCGGCCGCCATGGCCTGGGCGCTGAGCAGGGGAATGGCGGCAGCGATGGAGTAGCGTAATTTCATGGGTTGCCTTCTTAATGGATGAACAGCAGTGCGATGACAAAAGGAATCAGGATGCCCAGCCCGACCATCGGCCAGGTGAACGGCCGGTTGGCGGCGTGGAATTTCAGGATCAGCAGGCCGGTGATGCAGAACACCAGGCAGGCGCCGGCGAAGATGTCGATGAACCAGTTCCACGCGGCGCCGGTGTTGCGGCCCTTGTGGACGTCGTTCAGCCAGGACACCCAGCCGCGGTCGGTGTTTTCGAATTCGGCGGCCCCGTCCTCCAGGCCGATGCGCACCCAGGCGTCGCCGCCGGCTTTCGGCAGCGGCAAGTAGACCTCGTCCACCGACCATTCCGCGCTGCGCCCTCCCGCCTTGACGGACCAGGTGTCGCGCAGCCAGCGTTCGGCCGCGTCGGGCAGCGGCGCTTTCTCGCCGTCGTGCGCCTCGGCGAACTTCTTCAGTTCGGCCGTCAGCGCGGCGGGCGCTTCGGCCTGCTTGCGCACCACGCTGGGCTTGGCTTCGATCTGCGACGCGTGGTTCAGGGTGATGCCGGTAATACTGAACAAAAACATGCCCAGCAAGCACAATGCGGAGCTGATCCAATGCCATTGGTGCAGGTTCTTCAGCCACAGGGCTCGGCCGGCATTGGAGGGTGCGCTCACTGTATGCTTTCTTGATAGGGACTTAAGAGACTGAGAATGATAATGATTATCATTTGCGGAGTCAATCTCGATGATAAAGTTGTTACATTAAGATATGTTCCTTTGCACAGCAGTTACATTCCACAAAAAAGAACTGCCTGGCTCCGGTGCACCGGTGCCAGGCAGGGCTAAGTATGTGGATCAGGGGTGTTCTTGAAGCGAAGTGCGACGCTTAACGGTTGCCGCCGGTCCCTCCGGAGCCGCCGCGCGAGCCGCTGCTGCTGCCCTCATTGCCGCCGCTGCTGCCGCCGCGCGAGCCGGAGCTGGCCGAGCTGCTTTGGCTGCTCTGGTCGTTCTTGTGGCTCATGCTGCCGGCGCGGCGCGCCTCTTCCGAAGTGAACTCGTGCGCCGTGCCTTTTTCATGCGCGGCACGGCCGCCCTCGGCGGCGATTTCACGCTGGCGCTGCGGGTCCATCGAAGCGAAGCCGCGGTTGCTGGTGTCGCCGCTTTGCTTGCTCGATTGCGAGCTGCTTTGCTTGCTGCTGCCCTGGTTGCTGGCCTGCGAGCCTTTGGTGTCCTGATCCTTGCCTTGATTGGATGAAGCCATGATATGTCTCCTTGAAATGGATAGGGAAACTCATGGTAGTGCAAGGTTTACAGGCCGCCCATAGGACGCATGCAGGACACCCTGTAGGAACAGTCCCGCATTTCGTGACTGAGTTTTTCTTACCTTCCAACGGTCAATTTTGCATGCGCCAGCACCACGTCGCCGGCTGCCAGGAACAAGCGCTCGCCTATGGCGGGCCGCACCGCGTGGCCGCCGGTAAAGGCGCCGAACGAAGGCAGGATGGCGCGCTGCCCACCTATCAGGAAACAAGGCAGGCGCAGCGCGTCGCCCCGCGCCGCCAGGTGGAACACCGGATGCACATGGCCTGCCAGCACGTAGCCTTGCGCGGCCGCCCCCGCCAAATCGGGATGGTGGCAGAACGCGAACGGCGCCAGCAAATACGGTTCGCAGGCCGGCTTGATGCCAAGCTGCGGCGGCGGATCGCCGGCGCGCAGGTCGTGGTTGCCGCGCACCAGCGTCAGCCGCAGCGCCGGCCGCTCCGCCTGCCAGCGGGCCCGCCACTGCGCCAGCGCGGCCAGCGTGGCGGGCGCATGCGCCGCCCTGGCATGCAGGAAGTCGCCCAGGAACACCAGGTGCTCCACGTCATGCGCGGCCAGCAGCAGGTCCAGCAGCGCCAGGTTTTCCGCCGTGGTGCCGCCCGGCACCGGCACGCCCAGCGCGCGGAACGAGGCCGCCTTGCCGAAGTGGATGTCGGCCACGGCCAGCAGGCGCATGCGCGGCCAGTACAGCGCCTTCTGCGGCAGCAGCAGCACCTGCTCGCCGGCCAGCTCGATGGTGCATGCGCCGCCCGCGCCGCCGCTCATGGCCCGGCCGCCTTTTCCAGTTCGCGCAGCATGCGCGCCACGCGGTCGGACAGCTTCTCGGTGGTAAGCTTTTCGCGGAAGCGCTCCACCATCAGCGCAAAGCCGAGCGGCGTAGCGCGTCCGATGGCGTGAAAGGACACGCTGCGCCGCTGCAGTTCCAGCAGGGTCTCGCGCAGCCGCTGCAGTTCCAGCTCCTGCTCCAGCACTTCGCGCTGCGCCTGCGTCAGCAGCAGGTTGCCCGCGTCGTGCTTGCGGAACACCTCGAAGAACAGCGACGAGGAGGCCTGCAACTGGCGCGCGCTTTTCGGCTGGCCGGGATAGCCCTGGAACACCAGCCCCGCGATGCGCGCGATTTCGCGGAAGCGGCGCTGCGACAGCTCGCTGGCGTTCAGGCTGGCCAGCACGTCTTCCAGCAGGCGCCCGGTGGCGAACAGCGGCGTATCCCTGCCCTCGGCGGCGCTGAACACGGCCTGCCAGTCGGGCGCGCCAGCGCCCTCCGGCGCCAGCAGTTCGAAGCCGTAGTCGTTGACGGCGATGGAGAACGTCGCCGGATGCAGCCGCGCCATGCGCCAGGCCAGCAGCGACGCCAGGCCGATGTGCACGGCGCGCCCGGCAAAGGGATAGATGAACAGGTGCCGCCCTTCGCGGCTCTGCATGCTCTCGACCACGGTGCGCTCCGGCGTGGGCAAGGCGGACCAGCGCTGCTGCACCTCGAGCAGCGGACGCACGGACTGCATCTCGGGGCCGTCGTAGCGGCCCAGCGTGGCGCGCCGCATCTGTTCCAGCACCGCGTGCGCCAGTTCGGACGACAGCGGCATCTTGCCGCCTTGCCAGCGCGGCACCGCGCCTTTGCCGCCGGCGGCGCGCTTGACGTAGGCCGTCATTTCGTGGATCCGCACGAACTCGAGGATGCGCCCGCCGAACAGGAAATGGTCGCCCTTGTGCAGCCGCGAGATGAACGATTCCTCCACCGTGCCGATCCGCCCGCCGCTCATGAACTTCACCTGGATGCTGGCTTCGGAGACGATGGTGCCGATGCCCATGCGGTGGCGGCGTGCGATGGCCGCATCCGGCACGCGGTACACGCCCTGATCGTCCTGCAGCACGCGGCGGTATTCGGGATACGCGGTGAGGCTCTGGCCGCCGCGCGCCACGAAATCCAGCGCCCATTGCCATTCTTCGTCCGTCAGCGCGCGGTAGGACCAGGCGCTGCGCACTTCCGCCAGCAGGTCCGCCGACCGGAAGCCGCCGCCCGCCGCCACGGTGACCAGGTGCTGCACCAGCACGTCGAGCGGCTTGTCCGGCGCGGCGCGCGATTCGATCTGGCGTTCCGCCACCGCCTGTTTGGCGCCCGCCGCTTCCAGCAGCTCCAGGCTGTGCGTGGGCACCAGGGTGACGCGCGAGGCGCGGCCCGGCGCGTGGCCGGAGCGCCCGGCGCGCTGCAGCAGGCGCGCCACGCCTTTGGCGCTGCCGATCTGCAGCACGCGTTCCACCGGCAGGAAGTCCACGCCCAGGTCCAGGCTGGAGGTGCACACCACGGCTTTCAGCGCGCCGCTCTTCAGGCCCTGCTCCACCCATTCCCGCACTTCCCGGTCCAGCGAACCGTGATGCAGCGCGATCAGGCCGGCCCAGTCGGGGCGGGCGTCCAGCAGGTTCTGGTACCACAGCTCGGACTGCGAGCGCGTGTTGGTGAACACCAGCGTGGTGGCGTGCCGCTCGATTTCGGCGATCACCGGCTGCAGCATCTGCAGGCCGAGGTGGCCAGCCCAGGGGAAGCGCGAAGGATGGTCGGGGATCAGGGTGTCGACGACGAGGTCTTTGCGGATATGGCCTTCGACGATGGCGCCTTTGCCGCCGCCCGCCCCGCCGCCCATCCCCTCTCCCAGCAGCACGTCCCTGGCGCGCTGCAGGTTGCCCAGGGTGGCGGACAGGCCCCACACCAGCAGGCCCGCATTCCATTGCCGCAGCCGCGCCAGCGCGAGCTGGGTCTGCACGCCGCGCTTGTTGCCCATCAGTTCATGCCATTCGTCGATCACCACCATGTCCAGCAGCGCGAACTGTTCGATCGCGTCCGGCTTGCTGAGCATGAGGGTCAGGCTTTCGGGCGTGGTGACCAGCGCGTCCGGCAGGCGCCTGGCTTGCCGGGCGCGCTGGCTGGAGGTGGTGTCGCCGGTGCGGGCGTCGATTTCCCAGCCGGGGGCCAGGTCGGCGGCGGACGATTGCAGCGCGCGCAGGGTGTCGGCGGCCAGGGCGCGCATGGGGGTGATCCACAGCACGCGCAGGCCGGCCTTGCGGCGCGCTTGCGGGCGTGCAGCCGCAGCCTTGGCGGCGCGCAGCAAGGCGGCGAACCAGACGGCATAGGTCTTGCCGGAGCCAGTGGTGGCGTGCAGCAGACCCGATTCGCCCGCCAGCGCGGCGCGCCACACCTCGCGCTGGAAGGGGAACACGCTCCAGCCGCGCCGCGCGAACCACGCGTCGACGTCGGCCGGGGCTGCGGCCACTGCGGCCACCGCTGCCGCAGCGGAGCGGCCGGACCAGGACGTAGGCCCTGGCGCTTCGGCGGCGTCGGGGACGCCGTCCGCAGCAGGCGGCGCGGTGGCAGGCGGCGCGAAGGCAGGCAGGGCGCGGCGGGGCGGCAGGCGCCGGGGGCGCGGGGCGTTCATGCGGGACCGCTGCCGCCGAGCAGGCCTTTGAGCGTTTCCAGCGTGTCGGCGTCGTCGATGGTCTTGTCGTCGCGGCGGCGCAGGATGCGCGGGAAGCGCACCGCGATGCCGGACTTGTGGCGCGGCGACAGCGCGATGCCTTCAAAGCCGATCTCGAACACCATGCTGGGCTTCACGCTGCGCACCGGACCGAATTTTTCTATGGTGGTGCGCCGGATCGCATTGTCCACCTGCGCGATCTCCGCGTCCGTCAGGCCCGAATACGCCTTGGCGAACGGCACCAGCTGCCGCTCGCCGTCCGCGCCGCCCTCGCCGTCCCACACGGCGAAGGTGTAGTCCGTGTACAGCGAGGCGCGGCGCCCATGGCCAGCCTGCGCGTAGATCAGCACCGCGTCCACCGAATACGGATCGATCTTCCATTTCCACCACGTGCCCATGTCCTTGGTGCGCCCCACGCCGTACTGCGCCGCCGCAGCTTTGAGCATCAGCCCTTCCACGCCGCGCGCGCGCGACTCGGCGCGCACCTGCGCCAGTGCGTCCCAGCTGGCCGCCTGTACCAGCGGCGACAGGCGCAGCTGCGGCAAGTCCAGCCGCGCCACCAGCTGCTCCAGCCGCGCGCGCCGCGCGCGCTGCGGCAGGCCGCGCAGGTCGGCGCCGTCCAGTTCCAGCAGGTCGTACGCCACCAGCACCGCCGGCAGCTCGCCCTGCAGCTTGGCCGACACGCTCTTGCGCGTGATGCGCTTCTGCAGCTCGGCGAACGGCGCCGGCGAGAGGGTTTCGACGCCGCCGCGCCAGATCAGGATCTCGCCGTCGATCACCGTGCCTTCCGGCAGGCGCAGCGCCGCCAGTTCGGGGAAGCGGTCCGTGATCAGGTCCTCGCCGCGCGACCACAACCAGTTCTTTCCCTCCCTGCTCACCAGTTGCGCGCGCATGCCGTCGTACTTCCATTCCACCTGCCAGTCCTCCAGCGCGCCGAGCGACTCGGGCGCGGCCAGCAGCTGGTGCGCAAGGAAGAAAGGATAGGGCTGGCCGCCGCGCTGCGCGTGCTCGTCGGCCGACTGCGCGCTCACCAGCTGCAGAAAGCCTTGCGCGGTGGGGCTGACGCGGCCATCGGTCCAGCCCATCAGCCGCTGCGCCACCAGCTTGCTGTCCACCGATGCGATGGCGCTCAGCGCGCGCGTCACCAGCAGGCGCGAGACGCCGACGCGGAAGCCGCCGCCTATCAGCTTGGTCAGCAGGAAACGCTCGCGCGTTTCCAGTTCGTCCCAGTAGCCGAACAGCGCCGCGCGGATGGCCTCCGGCGCGGCGCCGCGCAGCGGTGCGATGCGCTGCTCCACCCATTCGGCCAGGCCCACGTCGCTGCGCCGGCGCGGCGCCGGCAAAATGTGGGCAATGGTTTCCGCCAGGTCCCCCACCGCGTGGTAGCACTCGTCGAACAGCCACTCGTCCAGCCCCGCGAACTCGGTGGCGTACTGCCGCAGCAGCTTGACCGGCACCGCCTGGCGCGGCTTGCCTCCGGCCAGGAAGTACACCGCCCACGCTGCGTTCTCCGGCGCCGCGCTGCCGAAGTAGGCTTGCAGCGCCTCCAGCTTGCGGCCGGTGGCGGTGGTCTCGTCCAGTTCGGCGTACAGGCGGGCGAATTCACGCATGCGGCGCCTCCGCAACTTGCGCTACTTGCGCACCCGCCGCCGCTTCGGCGTCTTCCGCCTCGTCGTCGCCGTATTCGGTATCGAAGCCGCTGGCGTCCAGCCCGTTCTGGCACAGCCAGCGCACCATCACGGGAATCGAGCCGTGCGTGACGATGACGCGCTGCGCGCCGGTGGCCTTGATGGCGGACATCAGCCCCGGCCAGTCCGCGTGGTCCGACAGCACGAAGCCCCGGTCCACGCCGCGCCGGCGGCGCGCGCCGCGCAGCAGCATCCAGCCGCTGGCGAAGGCGTCGCTGTAGTCGCCGAAGCGCTTGATCCACGGCGAGCCGGCGGCCGACGGCGGCGCCAGCACGATGGCGCGCCGGATGTCGGCCTTGGCCACCTCCGTCACCATGCGCGTTTCCGGCAGCGCCACGCCGGCCTCGCGGTAGACCCGGTTCAGCGGCTCCACCGCGCCGTGGCAGATGATGGCGCCGATGGACGGATCGAGCCCGCTCAGCATGCGCTGCGCCTTGCCGAAGGAATAGCCCAGCAGCACGCTGGCCCTGCCCTGCTCCGCGTTGCGCGCCCACCAGGCGTTGATGTCGGCGTAGACTTCCTCCTGCGGCTGCCAGCGGTAGATCGGCAGGCCGAAGGTGGACTCGGTGATGAAGGTGTCGCAGCGCACCGGCTCGAACGGCGCGCAAGTGGCGTCCGCCTCCACCTTGTAGTCGCCGGAAGCCACCCACACTTCGCCGCGGTGCTCCATGCGCACCTGCGCCGAGCCGAGCACGTGCCCGGCCGGATGCAGCGAGATGTGCACGCCGTTGTGCACCACCCGGATGCCGTATTCCAGGCCCTGGATGTTGATGTCGCCCAGGCGCGCCTTGAGGATGTTCACGCCGGGCGCTGCGGCCAGGTAGTGGCCGTGCCCGACGCGGGCATGGTCGGAATGCGCGTGCGTGATGACGGCCCTGGCCACCGGCCTCCAGGGGTCGATGTAGAACTCGCCGGGAACGCAATACAACCCTTCCTTGCGCACTATCACCATATCGGACATCGCGGACACTCCATGACGGAATGGCGTCATTGTAGCGAGGCTTTCAGCGGCTTTTCTGTCCGCTTCCTCACATAGGCGGCATCGCCAGCCTAAGCAGGCTCAACAAATTCCGCCATGAAGGTCTTGGTGGTGTTCTCAGGAAATTCGATGGTAACCTGGTCGCCCGCCACGCACAGCACGGTGCCGACGTCGAACTTGGGCACCCGGACGCGGGTGCCGACGGCAAACGGCGCCAGCCCGGCGGCAGGCTCCGCCGTGGCGGCGAACTCCTCGCCGGGTTCCAGCTCAACCTGCGGCGGCGCCAGGCAGTTGTCGCAGCAGCCGCAGTGCTCGAAGCCGGGCGCCGCGTCGCCGAAATAGTCGAGCAGCAGCTTCCAGCGGCAATAGCCGCTTTGCGCGTAGCCCACCATCAGCTCCAGCGCCTCGCGGTCGCGCTGCTGCTTCTCGGTCTGCTGGTGGCTCTTGACGAGGAAGAACTGCTGCAGGCGCTTGTCGTCCTGGAAGTACAGCAGCGTGCAGTCGGCCGCCTCGCCGTCGCGCCCCGCGCGGCCGGACTCCTGGTAGTAGGCTTCCAGGCTGGCCGGCACCTGCAGGTGCAGCACGAAGCGCACGTCGGCCTTGTCGATGCCCATGCCGAAGGCGTTGGTGGCCACCATCACGCGCCGCTCGCCTTGCATGAACAGCTCCTGGCCGTCCCTGCGCTGCTGGGCCGGCAGCCGGCCGTGGTACAGCGCCACGCTCTCGCCGGCCTGGTCCAGCAGCGCATGCAGTTCCTCGGCCGCCTTCACGGTGGCGGTGTAGACGATGCCGCAGCCGCGCGCGCGCTGCACCAGCGCCAGCGCCTGCTCCAGCTTCTCGTCCGGGTTGGTGATCTGCAGCACGCTGTAGCGCAGGTTGGGCCGGTAGATGCCGGTGTTGATGACGTTCAAGTCCTTCACGCCCAGCTGCCCGGCCAGGTCGTCCACCACTTCGCTGGTGGCGGTGGCCGTCAGCGCCAGCACCGGCGGCCGGCCCAGCGCCTTTACCGCCGCGCCGATCTCGAGATAGGCCGGGCGGAAATCATGGCCCCACTGCGACACGCAATGCGCCTCGTCGATGACGATCAGGTCGATGTCGGTGGCTTGCAGCAGCGCGCGGAACTCCGGCGTGGCCAGGCGCTCCGGCGTGCAGAACACGATGTCGCTGCTGCGCGCGCGGATGCTGGCCAGCGCTTCCAGCTCCTCTTCGCGCGGCAGGCTGCTGTTCACCTGCGCGGCGCGGATGCCGATCTCCTCCAGCTTGTCGAGCTGGTCCTGCATCAGCGAAATGAGCGGCGACACTACCACCGTGGTGCCGGGCAGGATGGACGCGGGTATCTGGTAGCACAGCGACTTGCCGCTGCCGGTGGGCATGACGGCCAGGGTGTTGCGGCCCTCCAGCACGCTGTCGATGACTTCGCGCTGGCCCGGCCGCAACTGCTCCACCCCAAACACGCGGCGCAGCAGGCGGCCGATCAGCCGCGTGCGCGCCGCAGCGGCCTGCTTTGCGCGCTTCTTTTGCGCAGCGGTCTTGCTGCTGGTAACCATAGGCACCGCCTCTCTGTCGATACCAGCACTGTACGCGCCGGACGAGGCGGGCGCCATAGGAGGACGCCTACCTTGCCCGTAGGAGGACGGCGAGCACGCTACGAATTATCGAGGGCGGCCTTCAGTTCCAGCAGATCGTAGGGCTTGCGCAGCACGCTGGCCGGGAACTCCAGCTGCTCCAGCGACTCCTTGCCGTAGCCGGTGGAGAAGATGATGCGGGTCTGGCGGCCGGCCGCCAGCATGCGGCGCGCCAGGTCGATGCCGGAGATGCCGGGCAGGCTGATGTCGGTGAACAGCAGGTCGAACTGCTGCGCCTGCATCAGCTCCCAGGCGCGCTCGCCGTCGCACACGCCGCTGACGGTGTGGCCCAGCATGCCGATCAGCTCGCACACCATCTGCTGCGAATCGAGATTGTCCTCCACCACCAGGATGCGCAGCGAGCTGTTGCGCGCGATGGCCGGCAGCGGCGGCAGCAGGTCGCTGGCGTGCTCCTGCTTGTGCTGGCGCGCCAGCCTTTCCTGGCTGCGGTTGTTGAACACGTGGCGCAGCTTGCGCGCCAGTTCGTCGCGCCGGTAGGGCTTGCTCAGCAGCTCCAGCCCGGCGTCCAGGCGGCCGCCGTGCACGATGGCGTTCTGCGGATAGCCGGAGGTGAACAGCACCGCGATGTCGGGCTGGATGCCGCGCGCGGCCAGCGCCAGCTCCGGGCTGCGCAGGGCGCCCGGCATCACCACGTCGGTAAACAGCAGGTCGACCGGCTCGCGCTCCAGCACCGCCAGCGCCTGCTCGCCGTTCTCGGCCTGCAGCACGCGGTAGCCCAGGCCGCCCAGCATGTCCAGCACCACCGCGCGCACGCCGGGGTCGTCCTCCACCACCAGCACGGTTTCGTCGCCGCCCACGGCCGGGCCGCTCAGGCCGGGCAATTCCTGGGTCTCGTCGGTGAGCGAGCGCGGCAGGTAAATCTTGACGCTGGTGCCCTCGCCCGGCTCGCTGTAGATCTTGATGTGGCCACGGCTCTGCTTGACGAAGCCGTAGGCCATCGACAGGCCCAGGCCGGTGCCCTCGCCTTCCGGCTTGGTGGTGAAGAAGGGTTCGAAAGCGCGCCGCAGCACTTCCGGCGGCATGCCGCAGCCGGTGTCGGTGACCGACAGCATCACGTATTGGCCGGACGGCACGTCCAGCAGGTTGTTCACGTAGTACTCGTCCAGCATGGCGTTGCCGACCTCGATGGTGAGCTTGCCGCCGCCGCGCATGGCGTCGCGCGCGTTGATGGCCAGGTTCAGCACCACGTTCTCGATCTGGCCCGGGTCCACCAGCGTGTTCCACAGGCCGCTGCCGATCACCGTGGCCACTTCCACCGTCTCGCCCAGGGTGCGGCGCAGCAGTTCGTCCATATTGCCGACCAGGCGGCCCAGGTTGGACACCACCGGCTGCAGCGGCTGGCGCCGCGCGAAGGCCAGCAGCTGCGACGACAGCTTGGCGCCGCGCTCGACCGCCGCGATCGCCATGGCCAGGCGCTTGCGGGCGTTGTTGCTGCCCTCGCCGCCACCGGCATCCTCGGGCAGGTCTTGCTGCAGCAGGTGCAGATTGCCGTAGATAATCTGCAGCACGTTGTTGAAGTCGTGCGCCACGCCGCCGGTCAGCTGGCCCACCGCTTCCATTTTCTGCGACTGGCGCAGCGCTTCCTCGGCCTTGTCGCGCTCGGCGATTTCGCGGCCCACGCGCTGCTCCAGCGTGTCGTTCAGGTCGCGCAGCGCCACTTCGATGCGGCGCCGCTCGCTGATGTCGGTCTTGACGGCGATCAGCGCCAGCGGCTGGCCGGCCTCGTCGTCCAGCCGGCTCATGCTGCTGGAAATCCAGACCCAGTCGCCGTCCGGCTTCACGTAGCGCTTTTCCAGGGTGAACGGCACGCCGTCGGCCAGCAGGCGCGCCACGCGGGCGCGGTTCTCGGCCATGTCGTGCGGGTGGATGATGTCGTCCATATGCAGGCCCAGCATCTCCTCCTCGCTACGCCCCAGCATCAGGCACAGCGCGCCGTTGACGCGCCGGAAACGCCCGCTCAGGTCCAGCTCGGACAGGCCCACCGAAGCCTGGCCAAAGATCGCCGCCAGGCGGTCCTGGCTGGCGCGCAGCGCCTGCTCCATCTGCTTGCGCGAGGTAATGTCGAACGTCACGCCCACGTAGCGGCGCTGCTCGGGCGTGTTGCCCTCCACGACCTCGCCTTGCCGCGCCAGCCAGCGCAGCTCGCCCGTGTCCGGGCGGCGCACGCGGTATTCAGTGTAGGACAGCGGGTTGGGCTGGGCCATGCGCTCGGTCCCCACCCCGGCGCGGTCGCGCCCGTCGACCAGGCTGACCAGGTATTCGGCCGTCACCGCCTGCTCATCGGCCAAGCCCCACAGGCGGCGGAAAGTGGCCGAGACGATCATCTCGCCGCTGGCCGGGAACCACTCGAAGCTGCCGATGCCGCCGGCCTCCTGCGCCATGCGCAGGCGCTCTTCGGTGGCGGCGCTGGCGGCCTTGTCGCGCTCGAGCTGCAGCCGCTGCTGCACCTGGGCCGTCACGTCGCTGACGGTGCACAGCACACCGCCCACTTCACCGCAGCTGTCGCGCACCGGCGTGTAGTACATGTCGAACCAGACCTGTTCGGGCGCGCCATTGCGCAGCAAGGTCATCGGCTGCTCACGCACGCTGCGCACCTCGCCGCGAAAGCCGGCCGCCAGGATCTGGCGGTTCCAGTCCCAGATCTCGGGCCAGGAAGCGGGCACGGTAGCGCCCAGGATGGCCGGATGGCGCGCGCCGGCGATGACGGCGTAGGCATCGTTGTAGATCATCACGTGCTCCGGTCCCCACATCAGCACCATGGCAACCGGCGTGTTGAGCAGGATGTCGACCGTGGTGCGCAAGGCCGGCGTCCAGCCGGCCATGGGGCCGAGGGCGGTGGCGCTCCAGTCGAGATCGCGCACCAGCTGGCCGGTGGCGCCACCGCCGTGCGGCTGATAGCTGTGCGGCTGCTGGCCTGGGAACTGGTAGCTGGGCGAATTCATGCGGACTGCGGCTCCTGCGAATAGTGCGGCGGCTGAGGCTGGCGGGGCATGGTCACGGTGAATACCGTGCCCTGCGCTGCGTCTGACTGTACCGCAATGTCGCCGCCGTGGGCGCGCGCAAACATGCGCGCCGTGTACAAGCCCAGGCCCAGGCCCTGGCCGGTCTTGCGGCTGTCGCCACCCTGCTGGTAGGGCTCGAACAGGCAGCCCAGCTGCGGCGCCGGGATCACGCCCCGGCTCGCCACGCTGACGGCCACCTGCCCGCCGGCCGCGCCGTCGATCACCACCTGCACGCGCTGCCCGGCCTCGCCGTGCAGCAGCGCGTTGCCCAGCAGATTGGACAGGATTTGCGACACCATGCCGGCGTCGCACTGGCCGCCGGCGTCGCCGCTGGCGCTGATGTCGATACGGGGCGCCGGCTCGGCGGCATCGAATTCGTCGGCGATGGCGCGGCACAGCTCGGCGTAGTCGGCGGCGGCCAGGCGCAGGGGCATGCCGCCGGAGCGGATGCGCGCCAGGTCGAGCAGCTGGTCCACCATGTGGGCCATGCGCCGCGCGCTGCTCTGGATGCGCTGCGCCGTGACCGCCACCTTCGGATGGTCCGTCATCATCGGCAGCAGCATGGCGCCGTTCATCACCACCGACAGCGGGGTGCGCAGGTCGTGGCCCAGCACGGCGGTGAACATTTCGTTCAGGTGCAGCGCGCGCTGCAGTTCCTGCAGCTGCGCCGACAGCTGCTGCTTCTGCTGGTACAGCTCGACAAACACCTTGACCTTGCTGACCAGGGCCTGGCTGTCGATGGGCTTGAACATGAAATCGACGGCGCCCGCCTCGTAGCCCCGGAAGCTGTAGCTCGGTTCGCGTGTGGCGGCGGTCAGGAAGATCAGCGGGATGCTGCGGGTGCGCTCGCTGCCGCGTATCAGCTCGGCCAGCTCGAAACCGTCCATGTTCGGCATCTGCACGTCGATCAGCGCCAGCGCCACCTCGTGGACCAGCAGTAATTCCAGCGCCTCGGCGCCGGAGCCCGCCTTGAGCAGGCGCAGGCCCGGCCCGGCCAGCAAGGCCTCGACTGCCGCCAGGTTTTGCTGGATGTCATCCACGACAAGAATATTGATAGCGGCAGTCACAACGGCATTCGGTGGGTGGTGAAGTTTATTCCATATTACCAATTTTTCTAATGCCGCCGCGCATGGTTGGGCAAACATGGCGGCAGCGGCGTAAGATACTGTCCTCAGCCATTCTTTTCCGCACCATTATGACTTTTACCATTAGCGACGCCGCCTACGGCACCGACACGCCGGAAGCCAAGCGCGCCATGTACGCCGACCTGCGTTCCCAGCTGCAAGGCCTGCTGGCCGGCGAAACCGATGTCATCGCCAACACGGCCAACTTCAGTTCGCTGGTCTTCAATACCATGCCGGGGCTGAACTGGGCCGGCTTCTATTTCCTCAAGGGCGACGAACTGGTGCTGGGGCCGTTCCAGGGCAAGCCGGCCTGTATCCGCATCAAGAAGGGGCGCGGCGTGTGCGGCACCACCGTGGAAAAAGGGGAAGCCATCGTGGTGGCGGACGTACACGCCTTCCCTGGCCACATTGCCTGCGATGTCAATTCGCGTTCCGAGCTGGTGGTGCCGGTGTTCGCGCAAGGCGCCATCTTCGGCGTGTTCGACCTCGACAGCCCGCTGCCAAACCGCTTCGACGAAGTCGATTCGGAAGGCATCCAGTCCCTGGTGCGCCTGCTGGAAGCCACCCTGCCCGCCTGATTCCGCCGGACTTCCCCTGCCACGCTGCCAACGTGGTTTTTGGAGGTGCCAGCATGCTTAATTCTCAACAAGATTCTCAACAAATGACGCCCACCGCGCCGGCATGCACATGCTGAAAATCGATTTCCAGCCCGAACGCCGAACGCGCAGCTGGAGCAGAAGCTTCAGGGGAGCAGCGGCGCAAGATTGCCTTCATCCTGGACGATAGCCCTAGTTTGCGGCGGGAATTGCAAAATGACATAGACCGCGCTTACCGTGCCGCCGTCTACGAGGCGGTGAAGCAAACCGGCCTGCCCGAGTCAACACTCCCGGTAGACTGTCCCTACTCGTCAGACCAGATCCTGCACGGCGAAGCTTGGGCTTAAACCAGCAGCGCCGCGCTCATCGAGCGCGCTTCTTCGGCGGACTCGAGCAGGATCTCGTCGATTTGCGTGTTGCCGTTCAGGTAGGCGTCCACCGCCGCCGTGCGCGCCAGCACGGTGTCGTCTGCCAGCGGGATCGGCGAGCGCAGCGGCGCCAGGCGCTTGGCCAGCAGCAGCGTGTCGCGCAGTCCGCTTGGCGGGATGGAGATCGCGCCGCCGCGCAGCGAACCGATCGCCACCGCCACCGGCTCGGGCACCATCAGCTTGGACAGCAGTTCGCGCGTGACAATCTCGTGCAGCGCGCCGATGCGCGCGTCCGGGTCATCCAGCAAGCCCGGCATGTCGTCCGCGCGCGACAGCAGGTAAAAGCCGCCCACTTCGTGCATGATGCCGGCGAACAGCGCCGTGTCCGGATCCACCCGCGTCAGGTGCCGCGCCAGCAAGTGCGACAGCGACGCCACGTGCGCGCAATGTTTCCACAGCTGGTCCGCCTGGAAACGCAGCTGCGGGTTGCGGATGCGCGCGCCGAACTGGCGCACCACCATGGCCGCCGCCAGCGAATACAGGTTGCGATAGCCGACTCGCACCACCGCGCCGCGCGCACTGGTGACCACCGGTCCGCCCAGGCGGCTGAACACCGCCGAATTGGCCAGCGCCACCGCGCGCGCCGCCAGCACCGGCTCGGCCAGCACTTTGCGGATCGCATCCTCCACGTGGCAATCCGGGTCGGCCAGCGCCTGCTGCAGCTGCAGGGCGGCGTTCACGCTGGTGGGGAACACCAGCTGGCCGCGCCGCGCTTCGGCAACGATCTGGGCGTAGTCTCTCAGTTTTTCCATGAATAAAATTATACAGGCGTGCCAGCCCTGCAAGCGCGCATTGCGCAATTGCGCGTGCGCTATTTCTTTATCCTATGAGAAAACTGCCGCCTGCTCCGCTCAGCGCTTGACGGCGGCCAGGATCACGTCGGCAACCTGCTTCGGCTGCGACACCATCGGCACGTGGCTGGTTTGCACGGTGGTGGTGACGGCGTTGATCTTCTTGGCGAAGTCGCGCTGCAGGCCCGGATCGATCATGCGGTCCTTGCCGGCCACGATGTAGTAGTTGGGCTTATTCTTCCACGCGGCCACGGTCACCGGTTCGGCGAAATTCTTGGCCGGGAACAGGCCCTGGGTGGCGGCCAGCACGCGGGTGGTGGCTGCCGGCAGATCCTGGGCGAAGTTGGTGGCATAGGATTCCACCGGCAGGCTGACGAAACCGGCCGGACCTTCCTGCAGGGTCGGCACACCGGCCGGGGTCGGGTAATTCTTGCCGCTGGAACCGAGCGACTCGCCTTCCGACAGCGCGAACGCGGCCACGTAGACCAGCGCCTTGACCTTGTCGCTGGTGCCGGCTTGCGTGATCACGGCGCCGCCCCAGGAGTGGCCCACCAGCACCACTTTGCCGGTTTGCGCGTCGATCACGCGCTGCGCGGCCACCACGTCGTCCGCCAGCGAGGACAGCGGGTTCTGCACCGACACTACTTTTACGCCCTTGGCTTGCAGCAGCGGGATCACTTTGTCCCAGCTGGAGCCGTCGGCGAAGGCGCCGTGCACCAGCACGACGGTGGTGTCGTCCGCCGCTTTTTCAGCGCGGGCAGGCGCGGCAGCGAAAGCGGCCAGAACAGCGGAAGCCAGCAGAGCGGATTTGATCGTGGTTTTCATGTGAATCTCCAAGTTAAGTTGCACATTAATATTTAGCGTACTATGTTTTTATGGCTGTGTGCCTGTGTCCGGCGCTGCCATGGAATGAACTATAGCGCACAATTCATTAGCGTGCAAATTATTTTTAACGCATGTCCGTTTGACCAAACGCACGCCTTTGCACCCCGGCCGGGCGTAGACTGCTATCGTGCAGTGAAGGAGGTGCATCATGCTTGATTTCAAAGACGAGGCAACCGCGTCCCCAGACTATGAAGAAGACTTCGTCGTCTGGCTGGATGCACAGGCGGAGTTCTTGCGCGCAGGCCGGCTTGAACTCCTGGACCGTGAAAACCTGATCGATGAGCTCACAGCCATGGCCAATCATCACCGCCGTAAAGTGCAGAGCAGGATGGAGGTCGTGTTGGCCCACTTGCTCAAGTGCCAGTTCCAGCCCGATCACAAGACACGCAGCTGGCAATTAACCTTGCTTGAGCAACGGCACAAAATCAAAGGCCTGATTGCCAGCAGCCCCAGCCTGCGGCATGTGGTGACAGACAAAATGGAACATTGCTACCAGTTTGCGCGGCGCATGGCGGCCACCGAAACCAGCCTGCCTCTCGCGCAGTTTCCCCAGCAGTCCCCCTACACTGTCGAACAAATGCTGGACGAAGACTTTCTGCCCTAACCGGCATCCTGGTCGGCATCCAGCAGCGTGTACTCCACGCAGCCGTCCTGCCGGCAGAAACTGACCAGCTTCAAGCCGGCCTGCTCGGCGATGTCGATGGCCAGCGAGCTGGGCGCCGAGATCGTCGCCAGCATCGGAATGCCCATGCGCGCCGCCTTGCGCGCCAGCTCGTAGCTGGCGCGGCTGGACATGAAGACGAAGCCGTCCCGCATGTCCTGCCCCTGCAGGGCCAGCGCGCCGACCAGTTTATCGAGCGCGTTGTGGCGCCCCACGTCCTCGTAGACGCGCGCGATGGCGCCATCCGGCGCGCACCAGGCGGCCGCGTGCACGCCGCCGGTGGCGCGCATCAATTCCTGGTGCTGCCCCAGCTCGCGCGCAGCCCGCGCCACGGCCGGCGCGACATCGCGCCCCTTCCATGGCGCCGCCACCTGCTCCGGCGCCAGGTCCAGCATGGACAGGCTTTCGATGCCGCACACGCCGCAGCCGCTGCGTCCCGCCATGGCGCGGCGCTTTTCCTTCATCTGCATGAAGCGCTGCTGCGCCACCGCCAGCGCCACCTCATAGCCCGCGCCATGCCGCCGCACTTCGATCTCGTAAATGTCCGAGCGCGCCGCCACCACGCCCTCGGTCAGTACGAAGCCGGCGGCGAATTCCTCCAGATCGGTCGGCGTGGCCATCATCACCGCGTGCGAAATGCCGTTGATCGCCAACGCCACCGGCGCCTCCTGCGCCACGCAGTCCATGCCCGGGCCGCCACCGGTGCGGCGGCGCAGCACGGGCCGCAACTGAAAGCCTGCGTCCGGCGTCTCGGTTTCGCTCTCATGCATGGTGGGGCTCCTCGGTGTGTGCGGCAGGCGCGGGATCATGCCCCCATGGTAGCGCCGCGGCCCGGACAAGGGAAGCACAGTCGTTTGCTAACCGGACAAGTACAGTTATGATGCGGCATGCACCCGCGTGCATCCCAAATCATAAAACGGACATAATGCGCCATCACGCCCTCCTGATATTGCTGATGCTTGCCGCCGGCGCCGATGCCTGCACTCTGCGGCTCGGCTACACCAACCAGAACGCGCCGCCCTACTACGTCGGCGCGGACACGGTGGCCAAAGCGCCGGGCGCGATAGTCGAATTGCTGCAGGAAATGGCGGCCAGCCGAGGCTGCACGGTCGCACCACAAAGGCTGCCCACTGCCCGCCTGCTGTGGGCACTCAATTCCGGCCAGATCGACGCGCTCGCCATGACCACGCCGCCGGCCGGCATGGCGCAAGTCGCGCTGCCGCTCGACAGCCGGGGCAAGCCCGACACCAGCCGCGGCCTGCCGCAGTTCACCATGATCTACGTGCGCGTCGGCGACCGGGAGCTGGCCAGCCAGAACAGCGCCGCCTTCCTGCGCGGCCGCCGCGTCGGCGTCACGCACGGCGTCTCGTTCGCGGACGAGCTGCGCGAAGCGGGCATGCAGATCGACGACGGCGCCGCCAACGCCCGCCGCAACTTCGACAAGCTCAAACTGAACCGCGTGGACGCGGTGGCCGTCTCGCTCAACACCCCGGCCGACATGGACGACATGCTGGCCAAGGAATACGGCGGCCAGCTGGTCCGCCTGGAGCGCCCTTTCCGCACCCGCGCGCTGTGGCTGATGGTCAACCGCACCTATTACAACGCGCACAAGCCGGCGGTGGAAGGCATGTGGACCTGGCTCGGCGACAGCGGCAGCAAGCGCCTGCCAGCCCTGCTCAAGAAGTACGAAGCGGCGCGCTGAGCCGATGGGGATGGGCAAAGTTTGAGCAAACGCACGCCGGGCCAACGCGCGACGGCGTACGCTGGACTTTCAGCGGGACTTTGCTACCGTGAAGTAAAGGAGGTGCACCATCCCAGCGCATACGCCGTACAGCGTCGAACAACTCCTGGACGACGATTTCCTGCCCTGAAGCTCAGTTGTTCCGCTGCTTTATTCCGCTGCCTTATTCCGCTGCCGCCAGCTGCAGCGGCAGCATGGCCGGCCCGATCAGCGCCAGCAGGCGCTCGGCGCCGATACCGTCGCGGGCTTGCACCGACAGGCCGTGCAGCAGCGCCGCGTAATAGTCGCCCAGCGCCTGCACATCGCATCCTTTCCTTAACTCCCCTTGCGCCTCGGCCTCGCGCAGCCGGTCGACGATGGCTTGCGTACGCGCGCGCCGGTGGCTGGCCAGCCAGTCTGCCACGCCGGCATTGTCCGCGCTGGTGTTGGTGGCGGCCGTGACCACCATGCAGCCCTGCGGCTGGCCGCTGCGCGTGTACAGCAGCACGGCCTGCTCCAGCATGCGGGCGATCGCGTCGCGCGCGCCCAGCGGCTGGGCCAGCGCCAGTTCGGCAAACGCCCCTGGGCCGGTTTCATACAATTCCACCGCCTCCCGGAACAGCTGCTCCTTGGAGCCGAAGGCCGCGTAGATGCGCGCCGATGCGATGCCCAGCGCCGCCACCAGGTCGGCCATCGACACGCCCTCATAGCCGCGCGTCCAGAACAGGTCGCGCGCCTTTTCCAGCGCCAGCGCGCGGTCGAATTCCCTCGGTCTTCCTGCCATTGCCCACCTCGAATTAAGCACGGCGGCCAGTATAGCGCCTCGCCCGCGTTGAAAGGCCGCTTGACCGCGCCATGAATTTATTCTATTCTTTGTCGATCGACAAATAATAGGAAACGATATGAAAACCATCCATGGCTCCAGCCTGCACCTGGCGCAGTTCGCCAGCGACCGCGCGCCCTTCAACAGCCTGCCCTCGATTGCCGCCTGGGCAGCGGGCCTGGGCTTCAAGGCGCTGCAGATTCCCGCCTGGGACGCCCGCCTGTTCGACGTGGCGCAGGCCGCGCACAGCCAGGCTTACTGCGACGAACTGACCGCCATGCTGGCGGGCCACGGCCTCGTCATCAGCGAACTGACCACCCACATCTTCGGCCAACTGGTGGCGGTGCATCCCGCCTACGACGCCATGTGCGACAGCTTCGCGCCGGCCGAGTTGCACGGCAAGCCGGAACAGCGCACCGCCTGGGCCATCGAGCGCATCAAGCTGGCGGCCATGGCGTCGAAACGCCTGGGCCTCGCCAACATGGGCACTTTCTCCGGCTCGTTCGCCTGGCCCTACCTGTTCCCCTTCCCGCAGCGTCCGGCGGGCCTGATCGAAACCGCCTTCGACGAACTGGCGCGGCGCTGGCTGCCGATACTCGACGTGTGCGAGGAACAGGGCGTCAACCTGTGCTACGAAATCCACCCCAGCGAAGACTTGCACGACGGCGCCAGCTTCGAGATGTTCCACCAGCGCGTGGACCGCCACCCGCGCTGCAAGATGCTGTTCGATCCCAGCCACTTCGTGCTGCAGCAGCTGAACTACCTCGACTTCATCGATATCTACCAGGACCACATCCGCATGTTCCATGTGAAGGACGCCGAGTTCAATCCCACAGGCCGGCAAGGCATCTACGGCGGCTACCAGTCCTGGGAAAACCGCGCAGGGCGCTTCCGCTCGCTGGGCGACGGCCAGGTGGACTTCAAGGCCATCTTCTCCAAGCTGGCGCAATACGATTACGCGGGCTGGGCCACGCTGGAATGGGAGTGCTGCCTGAAGGACCAGGAAGTGGGCGCGCGCGAAGGCGTTGCCTTCATCAATGCCCACATCATCCCCGTCACGAACATCGTGTTCGACGACTTTGCCGGCGCGCCGGTCAGCCAGGCCCAGATCGACGGCCTGCTGGGAATTCACCGCAACTAAACAGAAAGAAATCCATGCACCACATCTCCCCAAGCGATCCCTCCTTCACGCACAGTTACGTCCGCATCGACGGGCAGCGCATCCATTGCGTCAGCTCAGGCCAGGGCAAACCGGTGCTGCTGATCCCGGGCTGGCCGCAGACCTGGTACGCCTGGCGCCACGTGATGGCGGCGCTGGCCGCGGAAGGCTACCTGGCCATCGCCGTCGACCCGCCCGGCAGCGGCCACTCGGACCGCCCGGCCGGCGGCTATGACACCGGCGCCGTCGCGTCCACCCTGCACCGGGCCATGCTGGCCCTGGGCCACGAGCGCTACGACGTGGTCGGCCACGACATCGGCATGTGGGTGGGCTATGCGCTGGCCAGCGACTTCCCGCAGGCGGTGCGCAAGCTGGCGCTGACCGAAGCGGTGATCCCCGGCCTGGCGCCCGCGCCGCCCATCTTCGTGGCGCCGGCCGACAATATCTTCCTGTGGCATTTCATGTTCAACCAGGTGCCCGACCTGCCCGAAATGCTCACCGCCGGCAAGGAGCGCGAGTATCTGCGCTATATCTTCGACAAATGGTCCTACCAGCGCGACAAGGTGGCCGTTGAGGAGTACACCGAGGCCTACGCCACGCCGGGCGCGCTGCGGGCCGGCTTCGCCTATTACCGCGCGATCCCGGAAACCATCCGCCAGAACCTGGAGCGGGCAAAGCGGCCCCTATCCATGCCGGTGCTGGCCATCGGCGCCGACCACGCCACCAACGACGCTCCCCTGCTGACCATGCAGGGCAAAGCGGCGTTCCTGCGAGGCGCCATCGTGCCGGACTGCGGCCATTTCATCGTGGAAGAGGCGCCGCAAGCCTTCCTCGGCCACCTGCTGCCTTTCCTGGCGGAATAGCCTGCAAGAAAAACGCACGAAACTCGGCGTGAAGTTGTGAAAGCGGTAAAATGTCGGCCTTAACGCCCCATTGCGCGCCGTTGCGCGCAGCCACATCGAACCACGAAACAATGACCACCATCCCTAGCGAAATCAACGCCGCCGCCGTCAAGAACAGCCCCGCTGAAAAAGTCACGCCCATGATGCAACAATACTTGCGCATCAAGGCGGAGTACCCGTCGATGCTGGTGTTCTACCGCATGGGCGACTTCTACGAGCTGTTCCACGAGGATGCGGAAAAAGCTTCGCGCGTGCTGGGCATTACGCTGACGGCGCGCGGCTCGTCCAACGGGGTGCCGATCAAGATGGCCGGCGTGCCCTTCCACTCGCTGGAAGGCTACCTGGCCAAGCTGGTGAAGATCGGCGAGTCGTGCGCGATCTGCGAGCAGATCGGCGATCCGGCCACCAGCAAAGGCCCGGTCGAGCGCAAGGTGATGCGCGTGGTGACGCCGGGCACGCTGACCGATTCGGACCTGCTGCCCGAGAAGGCCGAGCGCCCGCTGCTGGCGCTGTGCATGATCAGCCAGCGCAAGGTGGTGACGGCGGGCCTGGCCTGGCTGTCGCTGGCCAGCGGCGCGCTGAAGCTGATGGAATTCTCCGGCGACAGCCGCACCGTGGCGATCCGCATGCAGCAGGAACTGGAGCGCATTTCGCCGGCCGAGATCCTGCGCGGCGACGACGCCGAGCTGTTCGAGGACGCCTTCAACTGCCACGTGAACCGCGTGCCGGAATGGCACTTCGACGTGGTGAGCGGCCACAAGGCGCTGCTGGACCAGCTGAGCGTGGCCACGCTGACCGGCTTCGGCGCGGACAACCTGGGCGCAGCCTTCGGCGCGGCCGGCGCGCTGCTGCGGTATGCGCAATCGACGCAGGGACGCGGCCTGCAGCACGTGCGCAGCCTGTCGACCGAGACCGAGTCCGAATTCATCGGCCTGGACGCGGCCACCCGCCGCAACCTGGAGCTGACCGAGACCATACGCGGCCAGGAGGCGCCCACCCTGTTCTCGCTGCTGGACCACTGCCGCACCGCCATGGGTTCGCGCCTGCTGCGCTACTGGCTGCACCACGCCAAGCGCGACCAGGGCGTGGCCCGTTCGCGCCACCAGGCCATCGCCGCGCTGGCGCAGAGCGACACCACCGGCATCCTGTCGCAGACCCTGGCGCAAGTGCCGGACATTGAACGCATCACCACGCGCATCGCGCTGCTGTCGGCGCGCCCGCGCGACCTGGCCAGCCTGCGCGACGGCCTGAAGCAGCTGCCGATGCTGCGCCATGCAATGGAACGCAGCGTGGGCCAGGACACCGGCACTTTGCTGGCATCGATTCACAACGCGCTGGCTACGCCGGACGATTGCGTGGACCTGCTGACGCGCGCGGTGATGGAGGAACCGGCCACCATGGTGCGCGACGGCGGCGTGATCGCGCGCGGCTTCGACGCCGACCTGGACGAACTGCGCGGCCTGTCCGAGAACGCGGGCCAGTACCTGGTGGACCTGGAGACGCGCGAACGCGCGCGCACCGGCATCGCCAACCTGCGCGTGGAATACAACCGCGTGCACGGCTTCTACATCGAGGTGACCAACGGCCAGGCCGACAAGGTGCCGGACGACTACCGCCGCCGCCAGACGCTGAAGAACTGCGAGCGCTACATCACGCCGGAATTGAAGGCCTTCGAGGACAAGGCGCTGTCGGCGCAGGACCGCGCCCTGGCGCGCGAAAAAGTCCTGTACGACCAGCTGCTGGCCGACCTGGCGCCGTTCATCGGCACCCTGCAGACCATCGCGCAGGCGCTGGCCCAGATCGACACGCTGACCGCCCTCGCCGGCCACGCGCTGCGCCACAACTGGTGCGCGCCGGAGCTGGTGGCCGAGCCGTGCATCAATATCGTGGAAGGCCGCCACCCGGTGGTGGAAGGCCAGATCGAGCGCTTCATCGCCAACGACTGCCGCTTCGTCAACGACCGCCGCCTGCTGCTGATCACCGGCCCGAACATGGGCGGTAAATCGACCTTCATGCGCCAGGTGGCGCTGATTACGCTGCTGGCCTACGTGGGCAGCTACGTGCCGGCCACCAGCGCGGTGATCGGCCCGATCGACCGCGTGTTCACCCGCATCGGCGCCACCGACGACCTGGCCGGCGGCCGTTCCACCTTCATGGTGGAGATGACGGAAGCGGCGGCCATCCTGAACGGCGCCACCGACAATTCGCTGGTGCTGATGGATGAAATCGGCCGCGGCACCTCCACCTTCGACGGCCTGGCGCTGGCCTGGGCCATCGCGCGCCACCTGATCGACACCAGCCGCAGCTTCACGCTGTTCGCCACCCACTACTTCGAGCTGACGCAGCTGCCGGAGAGCCATCCGACCGCCGCCAACGTGCACCTGTCGGCGGTTGAGCACAAGGACACCATCGTGTTCCTGCACGCGGTGCAGAACGGCCCGGCTTCGCAGAGCTACGGCTTGCAGGTGGCGCAGCTGGCCGGCGTGCCGCAGCCGGTGATCAAGGCCGCGCGCAAGCACCTGGCGCGCCTGGAAGCGCAGGCGCTGGACGCCACGCCGCAGCTGGACCTGTTCGCCGCGCCCACCGCCGACGCCAATGACGACGAGGCGCCGCAGCCGCAAGGCGCGCAGCAGCAGGCGGCGCAGGCCCAGGCGGCCGAGTCGCCCGCCATGCGCGAGCTGCTCGACGCGCTGGACGGCCTCGATCCGGACGCGCTGACCCCGCGCGAAGCGCTGGAGCGCCTGTACCAGCTGAAGCGCCTCGCGGAGCCGGCGCTGGCATGATGCGGCGCGCCGCCCTGCTGCTGACAGCCTGCCTGGCCGCCACGCCGGCCTTCGCCCTGGCGGCGGGCAAGCCTGCTGCAGGCAAGGCGGCGAAGAATCCGCGCGCTTTCCAGTTCGGCGTGATCGGCCACGCCTTCAAGGCGGACGCCGACGAAGCGCTGCTCAAGCGCGCCATTTCGGAAGTGAGCCAGGAAAAGCCGGCGTTCATCGTGGCCACCGGCATCAAGTCGGCCAGCGAGCCTTGCAGCGACAAGCTGTATGCGCAGCGCAAGGAAGTGCTGGACGAAGCGCCGCGCCCCCTCATCGTGTCGCCGGCCGGCAGCGACTGGACCGCGTGCCGCAATTCGGCCGGGCGCTCGAACGCCATCGAGCGGCTGAACTGCATCCGCGAAGTGTTTTATCCGAATAACCAATCGCTGGGCGCGCAGCCGCTCACGCTGACGCGCCTGTCGGCCACGGCCAAGTTCCGCAGTTACGCCGAGAACGCCTACTGGGAGCACGGCCCGGTGCTGTTCGCCACGCTGAACCTGCCCGCCAAGAACAACCACTTCCTGCTGGAGGCGGGCCGCAACAGCGAGTTCGAGGACAGGCTGGTGGCCAACCGGGCCTGGCTGCACCGCCTGTTCGCGATGGCGCAGCGGCGCGGCGTGGAAGGCATCGTGCTGTTTTCGGACGGCGACCTGGGCGCCCACGTGGAGGAAGGCTTCTCGCTGCTGGGCGGCTTCTCGGAAAAGCAGGACGGCTTCACGCAAGTGCGCAAGCAGGTGCGCGGGCTGGCCGAGAAGTTCAAGGGCAAGGTGCTGCTGGTCGATAACCAGGGCGACGGCAAGACGGCGCCGGCCATCAACTGGCGCGGCAACCTGGGGCACCTGGGGCTGGGCGTGGAATGGGAGGCGATTCAGGTCCAGCCGGGCAGCGCCGCGCTGTTCACGCTGATGGGCGGCGATACCTCGCCATAAAAAAAGCACGCTGTCCGCGTGCTTTTTTGATACTGCTTAATGAATCGGGTGCGAGCGGAACTCGTCGCCTTCGTCGCCGTCATCTTCTTCGCCATGGTGGTGGCCATGGGCGCCGTGCACGTGCTCGTGCGCGATTTCTTCGTCGGTGGCGGCGCGGACGTCCACCACTTCCAGCTCGAAGCGCAGGGCCATGCCGGCCAGCGGGTGGTTGCCGTCCAGGACGACCTTGTCGTCGGCGATTTCGGTCACGGTGAAGATCATGGCTTCTTCGTCGCCTTCGTCGCCGTCAGGCATGCCTTCGAACTGCATGCCCACTTCCAGCGGTTCCGGCAGGCGGTTGCGCGGCTCCACTTTCACCAGGCTGGCGTCGTAGTCGCCGAAAGCGTCTTCCGGTTCGATCTGCAGGTTGGTCGCGTAGCCGGTCTCTTTACCATCCAGTTCTTCTTCGATTTTCGGCAGGGTGTTCTCGTACCCGCCGTGCAGGTAGACCATAGGCTGGCGACCGTCTTCGATGAGGTTGTTCTGTGCGTCGGACAGTTTGTAGTTCACGGTCACGACGGTATTCTTGGCGATCTTCATATGGCTTCCTTTCATATTTAAGCTGCCAGATTATACCTTGTCATGGAGTCCGCGCTTGCAAGCGCGGACCGTTCCGTTGGCGCGCGGCATGCCACGCGAATTCCCAACTTCACCCGCATGCCGGATTCCCCCATCGGCGTGCTTGTTATAATGACGTATGAAAAAATTACCTCTCCTGGGCGATATCACGCCCGCGCAATTCCTGCGCGACTACTGGCACAAAAAACCATTGTTGATCCGTCAAGCGGTGCCCGGCTTCAAGCCGCTGCTGACGCTCGACGCACTGGCCGACCTGGCCGCTAAAAATTACGTCGAGTGCCGCCTGGTCACCATGGTGGACGGCAACTGGGACATGCAGCACGGCCCGCTCGAATCGCTGCCGGCGCGCGACGAGAAGGAATGGACCATGCTGGTGCAAGGCGTGAACCTGTTCGACGCGCGCGCCGACGCGCTGCTGCGCCAGTTCCGCTTCATCCCGGACGCCCGCCTGGACGACCTGATGGTGAGCTTCGCCACCGACGGCGGCGGCGTCGGTCCGCACTTCGATTCCTACGATGTGTTCCTGCTGCAGGCGCAGGGCCAGCGCCGCTGGCGCATCAGCGCGCAGAAGGACCTGAGCCTGGTCGAAGGCCTGCCGCTGAAAATCCTGGCCAATTTCGAGGCCGAAGAGGAGTTCGTGCTGGAGCCGGGCGACATGCTTTACCTGCCGCCGCACTACGCGCACGACGGCACCGCCATCGGCGACTGCCAGACCTATTCGATCGGCTTCCGCTCGCCGTCGTTCCAGGAACTGGGCGAGAACTTCCTGCAGTGGATGGCCGACTCGATCGACCTGCCCGGCCGCTACGCCGACCCGGACCTGGAAGCCACCGCCAAGCCGGCCGAGATCCCGCGCCACATGCTCGACACGGTGATCGAGGAGCTGAACAAGGTGCGCTTCACCGAGGACGACATCACCATCTTCCTGGGCGAGTACCTGTCCGAGCCCAAGCACAATGTGTTCTTCACCGGCCCCGCCAAGCCGCTGACATTGGAGCGTTTCCTCCAGAGCGCGGCCAAGAAAGGCGGCGTGGTTCTGTCGGCCAAGTCGCAGATGCTGTACAGGGGCAGCCATGTCTTCATCAACGGCGAATCGTTCGCCATCGGCCGCGCCGACAAGGCCGCGCTGGTGGCGCTGGCGAACGAGCGCGCGCTGGACGCGCAAGCGCTGGCCGCCGCGTCGGACGACGTGGTCGACGCGCTGTACGCCTGGTACACGGACGGCTGGCTGGAACTGGCCACCGGCAAATAAGGAGCACACCCATGGAAAAGCAGATCCAGCCCTTCGACACCCGCGCGGGATTCCAGGAGCAATTGCGGGTCTGCATTTCCCGGGCGCGGCTTACTTTGCAGGTATTCGACCCGGACTTCGCCATCTGGGAACTGGGCAGCAGCCAAATGGACGCCTTATTGCGCCACTTCCTGTCCCACCACGGCAAACTGGAACTGATCTCGCACAGCAATACGGAACTGGAGCGCAATGCGCCGCGCTTCCTGCGCCTGCTGCGCGATTACAGCCATGCCATCGAATGCCGCGGCAGCAGCCCCGCGCTGCGCCTGCTGACCGACTCTTTCTGCATCGCCGACCAGCTGCACCTGGTGCGCCGTTATCACTCGGACCACTTCCGCGGCGAAGCAGTGTATGATTCAGCACCCGATACACAAGTCTGCAGCGAGCGTTTCACGGGGATATGGGCGGAATCGGTACCCGGTTTGAGTGCGGACACTACTGGACTCTAGCCCTTATCAATGTAGAATGCTGCTGTTCGACACGTATGCCGGTAATGGCAGTCGATGCAGGCAAATGGCCGAGGAAGCAATTTATTGCGTTATCGCAAAATAGTTGTGATTTCGGCCTTGTCCGCTATTGCGACGCACCAAAAATCGCTATAATATTCGGTTAGGAAGTTTCCGTTGTCTGGCAGGCACCATTTGGTACGAAAGGCCTACGAAGACGCCCTAATGAGCGATAATTACCGGTAATTATTCATCGCAACATTGTTGTTTATTTTTTGAATTAATTAAGGAAAACCCATGAAAAAATCCCTGCTGATCGCCTCCCTGCTGGCTGTTGCTCTGGCTGCTTGCTCCAAAAAAGAAGAAGCTCCTGCTGCTCCAGTAGCAACCCCAGAAGTAGCAGCTCCTGCTGCTGCTCCAGCTGCTCCAGCCGCTGACGCTGCTGCTCCAGCCGCTGTTGCTCCAGCCGCTGACGCTGCTGCTGCTGCTGCTACCGCCGCTTCCGCTGCTGCTTCGGCCGCTTCGGCTGCTGCTTCGGCTGCTTCCGCTGCTGCTGCTCCAGCGAAGTAATCAGTCAGTCGGAAAAGAAAAACCGGCTTCGGCCGGTTTTTTTTCGCCTGTACGGGCCGGCATCAGCGTTCCGGACGTAAAAAAACCGGCCGAAGCCGGTTTTTTTAATGTAACAACTTATTTCAGCTGTTCGTGCAGCAGGGTCAGGATCTTCTCGCCGGTGGCGCTGGTTTCCGGCTTGCCGTCGTTGCTCAGCACGGTCACGTCGCTGGTCGAGCCGGCCGCGCTGGCCTTGACTGCCACGCGGTAGCGCTGCGCTTCCTTGTCCTTCTCGGACGAGCCCCAGCTGAACAGCTTGGAGAAGAAGCCCTTGGTGGTGCCGGCGTCCTGGTCCACGTAGCGGACGAAGTAGATGCCCTGCACGCGGTCGCGGTCTTCCACGGTGAAGCCGGCGCGGTCCAGCGCCAGGCCGACGCGGCGCCAGGCGCGGTCGAAGCCCTCGTCCACTTCCACCAGGCGCGCTGCGCCCGTGCCCTTGATGGTGGCGTGCTGCGGCTGGACGATGGCGTTGTCGACGGCGGTGCGCGCCGTGGCTTCATCCTTGCCGCCGCCCAGCTTGGTCATCAGCTTGGCGATGAACAGCGCTTCCAGGTTAGGGTCGTTGGCGCGCGTGGTCCACATCGTGGTTTCCTTCTGGGCGCCGGTGATGACTTCCTCGGCGCCGCGATGGCTGATGTAGATCTCGGTGCTGCCGTCCGGCAGGCGCTCCAGGCGGGTGCGGTACTTGTCGCGCTCGCCGCTCGAATACAGCGAATCGAACACTTTGCCGATGGTGTTGCGCACGAAGTCCTGCGGGATCTTGGCGCGGTTTTCATTCCATTCCGTTTCCAGGATGCCGGCCTTGGGCTCGTTCATGGACAGGGTGAAACCCGACTCTTCCCAGAAATTCTTCAGCTGCGGCCACAGTTGCTCAGGCGTCTGCTTGACCACCAGCCAGCGCTGGTTACCCGCGCGCATGACTTTCACGCTGTCGGAGCCGGTGGAGGCCACCTGGTTGCTGCTGACCGCCGCCACGGCGGTGCCGCCGGCTGCGCGCTGGGCCTGGTAGCCCGATGCGGTGGCCACGCCACGGTTGCTATCCGGCAGCGAATAGCGGTTATCTGCTTGCAACTGCGTCAAATCCGGCGGCACGTCCAGGGTGCTGGCTTTCTTGGCCGACTTGTAGTCGACCTTGTCCTGGCCGACGACCGAGCTGATCATGCCGCAGCCGGTCAGACTGACGGCCATGGCGGCGATGGCGGCGATGCCCAGGCCGCGCTGCGGGGTAATGGATGCTGTCTTGCGAATAGTCATGTTTTACTGGAAAGAAAAGCGCGCCTGGGGCGGGGCTTAGTTGATCAGGCCGGCTTCGCGCAGCGCGCCGCGCACGGTCTCATGGTACTCGGCTGCCAGCGGCACCAGCGGCAGGCGTATGCCGGCTGGCATCATGCCCATTTCCGCCAGCGCCCACTTCACAGGCACCGGATTGGGCTCGACGAACAGCTTCTGGTGCAGCGGGAAGACCTTGTTGTTGATCTCGATGGCCTTGGCGATGTCGCCTGCCATGGCGGCCTTGCACATCTCGTGCATGGCGCGCGGCGCCACGTTGGCGGTCACCGAGATATTGCCTTTGCCGCCGGCCAGCATCAGGGCCACGGCGGTCGGATCGTCGCCGGAATAGACGGCGAATTCCTTCGGCGCCAGGCGCAGCAGGTCCAGGCCGCGGCCGATGTTGCCGGTCGCGTCTTTCACGCCGATGATGTTCTTGATGGCGGCCAGGCGCACGATGGTCTCGTTCGACATGTCGGCCACGGTGCGGCCCGGCACGTTGTACAGGATCACGGGGATATCGACTGCTTCGGCGATGGCCTTGAAGTGCTGGTACATGCCTTCCTGGGTAGGACGGTTGTAGTACGGCACCACCTGCAGCACGGCGTCCGCGCCCGCATCCTTGGCGTAGCGGGTCAGCTCGATCGCCTCGGCGGTCGAATTGCCGCCGGCGCCGGCGATGATGGGGATGCGGCCCTTGGCGTGCTCCACGGTGGCCTTGACCAGGGCGCAGTGCTCCTCAACGCTGACGGTGGCCGATTCGCCGGTGGTGCCGACAATAACGATGCCATCCGTGCCTTCGGCGATGTGCCAATCGATCAGCTTGTTCAAACCCGGATAGTCCAGACTGCCGTCTGCGTGCATCGGGGTGACAATTGCTACTATGCTGCCCTTAATCATAGTTAACCAAAACAGTAAGAAATTAAAACAACGATTGTAGACGATAGGCCGGGTCTGTGGTGCCTTCCGGAACAGTATCCTATATTAAATTGCGATTAAACCGTCATCAAAATGATGGCAAGAGCGCGGCAACGCGCGGGAATTCCGGCTTCACGGCGCAGATGCGTTGCACCAGAGCAGGTTTTGGGGTTTCCACCCGGCCATCCTCAAAAGCGATCACGCGCAGCGCATGCCTGGCGGCCCATTCCAGCAGCTCGCCGGGCGCCAGCAGGAAGGCCGGATTGGACGGTTTGCCGAATTCCGCATTGCCCTCGGCGAAAGTCTCATAAATGAGCACGCCGTTCGGCGCCAGGCTAGCCAGCATGTCCGCAACAAGCGGCCGATGCAAGTAGTTTGTGACGACGATGCCGGCAAAACGGCCCGGGCCGAAGGGCCACACCGCGCCGTCCGCCTCCAGGTCGATCTGCGAGGTGACGATGCCGTCGCCGGCGGCGGCCGCCAGCGAGTCGGCGTTCTGGTCCACCGCCACCACCGAGTGGCCGAGGGTCACCATGTGGCGCGCGTGGCGGCCGGTGCCGCAGGCCAGGTCCAGCACTTCGCCGCCTGGAATCAAGGGGGCAAAGCGCTGCACCCAGGGGGAAACTTGTTCACTCATGTGTAGGAAATTCCCATTGCTTCGCGCACATCGCGCATGGTTTCTTGCGCCAGTTTGCGGGCCACGTCGTTGCCGTCGGCAACGATGGCGCGCACCAGCGAGGGGTCGTCCAGGTAGGGCTGGGCACGCTCGTGCATCGGCTCCTGCTCCTTGACGATGGCGTCGATCACCGGCTGCTTGCACTCGATGCAGCCGATGCCGGCCGACTGGCAGCCCTTGACCACCCATTCCTGGATGGCGTTGTCCGAATAGACCTGGTGGAACTGCCAGACCGGGCAGCGCGCCGGGTCGCCCGGGTCGCTGCGGCGCACGCGGGCCGGGTCGGTCGGCATGGTGCGCACTTTCTTGGTCACGGCGTCCTTGTCCTCGCGCAGCGCGATGGTGTTGCCGTAACTTTTGGACATCTTGCGGCCGTCCAGCCCCGGCAGGCGGCCGGACACGGTCAGCCTGGCCTGCGGCTCCACCAGGATCAGCTTGCGGCTGCCCTCCAGGTAGCCGAACAGGCGCTCGCGGTCTATCATCGACAGGCTGTGGGCGTCGTCCAGCATGGCCTTGGCCTGCTCCAGCGCCTCGTCGTCGCCGTCCTGCTGGTACTGGGTGCGCAGTTCGTTGTACAGCTTGGCGCGCTTGCTGCCCAGCTTTTTCACCGCGTCCTGCGCCTTCTGCTCGAAACCCTTCTCTTTGCCGTACAAATGATTAAAACGGCGCGCAATTTCGCGCATCATTTCAATGTGCGGCACCTGGTCCTCGCCCACCGGCACGTCGGACGCGCGGTAGATCAGCACGTCGGCCGCCTGCAGCAGCGGATAGCCGAGGAAGCCGTAGGTTGCCAGGTCTTTGGAGGACAGATTGTCGATCTGGTCCTTATAGGTGGGCACCCGCTCGAGCCAGCCCAGCGGCGTGGCCATGGACAGCAGCAAATGCAGCTCGGCATGCTCGGGCACGCGCGACTGGATGAACAGCGTGGCCTGCGAGGGGTCGATGCCGGCCGCCAGCCAGTCCACCAGCATGTCCCAGGTGCTGCGCTCGATCAGCTCCGGGTCATCGTAGTGGGTGGTCAGCGCGTGCCAGTCCGCCACGAAGAACAAACAGGGCAGCTCGGCCTGCATCTTGACCCAGTTGGTCAGCGCACCGTGGTAGTGGCCCAGGTGCATGGCGCCCGTGGGGCGCATGCCGGAAACGACGCGGTCGGGATACATGGCGGTCAGCCCAGCAGCAGGCGCAGCGGGTACACCAGCGTGATGAACAGCCCTTGCGTCAGCTGCACCAGGGTGGCCAGCACAGGACTGAGTATGCCGGTGTACATCAGCGCCAGCAGGCCGATGAACACATACGGGCCGTAGCGCTCGATGCTGGCGAATTTATAGGCCAGCGGCTCCGGCAGCAGCGCGGTCACGATACGGCCGCCGTCCAGCGGCGGCACCGGTATCAGGTTGAACACGCACATCACCGCGTTGGTCAGGATGCCGGCCTTGGCCATGCCCAGCAGGAAGGGTTCCTGCACGCCCAGGCGGTACATGAACAGCAGCGCGATGGTCCAGCCCAGGCCCATGGCGAAATTGGCGGCCGGGCCGGCAGCGGCCACGAAGCCCATCTGCTTTTTCGGATTGCGCAGGCGGCTGTAGTCGACCGGCACCGGCTTGGCGTAGCCGAAGGCCATGCCGAGCGGACTCAGCGCGAGCAAGATGGGCAGCAGCACGGTGCCGAACCAGTCGATATGGGCGATGGGATTGACGGTCAGCCGCCCCTGCTGCTCGGCGGTGGTGTCGCCGAAATAACGGGCCACGTAGCCGTGCGCGGCTTCATGCAGGGAGATGGCGAAAAGCACAGGGATCGCGAAGACGGCGATGGTCTGTATCGTTTGATTGAAATCGGTCATAGGTAAAATTCTACCAGACCGGGATGAGCGGCCTGGAGCGTGGGGGAGTGGGAGGGATGGAAGATGCTTACAGGCCCAGCACGGCGGGGTCGCCCCGGCCCTGGCGCACCAGTTCCGGTTCCGCGCCGCTCAAGTCGATGACGGTGGTCGGTTCGAAGCTGCAGGCGCCGCCGTCGATAATCAAATCAACCTGCTTTTCCAGCCGTTCGCGCACCATTTCCGGGTCGGTCAGCGGCTGGTCGTCGCCCGGCAGGATCAGGGTGGTGCCCAGCAGCGGCTGCTGCAGCTCGGCCAGCAGCATCTCGACGATGCAGTTTTCCGGCACCCGCAGGCCGATGGTCTTGCGCGACGGGTGGCTGAGGCGGCGCGGAACGCAGCGGGTCGCCTCCAGGATGAAGGTGAACGGACCCGGCGTGGCCGCCTTGAGCAGGCGGAACTGCTTGTTGTCCACGCGCGCGTACACGCCGATCTCGCTCAGGTCGCGGCACAGCAGGGTCAGGTGGTGCTTCTCGTCGATGCCGCGGATGCGGCGCAGGCGCTCGACCGCGGCTTTATCGTCCAGGTGGCACACCAGCGCATAGCAGGAATCCGTCGGCAGCGCGACGATGCCGCCGCCGTGGATGATTTGCGCAGCCTGCTTGATCAGGCGCAGCTGCGGGTTGACCGGATGGATCTGGAAGTATTGACTCATATGCGCTCGGGCCGCCCGGTATCAGCGCGGCAGCTGCTGCAAGGCCGCGATGCGCTGCTCCATCGGCGGGTGGGTGGAGAACAGCGCCGACCAGCCGCCGCCGCCGGTGATGCCGGAGGCCGCCATGTTCTGCGGCAGCGCGCCCGGCTCCAGGCCGCCCAGGCGGGCCAGCGCATGCTGCATCGGCACGCTGCTGCCCAGCAGCTTGGCCGAGCCGGCGTCGGCGCGGAATTCGCGCTGGCGCGAGAACCAGGCCACGATGATGGAGGCCAGCAGGCCGAACACGATTTCGCAGACGAACACGGTGACCATGTAGCCGATGCCGTTGCCGCTGCTGCGTTCGCTGTCCTTGCCGCGCAGCATGTTATCGACGAAGAAGCCGACTATGCGCGCCAGGAACACCACGAAGGTGTTCACCACGCCCTGGATCAGGGTCATGGTCACCATGTCGCCGTTGGCGATGTGGGCCACTTCATGGCCCAGCACGGCTTCCACCTCGTCGCGGTTCATCGACTGCAGCAGGCCGGTGGAGACGGCCACCAGGGCCGAATTCTTGAAGGCGCCGGTGGCGAAGGCGTTCGGTTCGCCTTCGTAGACGGCCACTTCCGGCATGCCGATGCCGGCGCGCTCGGCCAGCTGGCGCACGGTGGCCACCAGCCACTGCTCGGTGGAGTTGGCCGGCGCGTCGATCACGCGGGCGCCGGTGCTCCACTTGGCCATCGGCTTGCTGATCAGCAGCGAAATGATGGCGCCGGTAAAGCCCACCACCAGCGAGAAGGCCAGCAGGCTGCCCATTTGCAGCTGGCCGCCCGCGCTGGGACGGCCGATGCCGAGCAGCGACAGCACCAGCGACAACACCAGCACCACGGCCAGGTTGGTGGCGATAAAAAGGACGATACGTTTCATAATGCATTCTCCGCAGAGTTATCCGAGCATAAGATAGGGCCGCATAGCCGGAATTGCAAGTAGACCCGGCAAGTAGACCCGGCGCCGGCCGGATGGCCGGGGGGCGGCCTAGAACCAGTCGTGCCAGACCGGGGTCACGTTGCCCGGCAGCGGCGGCAGCAGCTTGAAGTCCACCCGCGCCTCGCCGGGCGCGTGGAAATCGGTGCCGCGCGAGGCCAGGAAGCCGTAGGCATTGGCCAGGCGCGCGTATTCCGGGTACTGGTCCGGGGTGTGGCTGCCGGTGACCACTTCGATGGCGGCGCCGCCCATCTGCTTGAACTCGTCGAACAGCACGCCCTCGGCGGTGTCGCTGAACTTGTAGCGGCCCGGGTGGGCGATCACGGCGATGCCGCCGGCGCCGCGTATCCACTGCACCGACTGCTCCAGCGTGGCCCAGCGGTGCTCCACATAGCCGGGCTTGCCTTCACACAGGTATTTCTTGAACACTTCTGAGGTGTTGCGGCAGGCGCCGATCTCCACGATGTAGCGCGCGAAGTGGGTGCGCGACATCAGATTGGGATTGGACACGTATTTCAGCGCGCCCTCGTAGGCGTCCGGGATGCCGGCCTTGGCCAGCTGGGCGGCGATCTCGCGGCCGCGGCTGTCGCGTCCCGAGCGGGTCTGCTCCAGGCCCTGCACCAGCGCGGCGTTGTTCTCGTCGAGCTGCAGGCCCACGATGTGGACCGTTTCGCCGGCCCAGGTGATGGAGATTTCCACGCCGGTGACGAAGCGCATGCCCTGCTCGGCGGCAGCGGCGCGGGCGGCCGGAATGCCGCCCACTTCGTCATGGTCGGTCAGCGCCCACACGTCCACCCCGGCCTCGCGCGCCACCTTGGCGACCTTGGCCGGCGGCAGCACGCCGTCGGAAACGTTGGAATGGCAGTGTAAATCTACATTCATACGGGCTGGATTGTTTGCGGTAATAGAAGCTCCATTGTACGCTGCGATGACGGGTTACGCGTCAATCAAGCCAGGAACTCCTCCAGCATCGCCGCCAGCTGTTCCGGCTGGTCGTGGTGCAGCATGTGGCCGGCGTTGTCCATCATCTTCGCGGTGACGTTGGCCAAATGGCCCAGGCGGCGGTCGATTTCCACGCGCGCCTCCTCTTTCGGCCCCATCCACAGCCACATATTGGTGTGCTCGGCCTCCACCCACAGCACCGGCGCGGTGATCGCGCGCCAGCACGCCATCACCTCTTCCACGTGGTACAGCAGCGGGTTGATGCGCTTGTGCGCCGGGTCGCCCAGGATTTCCCACTCGCCCTTGTCGTTCTGCCCCGACCAGTGGCTGGCCAGGAAGGCGGCGCGCTCGTCCGACAGGCGCGGATTGGTCTTTTGCAGGCGCTTGGCCACCTCGCCCAGGTCGGCGTAGCCGCGCATTTCCTGCGGTACCAGCAGTTCGTCCATCCACTTGGCGTAGCGGGCCGGCGCCTGGTCCGGCGTGGTGGACTTCATGCCGAAGCCCTCCAGGTTGACCAGCCGCCGGATGCGCTCGGGCCGCGCGCCCGCGTACAGGCCCACCACGTTGCCGCCCATGCTGTGGCCCAGCAGGTTGACCGGGCTGTCCGGCTGGTAGTGGCGCAGGATGGCGTCCAGGTCGCCCAGGTAGTCGACGAACCAGTAAGTGTCCACGCGCGGCCGTTCGGTCAGGCCGAAACCGCGCCAGTCGGGGGCGATCACGTGCCAGTCGCCCTGCAGCGCGTCCACCACGAACTGGAACGAGGCCGACACGTCCATCCAGCCGTGCACCATGAAGATCTTGGGCGCCCCTTCCCTGCCCCAGTGGCGGATATGGGTGCGGTTGCCGCGCACGTTGATGAATTCGGATCGGGAAGGTTTCATGATGATTGCAGCCTTGAAAGTAGCGCAGCGAGCGCAATATGGGTGCCTTGGACGGGCGCAAGCCTCAATAATAGCACGATCGTTCGCAAATTCTGAAGCAAGCCGATGCCTGGCAGGCGTAAAATAGCGCCATTCCGCAGTTTCCACAAACACTCAACTGGGCTTCCCATGACCATTTACCAGCTGGGCGAGCACGCGCCCGAGATTGATGCTTCCGCTTTTGTGGCCGACACGGCCAGCGTGATCGGCAAAGTGACGCTGCACGCCAACGCCTCGGTATGGTACGGCACCACGATACGCGGCGACAACGAACGCATCACCATCGGCGAGAACAGCAATGTCCAGGAAAACACCGTGATGCACACCGACATGGGCTATCCGCTCACCCTGGGCAAGAACGTGACGGTGGGCCACCAGGCCATGCTGCACGGCTGCACCGTGGGCGACGGCTCGCTGATCGGCATCCAGGCCGTGGTCCTGAACGGCGCCAAGATCGGCAAGGGCTGCCTGGTGGGCGCCGGCGCGCTGGTCACCGAGGGCAAGGAATTCCCGGACAACCAGCTCATCATCGGCGCCCCGGCCAAGGCCGTGCGCACGCTGACCGAACAAGACGTGGCCAACCTGCAAGGCGCCGCCGACAGCTACGTCAAGCGCAGCCAGCTGTTCAAGACGCAACTCAAGAAAATAGGATAAACAATGAGCATCACCCCAGATCTGGCTGCCAGCCAGGACACCCTGCAAAAATTCATCTTCGACAACGCCTCGGTGCGCGGCGAGCTGGTCGACATCTCGGCCACTTGGCGCGAGGTGCAGGCGCGCCACGCCTACCCGGCGCCGGTCAAGCGCCTGCTGGGCGAAATGGTGGCCGCCGCCGCCCTGCTGTCGGCCAACCTGAAGTTCAACGGTTCCATCATCATGCAGATCCACGGCGACGGACCGGTGCGTCTGCTGGTGGTCGAGTGCGACGCCGACCTGCGCCTGCGCGCCACCGCCAAGCTGACCCCGGACGCGGCCATCGCCGACGACGCCGGCGTGATGCAGCTGCTGAACGCGCACGGCAAGGGCCGCTTCATCATCACGCTCGATCCGGCCGACAAGGTGCCGGGCCAGCAGCCCTACCAGGGCATCGTGCCGCTGGACGGCGACGACGTGGCAACCGTCATCGAAAACTACATGCAGCGCTCGGAACAGCTGGACACCAAGCTGTGGCTGGCGGCTGACGACAAGGTGTCGCGCGGCCTGCTGCTGCAAAAGCTGCCGCACCACGGCGGCAAGGCGGAAGCCACGCAGCTGTCGCAGGAAGAAGCGCTGGAAACCTGGAACCGGGCGGTGATCCTGGGCTCCACCTTGAAGCAGGAGGAAATCCTCAGCACCACCATCGACGTGCTGATGCAGCGCCTGTTCTGGGAAGAGACCATCCGCGTGTTCGACCCGGTGCATCCATCCTTCCACTGCAGCTGCACCCGCGAAAAAGTCGGCAATATGCTGAAGATGCTGGGCCAGGAGGAAGTGGAAGGCGTGCTGGATGAACAGGGCACCGTCGCCATCAACTGCGATTTCTGCGGCCAGCACTACGAGTACGACAAGGTCGACTGCGCCCAGCTGTTCGTCACCAGCGCCCCCGCCGAAGTGCTGATGCACGCCAGCGAAGCCAAGCACTAAACCGCAGCATCCGTCCCCGCCGCTGCGCGGGGACGCGTCTACTCCCCCCTCCTCCGCTTCATCAATTCATCAATTCGTCACCGTACCGTCATGCCGCCGTCACACCGGCTGGTTACGCTGCGCGTCGTTTGCATTTCTTCCAATGTTTCCAACGACAGGCACATGATGAACAAGAATCTCCTCGCTTCCGCCATCTGCATGGCATTCTCCTTCCCCGCCTTTGCAGCCATCTCGGCGGCCCCGGCCGAGCCGGAAGCGCCGGCTGCGGCCGACAGCGGCAGTGAAATGGCCGCGGCGGCGGCCGGCCCGGTGGCCACCGTGGAAGTGGCGTCGCGCAAAACCCGCTCCTCGGTGGCGATGACCAAGAACGAAATGCAGAAGATCCTGCCCGGCATCAACCCGCTGAAGGCGCTGCAGGCGCTTCCCGGCGTAAGCTTCCAGACCGCCGACCCGTGGGGCAACAATGAGCAGAACCTGTCGCTGTTCGTGCACGGCTTCAGCGGCCAGCAGCTGGGCTACACCATGGACGGCGTGCCGCTGGGCGACCAGCAGTACGGCAACTACAACGGCCTGTCGCCGCAGCGCGCCGTCATCAGCGAGAACGTGCGCAGCGTGATCCTGTCGTCCGGCGCGGGCGACCTGGCCACCGCCTCCACCAGCAACCTGGGCGGCACCATCGAAACCTTCTCCAGCGACCCGCTGGCCGCCCAAGGCGCCACCGTGCAGCAAACCGTGGGCAGCTACCGCACCTCGCGCACCTACGCGCGCTTCGACACGGGTACCTTCGGCGGCGGCAGCAGCGCCTACATCTCGGCCGCGCACCAGAAGCAGCGCGCCTGGGACTTCAACGGCAAGCAGGGCGGCGACCAGGTCAACGCCAAGTTCGTCAACCAGAGCGACGCGGGCAAGCTGACCCTGTACTTCGCCTATTCGGACAAGATCGAACCGAACGAGGACAGCACCGTGCACGTGGCCGGCGAAACCAGCGCGCCCTACACCCGCCCCTTCACCTATCCCGACTTCGCCTACGCGCTGAGCTACCTGTCGCCCACCGGCGCCACGCCGGCGGCGGACGGCAACAACTACCGCAACTACTACAGCGACGCGCAGCGCAAGGATTACCTGGGCTACGCCAAGTTCGACTGGCGCCTGGGCGAGTCCACCACCTGGAGCAACCAGGTCTACCACCACGACGACGACGGCGTGGGCGTGGTGGCCGGCCCGATCGGCGTGGCCGGCCTGCCGGCGCTGTTCGCGGTGTACTACCCGAACCAGAACCTGAAGCAGGTGTTCGGCGGCTCCGGCTACGCCACCCGCACCACCGAGTACGACATCAAGCGCAGCGGCGTGCTGTCCACGCTGCGCAGCGAGTTCGGCGACCACACGGTGCAAGGCGGCGTATGGTTCGAACACAACCAGTCCTCGGCCTACCGCCGCTGGTATGCGCTGGACGTGAACAACCCCAGCTCGCCGTACGACCGCCCTTCCAACCCGCTGATCACGCAGTACGGCAGCACCATCGACAACAAGGTGGTCCAGCTGCACCTGCAGGACGAATGGCGCGTGCGCCCGGACCTGGTGCTGCAGGCCGGCTTCAAATCCAGCCTGCAGGATGCGGACGGGCAGTTCCCCGTGCAGCCGCGCAAGGGCGCCATCGCCGGCGGCTCCAGCGCGCTGCCGGTGGGCCAGATCGAGACCAAGAAATGGTTCCTGCCGCAGATCGGCGGCCGCTGGGACGTGACGGCGCAGGACCAGCTGTTCTTCAACGTGCAGAAAAACATGCGCCAGTTCGTCACCTACGGCGGCGGCGGCGCGTCGCCCTGGTCGCTTGCCAGCCAGCAGGCGTTCGACCTGTTCAAGTCCACCGCCAAGCCGGAAACCTCGATCACCTACGAAGCAGGCCTGCGCAGCAACCACCAGCTGGACTGGGGCATGCTGAAAGCCTTCGACGGCCAGGTCAACGTGTACCATGTGGACTTCAAGAACCGCCTGCTGCAGATCAGCCCGACCCCGGTGATCTCGGCCATCATCGGCGGCAATCCGGTGCTGGCCAACGTGGGCAGCGTGAAGATCGACGGCATCGACCTGTCGGGCACCTTCCACTTCGGGCGCGGCTTCTCGTTCTACAACGCGCTGTCCTACAACCGCTCCACCTATGAGGACAACTACAGCAACGGCGCCACCGTGGTGCCGACGGCAGGCAAGACCGTGCCGGGCAATCCGGAATGGATGAACAAATTCGTCGCCACCATGACGGTGGCCGACACCGAGTTCCAGCTGAGCGGCGACTACGTGGGCAAGCGCTACGCCACCTACACCAACGACCTGGCGGTGCCGAGCTACTTCCTGCTGGGCCTGGGCGTGTCCGGCCAGCTGCCCTTCCTGAACGGCGGCATCGTGAAGAACGCGCGCTACCGCGTCAACGTGAGCAACCTGGCCGACCGCATGGGCAGCCTGAACGTGGTCGTGGGCGCGGCGGACAAGACGTACAATACCTTCCCGATCGCACCGCGCCAGGCTTTCTTCACCGTGATGGCAGACTTCTGATGGACAACATCCTCAACACGCGCCGCCTGCTGTCGCGGCGCGGCTTTATCGGCAGCGTGGCCGCCGCCAGCGGCAGCGCGCTGCTGGCGCCGGCCGCCTTCGCCGCCGGCAGTGCCGGCGCGGGCGGCGCGGGCGGTGGCGCCAAGCCGCTGGTGTTCGCCCACCGCGGCGCCAGCGCTCTGCGCCCTGAGCACACGCTGGCGGCCTACGCCAAAGCCATTGCCGACGGCGCGGACTACGTGGAACCGGACCTGGTCTGCACTAAAGACGGTGTGCTGGTGGCGCGCCACGACGCCTTCCTGAACGAGACCACCGACGTCGCCAAACGCGCCGAATTCGCCGGCCGCCGCACCCGCAAAACCATCGACGGCCAGACCCACGAAGGCTGGTTCGTGGACGACTTCACGCTGGCGGAAATCAAGACGCTGCGCGCCATCGAGCGCATTCCCGAATCGCGCCCCGGCAGCGCGCAGTTCGACGGCATGTTCCAGGTGGTGACGTTCGAGGAGATCATCGACTTCGTGGCGGCGCAGTCGGCCGCCGCCGGCCGCGTGATCGGCCTGGTGCCGGAGCTGAAAAGCTCGGCCTATTTCGCCGGCGTCGGCCTGGCTTTGGAAGACCGCTTCTTCTCCACCCTGGCCGCGCACGACTACACGCGCCGCCACCCGGTTGAAATCCAGTCCTTCGAAGTAGCCAACCTGAAGTACGTGCGCAGCAAGCTGGGACGGCGCGCCAACATCCGCCTGATGCAGCTGGTGGGCGCGCCCGCGCAGCGCCCGGCGGACGTGGCGGCGGCCAACGGCAGCCTGACTTACGGGCAGATGTGCACGCCGGCCGGGCTGAAGGCGATCGCCGCCTACGCCGACGTGGTGGCGCCGCCGACGCGCATGCTGATACCGCTGAAGCAGGATGGATTTTTGGCCGAGCCAACCTCGCTGGCTGCCGATGGCCGCGCGGCGGGCCTGCGAGTGGAAACGTGGACGTTCCGTCCGGAGAACCGCTTCCTGGCCGCGGATTTCCGCGACGGCGCAGGCGAGCATGCACGCAATCCGGCCGGTTCGGTGGCCGAGATCAAGCGCTATTTGAAGCTGGGACTGGATGGCTTCTTCACCGACGACCCGGCGCTGGGCCGGGCCGCCGTGGACAGCCTTTAAGACCGAGCTTAAGCCTTCGGCAGGTTGCGCGTCAGGTCCACCCAGGTTTGCGGCTGGGGCTTGGCGCGCTCGCGCACGCCGAAGAAGGTCACCACCAGTTCGCCGTTCTTGTCGAAGAACTCCACCGAGGTCACGCCGGCGCGCTGCACCACGTAGCCGCTGTTGAAGGCGCTCTCGCGCAGGTGCAGGTTGAAGTCCGGGTCCAGCACGTTGTACCAGTCGCCGCTGGCGGCGGTTTTCTCGATCACGCCGCTGAAGATCTGCGTCACCGAACCATTGCCCAGGAAGGCCATGATGGGCAGCTTCTGCTTGGCCGATTCGTCCAGCAGGTTGCGCACCGCTTTCGGCGACACGCGCTGCACCACGCCTTCAGGCGCCAGGCGCATGGCCTGCTCGCGCGAGATGCCGAACTCGCCCAGCAGGCGGTTGAACTGGTGCACGTCCGTCATTTCCTTCCAGGCCAGCTGGAACTCCTTCACGTCCACGGCCGAATCCGGCTTCTCGGCCTGCTTCGGCGCGATCGGCACCACTTTCAGCGCCGCGTTCTGGTCCGGGGCGCGGAAGTCGGCCACCAGCTTGTCGAACACGCCGACGGCGGCTTCGTTCTTCAGGTACAGCTTGTGCGCGGCGGTGCCGGTGGCGTCGAAGAACTGCAGGCTGCGCGAAATCTGGCCGTCGCGGCCCGGCTGCACCACCGCGAAGGCGTGCTTCCAGTTGGCGAAGTTGAAGCGCAGGTCGATCTCGCCGCCCAGGTAGCCGCCGGCGATGTTGCGCATGCGCGCTTCGCGTTCAGGATCGTTCGGCGCGCCGGCTGCCGCTTGCGCCGCCGCCGCGTCCTGCGCGATGCGGGTGGCCACGCCGGTGCGTTCCAGCACGCCGTTCTCGTTGCGGGTCAGGGCCAGCACCTTGCCCAGGTCCAGCGCGCGGCGCATGATTTCGCGCGCCGCGTGGTCGTCGTTCTTCAGCAGCGTGACGGTCTTGCCGATGCCGGTGGCCAGCAGCTCGGCTTCGGACACGTTCAGCGCGCGCGCCGCGTCGCGGATCTGCAGCTTGGGCTGCTCGGCGCGCAGCTTTTCCCAGCGCTGGGCCAGGCCGGCGTCTGCGGCCATGACAGGCACGGCGCCCAGCATCAGGGCGCTGGCCAGCGCCAGCGCGATTCGGTGATTCTTCTTCATCATGGTCTCCAAAAATCAGTACATCAGTTTAAAGGTAACGGCGTAATTGCGCCCGGTTTTCACCTGGCGTTCGATATCGGCCAGCGCGGTGGCGCTGGTGCCGGCGGCCAGGGTGCGCGCGCTGGCGTAGTCCCAGTACCTCTTGTCGCCCAGGTTGTAGGCGCCGGCCGTGACGGTGGCGTTCTTGCCGACGTTGAAGTAGGCGGTCAGGTCCATCACGGTCGATGCGGGTACGGCGAACAGCGCGGCGGCGGCGCCGGTGACCACGTCAGGCGCGGCCTGCTTGGCGCGCACGTGCACCGTGGTCAGCGCCACGCCGCCGCGCTGGGCCGGGTCGTCCCAGGCCAGGGTGGCGCTGCCCTTGTACGGCAGCACGGTGGCCAGGTCGCTCTTGCGGCCGTTCTTGTTGTTGGTGGTGCTGCCGCGCGAGCCGCCCGCCGCCAGCGCCACGCTGGCGCCCTGCAAGGGCGCGGACCACTGGCCCAGCTCGAAGCGGCTGCTCATTTCCACGCCCCAGATGCCGGCCTTGGCCACGTTCTCGGGACGGAACAGGCCCTGGCTCAGGGTCGGGTAGTTGACCGGGTCGGCCGGCTGCGCCACATATTCGATGAAGTTCTTGTACGCCGTGTGGAACATGGACGCGCTGAGCTGCACGCCTTTGCGCGGCTCGCCCTTCAGGCCCAGCTCGAAGGCGTTGCTGGTCTCCTTTTCCAGCTTGGCGTTGCCCAGCACGCCGTAACCCTGCCCTGCGCCGGTGTAGCTGAAGGAGTCGTAGGTGCTGGTGCGGTCGGCGCCGCTGGGCATGCGCGCGCCGCGCTTGTAGCTGGCGTAGGCGTTGAAGTCGGGCGTCAGCTCAACCGACAGGCCCAGGCTGGGCGCCACGAAGCTGTCGCTGTCGTCCTTCAGTTCCTTGGCCGCGGACGGCACGGCGATGATGTAGTTTTCCAGGTTCTTCGGGCTCAGCTTGCGGTGCTCGACGCGCAGGCCGGGCGTCAAGGTGGCGTTATAGCCGGCCAGCGGGAAGGCGATCTCGCCGCGCACGTAGGCCGCGATCTTCAGCGTGTCCATGTCCGCCATGCGGTTCTTCTGCGTGAGCTGGTGCACGTTCGAGCCCACCACCGTGCGGTCCTCTTTCCATGGACGGCGGGTTTCGAGATCCTCCACCGTGAAACCGTAGTTCAGCAGCGTGGCGGCATTGAGCTGCTTGCCGGCGTCGCTGGCGATGCCGATGCTCTTGTTATACAGGCCGGTAGCGATGTCGCGCGTGTACGGGCGGCCGCCGGTGATGTAGGGCGCGTGGGTGTTGTCTTCCACTTTCGCATCCTGCACGTAGAGGCGGGTATCGACGGTGTCGAACAGCGGGTTGCCGGTGCCGGTATAGCCGTGGTCCAGGCTGACGCGCGTGCGGCGCGTGGTGGAAGCCTGCTCGGAACCTTCGGGGTACAGCGACAGCTGCTTGTTCTTGATTTCGCGGTCGTGCTCGGACTTGTAGGCGTCCACCGTGAAGCCCAGCTTGTGGCCGGCCACCGGCGCCCAGCTGAATTTGCCCAGCAAGGCGTCCGACGACCAGTCGTCCGGGTTGAACACCGCGTTGCCCTTGCTGCGCAGCTGCTGGCCGTCGCGGTGCACCAGCACGGCCAATGCCTTCAGCGCGCCGAAGCCCATGGCGCCGGTCAGCGCGTGCATCCTGGCCTTGTCGCCGGAGGTGTAGCCGAACTTGTATTCGGCGTAGCTGTTGCGGGTCTCGCTCAGGTAATCTTCCGGCGACTTGGTGACGAAGGAGACGTTGCCGCCCAGGCCGGGCGTGCCCGCCCCTGCCGCCGTGGTGCCGGAGCCGATGCGCACTTCGCGGAAGGTTTCCGGGTCGAAGTAGTCGCGGCCGATGCCGAAGCTGTTCAGGGTGTTGCCGTCCGGCTTGGGCGCGGCGTCCGGCAGCGAGATGCCGTCCAGGTCCAGGCTGACGCGGTTGCCTTCGATGCCGCGGATACTGAAGCCGGTGTTGCCGGCGCCGTCCCAGATATTGCCGGAGCCGATGCCGGCCGCCGGCACGCTGATCAGCGGCTCGTAGCGGGCCATATTGGCCATGTCGGTGGCGGCGCGCCTGGTCAGCTCGGCGCTGCCGATGACGGTGGTGGTGCCGGTCCTGGACGGCGCTTCGTCGCGCTTGGCAGTGACCAGGATTTCGTTCAGTTGGGCGGTTTGCGCAAAGGCGGGTGCAGCGGGCAAGGCAAAAGCGGTCAGCAGCAGCGCGGCAAGGCGCCGCTGGCGCGTAAGGATGGCAGCCATGGAGTTCCAGGTAAGGTGAGATTAAAGCTGGCTCTCCCTACGGGCTTCGCTGGCAACAGCGCATATTAACAAGAATGATTCTTATTTACAAGTAGGGCATTGGCGCTGGTGCTTGGCGGGTTACGCGCCGGGGCGCCAACCCGCCCTACCGGTCATGGCGCCGCTGCGGGCGCGGCGGCCGGGGCTTGCGGCTGGGCCTGGCCCTTGCCGAGGATCTGGATGTAGATTTCGTTCTGCTTGATCATGCTCAGCTCGAAGCGGGCCCGCTCTTCGACGGCGCCGGTGCCGTCCTTCAGGTCGCGCACTTCGGAGTCGAGCTTGGCGTTGCGGCTTTTCAGCTCGTCGTTCTTCTTCTGGGCCACGGCCACCTGGTCTTCCAGGTCGGCCACGCGCAGCCAGCCGCCTTTCCCCAGCCACAGCGGGTACTGTATCAGCAGCAGCAAGGCTGCCAGTGCAAGGGTAATCAAACGCATATGGGGGCAGCCAGCCAGGGCAAGCCTGGCTGGCGTCGTGCTATTACTTCAGGTTGTAGAACGCGTCACGGCCAGGGTAGGAAGCGATGTCGCCCAGGTCTTCTTCGATGCGCAGCAGCTGGTTGTACTTGGCCATGCGGTCCGAACGGGACATGGAACCGGTCTTGATCTGCAGCGCGTTGGTGCCCACGGCGATGTCGGCGATGGTCGAGTCTTCGGTTTCGCCCGAGCGGTGCGAGATCACGGCGGTGTAGCCGGCGCGCTTGGCCATTTCAATGGCGGCGAAGGTCTCGGTCAGGGTGCCGATCTGGTTGATCTTGATCAGGATCGAGTTGGCGATGCCCTTCTGGATGCCTTCTTTCAGGATCTTGGTGTTGGTGACGAACAGGTCGTCGCCCACCAGCTGCACCTTCTTGCCCAGCGCGGCGGTCAAGGTGCCCCAGCCTTCCCAGTCGCCTTCGTGCATCGCGTCCTCGATCGAGATGATCGGGTACTTGTCGCACCAGGTCGACAGCAGGTTGGTGAACTCGACGGCGGTCAGGCTCATGCCCTCGCCTTCCAGCTCGTATTTGCCGTCCTTGTAGAACTCGGACGCGGCGCAGTCCAGGCCCAGCGCGATCTGGGTGCCTGGCTCGTAGCCGGCTTCTTCGATGGCCTGGATGATCAGCTTGATCGCTTCTTCATGGTTGGCCAGCGATGGGGCGAAGCCGCCTTCGTCGCCCACGGCGGTGCTCAGGCCCTTCTTGTGCAGGATCTTCTTCAGCGTGTGGAACACTTCGGCGCCGTAGCGGATGGCTTCCTTGAACGACGGGGCGCCCACCGGGATGATCATGAATTCCTGGATGTCCAGGTTGTTGTCGGCGTGCGCGCCGCCGTTGATGACGTTCATCATCGGCACCGGCATCTGCATGGCGCCCGAACCGCCGAAGTAGCGGTACAGCGGCAGGCCGGCTTCTTCGGCGGCGGCCTTGGCCACGGCCATCGACACGGCCAGCATGGCGTTGGCGCCCAGGCGCGACTTGTTCTCGGTGCCGTCCAGGTCGATCAGGGTGCGGTCCAGGAAGGCCTGCTCATTGGCGTCCAGGCCCATGATGGCTTCCGAGATTTCGGTGTTGATGTTTTCGCAGGCTTGCAGCACGCCCTTGCCGAAGTAACGCTTCGGGTCGCCGTCGCGCAGCTCGATGGCTTCGCGCGAGCCGGTCGACGCGCCCGACGGCACCGCCGCGCGGCCCATCACGCCCGATTCCAGCAGCACGTCGCACTCGACGGTTGGATTGCCGCGCGAATCGATCACTTCACGGCCGATAATGTCAACGATAGCACTCATGTCATTCTCCAAAGTTTAAGCAAAAACTGTTGCCTGCGCGGCCTGCACTGCCGGTCCCGGCGCAAAATTGCAGCAAGGGTAACAGACGGCGGCCGGATGTGGAAGCGGGCCCGGCGTATGTGTTCTATACGCCGGGCCCGCCCGGTATGTCATGCCTGTGGAGCTTAGTTAAAACTAGTTTCCAGGAAGCCAGCTTTCTTGGTCACGCGATCCAGTTCGATCAGCACCGACAGCAGCTCCTTCATGCGGCCCAGCGGCACCGCGTTGGGGCCGTCCGACAGCGCGGTGGCCGGCGTCGGGTGGGTTTCCATGAACAGGCCGGCCACGCCCACGGCCACGGCCGCGCGCGACAGCACCGGCACCATCTCGCGCATGCCGCCCGAGGAAGCGCCGTTGCCGCCCGGCAGCTGCACCGAGTGGGTGGCGTCGAACACCACCGGGGCGCCGGTTTCGCGCATGATGGACAGCGAGCGCATGTCCGACACCAGGTTGTTGTAGCCGAAGGAGGCGCCGCGTTCGCAGGCCATGAAGTTGTCTTCAGGCAGATTCTTGGCGGCGGCAGCCGCGCGCGCCTTGGCGATCACGTGCTTCATGTCGCCCGGGGCCAGGAACTGGCCCTTCTTGATGTTCACCGGCTTGCCCGACTCGGCGCAGGCGTTGATGAAGTCGGTCTGGCGGCACAGGAAGGCCGGGGTCTGCAGCACGTCCACCACCGACGACACCACGTCGATTTCCTCGATGGTGTGCACGTCGGTCAGCACCGGCACGCCCAGCTCGCGCTTGACGTCGCCCAGGATTTCCAGGCCTTTTTCCATGCCCGGACCGCGGTAGGAGGTGCCCGAGGAACGGTTCGCCTTGTCGAACGACGACTTGTAGATGAAGGGGATGCCCAGCTCGGTGGTCATTTCCTTCAGCGCGCCGGCCACGTCGAACGCCATCTGGCGCGACTCGATCACGCAGGTGCCGGCGATCAGGAAGAATGGCTGGTCGAGGCCGACGTCAAATCCGCACAGTTTCATGCTGCATCTCCTTGGAGCTGGTTTTCAACCGCATGCAGGCCCTTGGACGCTTTTTGCGCCAGTGCCGCCTTGATGTAGGACGTGAACAGCGGGTGGCCGTCGCGCGGGGTCGATTTGAATTCAGGGTGGTACTGCACGCCCATATACCATGGGTGCGCGTTCTCGCCGCTGCGCGGCAGTTCCATGATTTCGCACAGGTCTTCGGTCGGGGTGCGCGCCGCCACCACCAGGCCGGCGGCTTCCACGCGGCCCAGGTAGTGGTTGTTGGCTTCGTAGCGGTGGCGGTGACGCTCGGTCACCACGCTGCCGTAGATTTCCGATGCCAAGGTGCCCGGCTTGACGGCGCAGGCTTGCGCGCCCAGGCGCATGGTGCCGCCCAGGTCCGACTTCTCGTCGCGCTTTTCAACCTTGCCGTCCAGGCCTTGCCACTCGTCGATCAGGGCCACCACCGGCTGGTCGGTGCCCGGCTCGAACTCGGTGGAGTTGGCGTTGGTCAGGCCGGCCTTGTGGCGCGCGTATTCGATCAGCGCGACCTGCATGCCGAGGCAGATGCCCAGGTAAGGGATCTTGTTTTCACGGGCGAACTGGGCCGCCATGATCTTGCCTTCCACGCCGCGCTTGCCGAAGCCGCCCGGCACCAGGATGGCGTCGTACTTGGCCAGCTCGGCGCAGCCGGTGGTCTCGATCTCTTCCGAGTCGATGTACTCGATGTTGACCTTCGATTCGTTGTGGATGCCGGCGTGGCGCAGCGCTTCGGTGAGCGACTTGTACGACTCGGTCAGTTCCACGTATTTGCCGACCATGCCGATCGACACTTCCGCTTTCGGGTGCTCCAGCGTGTAGATCAGCTTGCTCCACATGGACAGGTCGGCCGGGGCCGGGTTCAGGTCCAGCGCTTCGCAGATGATGGCGTCCAGGCCCTGGTCGTGCAGCATCTGCGGCACTTTGTAGATGGTGTCCACGTCCCACACCGAGATCACGGCGCGTTCTTCGATGTTCGAGAACAGCGAGATCTTGGCGCGCTCGTCTTCCGGAATGGCGCGGTCGGCGCGGCACAGCAGCGCGTTCGGCGAGATGCCGATTTCGCGCAGCTTCTGCACCGAGTGCTGGGTCGGCTTGGTCTTCAGCTCGCCTGCGGAGGCGATGTAGGGCACCAGCGTCAGGTGCACGAAGGCGGTGTTCTTGCGGCCGGCGCGCAGGCTCAGCTGGCGTGCCGCTTCCAGGAAGGGCAGCGACTCGATGTCGCCCACGGTGCCGCCGATTTCGCACAGGGCCACGTCGTAGCCTTCCGCGCCGCGGCGGATGTAGTCCTGGATTTCATTGGTGATGTGCGGGATCACCTGCACGGTCTTGCCCAGGTACTCGCCGCGGCGCTCCTTGCGGATCACCGATTCGTAGATCTGGCCGGTGGTGAAGTTGTTCACCTTTTTCATGCGGGTGGAGATGAAGCGCTCGTAGTGGCCGAGATCGAGGTCGGTTTCGGCGCCGTCGTCGGTAACGAAGACTTCACCGTGCTGCATGGGGCTCATCGTGCCGGGATCGACGTTGATGTAGGGGTCCAGCTTGAGCATGGTGACTTTGAGGCCGCGCGATTCGAGGATCGCGGCGAGGGAGGCGGCGGCTATCCCTTTACCAAGGGAAGACACAACGCCACCGGTGACGAAGACATATTTGGTCATTGCGGGTCGGTGCCGAACGGCACGTGCGGGAAATTGAAATTATAGCGCAAATTGCGCATTTCTTCATCATCACGGCTGGAAATACCCCGATACGGCTACCATCGCCCGGGCCCGCCTGAATAAAACTGCAATATTGCTTTCAGTGTGGGTCAGCGTACAGAGCCGCCCGCGCGGCGGCCGGACAATGGTATTTTTTCAACAGGAGGTCAAAATGAGCTACGAAGAACGCGATGCCTACGGCATGTATGTAGACCGGGGCCACAAGGGCCCAGGCCCGGAACTGATGGGCGCCGACACGCTGATCGGCGACCACGTGCACAACCTGAAGAATGAACACCTGGGCGAGATCAAGGAAATCATGCTGGACATGCGCAGCGGCAAGATCGCCTACGCGGTGATGTCGAGCGGCGGCGTGTTCTCGCTGGGCGAGCGGCTGTTCGCGGTGCCGTGGGAGGCGCTGACCCTGGACACGGTGAACAAGCGCTTCACGCTGAACATCGACAAGGACCGCATCGACAACGCGCCCGGCTTCGACACCGAGCATTGGCCCAACATGGCCAACCAGGCCTGGGCCACCGAGATCCACAACTACTACGGCACCAGCGCGCGCTAACTGCGCCGCCCTGCCGTCCTGTCTGCGCGCCCGCCCTGCCGGGCGCGTTTTTATCGGGCCGGCGGCGCCAGCCGCATCGGCACGTAGGCGATGCCGTTCTGCTCGACGCGCGGGCCGGTGGCGGCAAAGCCGAAATGCTGGTACATCGGCATGGCGTAGACGGAGGCGTTGACCGTCATGGCCTGCCCGGCCGCCGCCGCGCGCGCCGTGTTCCACAGCTGCCGCGCCAGGCCCTGGCCGTGGTAGCGCCTGGCCACGTACAGGTGGAACAGATGGGTGGCGTGGCGCAGCGCCACCACGCCGGCCAGGTCGCCGTCCAGCCAGCCCGTCCAGTACTGGTATTCCTCGCCGATCACATAGCGTTCGATGGCCCCCTGCGACATGCTCATCATGAACTGCTCCGCGCCGGCGCCGTCCGGCGCCAGGGTCATGAACGGCATCAGCTCGTTGATCAGCGCGCTGATCGCCACCGCGTCTTCCCGCAGCGCTTTTCGCATTAACATTTTTTCCATGCCGCATTGTGCCAGAATCGGTATAGTGAGGGCATCCACACAGGTACGAGGAGGAAGCATGGAGAACGACTACCGCGTCATTGCGCAGTTCCTGATCCCGACCGAGGCGCACCTGGTGTGCGGCTGCCTGGTGGCGGCCGGCGTGCCGGCCGTGGTGTGCGACGACCAGCTGGTGCAGGCCAATCTGCTGTGGGCGCCGGCCATCGGCGGTGCGCGCATCCTGGTGCCGGACGAATTCATGTACAAGGCGCGCGAGGCGCTGGCGGCGTATGAACGCGGCGAGTACGCGCTGGCGGAAGACGCGGATGTGGGCGTGCCGCGCTAGGCTGCGCGGCTAGCAGAAGTCGCGGCTGACGGTGGGCAGGCTGCCCAGCAGGTGGCTCATGTCCACCAGCCGCTTGGCCACCAGGTGGCGCACGATGCCTTCCTGCTGCCACACGCCGTACACGCCCAGCAGCTGCGCGCCCAGCACTTCCTTGCGCTGCTGCTCCACCAGCGACGGCCAGATGATCACGTTCACATTCCCAGTCTCGTCCTCGATCGTGATGAACAGCACGCCCTTGGCCGTGCCGGGCCGCTGCCGCACGGTGACGATGCCGCAGCCGCGCGCGAGCTGGCCGTTGCGGTAGGTGTTCAGCGTGGACGCGGGCATGAAGCGGTGCTCCAGCAAGGTGGCGCGCAGCAGCGCCAGCGGGTGGCGGCGCAGGGTCAGGCCCTGCGCGCGGTAGTCGCTGACGATGTCGTCGCCTTCGCTGGGCGGGCGCAGCTGCGGGGTTTCCTCGTCCGGCTCGGTGGGCCGCAGCAAGTCCTTGTCGGGCACGGCGCCGGCCGCTTCCCACAGGGCCTGGCGGCGGTTGCCGGACAGGCCTTCGAGCGCGTTGGCGGCGGCCAGCACTTGCAGGTCGTGCCGGTCCAGGTCGGCGCGCCGGGCCAGGTCGGCCACGCTGGCGAAGGCGCGCACGGCGCGCGCCTGCCCGATGCGCTCGGCGCTCTCGGGACGCATGCCGCGCAGCACGGAAAAGCCCAGCCGCACCGCCGGCTGGCCGCGCGCGCCGGCCGCTTCCTCCAGCGCCGAATCCCAGTTGCTGACGGCGACGTCGGCCGGCCGCACGACCACGCCGTGGCGCCTGGCGTCCTGCACCAGCTGCGACGGGCCGTAGAAACCCAGCGGCTGGCTGTTGAGCAAGGCGCACAGGAAGGCGGCCGGTTCGTGGCACTTGACCCAGGAGCTGGCGTAGGTCAGCAGCGCGAAGCTGGCCGCGTGCGATTCGGGGAAGCCGTACTCGCCGAAGCCCTGGATTTGCTGGCAGATGGCTTCGGCAAAAGCCTTGTCGTACTTGTTCCGCACCATGCCTTCGACGATTTTCTTCTGGTACTTTTCGATGTCGCCCTTGCGCTTCCAGGCCGCCATGGCGCGCCGCAGCTGGTCCGCCTCGCCCGGCGTGAAGTCGGCGGCGATCATGGCGATCTGCATCACCTGCTCCTGGAAGATGGGCACGCCCAGCGTGCGTTTCAGCGCTTCCTCCAGGCGCGGCTGGTACTCGACCAGGCCGGGGTCCATGCGGCGCTGCAGATAGGGATGGACCATGCCGCCCTGGATCGGCCCCGGCCGCACCAGCGCCACCTCCACCACCAGGTCGTAAAACTCGCGCGGCCGCAGGCGCGGCAGCATGCTCATCTGCGCGCGCGACTCGATCTGGAACACGCCGATGGTGTCGGCCTCGCACATCATGTCGTAGGTTTGCGGGTCTTCGCGCGGGATGTCCTGCAGGCGGAAATGCGTGCCGCGCCGCTCGCCGATCAGTTCCAGCGAACGGCGCAAGGCCGACAGCATGCCCAGCGCCAGCACGTCCACTTTCAGCAGGCCCAGTTCCTCCAGGTCGTCCTTGTCCCACTGGATCACGCTGCGCTCTTCCATGCTGGCGTTTTCGATGGGCACCAGGCGCGACAGCTTGTCCTGCGCGATGACGAAGCCGCCCACGTGCTGCGACAGGTGGCGCGGCATGCCGAGGAACTGGTAGGCCAGCGAGGCCCACTGGTGCGCCAGCTTCGATTCCGGGTCCAGCCCGCTTTCACCGAGGCGCCCCAGCAAGTCCTGCTTGCTGTCGAACCAGCGGTGCGACTTGGCCACTTTCTCGACAATGGCCAGGTCCACGCCCAGCGCCTTGCCGCTGTCGCGCAGCGCGCTTTTGGGCCGGTAGCAGATGACGGTGGCGGCCAGCGCGGCGCGGTGGCGGCCGTACTTGGTGTAGATGTACTGGATCACTTCCTCGCGCCGCTGGTGCTCGAAGTCCACGTCGATGTCGGGCGGTTCGGCGCGTTCGCGCGAAATGAAGCGCCCCATCAGCAGCTTGCTGTGCGCGGGGTCGACCTCGGTCACCCCCAGGCAGTAGCACACGGCCGAATTGGCCGCCGAGCCGCGCCCCTGGCACAGGATGCCCAGCGAACGCGCATGGCGCACGATGTCGTACACGGTGAGGAAATAGAACTCGTAGCCCAGCTCGGCGATCAGCTCCAGTTCGTCCTCCACCTGCTTCTGCACCGCTTGCGGCATGCCCTGCGGGTAGCGGGTTTGCGCGCTGATATAAGTTTCCTGGCGCAGGTAGCTGGCCGGCGTGTGCCCTTCCGGCACCAGCTCGTGCGGGTATTCATAGCGCAGCTCGTCCAGCGAAAAGGTGCACAGCGCGGCGACGCGCAAGGTCTCGTCCAGCGCGGCGCGCGGATACAGGTTGGCCAGCCGCAGCCGCGAACGCAGATGCTGCTCGGCGTTCTGCGCCAGCTCGTAGCCGCACTCCCCCACCGGGCGCCCCACGCGCACGGCGGTCAGGGTGTCGAGCAGCGGCTTGCGCGAGCGCACATGCATGCGCACATTGCCCACCGCCACCACCGGCAAGCCATGCTGCCAGGCCACCTCGTCTATGCTCATGCGGTGCGCCTCGTCGAAGGCGTGCTGCAGCAGGGTCAGGCCGATCCAGGCGCGGCCGGGAAACTGGGCCGCCATCCAGGCCGCCTGCAAGTGCAGCGTGTCCACGTCCTCCGGCTGGTCGGACGGGTAGCGCGGCAGCAGGATCAGCAGGCAGTCGGGCAAGCCCTTCAGGTGCGCCTGGGCCGGCTGCGGCGCGGCGATGTCGTCCAGGTAGAGTTTATAGCTGCCCTTGACCACGCCCTCCCGCATGCGCGCCAGGGTGATCAGCTCGGACAGGTTGCCATAGCCGTTGCGGTTGGCCGCCAGCGCCAGCAGCGACAAGCCCGGCGAGCCGTCCGGCTTGCTCAACTGGAAATGACTGCCGATCAGCAGCGGGAATGCCGGCTCGCCCTCCGGCGTGGCCCGCTTGGCCGCGCCGTGCGCCCGCACCACCCCTGCCAGCGAACACTCGTCGGTGATCGCCAGCGCGGCATAGTCCAGCTGCAAGGCGCGCTCGACCAGCTCCTCGGCATGCGAGGCGCCTTGCAAAAATGAAAAGTTCGTCAGGCAAAACAACTCCGCATAGGCTGGCAAGCTGCTGGCTGGCGACGGATTGGGGGGCGGCATGATTCAAATGGTACTGTATATAAATACAGTATTGTACGCGCATCGAGCAAGCGCGGACAGCCTGGGCTATGCTATTCGGCCCAGCAACTTTCCAGCCTACACATGCAACGCACCGTCCATGAATTGAAATGCTTTGGCAGCCGCCCCGGCGAGGGCAACGCGGCGCTGGTGGTGCTGGGGGACCAGTCGGGCGAGGCGGCGCGGCAAGCGTTTGCGCGCGGGCAGAACCGCAGCGCGTGCGTGTTCGTGGATGCTGCCGATCCGGACGCGGACGCCGCTGCAGACGATGCCGAGTATGTGCTGGACTATTTCTACCCGCACATGCGCAGCCCGCTGTGCCTGCACGCCACGCTGGCGGCGGCGCGCGTGCTGCTGCGCCGGCACGGCAGGCCGCTGGCGGTGCGCACCGCCATGCGCGGCCAGCTGCTGCGCTTGTGCGAAGGCGCGCCCGACGCGGCTGGCGGGGGCACCAGCGCAGCCCGCGTGTTCGTGCGCCTGCAGCGCCAGCCGGCACCGGACGTGGCCATTGCGCCGGACCTGCCGGGCGCCCTGCTGGGCCAGCCGGCGCCGGGCGTGCCGCTGCAGCTGGCGTCGGCCCCCGCCATCGCCTCGGTCGGCAGCCCCAAGCTGCTGCTGGAGCTGGACGGCAGCGCCGCCCTGCAGGCGCTGCGCCCGGACCTGGCGCGCATCGCGGCCTGGGGCAAGCAGCACGGAGTGAGCGGTTGCTACGCCTACGCGCGGCGCGCCGACGGCAGTTTCGAGGGCCGCAACTTCAATCACCTGGACCCGGCGCTGGAAGACAGCGCCACCGGCGTGGCGGCCGGCGCGCTGACGGTGCACCTGGGCCGCGCCGTCACCCTGCACCAGGGCGCCAACCTGGGCCAGCCCTGCGTGCTGCGCACCGAGCTGGACGGCGAACACATATTAATCGGTGGCGCGGCCGATTTTTTGGCGCCGCCTTGAGCGGAAACAATGCTACATACACCATTTTTCCGCGAACACAATAGAAAATAGTGTACGTGTGCGAAATTGAAACAACTTACAGTTCCTAACTTTCAGATGGGTTCGCCGACCTTTAAAATCAGCGAAATCTTTCATCTGGAGAAACACGTGCCTACTATTTCCGCCCTCCGCCGCGCCGTTCTCGTCAGCCTGTACGGCACCGCCGCGCTGGCGACCATGGCGCCGACCGCCCTTGCCCAGAGCGCTGACGCCAATGCCAGCGCCGCCCCTATCCAGTCCGTCAACGTGGTCGGCTCGCGCCGCGCCACCAGCTCGGCCACCGACACCGTGGTGCCGGTCGACGTGATCCCGATGAACAAGGTTGCCGAGCAAGGCGCCCAGTTCGACCTGTCGCAGACGCTGACCTATATCTCGCCCTCGTTCAACTCCACCCGCCAGACCGGCGCGGACGGCGCCGACCTGGTCGATTCGGCCGCGCTGCGCGGCCTGAGCTCGGACCAGACGCTGGTGCTGATCAACGGCAAGCGCCGCCACACGGCCGCGCTGGTGAACATCTTCGGCGCGCGCAACCGCGGCAGCACCGGCACCGACATGAACACCATCCCGACCATGGCTATCAAGGACGTGCAGATCCTGCGCGACGGCGCCGCCGCCCAGTACGGCTCGGACGCGATTGCCGGTGTGATGGACATCGGCCTGAAGAAGAACGTCGGCTGCGAATCGTCGGTCGGCTACAGCCAGTATTCGAAAGGCGACGGCAAGAACTACATGGCCTCGGCCTACTGCGGCTTCGCCGTGGCGGGCGGCAGCGTCGGCATCACCGGCGAATACCTGGACCGCGGCCGCTCCAACCGCGCCGAGCCGGGCAATCCGCGCACCATCGGCGATTCCAAGTCCGAGAACCAGACCGCGATGCTGAACGGCGAAATCCCGGCCGGCGCGGGCGGCAAGCTGTACTTCACGGCCGGCCTGCAGCAGCGCGACGCCTCCAGCGGCGCCTGGGCCCGCGACGGCGTGGACGACGTGCCGACCCGCAACTCGGCCGCCATGTACCCGAACGGCTTCGTGCCCTTCATCAACGGCGACCTGGACGACCGCTACGGCATCCTCGGCTACCGCAGCAAGGTGGGCGAGTGGAACACCGACCTCTCGCAGACCTACGGCTACAACCGCCTGAAGTACAACATCAGCAACACGCTGAACGCCTCCATCGCCAACCTGCCGGCCAACAAGGGCATCAGCCCGAGCCGGTTCGACGCGGGCGGCTTCTCGTTCCAGCAATTGACCACCAACGCCGACGCCAGCCGCTACTTTGAAGGCGTGATGGGCGACGGCATGAACGTGGCCTTCGGCGCCGAATACCGCCGCGAGACCTACAAGATCTTCGCCGGCGAACCGGGTTCGTACATCGACGCCGACGGCGCAGGCGGCGGCAATGCCGGCAGCCAGGGCTTCCCCGGCTTCCAGCCGTCCGACGCCACCAACGTCAGCCGCCACAGCAGCGCGCTGTACCTGGACCTGGAAGCGGACCTGAACAAGAAGACCAAGCTGCAAGGCGCGGTGCGCTACGAGAAGTTCAGCGATTTCGGTTCCACCGTCACCGGCAAGCTGGCCGGCTCCTACAGCCTGGCCGACGGCATGCTGCTGCGCGGCTCGGCCAGCACAGGCTTCCGCGCGCCGTCGCTGCAGCAGGCGCACTTCTCGTCCACCTATACCGACTTCGTGGGCGGCAAGCCGACCGACATCTCGATCACCCCGGCCGTGGGCGCGGTGGGCCAGCTGGCCGGCCTGCCGCCGCTGAAGGAAGAGAAGTCGCGCAGCTTCACGCTGGGCGCGACCTGGACCCCGAGCGACGCGCTGTCGGTCACGGCCGACCTGTACCACATCAAGATCAAGGACCGCATCGTGCTGTCCGGCCTGTTCGACGAGAGCAACTACCCGGCCCTGGCCGCCAAGCTGGCGACCCTGGGCGTGGGCGGCGCGCAGTTCTTCGTCAACTCGGTCGACACCAAGACCCAGGGCCTGGACCTGACCGCCTCGCACCGCGGCTCGCTGGCCGGCAACAAGCTGACCACCTTCCTGGCCATGAACTTCGGCAAAACGGAAGTGGACGCCATCCACGCCCCGGCCGCGCTGCAGGGTTACGAGGACGTGCTGCTGTCCGAGCGCGAGCGCCTGTTCCTGGAACAGGGCGGCCCGCGCCGCAAGGCCACGCTGGGCTTCAACCTGACCACCGGCCCGCTGGAGACGGACTTCAAGATCATCCACTTCGGCCCGCAGACGCTGGGCACCTGGAGCGGCACCGCCTCCGGCGTGGCCAACCAGCGCTACGCCGCCAAGACCTCGGCCGACGTGGGCTTCACCTACAGCTTCAGCAAGAACACCAAGCTGACCTTCGGCGCGAGCAACATCTTCAACGTGCATCCAAGCGAGCAGGACCCGAACGAAACCGACAACGGCTTCAAGTACGAGAGCGTGCAGTTCGGCCTGAACGGCACCTCCTATTTCGGCCGCCTGTGGGTCAAGTTCTAAGCTGATCCCGCTTCATCGAAACGCCCGCCGCAGCAATGCGCCGGGCGTTTTTTTACGCCTGGCGCTTGATCCGGCGCAGCATCGCCATCCATGCTGCGGTGCTAGAATCAAAAAATAAGCGGAGGCTATATGACCACGTCCACGATAGAGCTACCCAGCGATCTGCATCAACGTATCTGCGCCGCTGCTCAGCAGGCTGGCATCACTGCGCATGACATGATTCTGCAAGCCATTGAAGATATGCTCGACCGCCACGAGGCCGAGGTTCAGGAAGATGATCGCCGCGAGCAGGGGCTGATGCAGACCGGCCTGTCTATTCCGCATGCCGAAGTGCGCGAGTACTTCGAGCGCCGCGCTCGCGGCGAAGATGTAGCTAAACCCGTTCCAAAAAATTCCAGCCCTGATCATGTCTCGCGTCAATTGGACGCAGCAAGCTTTGGACGACCTGGATAGTATCGCCAGCCATCTCCTAATGCGCAACGCCAGCAATGTCGCAGCAAAAGTATCGGGAATGATCAAAGCGGTGGACATACTCGAACTAAATCCGTTGCTGGGCCACGCCGTGCAGCAGGGCCGGCGTGAACTTTTGGTTGGCCCTCGTCGCCGCGCCTATAAAGTACATTATCGATACCTCCCGGATATCGATCTGGTCTTCATCGTGTCGGTGCGGAGCCAAAAACAGGTTCGCTAGCCCGCTTGACTACAGCTCAGCGATCTCGTCGCTCATGTTGAGGATGGCCTGGGCGTTGTATTGGGCGGCGAAGAAGGGGTCGCCGAACAGGGTGCCGGCTTCGGCTTTGTGGCGCAGGTAGGTCAGCACCTGGCCGCGCTGCAGCGCGTAACGGTCGTCGGAGATGTGGCGGTATTCGCTGCGGATGCCTTGGGTGTAGTGGCGGTACACGTCCTCCGCCTGGCCCAGGATGGCCAGGTCCACGCTGAGCATGGTTTCCTTCAGCGGGTGCGCCACGCCGGCGCTCTGGAAGTGGTCGGTGGCGCGTATCAGCGCGGCCACGTCGTCCTGGATGCCGGGCCCCAGGCCGCTGGCCAGCCATTGCCGGGCGCTGGCTTCCTCGTTCGACAGCGCGCCGCCGGAACCGGCGCCATGGTCATACACCGCGTCGTGGAACCAGAAGGCGGCCCGCACGATGTCGGCGTCGCGCTTCGACGGGCCGACGTTGGCGCTCCAGGTGCGGATCTCGGCCAGGCCGTGCACCAGGTGGTCCAGGTTGTGGTAAGCGCGCCCGGGGCCGCCGTAGGCGTCCGGACCTGTCAGGCGTTCGAACCAGGCGTCGGCGTTGGCGGCGGCGGCAGGATCGGGGGCAGCACCGGCGGCGCCCTGCCACAGCGCGTCCCATTCCTTGCGCAGCCAGCTGATGATCCAGGCCTTGTAGGCCGGCGCCGGCACGAAGTTCTTCATGGTCCAGTTCCAGCCCACCGGCCCTTCCAGCGCCTTCACGAAACTGGAGCTGACCGAGCCGAGGTCGCGCGGCGGCATCACGAACAGCGTCTTGGCGCCGCCGATCACGTCCACATTGGTTTGCTGGATCAGGTTTTCATAGTCGAAGTCGGCGGTGGTGCGGATGCCGCGCACCAGGTAGTCGATGCCGTGCTTCTTGGCCACCCGCGCGGTGTAGTCGCTTTTCACGATCTGCACCTGCACATTGTCCCAGCCGCGCTCGGCGCAGCTCTCGGCGATGATGGCCTTGCGCTGCTCGGCCGAGAACTTGGGCTGCTTGGTGGAGTTCTCGGACAGGAACACCACCACCTCGTCCGCGATGGAGCGCGCCTCCCCGATCACCCACATATGTCCGTTGGTGATCGGGTCCAGGGTGCCCGAAAAGCCGATTTTCTTCATGCGCCGCTCCGCTGCCGAGGTAAAACGACATTCTAGCCGGGCGCGGCCTTTCCTGTTGCGGGAAACTCAACTTTTACTTGCAGCCCGCCCAGGCGCTCGGACTGCCCCAGCACCAGCGCGGCGCCGTGGCGCTCGGCGATGGCCTTGATGATGGCCAGCCCCAGCCCGCTGCCGCCGGCCGAACTGCCGGGCACGCGGTAGAAGCGGCTGAACACGCGCTCGCGCTCCTCCGGCGAAATGCCGGGGCCGCTGTCCTCGACGCACAGCACCGGGCCGCGCTCCCCTTGCATCACCTCCACGTCCACCGTGCCGCCGGGCGGCGTGTACTTGATGGCGTTGTCGATCAGGTTGCGCAGCAGGATCAACAGCGCGTCGCCCTGCCCCGCCACGCTCACCTCGTCGGCGCGCGGCAAGCCCAGGTCGATCTCGCGCGCCTGCGCCGCGCCGGCCAGGTCGCCCATGGTGCGCTTGGCCAGGTCGGCCAGGTTGACGCTGTCGAACTTCTGCTCGGCGCCGCCGGACTCCTGGCGCGCCAGCACCAACAATTGCTCCACCAGCCGCGTGGCGCGCTCGATGCCGGCCGTCAGGCGGCCCACCGCCACGGCGCGCGCGGACGCGTCCTCGGCGCGGTCCAGGCTCAGCACCTGCAGCTTGAGCGCGGCCAGCGGCGAGCGCAGCTCGTGCGCGGCGTCCGCCACGAAGTGCTGCTGCGCCTCGAAGGCGGTGCGCACGCGGCCGAACAGCAGGTTCAGTTCGTGCACCAGCGGCTTGACCTCGTCCGGCAGGTCGTTCTCGGACACCGGCGACAAATCGTCCGCCTGGCGCGCCGCCACCTGCTTGCGCACGCGCGACACCGGCGCCAGCGAACCGCTCACCACCCACCACACCACCAGCATCAACAGCGGCGCCATCAGCGCGATCGGCGCCACCGTGCGCAGCGCCAGCGCGCCGGCCATGCGCTGGCGCACGGCCATGTCCTGCGCGATCTGCACGGTCTGGTTGCTGGTCTGCACCGAGAAGATGCGGTAGGTGGCGCCGCGCACGCGCACGTTGGAAAAGCCCAGCACGGCGCGCTGCGGCAGCTCCGCGCGCGACAGCGACCGGAACACCTGCACGCCGTCCGGGGTCCACACCTGCACCACCATGTCGTCGTTGCCGGGGTCGGCGGCCGGGCCGTTGGCGTGGTTGGCCAGCGGCGCGCCGGAGCGCAACGACAAGGCCATCTGCTGCATGTGGTAGTCGAAGATCTCGTCGGCGTCGCTGCGCGCGCTGCGGTAGGCGATCAGCGCCTGCGCCATGGCCGCCAGCACGATGGCCGCCAGCAGGAACCACAGCAGCCGCGCACGCAGCGAGTGCGACACGGAGCGCGTGACGGTCTTCGTCACCGACTGCGACATCGATGAAACGGACACTTTCATGCCTTGGGCACCATGTAGCCGAGGCCGCGCACGTTCTGGATCAGCTCGCTGCCCAGCTTCTTGCGCAAGCCGTGGATGTAGACTTCCACCGCGTTGCTGTTGACTTCATCCTTCCAGCTGTACAGCTTTTCCTCCAGCTGGGCGCGCGACAGCACGATGCCGGGGCGCGCGATCAGCGCCTCCAGCACCGCCCATTCGCGCGCCGACAGGCTCACGTTCTGGCCGTTGGCGATCACTTCGCGCGTCTGCGGGTTGATCATCACGCCCTTGTGCTCGAACACGGGGTCGGCGCGGCCGGCCGAACGGCGCAGCAGCGCGCGGATGCGCGCCAGCAGCTCGTCCAGGTCGTAGGGTTTCAGCACGTAGTCGTCCGCGCCGGCGTCCAGGCCGGCGATGCGCTGGTCCACCGCGTCGCGCGCCGTGGCCACCAGCACCGGCGTGATCTCCTTGCGCGCGCGCATCGAGCGCAGCACTTCCAGGCCGTCCTTGCGCGGCAGGCCCAGGTCCAGCAGCACCAGGTCGTAGGTCTGGGTCTGCAGGGCCGTGTCGGCCATGTCGCCGTCCTTGACCCAGTCGACCGCGTAGTGCTCGGCCCGCAGCAGGTCGAGCACCACTTCGCCGATCATCGTATCGTCTTCCACCAGCAGCAGGCGCATGGTATTTCCTTTGTTTTATTTATCAACCGATCCGCACCGGAATGAAGATCTTCTCATCCCCGCGCTGGATCAGCAAGGCCACCGACTTCTCGGACTTGGCCATCACGTCGCGCACCTGCTCGACGGTGTTGACCGCGCGCCCGTTCACCGACAGCAGCACGTCGCCCGGCTGCACGCCGGCGTAGGCCGCCGCGCCGCCCGCGCCTTCGATCAGCAGGCCGGAATTGATGCCGGACTGGCGCTTCTCGACCGGGTCCAGCGGGCGCAGCTGCAAGCCCAGCCGGACCTTGCTGCTGGCGCCGTCGTCGGCGCGGGCCACTTCGGCCACCTTGTCGGCCGCGTTGCCCAGCTTGCCGGTCAGTTCGATGGCTTTGCCCTGGCGCCACACTTCCAGCGTCACTTTATCACCCGGCAGGGCCACGCCCACCACGGCAGGCAGGTCGCCCGAGGCGATGATCTTCTGGCCGTTGATCTTGCGGATCACGTCGCCCGACTTCACGCCGGCCTTGTCGGCGGGGCCGCCCGGCTCCACGTTGGCCACCAGCGCGCCTTCCGGCGTGTCGAGCTTGAAGGAGTCGGCGAAGGCCTGGTCCACTTCCTGCACCGTCACGCCCAGCTTGGCGTGCGCCACTTTGCCGGTGGTGACGATCTGGTCCTTGATCTTGGTCGCCACGTCGATCGGAATCGCGAACGACAGGCCCTGGTAGCCGCCGGTCTGGCTGTAGATCTGCGAGTTAATCCCGATCACCTCGCCGCGCGTGTTGAACAGCGGACCGCCCGAGTTGCCGGGGTTGACCGCCACGTCGGTCTGGATGAAGGGAACATAGCTGTCTTCCGGGCCGAGCGAGCGGCCCTTGGCGCTGACCACGCCGGCCGTGACCGTGCTTTCCAGGCCGTACGGCGAACCGATGGCCAGCACCCACTCGCCCACCTTCAGGTCCTTGGTGCGGCCCAGCGGCACCACCGGCAGGTTCTTGCCTTCGATTTTCAGCACCGCCACGTCGGTCTTCGGATCGGAGCCGAGCACCTTGGCGCGGTATTCGCGGCGGTCGGTCATCTTCACCGTCACTTCGCTGGCGTCGCGCACCACGTGGGCGTTGGTCAGGATCAGGCCGTCGGGGCTGATGATGAAGCCGGAGCCCACGCCATGGGTCGGCACCGAGCGCTCGCCGCGCTGCTGGCCGGGCTGCTGGAAGCGGCGGAAGAATTCGAAGAAGGGGTCGTCGCCGAAGGGATCGCGGCCGCGCGCCTGGGCGCCGTCGTAGCCGGTCTTGGTGCTGCCGGTGACGCTGATGTTGACCACGGCGGGTCCGTTGCGTTCGGCGATCACGCTGAAGTCGGGCATGGAGATCATGGGCGCGGCGACGGGAACGGCGGGCGCGGCGGCGGCGGGCGCGGCAACGTTCTGCGCCTGGTTGGCCACGGCGCCGGCATTGTTTTGTTGCACCACCACGGCACCGCCTGCGCCCAGCGCACCCAGCACGGCCAAGGCAGCGACGCCACGTTTCATGGTTACGGAAACAGGTTGTTTTTGCATTTCTGCACTCCCGATGGAATGTGGTTTATCGATGACTCCAATATGGGGGAAGAGACTTAGGCGCCGCTTAATCTCCCGGACCGTTACTTCCGGTTACAACCGCACGCCAGACGTGCAACTGGCCGGATTGCCCGGCCAGTGGTGCTACTTGCTTACTGTTGCAGCTTAAGCGGCTTGACGCTGCTCCAGCGCGGCGACGTTGTCAGTGCCGTCGATCGCGATCTTGCGCGGCTTCAGCGCTTCCGGCACTTCGCGCACCAGTTCGATGGTGAGCATGCCGTTGTCGAAGGAGGCGCCGGTCACTTTCACGTGGTTGGCCAGCTGGAAGCGCTGCTCGAAATCACGCGCCGCAATGCCGCGGTGCAGATAGGTGCGCTCCACGCCGTCGCGCTGCTTGCGGCCGACAATGTGCAGGCTGTCGCGCTCGCTGGTGATATCGATTTCCGAACGGCTGAAGCCGGCCAGCGCCATCACAATACGGTACTGGTCTTCGGAGACCAGCTCGATGTTGTACGGCGGGTAGCTGGGCTGGGCGTCGCCGCGCTGGGCGTCGTTCAGCAGCTGGGCCAGGCGGTCGAAACCGATAGCGGAACGATACAGTGGGGTCAGGTCAAAAGTACGCATGATGGATATCCTTTCAAAGTTAAGCGATATGGTCTTCCGGTCCCCTTCTGGGCAACCGGTGCATCCGATATACGGTTGCCGCCAGGAGCTTTCAAGAGCCAGGCTGCAAAAATTTTTGCGGTACATTTCGACACAAAGCGATGTTTCCTGCGTGCTACACTCGGCCTCTTTACTCCTCCACTTTCCGCTCCATGACTGCTATGCGCAAAACCCTGCTGGCCCTGCTGCTCAGCGCCGCCCTGACCGCCCACGCTGACCCGATCCCCGCCCCGGTGGACCAGCCCTACCCCGGCACCATCGTGCTGAAGGTGGACGCGTCCAACACGTCCCAGCAGATTTTCCGCATCACCGAAACCATTCCCGCCAAGCCCGGCAAGCTGACCCTGCTGTACCCGCAGTGGGTGCCGGCCAACCACGGCCCCAGCGGCCCGCTGAACCAGTTCGCCGGCCTCAAGCTCACTGCCAACGGCAAGCCGCTGGCCTGGAAGCGCGACACCGTCAACGTGCACGCCTTCCACCTCGAGGTGCCGCGCGACGCCAAGGCGGTGGAAGTGGAATACCAGTACCTGTCGCCCACCGAGCCCAACCAGGGCCGCACCACCATCACCGGCGAGATCCTGGGCATCCAGTGGCACTCGATGGTGCTGTACCCGGCCGGCCACACCACGCGCCGCATCACGGTGCAGCCCAGCCTGACGCTGCCGGAAGGCTGGCAGTACGGCAGCGCGCTGGAAACCGTGGAACGCAAGGGCGACACGGTGCAGTTCAAGGCGCTGGACCTGGAAACCATGGTCGATTCGCCGCTGTTCGCGGGGCGCTACTTCAAGCGCTACGACCTCGACCCGGGCGCGAAAATCCCGGTGCACCTGAACGTGGTGGCCGACACCGCCGAAGCGGTGGAAGCCAAGCCGGAGCAGATCGAACTGCACCGCGCCATGGTGCAGCAGGCCTACAAGCTGTTCAACTCCTACCACTACCAGCACTACGATTTCCTGCTCGCGCTGAGCGAGGAATTCGGCGGCGTGGGACGCGAGCACCACCAGTCCAGCGAGAACGGCGTGAAGCTCGACTACTTCACCGACTGGAACAAGGCCGAGTCCGTGCGCGGCCTGCTGCCGCATGAATTCACGCACTCGTGGAACGGCAAGTTCCGCCGCCCGGCCGACCAGAACGTGCCCAACTTCAACACCCCGCTGCAGAACAGCCTGCTGTGGGTGTACGAAGGCCAGACCCAGTACTGGGGCCAGGTGCTGTCGGCGCGCTCCGGCATGCTCAGGACGGAAAGCGTGCGCGACATCATGGCGGCCAACGCGGCCCGCTACGACAACCAGCAGGGCCGCAGCTGGCGCCCTGTGCAGGACACCACCAACGACCCCATCATCAACGGCCGCCGTCCGCTGGGCTGGAGCAACTGGCAGCGCAGCGAGGACTACTACAACGAAGGTGCGCTGATCTGGCTGGACGTGGACACCAAGATCCGCGAAATGTCGAACGACACCAAGTCGCTGGACAACTTCGCGCGCAACTTCTTCGGCATCGACAACGGCGCCTACGTGGCCAACTACTACACCTTCGAGGACGTGGTGAAGGCGCTCAACGCGATCGAGCCGCACGACTGGGCCGGCTTCCTGCGCGCGCGCCTGGACGGCACCGGCCCGGCGCCGCTGGACGGCTACGCGCGCGCCGGCTGGAAGCTGGTCTACACCGACACCCAGACGCCTTACCTGAAGGCGGTGGAAGAGCGCAGCAAGATGGCCGACTTCCAATACTCGCTGGGCTTCTCGCTGAACAGCGAAGGCAAGGTCGAAGCGCTGCAATGGGAAGGCCCGGGCTTCAAGGCCGGCATCGGCGGCGGCACCACGGTGCTGGCCGTGAACGGCGCCGCCTACAAGGCCGAGGTGCTGCGCGCGGCCGTCACCGCCGCCAAGACCGGCGGCAAAGCCGACGCCAAGCCGATCGAGCTGCTGGTCAAGAAGGGCGCGAAATACCGCACCATCCTGCTCGACTACCACGGCGGCCTGAAATACCCGCGCCTGGAACGCATCCCCGGCACGCCGGACCGCCTGCAAGCCATCCTGTCGCCGCTGAAATAAAGCGCCTTGCGCCTTTGTCCGGGACAACTCGCTTGCTGCCCCGGACTGCGGTTATACTGGGCTTCCCTCGATAGCCTGGAAACCGTCCATGGACGATCCCGTCAGCATCGCTGCCCTGCTGGAAGAAAATGCCCGCCTGCGGCTGGAAGTGGCCGCGCTGCGCGGCCGGGACCGCATCTTCCGCTCCCTGCTCGACCACGCCCCGCTGCTGATTTCCACCAAGGACCTGGAAGGCCGCATGACCATGGCCAACCGCCATTTCGAGGTGCTCGACGGCTACGATGAAAGCAGCTTCGTCGGCCGCAGCGTGTTCGACCTGTTCCCGCCCGAGATTGCCGAGCAGCTGTGGCGCAACGACCGCCGCGCGGCGCAGGAACAGCGCGCCGTGCAGGAGGAGGAAGCGGTGTACCACCGCGACAAGACGCTGCACACCTACATGACCGTGAAATTCCCCCTGTACGACGAACACGGCCAGGTGAACGCCACCTGCGCCGTGTCCACCGACATCACGCAGACCCGCGCCGCCGAGGACAGCAGCGTGACCGACGAACTGACCGGCCTGAAGAACCGGCGCTATTTCAACATGCGCTTTTGCGAAGAGCAGAAACGCGCCCGGCGCGACGGCCGCCTGCTGACCTTGCTGCTGCTGGACGTGGACCGCTTCAAGGAATACAACGACCACCACGGCCACCCGGCCGGCGACAGCGTGCTCAAGGCCGTGGCGCACAGCATGCGCGCCGCGCTGCACCGGGCCGGCGACCTGTGCTTCCGCATCGGCGGCGACGAGTTCGCCTGCCTGTACAGCAGCGGCGGCACCGGGGAAAGCCTGGAACTGGCCGGCGAGATCCGCTCCGCCATGGCCGCGCACGCCATTGAACACCGCGCCAATCCGCCCGGCGGCAAGGTCACGCTGTCGATCGGCGCCGCCTTCCTGGCGCCCGGCGCCGAACTGGGGCGCGACGAACTCTACCAGCTGGCCGACCAGGCGCTGTACCGTGCCAAGCACCTGGGCCGCGACCGCGTGGCGACCTAGCCGCTGCGGACGATTGGGGCGATTTGGTGTATGCTGCGGGCATGAACCAAGACACCGACATCCAGCTCAGCGGCCCGTTCAAGGCCACCGACGGCGCCGGCCGCGCCATCGACATCAAAGCCATCCGCATCTTCGACGAGGGCTATGGCGTCATCGACCTGTACGTGGACCTGGCGGCGCCCGCGTCCGACGGCCTGCACAAGGACAAGAAACTGATCGCCGAGATCAGCGCCCGCCTGCGCAGCCTGGGCTACGCGGGGCCGGACCTGGTGCCGGGCGACCCGGTGATCCAGGAAAAGAAACTGATCGTGCTCGACACGCCGGACGAGTTCCTGCCCTTCGCCGTGCGCAAGGGTTTCAAGGACTTGTCGTCCGAATTCGACGAGTAATCAGCGTCTAATCAACGTCTACAGATAGCGGCTGCTCCAGGCCGCGATCAGGTCGGCCACGTAGGCGGCGTCCTCGCGCCGCGTCAGCAGGTGGTCGGCATCGTCCAGCGAGACGAAACTTTTCGGGTGGCGCGCGGCCATGAAAATGTCCATCGCATTGCGCACCGCCACCGTATCGTCGCCCGGCGCGTGCATCACCAGCAAAGCCTTGCGCAGCCCCGCGATATGCTCGCGCAGGCTGTGCCCGCCCACGTCCTCCACGAACTGCTGCTTGATGCGGAACGGCCGCCCCGCCAGTTGCACCTGGGCCTCGCCGTCGGCGGCGATCTGCTCCAGGTGGGCGCTGAACATATTGGTCACATAGGCCGGCTCGCCCGGCGCGGCGATGGTCACCACCGCCTTCGCCTCCGGCACGCTGGCCGCCGCCGCCAGCACCGCCGCGCCGCCCAGGCTGTGGCCGATCAGCAGGTGCGGGGCGGCAAACTTCTCGCGCAGGAAATCGGCCGCCTCCACCAGGTCGGCCACGTTGGACGAAAAATTGGTGTTCTCGAACTCGCCCCCGCTGGCGCCCAGGCCGGTGAAATCGAAGCGCAGCACGGCGATGCCGTGCCCGGTGAGCGCCTGCGCGATGCGGCTGGCGGCGATCACGTCCTTGCCGCAGGTAAAGCAATGGGCGAACAGCGCATAAGCTTTAATGGCGCCGTCCGGCGCATCCAGGCGCGCCGCCAGCTGGTGGCCGCTGGCGCCGGTGAATTCGTGTCGTTCTGCACGCATGATGTATTCCGTAAAAAGAGCCGTACCCGCAGTCTAGCCGAACAAGCCGTGCAGATACCAGCGCGGCTCGGCTTCGCCCTCCTTCGCCCCCAGCCGTTCGCGGAACACCCAGTAGTGGGCATGGTCGGCGCCCTCGGCGATGAAATAGTCGCGCGTCTGCCCGTCGCTCCACCAGCCGGCCTCGATGCGCTCGGCGTTCGACACCATGCGCAGCGGCGACATGTAGAACGGCCGGTGGTCGCGCATCAGCAGCGCGATCGGCTTGGGCAGCAGCCAGGCCGGGCGCGGCAGGCTTTGCGGCGGCATGCGCGCGCTCACGTCGGCCGGGCGCAGCTTGTCGTGCACCGGCACCCAGGCGTTGGCCAGCTCGGGCCGGTAGTCCGCCTGCGGCGACGCCTTCAGCACATTGTCCGCCCCCAGCCGCGCCACCAGCAGCTCGAACAGGCGCTCGCGGTCCTCCTTGCTGCCGCCCGGCTCCGGGAACAGCGAGTCGGTGGGCGGCAGCATGGGCTGCACCTGCGCCGCCTCCAGGCACAGGCCGATCACTGGCGCCGCCAGCTCGGTCTTGGCCAGGCGCTCCTTGAGCAGGCGCAGCAGGTGGTCGTCGCGCCACACCGGCTCGGCCAGCGCGATCTCGATGGCGGTGGGCGGGCGCGCCACCTTGCCCCGCTCATGCTCGAGCAGCAGCTTGACGCGCTCCACCGCGAACTGGCGCGCGCACAGCCAGCCCACCATCTGCTGCAGCAGGCGCTGCGCGCCGTGCAGCAGCGCGTCCGCGTGCTCGATGCGGTCGAACAATTCCAGCCTGGCGCTGAAGGTGGGCGGCGCCTCCACCCACTCGTACAGCTCGGGCGCCTCGCCGTGCGCCTCGTCCAGCATGTCGAGCAGCGCGCGGCCGCAGCGGCGCTGCAGGCCGGGGCGCGGCAGCCGCCGCAAGTCCGCCAGCGTCAGGCAGCCCATGCCCTCGAACCACTTGAGGAAGGGGCGCGCCGGCGGCGGCAGGCTGCTGGGCAGCGGCGCCAGGCGCCGCGCCATGCTGTCGATTTTCAAACAGCGCCCGCCGCCGCTGCGCGCCAGCAGCCAGGCGCCGCGCGCGGTGGGCGCGCAGCTCAGCACGGCGGTAAAGCCCAGCGCCCGCATGCTGCCGCGCACCAGCGCGCACAGCCGGCGGATGCCGCCGAACAGGCGCAGGCTGGCGCCGATGTCGATCAGCAGCGTGGCCTCCTCGGCCTCCGCCACCAGCGGCGTGTAGCGCAGCAGCGCCATGGCCACCGCGTGCGCCGCCTCCTGCTCGCGCAGCGGGGCGCGCTCGTGCAGCTGCGCGTCCGGCGCCATCAGCAGCGCGCCGCCGCGCCGCATGCCCAGCCGCACGCCGGCGGCATGGGCCAGCGGCGACAGCGCCAGCACGCCATCCTGCTCCAGCACCACGCTGCAGTTATCCTCCGACCAGCTGGGGCAGAAGACTTCGAGCGGGAGCCGTGGCAGGTAGAGGCCGATCCAGAGACGCATGACGCTGTAGCAAAGAAGGTGGCAAGGGCAGGAACAGCGGCGCGTCGCGCTGCGGTCCCCGGCGTTTGATGAATTCGATGCGGATGCCGCCCGGCGCCGAGCGCAGCGCCAGGCGCAGCGGCGCCGGCGAGGCGTCCTGCGCGGCGGCAAGCGGGCGCATCAGGCAGAACAGGGTGTCGCCGCTTTGCGCCGCCAGGTGCAGCCGGCGCAGGTTTTCGCTGCGGATCTGCTGCTGCCACAGCAGCAGCGCGCCGCAGCAGCCGCTGCGCAGCACCTGTTCGGCGGCCCACAGCGCGTCCCCGCTTTTTCCCGTGCTGCGTATCCACACCATTTGTCCCGGCGGCAAGCCCAGCGCGGCCAGCGCCAGTCCCTGCGGGATCTGCGGCGGCGCCAGCAGCACCACCGGGCGCTTCGAGGCCGCCACCAGCGCCGGACGCAGCAGGCGGATTTCGCCGATGCCCTGCTGCTGCAGCATCAGCTCGGTGAGCGTGCCCAGCGGCCAGCCGCCGCCCGGCAGCTGGGCCGACAGCGCCGCGTAGCCGGTGTCCACGCAGCGCGTGGCCGAGTGCGCCAGCTGCGACGCCAGCCACAGCGACGGATGCAGGCTTTCGGGAGCGGCAAGGGTGGAAGGACTGAGCATGGTTGCAAACACGGATACTGTACAAATACACAGTACTATTTACTCCCGGTTTTGGCAAGGACTACTTACGGTTTGTTCCACTGGGAAAGCTTGCAGATGCTGTAAGATGGGCATTAAAACCATACCTGATAGGCATCAATGACCACCATCCAGCTGATCGGCGCCATCCTGTTCGGATGCGCCCTGGTGCACACCTTCGCCGCCAAATCGTTCGAGATCCTGGCCCACCGCCACCCGCGCCACGCCGGCCTGCTGCACCTGCTGGGCGAAGTGGAAGTGGTGTTCGGCTTCTGGGCCGCCATCCTGATCGTGGCCATCGCCATCGCGGCGGGCGGCCAGAACGCCATCGCCTACGCCGAATCGCGCCAGTACACCGAGCCGCTGTTCGTGTTCGTGGTGATGGTGGTGGCCGCGTCCTGGCCGGTGCTCAACGCGGTGCAGCGCGCCCTGCAGGCGCTGGCGCGGCTGGCGCCGATGCGCAATGAACTGGCGCTGGCCTGGCTGGGCCTGGCGCTGGTGCCGCTGGCCGGCTCCCTGATCACCGAGCCGGCCGCCATGACGCTGGCCGCGCTGACGCTGGCGCCGCTGGTGTTCCGCGACGGCATGCCCGAGCGGCTCAAATACGCCGCGCTGGGCGTGCTGTTCGTCAACGTGTCGATCGGCGGCACGCTCACTTCCTACGCCGCGCCGCCGGTGCTGATGGTGGCTGCCACCTGGGGCTGGGACAGCGCCTTCATGGCCAGCCAGTTCGGCTGGAAAGCCACGCTGGCGGTGCTGGTCAACGCCACCGCCATCTGCTTCGTGCTCAAGCGCCACCTGCAGCCGGCCGGCGCGCCGGCCGATGGCGGCGGCCCGGCGCAGGTGCCGCTGCTGGTGTCGCTGATCCACCTGGGCCTCCTGGCGGGGGTGGTGCTGCTGGCGCACCATCCGGTGATGTTCCTCGGCCTGTTCCTGCTGTTCCTCGGCTTCACGCAAGCCTACCAGCGCTACCAGCAGCCGCTGATCCTGAAGGAAGGCTTGCTGGTGGGCTTCTTCCTGGCCGGGCTGGTGGTGCTGGGCGGCATGCAGCAATGGTGGCTGCAGCCCATCGTCTCGAGCCTGGCGCCGGTGGCGCTGTTCTTCGGCGCGCTGGGCCTGACCGCCATCACCGACAACGCCGCCCTGACCTACCTCGGTTCGCTGATCGACGGCATGACGCCGCAGGCGCAATACATGCTGGTGGCGGGCGCCGTGGCCGGCGGCGGCCTGACGGTGATCGCCAACGCGCCCAACCCGGCCGGCGTGTCGCTGCTGCGGCGCGGCTTCCAGGACGAATCGATCGGCGCCATCGGCCTGCTGCTGGGCGCCCTGCCGCCCACCGCCGTGGCCGCAGCAGCCTTCTTCCTCTAAACCCAGGAGCCCGCCATGCCCGAACACAATCACGCATTTTCCGACTGGCCATTTGCCGACAGCGTCAACACCGTCACCTTTTGCACGGATAAAGTGGCGCACCAGGCCTTTCCGGTGCTGCAGGTGGCGCATGACCATAACGGCGACTGGCAATTTCTGGACGCCACCACCGACACGCCTGGCGAATGCGTGCTGCTGTGCATGGGATGCGTTTATGAACGCGATGCCTCACTCGCCGGGATCAGCGACTTGCCGCGCGGCTGGAGCGCCTATCGCACGCATGTCGGCGCAGAGTGGGAGCGCTGGGAAAAACCGTGCGAAACCGGCGGAGATGAAGAGCAGGTGCACGCCGATATCGCGGCATACGGTCTCCACATTATCAATGTGATGGAGGAAGATGAAGAGCCGCCTTTTTCGTATTCGCTAGGCATAGAACAATCGCTGGGCATGCCGGACCTGATCGTTGTCGGGCTCAAGCACGAGGTGGCGCAAGCGGTCATTAATGAGTGCTATCGGCAAATGCGGTCGGGCCTGCAGCTTGAGCCGGGGACGCGCGTCAGCGGCCTGCTGGGAGGGGGCTTCGAATGCGTGATTGGTCAAGTCTCGGCGGCAAACTACAAGCACTATATGGGATGGGGCGTGTGGCTTTACAAAGACACAGAGGCTCGTGCTTACCAGATCATTTTCCCCAGCACCGCCGGCGTGTTTCCTTGGGAAGCACACGCAAATGCCTGGTTCAAGCAATGGCAGCCGCTGCTGGCCGAAGAGCAGCACACGCAGCGGCCATGATATTTATTTGATAAATTTCTTGACTCCAACTTGAAGTGATCCTAAAGTGATATCACTTTGATGTCACAACCAAGAGGGAGTCCAGCATGAAAGCAGCACATATTCGCCGCGAAACGGCGTTTTCCTCGGTCAGCGGCTATACGGCGGCGGTGGCCGCCCTGGCGCTGATCGCACTGGCCGGCCTCGGCGCACGAGGCGGCCTGCATCCTGTTCTTTGCGTCATCGCCGCCCTGCTCGGCCTGGTGAGCTTTGCCGGGCTGTACATGCTACAGCCGAACGAAAGCGCCATCCTCACGCTGTTCGGCAAATACATCGGCACCGACCGCAGCGAAGGCCTGCGCTGGGCCTTCCCGCTGTACATCAAGCGCAAGCTGTCCGTGCGCGCCCGCAATTTCAACGCGCCCACGCTGAAGGTCAACGACAAGCGCGGCAACCCGGTCGAGATCAGCGCCGCCATCGTCTGGCGCGTGCGCGACACCGCGCAGGCGGTGTTCGAGGTGGACGATTTCGAGCGCTACGTATCGATACAGGCCGAAGCGGCCCTGCGCCACCTGGCTTCGCAGTACGCGTATGACGAAGGCGAGGATCTGCCGGACGGCGAAACCACGCTGCGCGCCGGCATGGACGTGGTGGCGGAGGCGCTGAAGGTGGAGCTGCAGGCGCGCTTCGATGCGGCCGGCGTGGAAGTGCTGGACGCCAAGCTGACCCACCTGGCCTACGCGCCCGAAATCGCGCAAGTGATGCTGCGCCGCCAGCAGGCCGAGGCCATCATCAGCGCCCGCGCCAAGATCGTGCACGGCGCCGTGAGCATGGTGGAGGCCGCGCTGAAAGGCCTGGCGGAACGCGATATCGTGGAGCTCGATGCCGAGCGCAAGGCGGCCATGGTGAGCAACCTGCTGGTGGTGCTGTGCTCGGACAAGGAGACCCAGCCCATCATCAACACCGGCACCCTGTACAACTAGCGGCAGAACAGCATGGCAAGCCCAGGTAAAAAAGCCTATCCCCTGCGGATCGATCCGGCGCTGTGGGACGAAATCCAGCGCCTGGCCGCGCGCGACCTGCGCAGCGTGAATGCGGAAATCGAATTCCTGCTGCGCGAGGGACTGGCGCGCCGGGGCGTGAAGCTCAAGGGCGACGGCAATGGCGACGGCAGCGGCGACGGCACGGACGCGCTCGCGGAATAAGCCGGGCCGGCGCCCTCACGACAGCACGCGCCGGTGCTTGGCGAAGAAGTCCAGCATCATCTTGCTGGCGTCCGGGCCGGCCTTGGCGTTGAAGGACAATGCCGGGTCGCCGCCGCTCCAGGCGTGCTCCAGGTCGGCGATGCGCGCCACGCGCAGCAGCACCTTGCCTTTCGAACTGTAGTCGCGGATCTCGTGCGCGTTGCGCGTGTGGCCGCGCCGCGCGCGCTCCACCACTTTCACTTCGGTCCCCGCCGGCAGCCGGTTCAGCAGCAGGCTCTGCTGCACCAGCTGCGCCTGGTTGACGGGACGCACGATCTTGTCGCCCTCGCCCTGGATCAGGATGGTGGGCATGACCGGGAAGCCGGGCTGCCGCAGCAGCACCTGCCGGATGGCGGCGGAGGCCTGCAGGCCGGCGCCGTGCTGCATCACGCTCAGGGCGCCGACGGTGCTGTGCCCGCCGCCGTAGGCCGGACCGGAATGCAGGCCCACGGCGGCAACCAGTTCGGGATGGTTCAGCGCGAGGATGTTGGCCATGCCGGCCCCGGCGGAAATGCCGCACACGTAGATGCGCTTGCGGTCGATGGCGTAGTCGCTGCAGACCTTGCCGATCACGGCGGCGATCAGCGCGGTGTCGCCGCCGCCTTCCTGCGTGGTCTTGTCATACCAGCGCCAGCAGCGGTGCGCCTGGGTGCTGGCGGCCTGCTGCGGATACAGCACGGCGTAGCCTTTCTGCTCGGCCAAGCGGTTCATGCGCGTGCCCTGGGCGAACTGGGTGGCGGTCTGGTGGCAGCCGTGCAGCATGACGACCAGCGGCAGGCCCTGGCGCGCGGCGGCGTCGGAAACGCGCTGCGGAAGGTAGAGCCAATAGCTCATGGGCTGGGCCGGCACCTGGCCCGCTTGCGGCATTGCCGCATAGTGCGATGCAAGCCAGCGGCCGGGCAGCACGGACACGTCCGGCCGCGCGTGCTGGCGGATCGGCATGCCGTCCGGCGCCGACAGGGCGGGCCGGGGCGCTGCGGCGGGCCGGGACGGTGCGGCGGTACGCGCCGGGGCAGCGCGCCGCGCCGGGGCGGCAGGCTTGGCCGCCTTGGCCACCTTCACCGCTTTGGCTTTCGGCTTGGCCTTCGCGGTGGGCAGGCCGAACAACTGGGTCATCAACTTCTGCTGCGACTTCCCTGCGCGGGTAATGCTGCGCAGCAATCGTGCGCCAAAGATGGGCTTGGTCATGCGACACTCCTAGTCACTATGTTGCAGTGCAATATAGCGGAGCGGGCGGTACCCATCGGTGCGCCAGCGCACGGGATCGCAGATTAAACTTCCTCACCGAATGCAGCAGTAACCGCCATGCGCGGGGAAAACAGGGTGGCCGGCAGGTGGGACTGCGTTGGCCGCCCTGCCGCGCACCCTTCACCCCATGCCGGCGCCTAGCGCTGCATGGATTCCCATACCTTCTGCAAGCGCTTGGCCGACACCGGCATGGGCGTGCGCAGTTCCTGCGCAAACAGCGACACGCGCAATTCCTCCAGCATCCAGCGGAACTCCACCAGCTTCGGATCGGTGTTGCGGCCGGCGGCCTTGTCGCGCATCAGGCGCTGGAACGGCGCCGCCGCGCTTTGCCATTCGGCCATCAGCTTGGCGTCGCGCGCGGGATCGGCGCGCAGCTTTTCCAGGCGCACGTTCATGGCCTTCAGATAGCGCGGGAAATGCGCCAGCTGCGCATAATCGCTTTCGAGCAGGAAGCGCTTGTGCACCAGGCCCTGCAGCTGCGCCTGCATGTCGGCCGCCACCTGCGCGTTGATGCCTTGCAGGCGCTTCGGCAGGCCGTGGAACTCGGTCAGCACTTGCGACAGCAGGCGCGCCACTTCGTTCACCAGCAGCACCAGGCGCGACTTGCCTTCATCCTTGCGCTTGGCGAAGGTGGCGGCGTCGGTCGGCAGCGGGTCCTGCAGGCAGGCGATGTCGAGCGCCTTGTTGATGATCTGGTCGCGCAGCTCCTCCTGCGTGCCCATGGACATGAACTGCATGCCCATCTGCTGCAGGTTGGGGATGCTCTTTTCCACGAACTTGATCTGGTCCTTCATCTGCAGCGCGAACAGGCGGCGCAGGCCGACGCGGTGCGTGCGCGCCGCCACGGTGGGGTCGTCGAACACTTCCAGGTCGCAGTGCGTGCCCTTGTCCACCAGCGCCGGGAAGCCGATCAGTGTCAGCTTGCCCTGCACGATCTCGAGCAGTTCCGGCAGCTCGCCGAAGGTCCAGCCGGTGATGCCCGTCGTTGCCGATTGCGCGGCCGGGGCAGCGGCGGCAGGCGTGGCGCCCGCGCCGCCGGCCTTGGCCGTCACGCGCTCGGCAGCGATGCCGCCGTGCGCCGCCTTGCCGGCGGCCGAGCTGCCACCAGCGGCGGCGGCAGCCTGCGCAGGCTGGCCGCCCGCGCGCAGCTGCGTACCGGCCGGCGCGGTGGCCTCGGCCATCTTCTGGAAGCTCTGGCGCGCCTGCATGCCGTACTCGGCCTGCAGCGTGGCCAGGTTGCGGCCCATGTCCAGCTGGCGGCCATGCTCGTCGATCACCTTGAAGTTCATGAAATGGTGCGCGGGCAGCGTTTCCGGCTTGAAGTCGGTGGTCAGCACGCCGATGGTGATTTCCTTGCGGATGTCGGCAATGATGGCGTCGATCAGGTCGCCGCGCCCGAAGGCCAGCGAGGCCTGCACGCGCTCGCAGAACTTGGCCGCGTACTCCGGCAGCGGCACGCAATGGCGGCGCAGCTTTTGCGGCAGGGACTTCAGCAGCAGGTGCACTTTCTCCTTCAGCATGCCCGGCACCAGCCATTCGCAGCGCTCGCGCGACAGCTGGTTCAGCGCGTACAGCGGCACCGCCAGGGTCACGCCGTCGCGCACGCTGCCCGGCTCGAAGTGATAGGTCAGCGCCATTTCCAGGCCGGCCGCCATCATGGTCTTCGGGAACAGGTCGGTGGTCACGCCGGCCGCCTCGTGGCGCATCAGCTCGTCGCGGTTCAGGAACAGCAGCTTCGGTTCTGCCGCAGTCGCTTCCTTGTGCCATTTCTCGAAACCGGCGCCGTTCACCACGTCGGCCGGTATCAGCTTGTCGTAGAAGGCGGCGATCAGTTCATCGTCCACCAGCACGTCCAGGCGGCGCGACTTGTGTTCCAGGTTCTCGATTTCTTTAATGAGCTTGTGGTTGTGCGCGAAGAACGGCGCGCGGGTGTCGTAGTCGCCGCCCACCAGCGCGTCGCGGATGAAGATCTCGCGCGCTTCCTGCGGGTTGAAGGCGCCGTAGTTGATGCGGCGCTGGCTGTACACCACCAGGCCGTACAAGGTGGCGCGCTCGGACGCGGTCACTTGCGCGCTGCGCTTTTCCCAGCGCGGCTCGCCCCACGATTTTTTCAAGAGGTGGCCGCCCACCTTCTCCAGCCATTCCGGCTCGATCCTGGCCACGCAGCGCGCGTACAACCGCGTGGTTTCCACCAGCTCGGCGGCCATGATCCACTTGCCCGGCTTCTTCAGCAGGCTGGAGCCCGGCCAGATATGGAACTTGATGCCGCGCGCGCCCAGGAAGCCGGCGCCCGGCTCGTCCTCGCCCTTGAAGCCCACGTTGCCCAGCAGGCCGGTCAACAGCGCCAGGTGCAGGTTTTCGTAGGTGGCGGGCGCCTCGTTCATGCGCCAGCCCTGCTCCTTGACGATGGTGAGCAGTTGCGAGTGCACGTCGCGCCATTCGCGCAGGCGCACTTGCGACAGGAAGTTGCTGCGGCAGTTTTCCTGCAGCTGGCGGTTGGTCTTCTTGTGCTCGATGGCGCCCTCGAACCAGCGCCAGATCTTGATGTAGCTGAGGAATTCGGACTTCTCGTCGGCGAACTTCTTGTGCGCCTCGTCGGCCGCCTGCTGGTGCTCCACCGGGCGGTCGCGCGGGTCCTGCACCGACAGCGCGGAGGCCACGATCAGCGCTTCCGTCAGCGAGGCGTTGTCGTGCGCGGCCAGGATCATGCGGCCCACGCGCGGGTCCAGCGGCAGCTTGGCCAGCTTGCGGCCCAGCGGCGTGAGCTGGTTGTATTCGTCCACCGCGCCCAGTTCCTGCAGCAGCTGGTAGCCGTCCGCGATCGCGCGCGCCAGCGGCGGCTCGATGAAGGGGAAGGTTTCCACGTCCGCCAGGTGCAGGGACTTCATGCGCAGGATGACGGCGGCCAGCGAGGAGCGCAGGATCTCGGGATCGGTGAATTTCGGGCGCTGCAGGAAGTCCTGCTCGTCGTACAGGCGGATGCAGACGCCGTCGGCCACGCGGCCGCAGCGGCCGGCGCGCTGGTTGGCGGCCGATTGGGCGATCGGCTCGACCTGCAGCTGTTCCACCTTGTTGCGGTAGCTGTAGCGCTTCACGCGCGCCAGGCCGGCGTCCACCACGTAGCGGATGCCGGGCACGGTCAGCGAGGTCTCCGCGACGTTGGTGGCCAGCACGATGCGGCGCGCATTGGAGGTGCGGAACACGCGCTCCTGTTCCTCCACCGACAAGCGGGCGAACAGCGGCAGGATCTCCACGTGCGGCGGATGGTGCTTGCGCAGCGCTTCGGCCGCGTCGCGGATCTCGCGTTCGCCGGGCAGGAACACCAGCACGTCGCCGGAGCCGATGCGGCACACTTCGTCCACGCCGTCGATCACGGCGTCCATCAGGTCGCGCTTCTCGCGGGCGGCGGCGGCTTTGCCCTGCTGCGGGGAAGGGTTGGCGGCGTTGGCGCCGCCCATGGGCACCTGGTCGCGTTCCACCGGGCGGTAGCGCACTTCCACCGCGTACAGGCGGCCCGACACTTCGATCACCGGCGCCGGCTTTTCCGGCGTGCCGAAGTGGCGCGAGAAGCGGTCGGCGTCGATGGTGGCGGAAGTGATGATGATCTTCAGGTCCGGTCGGCGCGGCAGCAGCTGCTTCAGGTAGCCCAGCAGGAAGTCGATGTTCAGGCTGCGTTCGTGGGCTTCGTCGATGATGATCGTGTCGTAGCCCTTGAGCAGCGGGTCGGTCTGGGTTTCGGCCAGCAGGATACCGTCCGTCATCAGCTTGACGGAGGCGCCGCGCATCAGGGTGTCGGCGAAGCGCACCTTGAAGCCGACGTTCTCGCCCAGCGGCGTGCCCAGCTCCTGCGCGATGCGCTTGGCGGTCGAAGACGCGGCGATACGGCGCGGCTGCGTGTGGCCGATGATGCCGTTGCGGCCCCGGCCCAGCTCCAGGCAGATCTTCGGCAGCTGGGTGGTTTTGCCCGAGCCGGTTTCGCCGGAGACGATGATGACCTGGTGCTTCATCAGCGCCTCGGCGATCTCCGCGCGGCGGCCGGAAACCGGCAGGTCTTCAGGGAAGGTGATCGGCGGGATCGGATTGCGGAACGCCGCCTCCGCCGCGCGCGCAGCGGCTTCCTCCGGCGTCAGGCGCGGGCCACGTCCGCCGCGCTCCCCCTCGGCGCGCGGCGGACGCGCCGCACCTTCCGGGCGCGGCTGGCGCGGTGCGCGGCCTTCGCCACGGCGCTGCCCACCCTGGCCGCCCTGGCTTCCCTGTGGCGCGCGCGTCACAGCGGGCGTATCGCCCTTCGGGGCGGCGGAGACGGTGGCGGGAGCGTTGGATGGCTGCTGCGGGACGGCGACTGGTGGCTTCTTGCTGGCTTCTGACATGTTTTTTACTAGTATTTGGCGCGAAAACCGCGCACCGAATTATAATGCGGCAAATGGAAAATCCTACCCAATTCGTCCAATGGCTGCGCTCCGTCGCGCCCTACGTCCACGCTTTCCGCGGCAAGACCTTCGTGGTCGCCTTCCCCGGCGAACTCGTATCGGCTGGCGCCCTGCCGGTGCTGGCCCATGATTTGTCGCTGCTGCAGGCACTCGACATCAACGTGACCGTGGTCTACGGCTCGCGCCCGCAGGTGGCCGAACAGCTCGCGCTGCGCAACGTGGAAGGCCGCTTCCACAACGGCGTGCGCATTACCGACACCGCCGCCATGGAATGCGCCAAGGAAGCGGCCGGCGAGCTGCGCCTGGACATCGAGGCCGCGTTCAGCCAGGGCTTGCCGAACACGCCGATGTCCAACGCGGCCATCCGCATCATTTCCGGCAACTTCATCACCGCCCGCCCGCTCGGCGTGATCGACGGCGTGGACCTGGAACTGACCGGCATCACGCGTAAAGTCGACGCCGAAACCATCCACTCCATCCTCGGTTCGGACGGCCTGGTGCTGCTGTCGCCGCTGGGCTTCTCGCCCACCGGCGAAACCTTCAACCTGACCATGGAAGACGTGGCCTGCAGCGCCGCCATCGCCCTGCACGCCGACAAGCTGATCTTCATCACCGAAACCGACATGATGACGGACGCCGGCGGCACCGAGATCCGCGAACTGTCCTCGCACCAGGCCGAAGCCGTGCTGCAGGCCGGTTTCCTGCCCGACGCCACCGCATTCTACTTGAAGCACTGCGTCAAGGCCTGCAACAACGGCGTGGACCGCTCCCACATCGTGCCGTTCGCGATGGACGGCTCGGCGCTGCTGGAACTGTTCACCCACGATGGCGTGGGCACCATGATCTCGCACGAGAACCTGGAGTCGCTGCGCCAGGCCACCATCGAGGACGTGGGCGGCATCATCAAACTGATCGAACCGCTGGAAGCGGACGGCACGCTGGTCAAGCGCGGCCGCGAACTGATCGAACGCGAAATCGACCTGTTCTCGGTGATCGAGCACGACGGCGTGATCTTCGGCTGCGCCGCGCTGTACCCGTTCCCGGAACAGAAAATGGCCGAAATGGCATGCCTGACCGTCAACCCCGACGTGCAAGCCCAGGGCGACGGCGAACGCATCCTCAAGCACATGGAGAACCGCGCCCGCGCGCTGGGGCTGAGCAAGCTGTTCGTGCTCACCACCCGCACCGCGCACTGGTTCATCAAGCGCGGCTTCGTGCCGGCCACCGTGGACGCCCTGCCGAAGGACCGCCAGCGCATGTATAACTGGCAGCGCAAATCCCAGGTTCTGGTTAAAACCTTATAATCAAGCTTTCACCACCGCATTTAGGAGCACCAAAGATGGCCCGCACCGTCCATTGCATCAAACTGAACAAGGAAGCCGAAGGCCTGGATTTCCCACCGTATCCGGGTGAACTGGGCAAGAAGATCTACCTGTCCGTATCGAAAGAAGCGTGGGCCGCCTGGCTCAAGCACCAGACCATGCTGGTCAACGAAAACCGCCTGAACCTGGCCGACCAGCGCGCGCGCAAATACCTGGCCACGCAGATGGAGAAGCACTTCTTCGGCGACGGCGCCGACGCCGCAGCCGGCTACGTGCCGCCGGCGGACTAAAAAACAAAGGCGCCGACGGCGCCTTTTTTCTACCTTATCGCTGCAGCGGCTTGCACTGGCGCAGCTCGCACTTGGCGAGATAAGCCCTGCCGTCGCCGCACATCATGCGGTAGACCTCGACCGGGCCCGGCTCGGACACCAGCCCGGCCCCGGGGCCGCCGTTGCCGTCGCAGCCGGCCTTGCGCGCCATGCGCTCCACCGTGGCCGACGACACGCCGGCCCGGAACGCCACCTTCTCGATCTCCACCCCGTCCACCATCACGCGCTTGCTGCCGTCGCTGGCCAGCGCGGACACCATCGGCTGGCGCACCGTCGCCGCGCGCCGTGCCGCTTCGGCTTCCTGGTCCTTGTCCTTGCCGAAAGGCAGAGACGAACAGGCACTCAACATCACGGCGTTCAGCAACACCGCCAGCAACAGCAAACGTTTCATAAGTGTCCCGGGAAAGGATTAGTAGGCCAGCGTGCGCACGCCGTCCGGCGTGCCCAGCAGGCAGACGTCGGCGCCGCGCGCGGCAAACAGGCCGACGGCGATCACGCCGACGATCTGGTTGATCTGCGCCTCCAGGCCCTTCGGATCGGTGATGGCCAGGCCGGCCACGTCCAGGATGTTGCCGCCGTTGTCGGTGACGAAGGCTTCCCCGGTGCCCGGCTTCAGGCGCAGCTTGGGCTGGCCGCCCAGCGCTGCCAGCTGGCGCGACACGGCGTTGCGCGCCATCGGCAGCACTTCCACCGGCAGCGGGAACTTGCCCATCACGTCCACCAGCTTGGAGCCGTCGGCGATGCAGACGAACTTCTTCGACACCGACGCGACGATCTTCTCGCGCGTGAGCGCCGCGCCGCCGCCCTTGATCATGGCGCCCTGCTCGGTGATCTCGTCGGCGCCGTCGATGTAGACGGCGATCTCGGCCACATCGTTCAGGTCCAGCACGGGAATGCCGTGGCCGGCCAGGCGCGCGGCGGTCGCCTCGGAGGACGCCACGGCGCCCTTGATCTGGTGCTTGATCTTGGCCAGCTCATCAATGAAGAAGTTGGCGGTCGAGCCGGTGCCGACGCCGATGATGTCGCCTTCCACGTAGGCGATGGCGGCGCGGGCTACTGCTTGTTTCAGTTCGTCTTGGGTCATGGTAAAAATATTAAGGGGTATAAGAGTGGCAGATCGGATTGCCGCTATTTTAGCGGATCGCCACCGACAATACTCGCAGAACGCCGGTCGGTATGAGAAAATGGCCACCCAGACAATAGCCCGCAGGATAGCTCATGGAGTCCGTCCAACAGATACTGATCGTCGACGACAGCCGCGTTTCGCGCCTGATGGCGCGCCAATACATCCTCAGCATGCATGCCGGCTGGGTCATCGAGGAAGCCGCCTCGGGCGAAGAAGCGCTGCAGAAAGTCGCCTCTTACACGCCGGCCCTGGTGCTGATCGACGTCAACATGCCCGGCATGGGCGGCCTGGCCGCCGCCGAGCAGCTGCGCGCCCTGCTGCCGCAGGCCCACATCTCGCTGCTCACCGCCAATGTGCAAAGCGCCACCCGCAACCGAGCGGCCGAGATCGGCGTCGGCTTCATGGAGAAGCCCATCACCGAGGCCCGCATCGCCCAGCTGATCGCACCGCTGGAGGCATGAAGATGCCTTTCGCCCTGACCGAGCTGGAACACGACGCGCTGGTGGAGATCTTCAACATCGGCGTCGGCCAGGCGGCCGCCGCCATGAGCGGCATCGTCAACGAGGCGGTGACCATGTCGGTGCCCTCGATCAGCTTCCTGAACCGCGCCGACGCGGCCGCCCTGCTGGGCCACCGCGACGAGCAGCTGCAGCGCATCTGCGGCGTGAGCCAGCACTACGCGGGCGCCTTCCAGACCGAAGCCATCCTCATGTTCCCCGAGGATAAAAGCCTGGAAATCGTGCGCCTGATGGTGGGCGAGCTGGTGCCGCTGGCCGAGCTGACCGAGATGGAACAGGAGGCCATGAGCGAGATCGGCAACATCATCCTGAACTCCTGCATCGGCACGCTGGCCAACATCTTCGAGCAGGAGCTGCAAGGCTCGCTGCCGGTGTACCACGTCGGCACCAGCGAGGACATCCTGAGCGCCTCCGGCACCGCGGCCGAATCGGTGGTGATGATGCTGCACATCGACTTCGTCCTTGAAATGCACCAGATCCACGGCTACGTCGCTTTCATCCTCGACGTGTCCGCGCTGCACGACCTGAAACAGCAGATCAATCTGTATCTGCACCGCGTGACGGGCCAGGGCTGACAATGGACCTGGAAGCGAACCGTCTCGGCCTGCTCGAGAGCGTGCTGGGCGCAGTCCACGTCGGCGCCATTGTCCTGGACGGCGCTGGCCGCATCGTGCTGTGGAACCGCTGGATGGAGCAATACTCCGCCATGCCGGCGGGCGAGGTGCTGTGCCGCGAGTTCTACACGCTGTTCCCGGAAATGCGCAGCCAGCGCATTGGCATGGCGATCCAGCAGGCGCTGGCCAGCAACTTCCCGTCGCTGCTGTCGCAAACGCTGAACAAGTCGCCCTTTCCGCTGCACGCCGACCGCGCGGCGGCGGCGCGCGGCGAGCGCCTGCAGCAGGCCATCGCGGTCACGCCGGTGGAGGTGGCCGGCGCCGAGCGCCACTGCCTGATCCAGATCACCGACGTGAGCATCGCCGTCAACCGCGAGAAAGTGCTGCGCGAGCAGGCCATGGTGCTGCGCTCGCAGACCTTCTCGGACGGCCTGACCGGGGTGGCCAACCGCCGCCATTTCGACGTCGCCATCGACAAGGAACAGCGGCGCGCCAAGCGCAACGGCGCCAACCTGTCGCTGCTGATGATCGACATCGACTGCTTCAAGGCCTATAACGACCACTACGGCCACCAGCAGGGCGACCAGTGCCTGATCCAGGTATCGGCCGCGCTGGCGGCCATGCTGCACCGCTCGACCGACTTACTGGCGCGCTACGGCGGCGAAGAATTCGCCATCATCCTGCCGGACACCGATGCGGACCAGGCCATGATAATGGCGGAAGCCTTGCGCCAGCGCGTCCTGGCGCTGGGCATCGAGCACCGCTGCGCGGCCGAGGAGGGCCAGCACGTGACCGTCAGCGTCGGCCTGGCCACGCTCAGCCCCGAGCAGCCGTTCGACGTGCCCGCGCTGATCGGCGCCGCCGACCGCGCGCTGTACGCCGCCAAGCACGCCGGCCGCAACCGCGTGGCCGCGCATCAGCACGAGATGCACAACCGTTGACGTATGCTGGACTGGCTGATTTCGGCAGCCAAGAGCGGACGATCGGCACATGGCATTAAGGCGGAGAACAAGATGAGCATCGTACCAACAAACCGAACCGCCGCGATTACAGGAGTCTGGTCATCAATGGGCCTTGTAACTTTCGATGCGTGGTTCGAACACGCGAGGTTTGCCTCCGTCCTCGCCCACGATTTAGCATGGTTGTCGGTATTTGCTGTGTTCTTCTTCCTGCCCGTACTCTACTTTGTGATTGGTTGCCACACCGGCGCTGTTAGTCGCGGGTGGTTTTTTGACCCCTCCGAGCGTGCGGGATACTTGGTCGTCGTAAAAAGGATGTTGGCCTGGTTCGGAGGCGCATGTTTCGCAGGAGGTTTCTCATCAATAGCCATGACCCTCCTCCTTAGGCCGTAGTTGCTGTTATTGAGTGCCGCTTTAGGGCGAAAATGCATCACACGCGACCGGCTACAATGAGGCGGCTTCGGCTTGGAGTGAGGTTTTGTGAGTTTTGCAGATGAGTAAGCTGCTATCCTGAACACCGTCGGCCGAGTTCGGCCAACAGCGGCCCGTCGGGCGTTGAGAATTTGACGTGCAACTTAAAAGGTGCGAATAACTTGCAATGAAGAATAGCTTCCTCTCCATTGACTCTTCGATTATTGAGTCGCTCGCGCAGCGTCCGTTGCGGCTAAAGGAACTTTTGGCAGTTGCCGCTGTTCGAACCGAAGCTCTGCGCCTCAACGTCCGGCGAGCCGGTGTATCCCCTAGCGAAAGTGTTGACACAACTGTCAATGAGCGATTGCAGGCACTTCGGCGTAACGGCAATATTGCATACGATCCAGTGACAAGTCGTTGGGAAATTCTTCAGTGATGCGACTGAGGCTTAACCTGGGATTCGAAAACGTACTATCGGCCAGGAGCGGCCGCTCGCCGGGGCTGCAAACATGTAGTTGAACAGAGGTTGAAGATGCGAGATACGTGTGGCATATGCGGCCGAAAACTGGACCAGAAAGATGACCCTTTATCAGCCGACTGTGGTGGCGACTGTTGGGGCTGCATTGGCGAAATTGAAGCAGAGATGGGCGACGAGTATTCGCTAGCCAAAGTCAGGGAGGAGTTTGCTAAAGGACTTCGCCCAGGTTGGGTTGGGTTGAGCCGAGCTCCAACAACTGAGTGCCGAGTCCAGAAAATTATGAAAGATTCTGAAAAATTCATGTCGTGGTTGAAGTACCTCGATATTGAATACCTAGACGAGATTACGTTCAACACGTTAAGCGATTTTGACATCAACGATCCTAGCGACTGGAGCAACATCGTCGAGGTAGCGATGCGCGACGAAGCAATAAGCTTCAATCCGGTCTCTCGTGTGTCGATGATTGCTGTGCTGGACGATCTGGCTGGTTATCCTAAAAGCGAGGTGCGCAGGCTATTGGAGCGAGTGACCATGCCGTTTGATGCACCTCTGCGAGACTATATTTCATTCTTTCAATACGTGCGGCGAGAGCTTTTCGATGAGGTTTGAATGACGGCTTCGGGGCCAGGCTGTGTGAAAACCCGAGTTTCCGTGCCGCGAACGGCCGCGCCGTGCAAGTGCCGACTTTCTGCGACGCGCAAGCCGAAGTTAAAAAGGGCTCACGCCCCTAACAACGCCGC